>CAIYVZ010000193.1 GCA_903929755.1 uncultured Acidobacteriia bacterium
CCCTCGCCTTCGCAGCCCCGCAGGCGGGCAACGAGGCTCCAAAGCCTGCCGCCGCAAAGAAAGCCGCGGCCAAAGCCACGCCTAAAACCGCGTGGGGCGATCCCGATATCCAGGGCGTCTTCACTTTCGCCACCGAGACTCCCTTCCAGCGCCCCGTGGCTCTGGGCAACAAGGAGTCCTACACCGAAGCGGAACTGAAGGAAATGGAACGCAAGGCCAAGGAGAAGGCAGCGGACAACATCGAGACCAATGAGCACTTCAGCTACAACGCTCTCTGGTTCGTTGGCGACGCCGGCAAGCCCACGGGCCGCACGTCGCTCATTGTCGATCCCCCCAACGGCCGCATGCCCGCCCTCACCGAACGCGGCGAACGTCTGCGCAAGGAATACACCGACGGCCTCGCCGCCAAACGCATCGGACCCACCAAAGAGGAAGCCACCGACTCCTGGACGGACCACACCATTTACAACCGCTGCATCGCCCGCCCCATGCCGCGCGTGAATCAGGAGTACAACCAGGGTGTGGAGATCCTCCAGTCGCCCGGCTTCGTCACGATCTTCTACGAAAGCATGCACGACGCGCGCATCATCCCGGTCGGCAAGCAGCCCCATCTCGATGCCTCAGTGAAGCAATGGAATGGCGACGCACGCGGCCACTGGGAAGGCAACACGCTGGTGGTCGAAACCACGAATTTCTCCGATAAACAGAAGTCAGACGGCTCCGCTCCTTTTGGCGGTTTCCCCCAGGGCAACATGCGCCTTACCGAGCGCTTCAGCCGCGCCAGCGCCACCGTTATCAACTACGAAGTCACCGTCAGCGACCTCGAAGTCTGGACCAAACCCTGGACTTTCGTGATGCCGCTGTGGTCGGACGATGCCTCCTACAAAGGTCCCGAAGATCTTCTGGAATACGCCTGCCACGAAGGCAATTACCGGATGATTGAAGACACCATCACCGGCACGCAGAAGATTCGTCAGGCGCAGGCCGCCAAAAGCAAGTAACGCGATACACAGAGGAGAATGAAGCAAATGCGGAAATATACAACCGGTATGGTCGCGGCGCTCGGCGCGCTGGTCCTGTTTGGAGCGCTGCCCGCCCGTGCCCATCATTCCTTCGCCGCCGAATTCGACTCCAATGCCCCCATCAAACTCAAGGGCGTCGTCAAAAAAGTGGAATGGATCAATCCCCACAGCTGGATCACCATCGAAGTGAAAGCCGCCAGCGGCGAAACGCAAACCTGGGAGGTCGAAGCCGGCGCCCCCAACGCGCTTTTCCGCATGGGCTTTAACAAAGATGCCCTGCCCGTTGGCACCGAAATCGTAGTGGACGGCTACCTCGCCAAGAACGGCACGCGCCGCGCCAACGGCCGCGATCTTACCCTGCCGGACGGCAAGAAGCTGTTTCTGAAATCGTCGTACGGCGAAGACAACGGCAAGAAGTAGGCTTTAGCCCATCGGGCCGCTGCCTGATATGCTAAGCCTCATGAAATTCGGCGCTTTTCTTCTTCTCGGGGCGATTGCGTTCGCACCTGCCCAGGCCCAGCTCCGCGCTCCCAACGATGCCGGTATGACGTGGGGCCACTGGCACTTCGCCGCCAAAGATGTGGATGCCCAGACCGCCTTCTGGAAGACCCTCGGCGGCGTCCCCGTGGAGAACGGCCCCCTCAAGATGATCGGCTTCCCCGGCACCCTCA
>CAIYVZ010000194.1 GCA_903929755.1 uncultured Acidobacteriia bacterium
GGCCGTTCGAAGCACCCAACTATCCAGCTTGCCAGGTCTTGTTCCAAAGCGCCAGGTCTAAAGTGAAGATTCTTAAAGATTTCTTCGAGTACCCTTTCGACGTGCCGGAAACCTTCAAGTAGGGGGCTGAACTGTTACCTTTTCCTGGTGGTGGCGGTCATCGCGGGCGGTGTGATTTATTGGGACTTGTCGCGCCGGGGCTGGGCCTCGGTCATGGAGTGATCTTGAGGAACTGGAAATTAGCTTTGGTACTGGTGGCAGGCAGCGCCTTTGCGCAGGTAACGGCGCAGCCCGCAGGAGAGAAACTGGCGCCGTATTACCCGACGCCCGACAGCATTGTGCGAAAGATGCTGGATTTTGGCCAGTTGAAAGCTGGCGAGAGGATGTTCGATCTGGGCAGCGGCGATGGGCGCATCGTGATTATGGCGGCCCGTGATTTCCAGGCCGATTCGACAGGCGTGGAGCTCGACACGGACCTCTACCTGGCAAGCGAGGCGAAGATTAAGAAGCTGGGCCTGCAGAAGCTGGCGCGTATCATCCATGGCGACATCATGACCCAGGATTATTCGTCGGCGAAACTGATTACGGTCTACCTGCTGCCCGAGTCGAATATCAAGGCACGCCCGATTCTGGAAGCCCAGTTGAAGAAGGGCACCCGCGTTGTGGCCCATGATTTCGGGATTGGCGGCTGGACTCCGGTGAAGACTGTCACCATCGCCGACGATGGCGAAGGCCGCAGCCATACGCTTTACCTGTACATTCGATAGGACATTATGCGAATCGGGATCACCTGCTACCCCACGTATGGAGGCAGTGGCATTGTGGCCACCGAACTGGGGCTGGAACTGGCCAATCGGGGCCATGACGTCCACTTCATCACCTACGCCAATCCGATTCGTCTGGATGCGACCATTCCCCGCATCCACTACCACGAGGTAGAGGTCTCGAACTACCCTCTGTTTCAGTACCCGCCCTATTGCCTGGCGCTGGCTTCGCGGATGGCGGATGTGGCGGACAGCTACAAGCTGGATCTGCTCCATGTCCACTACGCGGTACCGCATTCGATCTCTGCTATGTTGGCCCGGCAGATGACTCAAAAGAAGCGCCGTTTGCCGTTCATCACCACGCTCCACGGGACGGATATCACGCTGGTTGGGATGGATCCGTCTTACTTTGGCATTACGAAGTTCTCCATTGAGGAGTCGGATGGGATCACTGCCATCAGCCACGATCTCCGCCGACATACCCAGGAGGTCTTTGGCGTTTCCAATGAGATACGCGTGATCCACAACTTCGTCAACTGCGAGACCTATGCGCCGGATCCGGACAGGCGGGGTCTGGCCAGGTTCGCCCCGGATGGCGAGAAGTTGCTGATCCATCTTTCGAATTTCCGTCCGGTGAAGAGAGTCCTGGATTGCATCCGGATTCTGGCAGCGGTTCGAAAACAGACCAATGCACGGCTCCTGATGGTTGGCGACGGCCCGGACAGGGGCCCGGCAGAGCATCTGGCGGGAGAGTTGGGCGTGCAGGATTACGTGGAATTCGTCGGTAAGCAGAACGGCGTGGAAAGGCTGATCCGTCTGGCGCATGTCCTGCTCATGCCGAGCGAAATGGAGTCCTTCGGTCTGGCCGCGCTTGAGGCGATGGCTTGCGGGGTGCCATGCGTCGGGACGCGGGTCGGCGGCGTCCCAGAGTTAATCACGGACGGCCACGACGGATACCTCGAAGCAGTAGGAGATGTGGACGCGCAGGCCGCACGCGTCCTCCGGCTCTTAGGCGATGCCAACCTGCACGCAAGCTTTGCTGGATACGCACGCCGAACCGCCGTAGAGCGGTTCAGCACGGAGAGTCTGATTCCCAAGTACGAGCGATATTACGAAGACGTCTGCAGCGCTTAAAAGCGCACAGGCCGCCGGGCGGGCACCAACAGGAGAGGAACACCTGCCAAAGCGCCGTCCCGGCGAGCCTCACCACGGGCGCAGACCACAGCAGTCTTTATCCGGGCTAAGCTGGACGAGAGTCTGCGCCTCTGGTCACGCGTGTTGTTCAAAAGTTCTGGAGGCGCGTACTGGCGTCACCGAACTTGTCAAGCTTGATCCCGGTGCGATCCATCAGCGAGAGATAGAGGCTCGCTATTTTTCGGTTTTCGTCGCCGGCTTTGTAATAGTCGAGGACGCGACCGGTTTGGACGGTTCCACCGTAGCCGCCCGCCGTAATGATGGGCAGCTTCGAGTTGTCATGCTTTGTCCCGGACCACATGTTCGAGAAGAACATCAGGAACGAGTTATCAAGCACCGTGCCGTTGCCTTCGGGCATCGCATCGAGCTTTGTCGCGAGGTAGGCCAACTGGCTCAGGTGGAAATTCGAGATGCGCTCGTAAGAGTCCGAGAGATCAGAGTGGGAAGCGCCGTGGTGGCCTTCCTTGACTCCGAGCCAGGGGTAGATCATGGCCGAGAGGTCACGGGCAAGCAGCAGTGTTGCCACACGCGTCTTGTCGGTCTGGAATGCGAGCGCGATAATGTCGCACATCATGCGGGCGTGTTCGCGCTGGTCTTCGGGCAGGCCGTTGGCCGGGCGGTCCATCATCGCCACGGGCTTTGCCGCACCCTTACCAGCTTCGTCGGCCTTTTCCTTGCTCTTCCGCATGCTGTCCAGACGTTTTTCAACTTCGCGGACGCTGGTCAGGTATTCGTCGAGCTTGGCTTTATCGGTAGAACTAATCTTCCTGCCGAGGGAATCCGCGCGATCCTTCACGCGATCCAGAATGCTGAGGTTACGAAGACTACCGCGGTTTTCGAAGAGCGTATCGAAGGCGAGCGAAGGGTAAACCTCGTTCGGAATCGGGGAGTCGGCTGACTGCCAGGAGAGGTGTGAGCTGTAGGCGAGCGAATAGTTGGTTTCGTGATAGCCCGTCATGGGCTGTTCGCACGCCAGAACCATACTGGGCTGCGCGGTCTCCTGGCCAATCTTGTTGGCAATCATCTGATCGACGGTCACGCCGTTGTGCAGGATGGGACCCTTATCGATCTCGGCGCCGGAAAGCAGGCTGCCGGTCATGGCGGGGTGGATGCCGTGACCCGTCGATGGCTTGTTATACAGGCCATTGATCACGTTGATCTTCTTTTTGATAGGTTCGAGCGGCAGCAACGTCTTGCCGAGTTTGAGGTTCGCACCCTCGCCTTCGGCCGTCCAGTGGTTGTAGTTCACACCACAGCCCATGAACATAACGGCGAAGCGCTTCGGAAACTCAGCCTGACCGGTGGCGGCCCAGGCTGAGAGCGACTCAAACCACGGCAGGGCCATGGTGACTCCGGCACCGCGAAGGATGGCGCGGCGATCAATTTTGCTGGACAGAAGTTGGTTTCGGCTGGACATAAGCTATGGCACCTTTATTTTTATCATTCTTTGGGTCGACCGGGGTAGGCGGGCGACGGTTCATGAACTGGGGGCTCGTCACGATGGAATCGATGAGAGCGCTAAATTTGTACCCCCCGGATGTAAGCTTAGCCTTCATGCTTTCGACGAGAGTCTCGTCGGAAACCATGAGGGTCCGGCCAAGGGAGTAGGCCGTCAATTTGCGGCAAACATTATCAAGGAAGTCTTTCTCGCGATTCTCATGAATGTAGGCCTTGAGACCGTCGAGGCCCTTACCAGGCACGCCACCAGGGAAGGTTGCCTGCGTGTCCACAACGTGGCCGGCAAGGTCCTTTTCCCGTTTGTTCCCAACGGGGCCGTAGCCTTCAAAGGCCAGGCCGAAAGCATCGAAGCGAGCGTGGCAGGCAGCGCACAACGGGTTGGCACGGTGCTTTTCCAGCATCACGCGGAGCGGAAGGTCGATAGCGGCTTCGTCCTTCGGCAATTCAGGAACAACCGGAGGCGGGGGGGGGATCACCTCGCCGAGGACTCGGCGCGCCACCCAATACCCGCGTTTCACGGGGCTGGTGCGCAGCCCGGGGGAATTCTGCGTTAGGAACGCGGCCATGGGGAGAATGCCTCCACGGCCAAATTCAGTCGCGTCGTCGATGCGGGTCCATTCGTCCGCCTTCGTTTTCAGTTCCGGCATGCCGTAGTGCTTCGCGAGGACAGGGTTCACGAAGGTGTACTTGCCATAGAGCATGTCCAGCACGGACCGATCATTGCGGATCATGTCATCAATGAAGTGGACCGGCTCCTGGAACATGGCGTCGCGAAGGTCGTTTGTGAAGACAGGGAAGCGTTCCCTATCCACTGACGCGATGTCCTCGAAGTGGCGGTAGTCGAGCCAATTGCCGGCGAATTCGGTCGACAGAGCCCGGGCACGATCATCCTTGAGCATGCGGTGGGTCTGCGCGAGCACTCCGGACGGTTTGCGAAGTTCGCCAGCGGAAGCGGCGGCGAGGAGTTGGTCATCCGGCATGCTGGACCAAAGGAGATAACTCAGGCGGCTGGCAAGCGCGTAATCAGGAAGGGGCTGGGGCTTTTTCGCTGCGACAGTCTGCATGGTCACGCGGCCGGACTGATTCGCGGCAAGATCAACGCGATAGCAGAACTCCGGTGCCATCAGGATACTGACCAGAGTGTCGCGGATAGCGTCCTCGTGGGTAAGCTCACCCTTCTTGCGGAGTTCGTTGTAAAAGGCCAGGAGATCATCTTTTTCAGCCTGGGCCAAGGGCCGACGGTAGGCTCGGGCAGCGAAGCGGAACAGAGCTTCCAGTTGCCTGGGTGCGGCATCGGTGCGGACCTTCTGGATGGTGCGGACGGTGGAATTGACGCGAGCGAAGTGCTCATTGATGGCCTGGAGGGCGATTGGGTCATTGGTCGAGACCGCAGTCGCCTTCTTAATGTATTGATCGCGGAGACCGAAGATGACCGATTCATCAGTAATGGCTTTGTCTTCCGGACGCTGGCTGCCGGATTCACGGCCGTTGCCGAGGATCTCGCCACTTTGGTTGAAGTAGTACTGGGTGTAGGTGCGGGTGGTGTAGTCGGCGATGTACTCGAATTCGAGCCAGAGCTTTTCAAGTTCTGCCTTGCCCTTCTCGTCGAGCACCAGTTCAATGAGGGGAGTGTCATCGCGGTAATAACCCATCACGTTGTGGTAGCCGGCAGAGAGAAGTCGCCCCTTATCTTCGGAGTCGTCGGGGAAGAACCGTCCCCGTTCCGAAATATAGAAGGCATCGGGGAAAACGTCGGCCAGGTGGGCAAAGGAGGCCTCATACTGGGACTTCTGCCCGGCAGGAATGATTAGATCCTTGTCTCCCACGCGTGACTTCAGCGCGAGCGCGGCCCAGCGCACTGCGGCTTCCTGACCCAGACCTGCCAGCTTCGGCATATTCGCGGGGACTTCGAGAGGTGGATCCGAGTCGAGACGGAGCGTCCCGGGATCGAACTTCCGACGGCTGGAAGCGAAGTTCTTCAGCTTCCAGTTCATCAGCGGTTGAGAGGTAGAGCTGAGACCTTTCACCAGGGGACTGGCGAACTGCATGGCCGTGTGACTGCGGATGCGGGCGACGTAATCACGCATCTCAATGCATTTGGCACGGACGGTTTCGTCGGAAGGCCCCGGGAGGGCGTTCCACATGCCCTGAACTTTCGAGACAGGCCCAACGGTTTCTGCAGGAGCATCGAGGAACTGCCAGACGGTCTTTAGATATTTCGCACTGACTTTGGACTCGGCGGCTACCGTATCGAGCGTGGCGTTGGGTTTTCCCAGGGCAACGCGATTCTTGTAGCGCCAGGCCGCCTGGAAGTAGTCGGCGTAATCGGTGGGCTGTTTCTTATAGAAGTTGACGATCCGGAGGATGGTGTATTTTTCGCGATCCGTCTCGACCAGCATGGGGTGCGGGGAGAAGTCGAAGCCATCCGGTTTAAAAACCAAATGGTCCGCGACTTCATGGGCGGCCCTGAGGTACTTATTCAGGAGCGAGGTCGACATGGCCAGGGATTCGCCGGTGTTGTCGAAGCCTTCGGTGTTGGCGGGATCAACGGGAAATTCTTTGGCTGGCTTCAGATCCTGGCCGGTCAGGTCCCGAATGGTGTAGTTGTACTCGGAATTGCTGAGACGCCGAGCCAGGACGACACCGGGATCGCCGGTATTCCTGCGCGCTTCGGCGCGGCGGAAAGCGTTGACCCAGTCGACAAACTGCTGGCGCTTGTCGTCAGCAGGTGGAGGCACCGGCTTGGGCGGCATTTCCTTTGCTCCGACCCGGGCACTGATTCGGCTGAGATGGGCAAAATCTTTAGCGACCGCAGCAGTTGAGGTGTAGGCCTTGATATCAAACGACGCCGCAGGCGTGTTACCGCTGTGACAACCGACACAGTAGGTAGTGATAAACGGTTTGACGGTTGTATTGAAGGCCTTCTCGAGCTGGGCCGACGAAGGTTCCGCCGCCGAGAGGCCGAGGGCCAGCAGGGGAGCGGCGAGGATTGCGTTACGGAGAATAGAGGGCATCAGCTTTTAGTTCTGGCGAGCGGGAGAACCTGCGTACCCTGCGCACGTTGGACGCGAGGATGTTCGACGAAAGATCAGGCCATCGCTGCTATCAAGATGATATTCCATTCCACGCGCCAGCGGAAACACATATTTTCACGGAAGTTAGCGATAGCCGGAGTGCAAAAGAAAAAGGCCCAAACCTTTCGGCTGGGCCTTTTCAAATTGAAGCGGGCGACTTCCTACGCTCCCACACACCTGCGCGTGCAGTACCATCGGGGCTGAGGGGCTTAACTTCCGTGTTCGGGATGGGAACGGGTGGGACCC
>CAIYVZ010000195.1 GCA_903929755.1 uncultured Acidobacteriia bacterium
CGTTCCGATCTGAAGCCGATCACCATTCCGATACTACATTCGTAAAGTGATCGGCATCAGATCGGAATGCTGATCGGCTTCATCTCGGAATCGTGATCGACATCACTTCGGAATGCTGATCGACATGCCTCGGAATCCCCAATCATGAGACCAGCGGCAATATTTTCCGCTGACCAGTGACGTCGGCAAGCTTCGATTATGTAGCAAGATCGAGAGTCGGATATGCTCAAGCCCATCGAACAACTTTGAGGGACGGTCGTTAAACGAACTGACCACGAGGGACCCAGTCGAGGTCAACGCACGCCGAAGTGATGCGTAACCATCCGTGCTTACGGAAGCGACCGGAATGATTAGCCCGACCCGCCCGCTGGGAGACTGAAGTGCAAGGCAGCGTTCATAGCAATAGGCGTATAGATTGCCGCATGCCAACGTTGCCACGGAACTGGGAAGGAGAGTCCACTTTGACTTAACCTCTCGATATTCCAAGTAGGGAGGATTCCCAATAATAACGCTGAAGCCGCCAGCATTCATGATTTGATGGAACTCACTAAACCAGTGAAGCGGCGCATGGCTCTGACACCACGCCTTAAGTCCTGACTTCTTGACGCCGTATTCTGCGGAGAGCAAATCGTTCAGCTCCCCATCGAGTTCGGCAAATCGACGCTTAAGTTCAGCTTTATCCTCGACAGAAACCGTCCCGTGCAACTTGGTCTGCTGCAGACGAAACTGAGCAAGCGCAGAGTCAAGGCTCTTGGCTCTATCCTCGATCAGGGCGATTTGATCCTCGAGGAAGACGTTAGCCTGTCCCTTTGAGATGTCCGCCACGCGAACGTAACCAACGAGAGTGTTTCCCGCTTTAATATTGAAGTCAATGTCGGGAAGGGGCTCTATCTTTTGGGCCGACTCTACATGGGCGACCAATTTGAGGAACAGCCGTAGCTTGCAGATCTCAATGGCCTCCTCTACGATGTCCACACCGTACAGGTTATTGACGATGATCGATTTGAGGATGAAGTAGTCTTGCCTCGGGTGCTGCTGCGAGTCCGCAAGGATCTGACGTAGGTCTTCGAATTTTTTCGGGTGATGAACACCGCCAGCATCCAGTTCGGCCACGAATAGCTGCATGCGTTGCAAGCAAGCTTCGTAGAGAGGCTTGAGAATATTTAGTGCGGCGAATAGAAATGCGCCAGAACCGCAGGTCGGGTCCAAGATAGACATCCGGGTAATCGCCTTGTAGAGAGCCCGCACGAGTTCAGGACCCTCGGCATATTGAATGATGTCTTGTGCGAACTGACAAATATCAAGGTTGAGAGTTACCAGTTCATTGACTTCTTGAATGTTCCCGCCTGCCAGTTTGGCCCTCAGCGCTTCGCACCGTCCGCGCCGGGCAACGGTCTCGCGCCACGTCTCGGTCGGCAATGCATATTCAGGTGGAGCCGACCTATTCCAGCCGATGCGCTTCCCGATATTACAAATCCCTGCTGTGATATCGGGTGGCAAAGGAAGTTCGGCACCATGGCGAACTGCGTCATAGATATAACGGTCGGGATCATCCCGCAACAACCGCCAAACGCTAGCAGATCTATCGAAGGCCACCGAGCAATCTTTGCGTGTCGCGTCGAGAAGAAAAGGAATGATTGTATTTCGAGCGATGTAGCTGGTAATGTCCTCTTTGGTGTAGTACGCCCCCAGCTCCTTCTGATTGATGTACTTCTCGAAGATGTAGCCGAGAACATCGGGATTGATTTCATTGCCGTCGCGAGCTTCGCGGTCGTCGAGGTGCCAGTCGTATTCGGCGAAGAAGGTGAAGATCTGATCGAAGGCTTTGTCGGCAATCTCAATCTTCGTCCCGTGCTTCGTTTCGATTTCGTGCTTCTGGAACAAACCGCCGTTGAGGTAGGGAATATCGCCGAGCAACTTGTTCATGGCGGCGGATCGGTCCTCCTTCTTGCGGGCAAAACCCTGAAAAAAGAGCGGGCAAAGAAAGTCCCGGTAGTAGACGTCCTTTGCGCGGCTGCGGCTCTCTTTCAGCTTGTTGCGAAGGTACTCCCGGTCGCCGTTCAGAAAGCCCTTGGCCTGAATGAAGTAGAGGAACATCAGGCGGTTGATCATGACGGAGGCATACCAGGTCTCCATCTGCTCATCCGGGATACCCTTGACGAACTTCAGGAAATTCTGATGCTCCGCCTTGAAGCGCTCATAGAATTTCCTGGTGACTTTCTCGACATCGAAGCCGGAGCGAACGCCACGGAGGATGTCGCCCATGCCGATCTCGTCTTCCTGTTCGAGGGTGACGACCAGGTGTTCGAATTTCTGGAGGAGGAGTTCACCGGACTGGCCTGTCGACCAGGGGTATGCACGAATGGCAAGGGGCTTGCCTGGTTCGCGTCGCATCCATTGCCAGATCTGGCGGCCCTTTACCTTGTCGGCAAAGACGATCAAGCGTTCAGGAAAGTTCTTTCCAACCAGTTTGTCGAGTTTGAGGCGAACATCATATTCCGGAATGCTGTCACAGCGGAATGCCACTACACTGCGCTTTTGGGCGATTGCACGGAAGGTGTACGTGACCCCGCTAAGGGTTTTCTCGAATTCGGCAGGACACTTGTCCCAATTGATTTCTTCCAGGAAGGTAACAGTTCAGCCCCCTACTTGAAGGTTTCCGGCACGTCGAAAGGGTACTCGAAGAAATCTTTAAGAATCTTCACTTTAGACCTGGCGCTTTGGAACAAGACCTGGCAAGCTGGATAGTTGGGTGCTTCGAACGGCC
>CAIYVZ010000196.1 GCA_903929755.1 uncultured Acidobacteriia bacterium
ATCGGCATCAGATCGGAATGCTGATCGGCTTCATCTCGGAATCGTGATCGACATCACTTCGGAATGCTGATCGACATGCCTCGGAATCCCCATTCTGAATCCAGACAATCGCTCTTGCGCCGGGAACTTCCAGTGAAGACAACACCAACTGGAACGATACGAATCCCATCGACTTGAACTTCTTGCATCACTTCTATTTATGTCGGGAGAAGGTCCAAACGGCCTGTTTTGCCTGTTTTTCTTTGTAAGTATTTGTAAACCAACAGCGCCCCTGCCTTTACTTTCGGTACATATTTTTGGTACACTTAAGACATGAAAGCAGTGATCTATGCAAGAGTCTCAACATCCGACCAGAACTGTGAATCTCAACTGAAAGAAATCAGGGAGTACCTGAGCCGGATGGGGTGGGAAAATGCCGGTGAGTACATTGACACTGGATTCTCTGGGTCCAAGGCCAGTAGACCTGCACTCGACAAACTGATGCAAGATGCCAGTCTCAGGAAATTCGATTGCGTCGTGGTTTACAAACTGGATCGATTTGGGAGGTCAGTTCTTCACCTGAATCAACAGCTTGCCATTCTTGAGACTCTGGGGATTAGGTTTGTGGCAATCTCTCAGGGGATTGATACTGATTCGAAGAACCCAACTTCCAGACTTCTTCTTCACATTTTGTCGTCGGTGGCAGAGTTCGAGCGTGAGCTGATCAAGGAGCGGACACTTTGCGGCATCCGGGCCGCAAAAGCAAAGGGCAAGACCCTCGGACGCCCCAAGCGAATCTTCCAGCGTGCTGAGGTTGTTCGTCTCAGGGATGAAGGATTGTCCTGGAGGAAGATCGCCGAAAAGTTGGGGGTTCCGACAATGACAGTGGTTGCTTCCTATCGGTCAGGGTGTACCGAAATTGTCCTGGAAACGGAGGCCGCTCGATGATGCAAACACGCACTTTACCCAGGGCGTTCTGGGTGTACGACAAGTATTCGTTTATTGTACAGGGGGGGAGAGTATGAGAGGCAACTACAGGTGCATGTTCTACGTGGATAATCGGTACTCAGAAGAGATCGTATATGCGCTCAACAACTTTGCGGCGAAGGCACTGATTGAAGCCCGATATTCAGGAGTGAGGTGGGCCATGTTTCCTCAGTTGGCTGAGAATACGGGATCAAGGTTCTGATCGACTGGTAGGGCTCATTGCCTTCGCCTACTAGGGATACTTGCCCTAGACATCGCACCCTGGTACGGTTTATTGTCTTCCCGGAAATCCCTGTTGATAGACGTGCTCCCAACGATGGACAGGTACTTCCCATAGTGCTTTTCAATCATCTGTACAGATGTTCTACAGTTCTGGGCAATCTCAAATACTGGCACACCACGTTGCAATCCAAAACAGATGTATGTGTGACGCAGTGACATCAGGTCTCTTTTCAGTGGCGGATCATCTTGTGTGAACCTGAGATTTGCCGCTTCGAGAACCTTTCGAAAAAGATCCCTGGCGTAGTAGCGGAAGAGTTTTTCTCGACTGGACTTGTAGTTCTCCAGCGATAGACCGCTCCTTTGCATACAGCCTTCAAATGCCTTGAACGCTGAAAAGTATGTTTTGCAGACACCGCTTTTTGTTCTTTTGCCTCTGATGTTTCGAATGATCAGGATGTTGCCGGGACGACCGGATTCGGTATCCTTTTCCTCAAGACATTCGACGTCACAGAATCTGACATTTGCCTGTTCACCAATTCTCATTCCACTATTTGCGGCAAACTGAACCCAATCCGATAGTTCTGCTGCCTTCTCCTCCAGTTCCGACCCCATCAGGGCAAAATGACGGTTCCGGAGTTCATTCAAGAGCATCCGGTACTCAGCTTCCGAGAAATGGGTCCTGGGAGTATCTTCTTTCTTACCAAGAGATTCCCGTCTGAACACAGGAGGAGAATCAATTTCTCCACGTTCATGCGCTTCATTGAGGATGATCCTCAGCAGATTCTTGTACTGGTGGATAGTGGCTGGCTTTATACCTGTTTTCGCCAGGCTGTTCTTGAGGTCTTTCCAAAATGCAGGTTTCGCTGCATCTTGCAGTTTGACGGCACCAACGTGTTCCAGAAGTTTCGGCAACAGCACCTTCAATCCCCGGATGTAGCTGACACTCCTAGTTCCAGCAGCAACATCGGCTTCATATTGGCTGATTGCCTTTTCCGCTGCAATCTTGAACACCCTACTCTTGCCAGATTGGACAGGGACACCACTCTGAAGTTCCGCCATCTTCTGGTAGAACCATTGCTTTGCGAACTCGTCTGCAAGCTTCCGATCAGTGGTCTTCGTCGATGTGCGGGTGTGGATTCGCTTGTAGTAAAACCCACATTGCCAGATGGGAGAAGATCGCCGGGTGTACAGCGTCAACTCACCGCCGAGGATCTTGTGCGACTCCAGCATGTGTACGAGAGTACCATCAAATGGCGCTACATTTCAACCCGCCTGGTGCTACAGGTAAGTAATTGAAAATACGCCACTTGATGTACCATGTACGGATTATGAGTCCGCTGCTCTAACCATTGAGCTAAGGGCCCAAACTTATTTATATCAACAACTTAAAGCGATTTTTTGATCGCTTACTTTTTCACCTATGCCCAATTCTATGCCCACACCAATCCTCGCGACACCCTGCCGCGACTCCTCCAGCTTCTCAAAAGCGCGCTCCACTGATTCGGGCGATGGATGGACATATCTTTGTGACACGGTGATGCTGCTGTGACCAGCAATCTTCATTATCGTAAACGCATCCACGCCAAGCAGTCCAAGCCTCGTCAGCATGGTGTGTCGGAGCGAATGGACCACGAAATCCGCCGGAAGCTTGAGCGACTCACGAACCTTGGCGTGCTGGTGGTCGAGCGACGTGACAAGTATGGGCTTCCCGAGTTTGCCGCAGAATACGAATTCCGAAGCGGACGTTTTCAAACGCGCCGTGAGAATGCTGACCGCTCGCGCGGTCAGGCTCAGTGTGCGCCGCGCCTTTGCCGACTTTCCCTTCTGAACCTGGAGATATCCGAATTTCGCGCCACCGGCGGGCTGCATATGGACGTCGGTCCACTTCAACGCGAGCGCTTCCCCGTCCCTAAGGCCGGTATCCAGCATTAGGATCGCGATGTCAGCGAGCGGCTCCGGCACCGCCTCCAAATACTTCGCCTCGACTTCGCGCGTGAGCACGAACTCGCGCGTTCGCTCGCCCGGCAGCAGACGGATTCGGGGCACACGATCGATCACCTTCCACTCATGGGCCAGGCGCAGTGCCCGCCGCAGCGTTGCGAGTTGGCGGTTGACGGTCGCGGGTGCCACCTGCTTTCGGCGTTCCTTGACGTACTCCTCGATCAGGGCTTCGTCGATTGCGTCAAGAGTGGCGCGCGCCAGTTTCGGGTATTCGAGGAGGCGGTTCAGCTTCTCCCGGTAAAAGGCAACGGTCCGGGGTTTCTCGGCACATCGAACGAATATGGCCTCCATGAACCGCTCGGAAAACCGCTCGAATGTCGGAACCGGCGCCTTCTGGACGATTCCTACTTCGCCTTTGGCAAGCGAAGTCTTGTGCGCCGCCTCCATTTGTTCGGCAACACGTTTGTTCGTCTGCTTCGTGCTCCGCCGGATGGACTCCCCGTTCCACGTGAATTTATACCACCAAAATTTACTTTCCTGTTGTTTGTAGACTGCCATGGCGAGGCCCCAATCCGATAATTATCGCAAGATTTGCGCTACAGGTCCCCTGCCCAGACGCTACTTTTCGGTACCGCCTCACCTCCCCGAAGAACCAGAAGAGACGCGAAGTCGATCAAACGTTTGGTGGAGTGACACTTTTATTAACTCGCGGCACTTTGCTTCAGTCGTCCATTCGCAGTCCCCGCCGGTTGTCCACTCCGCAGCAACGCTTGGTGTCCAGTCCCAAATGCTTCTTGACATGCCCCGCCTCCGACCGGAAGCGAGCCCAGCCAAGCGTCTATATCGGTTTGGCGGTATCGAACGAGCGGCCCCATCTTGACGAACTGTGGCCCACGATTCAAGACACGCCACTTTCGTAAAGCAGCGAGGCTCACCCTGAGTTGTTTAGAGACATCTGTCTCAGTGAGCAGGACATAAGCGCCGTTCATTTCTGCCATCGCTTCTTTCCGTCCCTTCGGTTCTGGATGACTGATGTTTCACGAGGCGGCTCGGGAAGTCCCGGTGGTCGCATGAACCTCCCCGCGATCGTGACTTCGCGGCACAGAATGATTTGAGTTACGCCAGCGATCCTGGAATCGACGCTCTGCCGCTTCGAGCCTATCCAGCGCGTCGAGTAGTTGCATTCCCGCCTCTTTGAGCGGCTCGGATCGCTCCGTGTTCATATCAGTTACTTTGATTGCGAACCGAATTCGATCCATGGCCACGCGCGCCTGGTAGGCCATCTCGAATTCAGCCGGTGACGGCCGGTTATGAACGTCAGCTTCGATCATCGCCACGAACTCCTTGACAATTTCGGATCTCATCATTTGTGACTCCCGTGGACCTGCCTACTTCCCCTGCTGCCAAACGCTTGTTTGTCGCAGTCCTTTTTCCCCGGGGGGCAGCGGCTGCGGATCGGCTTGCATAGGCGCGTACGGGGCTTCGAACAGAATGTCGCGGTTCACGCGCACTGTGAACTTGTAACCGACCGGCACCTTCACCGTTGGCTGAACATTCAGATTCCGCCGGGTGATTTGCGAGCCGGTCTGGCTCAACTGGCTACCAACCGCGCTCGACGCTGCATCGGCGGAACTCGGGGAGGTCAGAACACTCTGGTTCCGCCGATGTGAAATCTCGAATGCCGCTGTAAACAGACTGGTCAGCGCCGAGAAACCGACCAGCCGCGCGTAATGCCGGTCCACTTTGTCGCGGAGTCCGGCGTTGCCTTGAGAGTCGAGTCCGACCATACCGTCCAGGTCGATCGACGATGCATCCGGGAAAATGATTCTGGACCAGGCCACCTGAACTCCGTCCTGACCGTATGCGACTCGCGAATCGTATTTGCCCACGACGCGCGATCCTTGCGGGATGAGCAGGTATTGGCCCGTCGCGGTGTCGTAGACGCCTGCGGTGATGAGGGCTTTCAGTTCGCCTGGCAGATCGGAGTTGATGCTTTGTTCAAGGACCGCTGGGATCTCCCAGCCGGCCTTGATTTCGAACAACGAGTGTGGGGCATCGCGCGTCGAATCGAGGTAGTCGTTTCGATGATGGCTCCGGGCGGCGTCCAGAAACGATTCCTTGCGTGTCTGCATGTTCTGGTCTTCGTTTTCGCTTTGGGCCGAAGCGGGTAGCGCGGCTGCAGGCACGTTTAAGGTCGCGGTCCGGGGCGTACCGGTTAACGCCTGGGTCAGCGCGGCTACCTGAGCGAGGTCGTCTGCGCCGGACCGACCGCTTGAGGCGAGAACCGGGGCGGCAGAAGCGCCCGCGGGGGCGCGGATGCTCGTCGGGGCGATGCGCGCCTCTTGCTCGCGCGCGTAGGCCGCCGCCACTCGCCGCTCTTCAGGAGTCGGCTCATGCGCCGTCACGAGCGGAACTGGCGGCAACGGACGCGGTGGCGGTGCCTGCCGCACCACGAGCCGCTCTTGCGGAAAGCCGTCGCATGGTTGACCGGTTTGCGGATTGAAGCGATAGGGTTGCCCCGTCTGTGGATTCGAGCCGCACGGCGACTGTGGCTTGTCGGTAGCCCCAAGGTTCGGCGGTTGGAGTTCGGTAACAGACTTGCGCGTCAAGGGAGCAATTCCGTCCGGGATAATCTTCGTGAATTCGCTGCCAGCCTGCGTTGCGGGACTCACGTTCTTTGGCAGCCCGGAGTCTCGCGCTGCAGTTTGGGCCTTTTCCGTCCGACGGTATCCTCCATACGCAAACGCGATCATAAGACCGACCACGACGAGGAGGATCGCCATTCCCGCGCGCCGACTGATTCGAACCGATTTTCGGGGTTCGGGATGAATGTCCAGACCGTCAGGAGAGTTCATGGCGTGGACGCCATCGGCTTCCATGCCAGTCTGGTCTTTAGGCGGATGATTATCCTTTCGGTTCACCACGGCTGATCTCCACTTTCTGCGCTTTCTTGCCGGTTCCCAGAACCAGGTTTGCGCGGTCAAACAGGCGATCCACGATGTAGGTTTGTTCGCGGACCCGGTAATTGGTCATTTCGCCCTTGCCATCGGCGCCGAGCACAACGAGAACGGGGGCCTCGCGATGTTGGATGTCGGCTGGCATCTGAATGTATGTCTTGGCTCCGTCGTCGAACACGCGCAGGGGCCGGATATGTTCGTCTCCGCCTTTGATCGTGTAGGAGAAGTTCATCTTCTCGACCGCGAACACAGCGGGCGCCACGTCGGCAGGGTGCTTTTCCTTTTGAGCCGCGGCCTTTTGTTCGGCCATCTGCTGCTGCCACTTCCGATTGCTGTCGTCATCCGGATAGGCGAAGGCTACTCGGGCCACGTAGTCCTCGGCCTTGGAGATGAGCCGCAGGTAGTAAGCCCGGCGGTCCGTGGTCACGAGCAGATTCGTGTCGAGCCCAGGCGTCTGCGGTTTGAGAACGATCACGGCTGTTGATTGCTCGCCGGTTCCGTATAGAGCGGGCGAGATATTCCAACGGACAGAATCGCCGATGTGCGGCTCGCCGACGATCTTCTCGCCGGCTTGAAGCTCGATCATGCAGACACGGAGCGGCGCGCAAACGACCGTAGGCAAACCCCCGCCGAAGGAGTAGAGAACTCGCCCGTCGCTGCCCGCAGCCGGAGAGCTGTTTTCGCCTCGCCAGCGTTCGCTGACCCGGACTGCTTCCAAAGCCGTTGGCGTCAGAGGTACCTCGGTCCGAGGCCGGTAGTCTTTCGGCACCGCCTCCGGTTCCGACGTGTGGCCTGTACCCGCCTTGGGCGGCTGCGCAAACACTGGACTCACTTCTGTGGGAAAGGTAACTGGTTGGCCTT
Organism: uncultured Acidobacteriia bacterium; assembly: GCA_903929755.1. Classification (GTDB taxonomy): domain Bacteria; phylum Acidobacteriota; class Terriglobia; order Bryobacterales; family Bryobacteraceae; genus BOG-234. The sequence continues at coordinate 6,948 of CAIYVZ010000196.1, forward strand.
CCTGCAGCGCCTTCAGCTGTGCGCCAAAGTCGTACTGCTGAAGTAGCGGAGGCACGGTAGCCGCTGGCGTCTCTCTCTTTACCTCGATGGGAACCTTCACCGCCGGAGGATCGACCGCTGGTGGTTGCTGACCGAACGATGCGACGGCAAAACCGAAAAACAGGATTTTGGTAATTCGCACTTCTATTTCTCCTTCAGAACTTTGGCCCAGCTCGCATTTGTTACGTACAAGCCGACCGGATTTACCCGCGCCTGACCTTCGTCCTTCGGCGGGTTCATGACAACTGAGAACGAGCCTTTCCAGTGGTCCGTGGCCTTCACCGCACCATAGAGATCACGGGTGGTCTCGATCCATTCCACTTCGTAGGTGCGGTCACTGGTGGGCAGGACGGAATTCACTTCTACCGACACTGTTTCCGTCTGAGCTCGGTTGGAGGGCGGAGCAGATCGGTAGAACTCGCTGACGAATGTCTGCGCGGCGGAACCGTTTGCGATCTCCGCGTAAACGCGGTCAATCGCCTTCCGCTGAGTAACGCCGTCGGCCGTTACCAAGCGGAGATTTTCGATCCAGGTGAAAATGCTTGCACGTCTCAGCCGGTCGTCGTTTCCCGACGCCTGCTCAGCGATGCCGGAGGCTACGGGCCTGCCGAGACTATCGACGAGCACGACGAACGGCACCACACGGGACCTGATCGACATCCAGATGAGTCCCGATGTGGCGAGGAGTGAAACAAGGCCGGAAAGCGCGGCCATCGTGCGCCAGTTTTTCGCTCGCGTGATCTGGTCTCCGTACCTCTCGTCCCACTCGCGGCGAGCGGCGAGATATGGGTTGTATTGCTCAGCTTGAGCACGCTGTTGGCGCTCTTTGGGTCTGATCGTGAAGCTGCTGAACATGGTTCCTCTCACTCGTTGTGATCAATTGGCATACGGGGCGGCGTTGCGTGCGGAGCCGCATCCGAGGGGAGCGCAGGCAGGCGCCCTCGAAAGCTCTGGATTCGTTCGCTGAATGCGCTTGCACCTCCGCGGCCCACTGCCGGAGGTGGTGGTGGAACCGGCGGGCTGGCGGGAGAACCGCTGCTCTGTGGCTGCGCATCCGGCAGAGAGTTCGCGGACACGGCTTCGAATCCTCTCGACGGTCTTTCGCCCTCGAAACCCGAGCCTCCGAGCGGTTCTCCGCCAAACGACGAGAGCGAGACGCCACCGGACCCGCTCGAAGGCGGATCTGGTTGTCGGCGCGCGCCGCTGCCGGAACCGTCGCTTCTGGCGGCTGAAGGTGGAGGGACGGCATTGCCGCCACCGGACCCGACTGCGCTGACGCTTGCGACGGCGCTTGCAACTCCGCTTGATCCCGAGCTTCCCGCCGATGCAGCCGACCCCGCGCCAGCGAGCGCCGCAGCTCCGCCGGCAAGCCCACCCACTGCACTGGCCCCCACTGATGCTACGGCGATACCGGCACTGCCCAGCATAATTCCTGTCGAGATCAGATCACCACCAGTGAGAGCGGGTGCGCCGCCAAGAACCGCCGCGAACAGCTTTGGAATCTGCCAGCACAGCATCATGAAAATAAGTGCCGCGCCCATAACATCAAAGGCCGTCATGCTCGGATGAGCGGCAGTGCCGACTCCCTGCGCTTCCGCCAGCCATCCGTTACCAAGACCAAGACCGGCGGAAATGAGGCAGTAAAGGAGCACGATCTTGATTCCGATCGCGACCGCGAGGCCGATGTAGCGCTCCACATAAGGCGCGGTCCACCGACTTCCGCCAAAGCCCAGAAACAGGAAGCCCACGGAGATGATGAGGTAGCTTTCAACAAACGTGACGAGGAAGTTGATCGTGATGACGATGTACGAGATGACGATCAACAAAGCGGCAAATGCGAGTGCGAGGGAAGAACCGGGATTGGTGAAGAATGCCGAAGTGCTCGCGGCATCCAGCAGCGCGCCAGCGATTCCGATTCCCTGCATGAAGACATCTCCGGGATTGAGCGGCCCTCCGAGACCGGCAGCCCCGGCACCGATCTGCGTGAAACTGTCGATGATGGCGGGAATCCAGATCCGCCCGTTGATGAGCAGGGCGTAGAAGGCACCGATCCACATGATCTTTCGAACGAGGGCCGAGGTCCAGGACTGCAGATCGCTCTTTTCGAGCAGCATGACCGCGGCGCTCCATGCGAACTCGATCACCGCGAGGATTCCGAAGAGAGTGTTCGCGTAGACCCAGATATTGGTCGTCCACGCAATCCGCTGGTTGCGGAACTGCGTCATGATGTCGCCGGGAACCGTTGTGTTAAAGGGAGCCTGCGCGAAAGCGTTCTGAGCGAACAGAACGGCGCCGGCGAGTACGGTTAGCCAGTGGCCTCGGAACCACCTCGTCGAGCGGATATGGAACCTGCTGAACATCTTTCACCTCAACGTCCCGGCCAGTATGTGACGCCGCTGTTGGTAACCGGTCCGCTTGAGAAGAACCACTCCGTCGCGGCCTCGTTGGCCGACTGCTGCTGAATCATTGCGGCCTGGTAAGCCTGCTTGCTCGACATATCCGCCAGCATCAGCTCGCGGAGTTTCATCAATTGCTGAACTTGTTGGTCGGCAATCTGCCCCATGACGTTCAGCGCCTCCATCTGACCGCCAGCAGTCTGTGACATGGTCTCCAGGGAGTTAATGACCGCCTGCTCATTCTGGAGTTGCTGGCCCTGGAGTCCGGCCGCCCGCAATGTCCCGAGCGTCGTGTCGAGCGATGTCTGCGACCAATTCTTGTAGTTCACGTAATAGGCCGCTGGCGTGGTCTGATAGCCGGGGTATGTCGATCTGAACTGCTGGTCAAGGTTGCCCAGAGAGTATGCCAAAGCTCGCCCGCCCTGTACGATCCGCGCGAGCGAGTTCATGTCTGCCTGAATCGGGCCAAAGAGCTGATTCGGAATATTCCTGATGTTCCGCAACATGTTTGCGTACATATTCAGCTCGTTGGCGAGTTGGTTGCCCTGCCGAAGGAACGCCAAGATCATCTGGGCATGGTTCAGCAATTGCGTGATTTCGGTTGCGAACACTCCAGCGGCCGCCGGCTGGGGACCCTGGACGCCAACGACCATCAAGAGCAATAAAAGCTTCATCATCTTGCGCACAAATACTTCTCCTCATCTGGTTCCGACACTGATTCCATTGAGCGGAGATACTCCGCCCACTGGGGTAATCCCATTAGCCGCAGCCACTCCGAGCGCCACGTTTTCGGGAACTGCTCCATGAGGGTTTCGACGATTTTCCTTTCCTCCCCGCCATTGACGCCCACCCACGCGAGCGCCACCTTACCGACGCCAAGATCCACAAGGCGTCGCCCGAGCTTGCTGACGACGTAATAATGCTGCTTCGGCACGCTGACCTGAAGGATTTCGAGTTCGCGCTCGTTGAGGCCTACCCGCTCATAGAAGCTTCGGGAGCCTAGGTTCCTTGATTCAGCATTCGGGAGAAGGATCTTCGTCGGGCAGTTTTCGAGGACGACATCGGCAATTTCCGAATTGGCGATATCGCTGATCTGCTGAGTCGCCATCACAACAACCGCGTTCTTCCGCCGCATGGTTTTCAACCAATCACGTAATCGGTTTCTGAAAAGGCCGTGCTGCAGGTACGACCACGCTTCATCCAGCAGGATCAGTGTCGGAGAACCATCGAGCCGCTGCTCTATTCGCCGGAAAAGATACAGCAGAACCGGGATGACGGCCTTGTCGTCGAGCTGCATCAGGTTCTCGGTCTCGAAGCTAAGGAACCGCCCGTCGCCGAGCATGTCGTGGTCTGCGTCGAGCAGAGAACCCATAGGTCCCATAACGGTGAAGTGCTGGAGAGCATCTCTGATCTCCGTGTCCTGAACGTTCGCCGATAGCTCCGTCAGGGTTCTCGTCGGCGAGAGTTGAAGGCGGAGCACGGCTTCAGCGATGGCGTTCCGCTGCTTCGGACCGAACTTAAGACCGTTCAGCTCGCAGAGCACTTCGATCCATCCGACAGCCCATTGGATATCGGATTCGGAATCTACGTCCCTCAGTGGGCAGAAGGCCAGGTCCGTCTTCGGGCCAGCCAGATCGTAGAACTCACCTCCTACGGCAGACGTGAGCATCCACACCGAATAGCCGCGGTCAAATGCGAAGACCTGCGCGCGAGGATAACGGAACCACTGGGCGGCGATCAGTCCGAGCGCCGTCGATTTTCCCGCGCCTGATGGCCCCACTACCAGCGTGTGCCCCAAGTCGGATACGTGCAGGTTGAACCGGTAAGGCGTCGCGCCGCTGGTCGCCGCGTACAGCAATGGCGGGCTTTGCTTTGGCATCAACGCCGATGGATTCTGACGAAGACCTGCCCATACCGACGTGATTGGAAGCATGTCGGCCAGGTTGAGCGAATGGAGGATGACTCGCCGGACGTTGCAGTAGCCGTCCCCCGGCAGCGATCCGCGCCACGCCTCGACCGCGTTCACGGTCTCGATCCGGCAGGAGAAACCGAGGTTCTGAATTGTCTTCATCACGGAACGAGAGCTCTCGTGCAGCCGATCGAGATCGTCATCGAGACAGATGATGTTCGCCGAATACTGGGCGAACTGGACATCTCCGGCTGCGGCAATTCCCATCGCTTCTTCGGCGTCCAGGGCCATTTGTTGCGCGTGAATGTTTACCGCACCGCCCTGCGTCTTCAGGATCTGATCCTTCCAGCCTCGGATTCTGGAACGCCACTTTTTCCGGTGCATGTCGAGCAGCCCCCGTGCTTCCTCAGCGTCGATGAGAATCGCTCGGGTGTTCCAGCGATATTCAATAGGAAGGGAATCCAGCTCCCGGAGAATCCCCGGCGAACTCATCTTCGGAAACCCGTCAATCGCTATGACGCGGATGTGCTTCCGACCGATCTGAGGTTCGATGCCACCGTAAAAGTCCTCAGATGCGAGAAGTTCGTTCAGGTAGCAGGGGATCTCAGGCAGGAAGAAGGAGTGATCGATGCCGCTGACGCACCGGCGCAGGTAACGAAGTAACTGGTCGTGCGTGTGTGCTCGCCCCTCATCGGACTCGACGGCGATCCGCTTGAGCCGTTCTGTACGGAAGAGTTGTGCGAAGACATTCTCGAAGATATCGACGCGACCGCGGAAATGGTCGAGAGTCTGTTGCACTGTCCTCTCGCTGCTGTAGGCTCCCCGCCCTTCTAACATCCAGCCCTTGATCCGCTGTTCTGCCTCGGCCGGCGGCAAGTAGGTGAGGGTCAGGAAGTATTCCGACTCGAAATGGGCGCCTTCCTGCATAAACTGCTGGCGGCGCTCGTCATCGATGACGCGTGTCACCGGGTCTGGAAACGCCCCGTTCTCGGGGTATCCCGGTGCCCGAGAGCGAATTGCGTCGCACTGAATCATCCAGCCGCTTCCCAGGCGCAAGACCGAATTCAGGCGCGCACTCAAGGCATCCATCTCGGCTGCAGCAGCGGACATCATGTCGGGCCCCCGATAGGTCCAACCAGCCATCAGCGAGCCATCCTGCTGCAGCAGAATGCCGTCCTCTATGAGGGCAAAAGGAAGCAGAAGATCGGCAAGACCGCGTGCTTTCCCCCGGTGTTCTATTCGCTGCATAGTTCCTGAGTCTCCTTTCTGGTTGAGATTGAAACGTGTGCGCTGGTCCTCGCCGGCGCACACGCAGTTAGTGCCTAACGCCACCCCATGGGCGTCTGGAGGCAGAGTGAATAGATCCCGCTCTTTGCCGGATAAAACGACTGGTAGCGGATGTGCCGAAGGTAAATCTGGCGAAGCAGCGGATCGGCCTTGCCCATTCTTTGGAGCACGGCCACCGCTACGATCCAGAAAACGACCGCGACAGCAAAACCCCACCACGTCCCGAGGCTGAAAGCCAGGCTTACCGCCGTCAGAATCGTGATAAGGACCAATTCGCGATCCGCTCCAAGAATCTGGTTGGGGCGATTCGCAGACTGATGAATCGTAATTTCACGCGGTGTGTCGGCAGACGGCATATCAAACTACCGCCGCGTTCACACCGAAAGCGCTGGCCAGCAGCGGCGCGGCGAAAACGAGGACCGATACGACGAGCCCGATCATGCAGGCCCGCCGCCCGAACTCCGTCAGTTCACCACCCCAGAGCATAGCGCCGCCCGCGATTGCGATGCCGATCAGACCGATGGCATAGGCGACCGGCCCCGTCAGCGACGTTGCAATCGCAGTCATCGGCGCTTCCCAGGGCAGACCGCCCCCGGCTGCGGCGTTGGCGCGCAGGCTGAACGCCAGCGCGAAAGTGAGTAGAGTGCCAAGTCTGGAGCCCAGACCCGATTTGCGAACGATTGTCATCTTTCTTTTACCTCCACGTTGGATTGACTGCTACACATGCTCCACCAGGTATTGACCATCCCGATACCCCGTGACGAGCAAGACCTCTCTGACCTTCCTGCCAGCTCTGAGTTCAGGCTCTTCATCCACGAAGATCACCAGATCCACGGCTTCAGCGATCAAATTCTGTTGCGGCGCATTCGTGGCTTCCGCGACCAGGCTTTCGAGACGGATCAGGCCGCTCATCGCATCATTGGCGTGAACGGTTGCGGCGCCGCCCGGATGCCCGGTATTCCATGCCTTGAGCAGCGTGTGGGCTTCCGCACCACGGACCTCACCCACCACGATCCGGGTCGGCTTCAGTCTCATGCACGCTCGCAGACACTCGAGCATGGTCACGGAGCCCACCGCTCTCAGATCGAGGTAGTTTCTGACCGGGCACTGAAGCTCTGTCGTGTCCTCAATCGAAATCACCCGATCATTGGGGGTCAATTGCGCCAGCGCCTCCAGGATCGCGTTGACCAGCGTTGTCTTACCGCTTCCGGTCGATCCGACCACGAGCAGGTTCTTTCTCGCGCGCACTGCGGCGCGGATGATTTGCACGTGCTTTAAACCACGCACGGACGATGCGAAATCATCGTTGCGCCGAAGGCGGTTGACCGGGTCGTCCTTCTCCGTGAGGATCCGCCCCGCCTCGTACTCCTGAAGCGTGAAGATCCTTCTGGGCCGGAGGCGAATCGCGAAGACCGGCCTGCGAACTACTGGTGGAACGAGCGCTTCGAAACGGCTGCCATCGATGGGCAGTTCGGTTTCGAGAATTGGCCGCTCATGGTTCAGCACGGTGCCTCGCCATGCGGCGACCGTTCCAAGAGCGCTTGCCGCCGCCGCGGCCGACATCTCGCCGATCCGTGAAAACCCTTCTCCCATGCGCTTCACCCAAACCGAGGAATCGGGGTTCAGCAGGATGTCTTCCGTGCGATCATCCGCCAGCGATTTGAGAACAAGATCACCAAATTCACGACGGAGTTTCACCTCCAGGCGCTGATGCTGCTCGTCATTAATTACAGCCGCGTTACCCATATTTGACTTCTTGTTTTTCCGTGTTATTATTCCGGGAAGAGGGCGGAAACTCTGCCAATTTCGCACCCTCTGAAAGAAAGGGAGCACGGACGTCCTTTCCGAACGCGCTGGGCGCGATTTTCTTGTCGCGAGCAAATAGAGGGTGGAGCAAGAGGTGACGGCAGATGTCCACAACGAGGTATGTAACACTTCCATTTGACTTTGAGCAGTTACCCCCGGACCGGAGGGCCTCGGTGGTTCCTATCTGCATCGAGAGAACCGACCGCGACGGGGTTGAGATCGAGTGGGGCTGGTTCGAAGCGGCGGCAGCCATTCAGGACTCCTTCCGTAGGTTTGCGGTGTCCTGGCTGCAGGATGTCTGGCGTGCTTCGGAAATCGCGGAGGGGTCGGTTCACACGCTGTGGTACCGGCATGGCTCAGATTTTGGGCGGCGACCGGAGAGCCGTCTGCTGGCGGAGGCGAAATGGATAGCCCGCGATCTGAGGGCGGGCAGTTGGCAGCACCGGCGCGGCGTGGTCGTGGGCCTGAACGGTTTGGAGGACCTCCTGCGCTCAAGCGTGCTCACGGACCCATCGCAATATGAGAACCTGTATCAACGCGAAATGTACTTCAGATCTCTGGGCGAACAGTTCTCAAACGCAGGGCAGGAGGAAGTCAGCCATATGCTGAACTTCATCCGGGACGGCTGCACCTGGGCCGAGATAGGCGAGCGATTGGGGAAAGATCCCGACGCGGCGAGAATGAAGTTTGGCCGTTGGATGAAGCGCTTTCTTCTGGGGCGCTGAAACCCTTTCTGTTGAGGCAGTGTTTGCGGCGAGGCGAATATTTTTACAGTACCTTTCAATCACCCGAGCTTCGCTGCCATAATATGTGGAGTTCATGGACGAAACCCCTGAGCAAAAGTACAATCGCCTCGCCGCCGCCGTTCAACAGACGATCCTGAGCAGCTTCCCTAATCCCGAGCGGGTTGGATGTCCGGGAGACGTGCGACTCCGCGAGGTGGCCGCGCGGCGAGCCATCGTCGAGGATGACGACTGGCAGCATATTACGCACTGCTCTCCGTGCTACGCCGAGTTTCTCGGTGCGAAAGAGGAGATTCGGCAAATCGGGCGGCGGGAACGTACACTGCGTCTGATCGGCGGCGTTTCACTGTTGGTTCTGTTCGCGGCGATTGGGGGGTATCGATATTGGAGCGAGTCTGGCGTACCGAGGGAGGTCGCTTCGCTTGCCTTCGAGCCCGCGACGCTAAATCTGAGAGACAGTTCGGGAACTCGCGGAGATGGGAAGGTGTTTCAGGAGGAGATTCCGGTTCTTCCGCGGCGGCCGCTGGAATTGACGATTATCCTCCCGTTTGGAAGCGAACCTGGAGGCTATCAGTTTGAGTGGATCGATGCGCGGGGTCAGGTGCTGATGACTGGGAGCGGAAGCGCCTCGATCCGCAATGGCGATACATCGCTGGAAGCCCGTTCCAATACTTCGGCGTTCGGGCCCGGCGATTACAAGATCGGCTTGCGCCAGGGATCATTCGCTTGGGTGCTGTATCCGGTTCGGCTTCGTTGAATGGCAGGACTGAAATGCCCGAATTGTTGGACGGAAGGGGCGTTTACGTCACGGATAGCAATTGGCCCGGCCGAGGCTCCGTCAGGGCGTGCGCTCGATACACCCGAAGGCAAGGCCGGGGCAGGTTAAGCTCATTTGCCATCGAGATGCCAGACACGATACAAGATGCAGTTGATTGTTACAAAGAGCGGCCATACGGTATCCGAACAATGGCGATATCGCTGGGGATGAAGGCGCGGAAACAGCTCTTCAGCAGGCGAAACGTCGCAGCGTAGACCGAAGCTGCGCAGGCGATCGAGGACAGTTTCCTGCTTGCTTCGCCAATTTGGAAGATCCGGTCCCAGGCCCCCTCCCGCCTGCGGCAGCAAGGAAGTTGATCTCCCTCTTTCCCGTTTCCCCCTCCGGGGCCAAGCCGGGGCGGGCGGCCCTCCCCCCACGCACAGACGCTGTTTCTGTCCCGGGTCCCGGGTGCAAACTCGGCCTTACAAAAACCATGACGGCAAGGTAAAACTATGGCTTGTCCTGACGCTTTCTCATTGGCCTGTCTTGAGGTGACCGCCATTTGCGGGATTTGAGGTGACCGCTGAGGAAGTGAAATCACAAAGTGGGGGCATCACCATCCACTGACCTCACGGCCCACGAATTCCTCAATAGTAATCGGCTACTGCGATAATGGACCGGGAGCATCGATCGCGTGTTGATTTGTGTTGATTTAACGTCAACGTGTTCCCTGCACCGCCCCGAGCGAACCGCAATAACATTGCCAGCCAGTCCACAGAAACACCATGTCTTCTGTCGAAATATCAGAGGTCACGACACAAATATGCCAAAACGAGATCAGGCCGAGCGTCTCCTCCTCATGCTCGAACTTCTGTCACGAGGGAGACGCCTTGACTCCCTCGAGGTCCGGGGGGACATGAATGTCAGCGGCAAGACATTCTATCGTGATATGCGACGGCTCAAGGAACTCGGCTACCCTCTCGAGTCCACCTCTGACGACGATTCATCCTGCTTCTACTTCAAGCCAAACTGGGGGACGGGTGCCAATCGCGTCCTGCTCTCACTACCCCAGATTGAATCAATCCTGCTGGCAGTAGAACAGCATTGCCGTATCGGCCCCCCGAACAAGAGAGTTCGAAGCGCACTGGCGAAATTACACGCCTTGCACAGTGAAGCAGCCCCCCCAGCCAGGGTGAGGGCATGGCGGGCTATTGTACAGCCCGTTCCGTCACCCGCCCCGCCACTCGGCATCATGACAGAAACCCTGCGAATTCTTACCGAGGCGATCTCGGAGAGGCGCTGGTGTGACCTGGAGTATCTGGCTGTGGGAGAGGAGTCCACACGATCATTGATCTTTGCTCCCGCTCAGCTGTCAGACGCAATACTGCTGGGAAAACCACGGGACTTTGACCGCTGGGAGATGATTGATGTCGCCCGGATTGTTTCTGCGACGGCCACCAATGATTACTTCCCAGTCGATTTTCTTCAGGAACCGGAAAATCCATTGTCCTATGCTGAGGACACATCAGAGCCGGAACGGGAATTACAGCAGGCAGCGGAAGAAGAACGCCTTGCACGAACCAACGAGCAGATTCTGCGGCTCATCGGCATCGCCCGGATGCTGCAATCCGGGCGGGAGCCGAACAGGACAGAATTGGCGGCGGCATTCGAGACGACACTGACAACGATTCGGCGTGATCTGGCCCTGCTTGAATGTACCGGATACTCGGTCCGAATGTCGGATTGCGACTCGCAGTTAATCAAAGGCGGTAGTGTCTTCGGTACCGTCCCTTTACTGGCCTGTGACGCCGCGGAGCGGACAGCTTTGGTGCACCTTCTGGAGCGCTTTCAGCTTCACAACCCGGTCCAGGAAACACTCGCGTCTGCGATCGCTGCTTTGACTTCCATCCCGGCGAACCAATTAGTGGCACTGACAGTTCTTGCGTCCGACGGTATCCAGCCGGAACCAGATGAGGTGTTCTGGAGCCTGGTGGACGCGATCGTAAAGCAGCAGCCAATCACTGTTCTCTACAATGCCCATTGGAGTCGACTTAGGCACATAGAATTTTTCCCGGAATCATTCCAAACCGGCAACTTCGGGTGGCGCATCAGAGGACCCCACAAGCCAACCGGAGAACTGGTTGCGCTCCAAATTAAGGGCATTATAAGAGTCAGGCCTTACTTTTCGGTTCCGGGAGCTGAACCGGAGGATATTCGCACCAATGCTCGTTACTACAAGGAGCGCCTGCGCACCTCGTAGCAGATAAGGACGGTTCTCTCTCTGGTCCACGCTGCGGGACGCGGATTATAGATGCAGGTGCCGGGTATCGCTGCACTGGTTATCCTACTGAATTCTGAAGTAGGGCCCTTTCAGCTGCCCTTGCCGCAGCGTTACCAGATAGGGTATTGGGAAGACGATCTCCTTATCGGAAATATAAATCTCGTCATTAGGCTTGATAAATGTTTGTGACCCTATCTGGTGTATTTCGAAGAGCTCATCTATAAGGAAACCATTCGGCGGGGGTTGAGGAATATTCATGTCTGGCATGTAGTCGCCAAATATCCACAAGACTCCATGACTACCTATCGGAAGCAGAACCATGGTGACTTCATCTACCGTGAAGTCTTTACCGTAAGCTGTATACACTTTGCTATAGGCTAATGTCTTCAGTAATTTTATCCGCGCACTGAGAGCATCATCGCAATTGTTAAGGGGTGATTGTCCTGCCACGCAGAGACTGTGTTCTTGCATCCAGAATCGTTGAGATGTTTGCAGGAATGCTGGGACGGGAAAGAGTTTTAACGCTGCCTGATAAGCAGAATCCAGTTCTGGGTCTGGACGTAATTCGGTATTCGAAAAAGACGTTTTCGCCGCTTGATATTCCGCATCCGCCTCGGCCCGCGTGACCAACCGATCCCGCACCACAATCAACCAAAATATTTCCTTGCCGGCACATAGCTCCTTATTTACGTCGCTCTTGCACTTAACATAAGCTATCTGTCGGACCATGCCAGGAGTTGGTGCAGACTCAAAATCGCTGTCACAGGCGTCTTCATCGCACCATACATTTTCATGAAATTCGTTTTCCCAGTGGTTTATTTCTGGCCTCATCACAGGATTCCATCCATCATTGATCAGAGACTGGCGAAAGCTAAAGTAATCGGTTCCCGGTGCGACGGTTGCCTCGGACCCTTTACTGTCAGACCAAACATTCCGGACTGCTCGCTTTTTCTGCTTCGTGCCAGACGGTGAGGGGTGCTGTACATTACCCCCACTGCTGCCACCGGGATTACCGCAGTTTCTTTGCAACAGAACCACAAGCAAGATCAACAGGAGGCCCATCAAGCACCCAGCAGTCCAACGCAAACCGACTCTAATGGCCACTTTAACCCTCTCTGTCACTTGTGCTGCGACTGACTGCCCCCGCAGTCGCTTTCAGGGTCGAAGCACTGCGGCGACACTTCACAAGGCGTATCATTCCAGCACTTTCGGGCTTCTTCGGCCATTTAAAAACTAGAGACAATGCGTTTCGCCGTGTTTTGTACTCATACAGCGCATGCCATCGATGGCTGCTTTTACGTCGAGTGGGCATAGTTGTGAGGGTAACATCGCAATATTTTCTGCGGCAAATCGCGCTCCGAGACTGGAATCTTCCCCACAAGGTGCGGGGGCGTCGAGGCACAGGCCCCTCTGTTCTCATTACTCCCTTCGGACGAGCCGAGCAATATTTCGGGAGTGACGTTAGATGTCACTGCTTCTGGCTAATCTTGGAGCTGATGACCCAGCGGTCCACAGAGAGAATGAGAGATCTCCGATCAGGACTCCTCCGGTGCCAGCACCGGGCCGGTCTGCGAATGGAGCGAGTGCAGAACCTGGAAACAGCACGGAGCGCACAGGACCTCCGGTCGGGGGCGTCGGCGGAATCGATTATGCCTGATCCCCCGGTCATCGGGCAGAAGACTTAAACATTGGTCGGCGAACCCAACCTGTTCGTGTGTGCCTACCAAACGCTCTGGCTGCGGGTCCACGAACTCAAGCCGGAGCGTGCCATTTCTATTCCGGGACCATCGGATGGAATTCCCCTGCCGACAGTTCCCGGCGTGACACCACTGCGACTGGCAATTGACGAGGGCTGCAACCCCAGTCTCGGATACAGCCACGTGCCCGGACACCATATCCGGTTATTATTGCGTTTGCTCGGCGACTGGAAAACCGGCGAGAAACTTCTGGCACATTGCTGGGCGGGGGCTTCCCGGAGCACTGCAGTGGCTCGGATTGCTCTCTCCGTAGAGGTCCCGTTTCCCACGGGGGCCAGACGTCGGATTTGATTAGCCTTCGGGCTCGACTCCAGAATTGAACAACAACATGCTACCGAAAGAGATAATGCCTCCCTATTCCCCCCACAAGTACAATTCTCACCTTGATATGGCTATATCCGCAGCCAAGTCAGCGGGCCTGTTTTTGCAAGACAAATTCCATCAGGGATACGACGAGAAACTCGACATCGTCGCGGATCGAATGATTGCTGACGTATTGCGTAACGCCTACCCGGAATATGGGTATTTGAGCGAAGAACTTGGCATGACGAGTCCCGGAACCGACCCGCACGGGCATCTCTGGTTGGTGGATCCCCATGATGGCACAAGTGCGGCAGAACGGGGGTACAGGGGAACGGCAGTCTCCATTGCCCTTCTCAGGAAGGGCGAGCCTGTTCTCGGAGTAGTTTTTACGCATACCGCACCGGACGACGACGGCGATTTGATTTGTTGGGCGGAAGGAACGGGACCGGTACGCAGGAACGGAGTGGAGGTCCAAAGAACGTGGCCCTTGAAACCCTCGTCCGCATGCACCATGCTGGTCTCCCAATCGGCCGACCCCAAAGCTCCTGTCAATATTGAGCTCACCTCGCCCATGCGTTATCGGGCCGTTGCGTCTGTAGCCTACCGTTTCGCTCTTGTAGGTGCTGGCGATGGCGATGTAGGGTTATCACTGGCGAGTCCTGTCAGCTGGGATATCGCGGCGGGTCATGCCATTTTGCGCGGGGCCGGGGGGGATGTATTTGACACGGCTGGCGTACCCGTGCGGTACAACATGTTCGGGGAAAATACTGAACCATTATTTGCTTGCTACGGTGGCATCGCACAGCTGGTGAAGCCGTTCGTCGGAAAACCATGGCTACGCGCGCTCACGGTACCCATTGACCCCTCAACCACTGAGGCACTCGTCTACCTGAAGCCTGGCAAGACCATGTTTGACGCAGCGCTGCTATCCCGAGCGCAGGGATGTCTTCTGGGGCAACTTTCGGGCGATGCGTTGGGTTCACTGGTCGAATTTCAGTCGGCCGAGAGTATCGCGAAGCGTTACCCGACAGGCCCGAACCTCCTCACCGATGGCGGAACCTGGAACACAATCGCCGGTCAGCCTACAGATGATTCTGAGATGGCCCTGACCCTGGCCCGGTCGATCGTGCGGGGCTGTCGCTATGATGCTGAGGCGGCAGCCCACGCTTATGTGGATTGGTTCGAATCGAGTCCTTTTGACATCGGCAATACGACGCGGAACTCGCTCAGCGCACTCAGTCGTCTGCGGGCCAGCGGCGCGTCGCTGGCAACACATTTGCGATCAGGCAGCTCAGATGCCAGCGAGGCGAACGGCGCCCTGATGCGCATCAGCCCGTTGGGCATATTTGGCTTCCATACATCGCCGGAAGTCCTGGCACAACTCGCAGTCGCAGATGCGCAGATCACCCATCCGAGCAGAGTCTGCACCGCCTGTAACGAAGTGTTCGCTGTTACCCTGGCGCGCGCAATTGCGCATGGACCAACTCCCGATGTTCTGTATAAGGATGCGCTGCAGTTTGCCGAGCAGTTGTCCGGCGCGGAGGCCGTTGTTGATCGTTTGCGACAGGCCGCCACCCAGCCGCCCAAAAGCTATAGCGGTCACGTATTGAATGCGATTCAGAATGCATTTTTCCAGTTACTGCACGCCGACTCGCTGGAGTCCGCCCTCGTAAATACCGTGCGCGCCGGTGAGGATACAGACACCAACGCCGCCATCACGGGCGCTTTACTCGGCGCCGTATACGGCAGGAACGCGATCCCCGCACAGTGGAGCGACCGCCTCTTTTCCTGCCGACCGCTGCGGGGGGCATTCGGCGTCCAACAGCCGCGCCCGCCCCGCTACTGGCCTGTTGATGCCTTGGTACTGGCTGAGAGACTGCTGATCGGCTAAGTGTTTCTGCTCCTGCGGCACAGCCCTCTTCACAATATGGATAATTACGAGCCCACCCCAACAGCTTCCCGCCCCTGGCGTGACGATCAAACGTCACTGGGGGGCTGCGTGGGGTCGGGCTCGTCCGGTTCAGCTGCCGGGATAACTGCCGGGGCGCCAGTACGTAAGCCAACATTAAGAGAGCACCTGCGCAAGTTATTCGCGGGTATTGCGATAATAGCTCCGGGCGAAGATGACGAGGATTGGTGGGATGTGACGTTAGGTGCCACTCCTACACGGTATTCTCCTGATATGTCTCCTGCTGTAGTACGTTACGAACTCCCGCATGACTTCTTCCGGTCGGCCCTTTCGCCATACGAAGCATGGGTTGAGGAGCGTCTCGGCGTCTCGTTCTCGGACGCCGTTATTCTTGAAGCCGAATTACCAATTGAGCCGTTTTTCTGCGGTCAGGCGCTTCCCGGCGTCGCCCTCCAAAAAAATGCCGCGAGTAGTGCCGTGGCCGCTGCTGCGGTCGTTGATTGGCAAATTCCAACTGGCGAAGCTCCCATCGTTTCTGTCAAACCAGTCGAATTTATTGATGGCGATGGATCCCACGTATTGTGGAATGCCGACTGGGGTCAAACACCCGTGGCAATCTGGTTCGCCGGTATAGAAAAGCCAGTTATATTCTTCCGCCTCCAGCATATCGACTACCATCGCTCGATCAGCAACGAAACGACAACCCTTGTAGCGGTCAGAAAGCAGGATCTCGCTGGCTTGCTCAATCTGCTGGGCGGCCTGATGTTGAAGCAAAAGAAGGGAAAGACGATTTTCGTTGTGAACGGCGCCAACGAGACACTAACGGTGCCTCGCGGCGGCTGGGACAGCGTAGTTCTGGACCCGAGCATCACCAGACTCCTCCGTTCGGACTTCGAGACGTTCCTGCAACGTCGCGAGTGGTTCAAAGAAAATGACATGCCGTTCCGCCGTGGTTACCTGCTGCATGGACCGCCGGGAAACGGCAAGACGAGTGTAGTTCGCGTGATGGCTTCCCACCCGGGCATTTCCATTGCCGCCATTAACTGGGGGGATGCGGATGCCGATGATGCCGCACTTAGTTCCCTGTTCACCTGGGCAGTCGAGCACGGCCCGACCATCATTGTGATGGAAGATTTGGATCGCCACTTCTCCTCCGAGTCTGGCCACCGGCCCAAACATCGAATCTCCCTGGCCCACTTCCTGAATTGTCTGGATGGGATTGCAACCAGCGACGGCGTCATTGTGGTCGCCACGGCAAACAACCCTCACGCGCTCGATCCAGCCATTCTGAGCCGCCCGGGACGCTTTGATCGTGTGGTTGAATTCAAGCCGCCCAGCGAGGCGCTGCGCGCCGAGTATATCCGCGGCAAGATCCGTGGTGCTGTAAGTGAGGAAGAGACGTTTGCTATGGCACGTCGGTCCGCAGGTTTCAGTTTCGCGCAGTTGCGCGAGGCCTATATTCACGCCGGCCAGTTGGCCTATGAGGCCGACAGTGTGGTGAGCGGCGCGGAATTCGCCAAAGCGATTGACGTCATGTTACCCAATTCAGACAGTGCGACGGGTGGCCGGTTCCGGAAACGCTCCGTCGGATTCACTTCAGCAGGAATCTCGGTCCCCATCGCCACACCGGACCCCGAAGCGCCCCGAATCGCAGCAGAAACGCACACTCGAGAGGTGGCCCCATAGCTTGTTCGCTGACCCTTCCGGTGGTCCGTTTGTTCTGCTTCAGCTGGAAGTGCACGCCGTGGGGAGTCCCCCAGTCAAAGCCAGGGAGTGGGGCGGTAAACTATTTCAGTTTGCCGTCAATTCCCCCGATACTATCCTGCAGGCTCTCACGATAGGCATTCGTGAATTCGTGCTCGGCGCCCAGCATTCTGGTACTTCCCTCAAGAGCGCGCTGGAAATGTGTCCTGGCGCGCGCATCATCGCCTTCGTGCAGGAACATCATCCCAAGGAGGTCCACCGTCTCCAGAATTTCGTGATCGTCGGGCCCGAGTAACTGCTCCTGTTGCTCCAGTAACGCCCCGAGCGCTGCTTCCGCCGCCCTGATCCACACCAAGACGCTGCTCCCGGCTTCGCAACATACGCTCGAGGCGATCCCGTTCGACATCAAAAAACGGGGCATTATCAGGTTCAGGCGTGATCTTTTTTTATGAGCTTTCGTTTCGCTGTTTTCATCGGAGCCACTTTGCAATTGTCTTTTCCAGTGCCGCCCTGGAGACTTTCGTGAGTTCGTGCTCCGGCCCGAGGACTCGCGCTCTTCCCTCGGCGGCGCGCTGGAAGTGAGTTTTTGCGCCCGCGTCATTTTTTTCGTCCTGGAACAGCGACCCAAGGACGTGCACCGTCCACAATGTTTCGGAATCATCGGGCCCCAGAAACTGCTCCTGCTGCTCCAGTAACTTCAGGAGTGCCGCTTCCGCCGCTCTGAAGTCGCGTTTGGTGCGCAGCATTCTTGCCAGTGAGTAAACCGCCGTGGAAGTGGCCGTGTCCAGCGGACCCAGCAGTCGCTCATATGCTTCCACTACTCCTCGGTTCAGGGCTTCCGCTTCCCCAAGGCCTGAATCCTTGTCCAATTCGCCGGCGGCAACCCTCCGTCGAAGGATATGCGACAGTTTCAGGCGACATTCAAACATCTCCGGTTCGTCCCGGCCGCCAGCCTCGAGAACCTGCAGGCTTTGCCGGTAAAGGGCTTCCGCTTTTTCGTGCGCGCAGAATTCCTTCAGTTCGTCGGCGAGCAGAATCGCAGCTTCTACGGTTTGTGGGTGAGCCCACCCAAGCCGCGCTTCCCTGCTCTGAAAGGTGCGCTCCAGACAATCCATTTCTGCATCCACTAATGAGGACGTATTCGATTCAGGCATGATTTTTCTTTGCGACCTTTCGTTTTGCGGTTTTCTTCGGGGCCATCCTGGCAATTACAGCGTCCAGACCCTCCTTAGCCGGGTCAGGGCGGTGACTATGATACTCATTCCGCCAGACTTTCCCTCGCTCATATGCCAGTTCATAATGTTCCCTGGCTGCGATGTCGTTCCCCTCCCCGAAAAACAGATCCCCCAGCAATCTCGTGGTCTGCAGCGTATCCGGATCGTCAGCACCCAAAAGGCTCGTCTGCTCATTCAGGAGTTCGCGCAGCAAAGCCTCCCCGGCCCGAAACTCGCCCTGGTCTCGCAATAAAATCACGAGGAATTCTATCGCCGTTGCGGTGTCAATATCGACCAGCCCCAGCAAGCGTCTGCTGTCCTCGACTACCTTTCGGTTGTGCGCCACCGCTTCCCGGAGGATGGCATTTCGATTGGTACCGGCGTAACGAGCTTTTTTACGCAGCAGCTTCGCCAGGGTCAGACGCAATTTGAGCGTTTGTGGATCATCCGAATGCCACACTTCGAGGGCCCTGAGACAGCGCCGGTAAAGAAACTCCGCCGCGTCGTTTTCGCCCTCAAAGTTAAGACCTGCGGCAAAAGGAATCGCTTCCGCAATCGTGTGCAGGTGTTCTGGCCCCAGCATCGTGTAGCGGCGACGCAGAGTTCGCTCATCCTGAGCCATTTCAGGATCGACAGCCCAAACAATCTCGGGAGGGTTGGTCCACTCGTTTTGGCCAACAGCATATTCTGTTCGTTTTATGATCATTTGTGTTATTTTTGCATCCGGCGGTGGCATCTAACGTCACCACGGCTTAGTCGCTTCGGGCGATGCTGAACGGAAGTGCTCCGCTGCGAGGATTCGGGGAAAGCTTTGTAATTAATTCGGTGGGAAGGTAAGTTCCGACGCGACTCGAGCCGCAAGTGTTGTCCAGCGAAATTAGGCGGCTCTCCCGAAGCCATTTCGCTGGCGTAACATTAGCCCATTCCGCCATGCCCTGTTCAATTTAGCCCCGTGATGTAGCGAAGAATCTGCGGACGCCCCCCGGAAAAGATTACGCCCCCATCGCGGGCTGGCTTACCTTGGCCGTATAAAGTTTCAGAACAAAGATACATTTCGGAATAAAGACTTGACCGCAGGCGCTTGCCGATTAGGGATAGGGTGCGTGACGCCTCCAGCAGGGTGAGACATTTCTCCGGTGTGTTGCTGGCATCAAATTCTGCCAGGGCACCTCCCGTTTGACCATCCCACAACCGGAAGTCGTCCCCAGACACCGAGAAGATCCGCCCGTCGTCCAGAACTTCGGCAAAGTCAATCCTCGAAGTATGCCCCTCCAGAACAGCCAGTGCAGATCCTGTCCGGCCATCCCACAGCCGCAAGGTCCTGTCCCAAGACCACGAGAGGATTCGGCCATCGTCCAGGACTTTGACTCCAACAACTGCATTGGTATGCCCCTCCAGCACCAGTCCCTCCTCCTCCGTCTGGCCATCCCACAGTATCAAGCTATTGTCCTGGGACCAAGAGAGAATCCGCCCGTCGTCCAGGACTTCAGCACCCTCAATTGAGTCAGTATGCCCCTCCAGAACATCCAGTTCAGCCCCCGTCTGACCATCCCACAGCCGCAACGTACCGTCATGGGACCACGAGAGTATCCGCCCGTCGCCCAGCACTTCAGCACCGTCAACTGAGTCATCGCCCCCCCACAGCACCGCCAGTTCAGCCCCCGTCTGACCATTCCACAGCCGCAACGTACCGTCAACGGACCACGAGAGGATCCGCCCGTCGGCCAGGACTTTAGCGCCATTAATAGTCCCTGGGCCAAATCCTTCATCCCCTTTGTAATGCCCCCGCAGCACCGCCAGTTCAGCCCCCGTCTGGACATCCCACAGCCGCAACGTACTGTCCTCAGCCCAAGAGAGTATCCGCCCGTCGTCCAGGACTTTAGCACCGTCAATTGAGTCAGTGTGCCCCTCCAGAACAGCCAGTGCAGCCCCCGTCTGACCATCCCACAGCCGCACGGTCTTGTCATCGGACCACGAGAGTATCCGCCCGTCGCCCAGGGCTTCGAAACCGTTAATCCCGCGAGTATGCCCCGCCAGAACCGCCGGTTTCAGACGCTCCCCGCCATAAAAAAATCGCAAGTGGGGCCTAACCCAGAGGCATTGTGTGGGGGGGCTGAGGCGTGGTGCCGTACGCGCCTGGCCATCCCACAGCCGCAAGGTACTGTCACAAGACCACGAGAGGATTCGGCCGTCGTCCAGCACTTTAGCACCAACGACATCTTCGGTATGCCCCTCCAGCACCGCCAGTGCAGCCCCCGTCTGGACATCCCACAGCCGCAAGGTACTGTGCTTAGCCCACGAGAGAATCCGCCCGTCTGTCAGAACTTCGGCACCCTTAATCGGGTGGTTATGTCCTTCCATCACCGTTACCAGTAGCTCTCCCGCCCGATCATCCCACAGCCGCAAGGTCTCGTCACCCGACCACGAGAGTATCCGCCCGTCGTCCAGGACTTTAGCACGGACTTCAACACCATAATCGAGATTTGTGGTATGCCCTTTCAGCACAGCCAGTGCAGCCCCCGTCTGTCCATCCCACAGTCGCAACGTACCGTCCCAAGCCCAAGAGAGTATCCGCCCGTCGTCCAGAAATTTAGCGCCAGTAACACCTTCAGTATGTCCCTTGAGCACCGCCAGTTCCGCCCCCGTCTGTCCATCCCACAGTCGCAACGTACGGTCCCTAGACCAAGAGAGTATCCGCCCGTCGTCCAGGACTTTAGCACCGTCAATCCCACCACGATGCCCATCCAACACTGCCAGTACTGACCTTGCCCTCAGAATCCGTATCCCTTAATTCGTTATAGTCTTGCCGCTGCTTCGGCCCTGTACCAGTTTTCTTCGAACTGAGCCGGACTGAGGTAATTCAGGGTGGAGTGCATTCTGGTGTTGTTG
>CAIYVZ010000197.1 GCA_903929755.1 uncultured Acidobacteriia bacterium
GGCCGTTCGAAGCACCCAACTATCCAGCTTGCCAGGTCTTGTTCCAAAGCGCCAGGTCTAAAGTGAAGATTCTTAAAGATTTCTTCGAGTACCCTTTCGACGTGCCGGAAACCTTCAAGTAGGGGGCTGAACTGTTACAACATTTCAATGGAATCTGTTTCGGGAACTACAAGACCTGCCCACGTGTGGAGTCCCCGAATATCCAGAACTCGAGCGGCTTGAAAAGCTGAACGGGCCGAAGGTTCAGGCATGAGGGCCAAGAAGGATCGACCAAAGCGCCGGGTGAACCTGAAAGGCGGTTGGGGTGCGGTGTAGAACCCGACCGCTAAGCAGGAGCACAAGGTCGCCCGGTGCTGACGGTGAGAATTCGGAGGTACCTGTCCCGATTCGCTTGAGTCGTTTTGCCTGGGCGGGATCGAGACCAATGGAATAACTCTTGCCGAGGTTTCTCGTCGCGAACGCAACGTGACTTAGATCAATCACCGGTTCGCCCTGAAGATACGCTTGTTCTCCGGCATCGCGCGCGAGCATGATCAAGTCACGAACGATTCCCCCGGAGAATTCGCACACCCGCAACAGCGACGCTTCGCCGAGCAGCTTGTGCTTATCCCGAATTGAGAGGATATTTCGCATGGAGTCGCTTACTTCAGTCTGGTAAAGCCTCAACTCATGGACTCGATCAAATACCTGGCGCAGTCTTTCGTCGGACCGGAATGCAAGTGCCCACGGCGCCACGACTACGATGGAAATTTGCAAGCGCCTGAAAAGCGCGAGATCGGGTTCAACAGTGGCCCAGAAAGTTTCCGGATTTTCAATACGGTCCATGCCGTCGAAGAAAAACACAATATCCTGAAGTGCCAGGCTCGCTATCGCGGTTTTAAGATGGCGCTCGATCAACCCCACCGCCCGAACAGCTTGGGGGATAGACTGCCTGAGCCTGCCGCGCACGAAGATAGCATCCAGGCCCATATCGTCATCGGGCGGTTCAGGTTCCACCCAGCGCCCATGGGCGAATTCATTCAGTGCCCGTTTGTCCGGATCTGGTATCTTCTTGCCCTGTCGCAGTGACATCAACTCCGCTGCCACAATGGCGGCCAAGGTGCCAGGCCCTGCTTCATTGAGATCGGTAAATTTTGAGACCTCGGCGTAGAACGGATGGGCGTTACGCTGACGCAGGTTCTCTGCCGCGAGCATCAGTTGGGTGGTCTTACCGGTACCTATGCCTCCGAGGAGTACCTGTGCGCTACCCGGTTCAACCTCAGCCCTGGCTGCGATGTTCAGAAAGAGGTTGGCGGTGCCGGTATCGAGCAGGCCCTGGGAGATCGATTGTTCCGGTGACGCAGCAGGATTAAATGCGCCCATGAATTCGCGAAAACGAATTCTTCGATCTGTGGGCGATTGCGCGACATCGGTCAGGGTCATGGCTTCCACGTCAATTATCGCCTAATTGGCAGAAGGGTGCGACCTTATAGAGTAGAAGCGTGGGAAGAATCCGCGTACTTTCGGACAACGTTGCGAACAAGATCGCGGCCGGCGAGGTGGTGGAGCGCCCCGCCTCCGTCGTCAAAGAGCTGCTGGAGAACTCTCTTGATGCGGGCTCGCAGTCGATTCGCGTTGAGATTGAGAGCGGAGGTCGCCGCCTCATCCGCATCGCCGACGATGGATGTGGCATGTTGCGCGACGACGCGCTGCTGGCCTTTGAACGCCACGCCACCAGCAAGCTGCATGACGTCCACGATCTGCTGTCCATCGCGACCCTCGGTTTTCGCGGCGAGGCGTTGCCCTCCATCGCGTCAGTCTCACGGCTCCTGCTGGAAACGCGGTCGCCCGATGAGGAAACCGGCACCCGCGTCGAAATCGCCGGTGGCAAGATCGTCGTGTGTGACGAAATCGCCCGCGGTCCCGGGACCACCATTTCCGTCCGCGACCTGTTCTTCAACGTCCCGGCGCGCAAGAAGTTCCTCCGCACGGATTCGACCGAACTGGCGCACATCGCGTCACTGGTAACGCACTACAGCCTCGCGCATCCCGACAAGACCTTCGAGCTCTGGAGCTCCGGAGCGAACCTGCTCCACGTAACGCCTGTCGATTCTCTGCGGGAGCGCGTCTTTCAGGTCTTCGGCAGCCGCGTCCTGGACGAACTAATCGATCTGGGCGCGAAGAACGCCCGCCTGCCCGCGCAGGATCCCGACGACGAACCCACCTCCTACACGCTCCGCGGCTTCGTATCCCGCCCCCAGGTGCAGAAGAACAACCGCAACTCGATCTTCATCTTCGTGAATGGCCGCCTGATCCGCGATCGCCTGGTGCTGCACGCCATCTCGGGCGGCTATCACAACCTGATGCCCTCGTCGTGTTTCCCGTTCGCCCTCTTGTTTCTCGATTGCGACCCTGGTGAAGTAGACGTGAATGTCCATCCCTCCAAGACCGAAGTCCGCTTCCGCCACGGGTCCTGGATGCACGATTTTATCCGCGATGCCATTCGAGACCAGCTCATGCAGTCGCGTCCGGCTCCGGCGTTCAGTTTGAATCCTCAGCCCGCGCCGGGCCTGCCCTACTCCGATTTCTCGCAGATGATGCAGGAATCGGTGGTTAGCCATGCCCCCGAAGCAGCGGTTCCCGAGTTCGTGATGCAGGCTCCGCCCGCTCCGGCCGGACGCTTTGACTTCGGCGGCGCCGGGATTCCCATTAATCAGGCACCCGTGTCTCCCCGGCCCGCCGAGGCGCTGCGCCTGCGCGTTCCCGACACG
Organism: uncultured Acidobacteriia bacterium; assembly: GCA_903929755.1. Taxonomy (GTDB): domain Bacteria; phylum Acidobacteriota; class Terriglobia; order Bryobacterales; family Bryobacteraceae; genus BOG-234. The sequence goes on from CAIYVZ010000197.1 coordinate 2,751, forward strand.
CACTCCGGGTTCCCCCTCGATTCAATCCCGGCTGATTCCACCATGCTCCGCATCGGCGATCTGCGCCCTATGGGGCAGTTACACAACAGCTTCATCATCGCCGCCGGGCCTGATGGTCTCTGGATCATTGACCAGCACGTCGCGCACGAAAGGATTCTCTTCGAACAGGTGCTGACGCAGCAGGCCGCCGGACGCGTGGAAGTTCAGCAGTTGCTCATCCCCGTTATTCTGACGCTGACACCTGGCCAGCAACTGGAGTACGCCCGCATCGAAGACGAACTGCGGAGTTCTGGTTTTGATTCCGAACCCTTCGGCAACCGCACCATCGCCATTAAGGCCGCGCCGGCCGCGATCGGAATGGGCGACCTGGAGCGGGTGATGCTGGAGATTCTGGAAGTCTCCGAAAACGAGCTTCGCGCCGGTTCCGTCGCCGATCTGCGACGAGGCATTGCGGCTTCCATCGCGTGCCGGGCCGCCATCAAAATCAACACGCCTCTCGACCGCCAGAAGATGGAATGGATGATCCGGGCGCTGGCTGCCACCGAATATCCGATGGCATGTCCTCACGGTCGCCCTGTCGCGCTGCAGTACGGAATGCGCGAGATTCTGCGCGCATTTCATCGCATCTAACGCGCGCAAAACAGGCACTGGGGTATAATTTCACCGAATGAAATACGCGATAGTATGCACCTCTTTTCTGATGCTTGTGGCGTGCGGCCAGAAGGCCTCGGCTCCGCCGGTGAGCAAGGGTGTCGGCTCCATTACCCGGGTTAGTCCGGAACTGGACGGCATCGTCCCCACTAACGCGATCATCGAAAAAATCGCCGGAGGCTTTGGCTTCACGGAAGGCCCGCTGTGGCGAGAGGATGGCCATCTCTGGTTCAGTGATGTAACTGCAAATGTGCTGCGCTCCATCACACCAGGCGGTGAAGTGAAAGTCCTGCTGGAGAAAGCTGGCGGCGCATCCGATGCTCCTGCCGGTTCATTCATTGGGCCGAATGGTATGGTCGCCACGGTGGAAGGTCTCGTCCTGCTCTGCCAGCATACAAATCGACGCATTGTCCAAATCGACCGGGACATGAAGCAGACCGTTCTCATCGATAAATATGAAGGCAAGCGGCTGAATAGTCCGAACGACCTGGTTTACAATTCGGACGGATCACTGTACTTCACCGATCCGCCCTATGGTCTGCCCAAACAGGACGACGATCCGGCGAAGGAGCTGAAGTTTAACGGAGTTTTCCGCTACAAAGACGGTAAGCTGACCGTGCTGGTGAAGGATCTGGCGCGTCCCAACGGGATTGCGCTCTCGCCCGACGGCAAAGTGCTGTACGTTTCCAACTCCGATGAGAAGCAGAAGATCTGGATGCGCTACGCGCTGGCCGAGGATGGCACTGTCTCGAATGGTCGTATTTTTGCCAGCGCGATGGTCTCGAATGAGCCGGGTCTGCCCGACGGGATGAAAGTGGATTCTCAGGGGAATATATACGGCACAGGGCCGGGCGGCGTGTGGGTTTTCTCCCCTTCCGGAATTCATCTGGGCATTATCAAGACCCCCGAAACCCCGGCGAACGTGGCGTGGGGCGATGACGGGAAGAGCCTGTACATCACGGCGACCACCAGCATCTATCGCGTAAAGCTCTCAGTCACAGGCGAAAAGCCGCTGTATCGGTAAGCCTCGCTGGCTATGTCGCACTGCGATGCGATATAAAGTGAGGAGCGATGAACAGAACAACAGTCTTACTCACGACCCTGGCCCTGGCAGGCGCAGCCGTCCTTTCTTTTGCGCAGGCTCCGGCAGCACCGGCGGTCGGACAAGCTCCCGCCGCCGGTGCTGCCGCCGGGCGCGGACGTGGCGGACGTGGTCCGCAACCTATGCCTCCCGGGCCCCCGCCCAATTCGCAGTACCGCCTCGGCCCGGACTCCATGCCCCAGGACGGCGTGCCGAGGGGTGAGATTCGCGGACCTTACACGCTGCCGAGCAACATGTATCCTGGTACCCAGCATACGTACTGGGTCTATGTGCCGGCTCAGTATGACCCGAAGGTTCCGGCGGCGCTGATGGTCTATCAGGATGGCCAGGCTTTTAAGGCAGAAGATGGCGATCTGCGCGCACAGAATGTGATGGATAACCTGATCTATCGCCGCGAGATCCCGATTATGCTGGGTGTCTTCATCAATCCAGGCCGTACGCCGGAACAGCCCGAGCCAACACCAGCTGACTGGGGTGACCGGACTACAAACCGCGGGACTGAATACAACACACCGGACGATAAGTATGCGCGCGTGGTGACGGAAGAACTAATGCCCGCGCTTAACAAGGACTACAACATTTCGAAAGACCCGGAAATGCGCGGAATTGGCGGTTCCAGTTCCGGCGCAATCGCGGCCTTCGCCGTAGCCTGGGAGCGCCCGAACGAGTTCCGCAAAGTGCTCAGCAACGTGGGCAGCTTCACGGACATTCGAGGCGGTTATGTGTATCCCGAGCGCGTTCTGGAAAGCCCGAAGAAGCCCATCCGGATCTTCTTCTGCGATGGCCGCAACGACAACCGCGCGCTCCAGGCCGACGGCACTTACAGCGAGAAGCGCGACTGGTTCTTCCAGAACGTTCGCCTGAAGGACGCCATGGTGAAGAAGGGGTACGATGTCAACTTCACCTGGGGCATCAATCTCCATGGCCAGAAGTACGGCGGCGCGATCCTGCCCGAAATGATGCGCTGGCTCTGGCGCGACGCCACGCCCGTCACCACGGACCCGAAAGATCTGGCAGCCCGTGGCTTCGTTATGCCGGCCGCGAAGTAATCAGACTACAGCAGATCCACCGCAACAGCTTCGTGTAGTTCAAAGGGCGGGACATCGACTTCGATGCTCCCGCCCGCTTCTTTATAGCGGGCCTTTGTCCCGGCCACCAGCAGTTGCACGCCCTGCACGCGCTTGCCCTTCGGCACAGTAATACGTACGTGTTGCGGAGGTGAAGGCAGCAATTCGCGCACGGGCCCCTTCATCATCATCGGGTTGTTCAGATTCACCATATGGGCGGTGACTGAACCCTTCTGGCTCCACAGCGAAACGTCCAGCATTCCCTTGCCCGTTATCGTCATTGGCTGCGGCGAGCGGTGGGCCCACTCCACCGCGTTGCGGAGAACGGTACCGTGGTCTGCCGCGAGCACTTCCCAGAACGTGCGGTCTAAATCGAATGGGAAGTACACTACCCGCCCCTTGCCCACTTCCCGCGCGTAAACACCTGGCGTTTGGGTGCGCGGGGTGCGCATGTAGACCTCCTCCATGGGCAGGTCGGGGTATGAAGGGACCAGCGTGAGCGGGTTGGCCCCCAGCGGCGCGTTCGCCTTCACGTGAATCCAGTTCACGCCGTTAATGATGCGCGAGGCGTTCTCCAGGCCTTTGGTGATCGGGTGCGGTTTTTCGATATTCAGATACGAGTTCTGCAGTTGGCTGTCAATTTTGCCGTCGAACGACGCGCCGAAGAGTGAAGCGAGGCCGAAGTCCGGACGTCGAACGCCGAACTCGTCATAAAGCGACGTTTCGTGGGTTGCCACCAGGCTGCCACCGCGCTCCACAAAGGCGGTCAACTGGCGGCACTGGCGGTCAGACAGCGCCGCGATATTCGGCAGGACCAGCGTGGTGTAGCGTGCCAGATGGTCCTCATCCAGTAGTTGGTCGTGAACCATGTCGAACGGGATCCGCGCCTCCACCAGAGCCTGGTAGAAGCCCAGTGCGTGGTCCTCTACTTTGGCCTGCGCCCTCTCGCCGCCATAGAATTGCGCCGTCTGCTGCGAGAAGACCATCGCCACTTTCGCCAGCGACTCTTCATTTCGCAGATACTTTTGGTTCTTGAAATGCCAGTTGTAGAAATTCTCCACCACTGGCAGCCAGCGCTTATCGATAGGCTTCGCGTTGAATTTGGTGATCCAGGGCCGCAGGTTATGCGCCACGCCATCCGCCATCCAGAGCTGAATTTCGGGCGAAGTCTGCACCGAATCCTTCCACCGGTAGGCCTCTTCCACGCCCACGCTGATAATGCCGCCAATGGCTTTATTGCCCATGGTGGCGCCGTATTCCTTGCCGTTCTTGCCGTTCGCCCATGGTGCCATCAGCCCGTGCCGAGCCTGGCGGTCGGCGAACAGCGTGGGAGCCAGATCCCCGATGGTCTTCATATCGAGTTCACTGAGCGCGCCGCCCCCGGCATTCGCCAGATAAGCCGCATGCGGATTCACTTTCCGAATCTCTGTATCCCACAGGCGCCACAGGTCGAACAGGCGGCCTTCTTTCCACAGAATGTACTGGCGGCGCGCCGGGTCCAGAGGGTTGTTGGTGCGAGGCAGGTCTTTGCCCGAATACTCGTGGAAGAGGTACTTGCAGCTGGCACAGTAACACATGCCGGAGCCAGCCCAGCGGTTGGCGAAGACGCCGTCCACTTTGTACTTCTTCACAATCTCAATGGTGACGTCGGTCATGAAACCGAAGTTGTAAGGCCCCAGTGCGCAGGTGACCCAGAGGTCGGGATCGGCCCAGTGGCGGCGTTTCTTGCCCTCGGCGTCAACGGCAACCCACTCGGGGTGGGCGTCATAAACATCCTGGTGGACGGCATGTGGATCCGTTCGGGCGATGACGTTCATGCCCAGTTTTCGGCAGCCTTCCACCATCTCACCAAACGGGTCCGAACTCCCCATGAACTTGCTCTTGTAGTGGAGCGGGACCTCTGTCGGATAGAACGCCACGCAGCCGCCGGCCGAGAGACAAACCGCGTCGGCATGGATGCGGCGGAAATAGTCGAGCCAGAATTTCGGGTCGTAATTGCCCGGGTCATCTTCCACGAAAGCCAGCTGAAACCAGCGCATGGGGCGCGAATACCAGTCGCCGGAAGACGTCTGGGCGAGGACGGTCTGGTTGAAAGCCTGAGGGGCGGCAGCAAGGGCTGCAACGGCGGCAGACTGCTGGAGGAATTCACGGCGGGAAGGCATCAGCTCTAACTCTATACCGCGGGGGGGCGAGGGTACGCCCGTCTGCGGGCAGGGCATCCTTCGTCGTAAGCGTGCGTGATTATTTGATTGGCACGCGCGGCGAGAGCTGTCGAGGGTTTGAGGGGCCCCGGGAGGCCCCACGCCTAAGTCGTTATTTCTTTGGCAGCGCGAAAGCCACGTACGCTCGCTGGATCGTTGCAGGGCCGGCGGGGGCTCCGACTGCGGGAGCGAGGGCTGCGTTGGCTGCTCCGCCGCTGACGGGCGAGGTGGCGCTGATGACGAGGTACTCGCGTCCGCCGGATTCATAGAGGGCCGGAATGCCGCGGGCTCCGGCGGGTAGCGTGCCGGTCCACAGGACCTTGCCGTCTTCTTCGTCATACGCGCGGATCTTGCCTTCGCCGGTGGCGAGGAAGAGCATGCCGGCGGAGGTGGTGATGAGGCCGCGCTGTTCCGACATGATGCCGGGGTTGTCGCCCACGGGGACCTGCCACTTGATAGTGCCCTTGTTGAGGTCGTACGCGGCGATAGTGTTCCAGGGCGGACGGATGATGTTATACATCACGTTCCAGCCGGAGAAGTAGCGATCCTTCGCGCCTTCGGTACCGGCGGGATAGGCAGGGCCGTCCATCATGCCGTAGGGCGACTGTGCAGGCAGTGCGCTGGGGGCCTTCTGGCCCGCTGGAGCGCCGCCAGAGGCGACGACGGGGCCCGGTGTTGGCTTCGCGGCTGCAGCAGCCTTCACGCCGCCTGGGCCGGCGAGGAAGCCGATGATCTGCGCCAGATCCTGTTCGCTCATATTGCCGAACCCGGGCATTTGGCCCTGGCCGTTTTGCACAATGCCGCGGATGACGTCGGCGCCCAGACGGTCCGTGACGGAGACGAGGGCGGGGAAGGCACCGGCACCTTCGCGGTTCGCGCCATGGCAGGCGGCGCAGTTGCGCTCATAGATAACCTGGCCGGCGGGGCCTCCTGCGGTGCGGCCAAACGTGGAACTGGCTTCGGCAAAATTCTGCGGCTGTTCCTTTTTTAGCTTCAGGATGGCGGGCGCGTCCACGCTGATGACGTAGACCATGCCGCTGCCTGGGTTGGCGGCAGTCTGGCCCCAGTTGGAGCCTCCGCGATTGCCGGGCATAGAGATGGTTTCGCGGGTGGAGGGAGGCGTGAAGATGCCCTCGTTGCGGGCGCTGAGAATGCGGTCGCGCAGGGCTGATTTTTCTTCGGCCGAGAGATAGGGATTGATGTCATCGACCGTGAACTTCTGGCGGGAGAAGGGCGGCGGCATGGTGGGGAAGGGCTGCGTGGCGGCGGCCACTTCGCCCGGGACATCGCTCTTCGGGACGGAGCGCTCTTCAATGGGCCAAAGGGGTTTGCCCGTGACGCGGTCGAGGACATAGAGGAAGCCGGTTTTGCCGGCCTGGGCGACAGCGTCTACCTTCTTGCCTTCGTGCGTGACGGTGACGAGTTGTGGCGCGGAGACGGCGTCGTAATCCCACAGGTCATGGTGGACTTCCTGGAAGTGCCACTTATACTTGCCGGTTTTGGCGTCGAGCGCGAGGAGGCAGTTGGCGAAGAGATCGGCGCCTTTGCGGTCGGCACCATAGAAATCATAAGTGGAGGAGCCGAGGGGGAAGTAGACGATGCCTTTCTTTTCGTCAAGTGACAGTTCGCCCCAGGTGTTCACGCCGCCCGCGTATTTCCAGGCGTCTTTGGGCCATGTATCGTAGCCGAACTCGCCGGGGTGGGGGATGGTGTGGAAGGTCCAGGCGAGCTTACCGGTGACGACGTCGAAGGCTCGCACGTCGCCGGGAGGGGAGATGAATTGTTCGCCTGTGGTGGAGCCGAGGATGATGAGGTTTTCGTAGACTTTGCCTGGCGTGCCGGAGTTGATGCGATAAATGGTGTTCACGTCGCGGCCGAGGCCTTCGCGGAGATCCACGAAGCCACTGGTGCCGAAGGTGAGGATGGACTTGCCGGTCCTGGCGTCGATCTCCTGGATTTGGTTGTGAATCTGGAAGATGAGGCGGCGGTCCTTCTTGTCTTTGCTCTCCCAGTAGTTGATGCCACGCTGGGCGATGCCCTGCAGACCTTCGTGAATCCAGATCTCCTTGCCGGTGGTGGCATCCATGGCGACCAGTGAGGTATTTCGAGCCAGGACGTACATGACGCCGTCGATCACGATGGGGTTGAAGACGTAGGAGCTGTTGTCCTGTGTGGGATAAGTCCACGCAATCTGTAACTGGTTTACGTTGGACTTATTGATTTGTTTCAGCGTGACGAAATGTGAGTTATCGGGGCTGCCTCCGAAGTCCGTCCACTGAGCCTTTTGCGCTGCCGCCGGTATTGCCAGCAGCGCCGCCGATAGCAGGAGCTTTGCAATCACTTTGCGGCTCCCGCAGCTTTCGGCTTACCCCAGAAGATGAAGGTGCCGCGGTCTGTGGAGGTGGTGATGTCCAGAGCTCCGTCTTTGTTTAAGTCAACAGCGGTTACGGTGGAGCCGACGCCGGAGCGGTTGTGAATCAGTTCGGGTACAAACTCGGCGCCACCGGGGGCTTTCGGATTGCGCACGGTCTTGTACCAGTAGATGACGGGCGCGCCGTAGGTATCGGGATCGTAGACGTCATCCTGGTGCGACCAGTAGCGTTTGCCCACGATGATGTCGGGGATGCCGTCGCCGTCCACATCACCCATCGCGGTGGCGTGCAGTTCGGTGAACGTGACGTTGCCGGCGTTCTTTGTGAGGTAGTCGTCCATGATCCAGTGGCGGAGGAACGAGATATTACCCGCTTTGTCGCGCTTCTGTTCGAACCAGGCGAGCCCGACACCGTGAGCCTGCATGGGGGTGACCACGTCGGCCAGACCGTCACCATTCACGTCGTAGACGAGGATGTCGCCGGCGCCGGGGTAGGATCTGGTCCAGCGGCCGAAGGCTTCGGGATGATACTTCCAGAGGCCGCTGGCAGCGCCTTCTTTCGGCTGTTCCCACCAGCCCCAGGTGCTGAGGATGTCCATTTTGCCATCGCCGTTGACATCGCCGACGCCGATGCTGTGGAGATAGCCCCAGGGGCCGAGTTCGGAGATGGTGTGAACGATCCACGGGCCGGTGGGGTTGGCGGGGTCTGGCTTGGCATAACGGAGGTAACCTTCGGCGCCGTAAACGATTTCGTCTTTACCGTCGCCATCCACATCGCGCGCGACGACGATTTCGGTGGCCACGGCAGTGACTACTTTGTAGCTGTCCCAGCGGTGGGGTTCGTTCTTCGGGTTGACGTAGAGCGTGGCGCCGCCACCCCCGAAGTTCACGACATCGACCCAGCCATCGCCCGTGAAATCGGAGGCCACGGTGACCATGGCGTTGCTGGCATAGGATCGGGAGGGATTGAAGGTCTCGGCGAGATAGAGTTCGCGCGACTTTGTGTAGGCCGGGCCAAAGTAGACATACGGACCCGCGATCACGTCGAGAACGCCATCGTGATTGACGTCGCCGGTAACTGCCGAGAAGGAGTAGAAGTGCTCGTTGAGACGCTGCACGCGGAAGTTCGCGGACGTCTGTTCGCGCGGCATGTCTTTCACATTGATGTCTTTCCAGCCGACGTCCTTATAGCGGACTTCACCGGAACCACCGACGTAGAGAGCGAAGGGTCCAAAGCGGCCGAACTCATCGTCGGCTGCTCCGCCGGCCGCTTCGACGCCGTCATTGAGGAAGGCGCGCACGATGTTGGCATCGAGCAGGATCTCGACCTGGTTCCAGGCTCCGGCGTTGATGCCGCCTTTGGGGCGCTGCATGGGGAGCACGATGCCGGGCGAGGTGGCGAACTGGTCAATTGGACCCCGTCCGGCACCACGTCCCCCTCGTCCGCCGCGGCCCGCAGCCGCAGCGGCAGCAGCTTCTGCGGAGGGTGCAATGCGCACCTGGCCGCCAGCCTGGCGCAGCTTGGTTCGTGAGCGTTCCTTGCCGTTGGCGTCGAGCGTGAGGGCGTACGACGTGATGTCATCCGGGTTCAGCGAAACGAAGACGCCTTTCATGCCGCTGTCGGTCTTTTCGGCGCGCAGGAGGAGACCGGTTTTGCAGCCGCCCGTGCACTGGAAATTGGCGTAGAAGCCAACATCCTGGAGGGGCTTGTCGAATACCAGCCAGCCGCCATCAGCGGACGTGGGCGAGCCGATGATTTCCCCTTTATCAGCTTTCCATGTGGCGGCACCTAAGGTGTGCCACCCGGTGAGGGCGGAGCCTTTGAAAGTCTGGTCTGCCTTGAAGGTGGGCCCGACGCCAAAGGCCGGTACCAGGGCAATTACACCGGTGGCAACGGCCACCATCGCGAAATATCTCTTGCGCAACATTTTAATTCTCCCGGGAAATTACTTCTTCGCGTCTTTGTTGGCTTCAGCGGCTCCGCCACGAGCCTTGCCCCAGAACACAAACAGGCCTCGGTCGGTGGCGGAAAGAATGTCAATATGGCCGTCTTTATTGACGTCGACGGCGGTAACGGCATTGCCGGCGCCGGAGCGGTTGTGGATCAGTTCCGGCACGAGTTCCGCGCCGCCTGGAGCTTTCGGATTCCGGACGGTTCGGAATGCGTACAGAACGGGGGCACCGTAAGGGTCGGGATCGGTGTAATCGTCGCGATGCGACCAGTAGCGCTTGCCCGCGATGAAGTCCATAATGCCGTCCCCATCCACGTCGCCGACAGTGGAGCCGTGCAATTCGGAGACCACCACGCCGCCGGCATTCTTGCCCGCGAAGTCATCAATCACCATGTGCTTGACGAAGGAGATATTTCCGGCTTTGTCGCGCTTCTGTTCGAACCAGGCGAGGCCCCAGCCGTGCGCCTGCAGGACGGCGACCACGTCGGTCAGGCCATCGCCATTCACGTCATAAACGCCGATCTCGCCGCCGCCGGGGGAGGCGTGGCCGGTCCACTTGCCGAAGGCTTCGGGGTGATACTTCCACAGGCCGCTGGCCGCACCCGCTTTCGGCTGTTCAAACCAGCCGTAGGGATCGACGATGTCCATCTTGCCGTCGCCATTGACATCTCCAACGCCAATGCCGTGGCCACGGCCCCAGGGGCCCTCTTCTGAGATAGTGTGGACGATCCACTGGCCGGTGGGATTGGCGGGGTCCGGGCTGGCATAGCGGAGGAAGCCGCCACCACCGTAGACGAAGTCGGGCTTGCCGTCGCCATCGATGTCTTTCACGAGGGAGACTTCTTTCTGGACGAGCGGCACCACGTCGAATTTATCCCAGCGACGGTTTTCATTTTTCGGGTTCACGTAGAGGTGCAGGGGCTGGCCGATGGCGCCCATGCAGAGCTCGTCGGCCCAGCCGTCGCCGGTGAAATCGCCCGCGAAATTCTGCATGCAGTCATTGGGGTATTCGGTGGAGGGATTCACGGTTTGTGCGAGATAGATTTCGCGGGATTTGGTGTAGTTCGGGCCCATGTAGTAGTAGGGCCCGGCGGCGATATCGTTGATGCCGTCGTGGTTGAAGTCGGCTGCGGCTGCGCCCCAGGAGTAGTAGAAGTCATTGAGCTTCTGCATGCGGAAGCTGGAGGATGTTTTCTCCAGCGGGAGGGTTTTTACGCCGAGATCGCTGTAGGCTACGTCTTTGAAGCGCACTTCACCGGAGCCTCCAACATAGAGAGCGACGGGACCGTATTTGCCGGTGGAATCTTCGGCGGCCGCGCCCGCGACGGGACTTTCATTCAGGAAGGGGCGGACGATGGTGGCGTCCAGAACAATTTCGATACGGTTCCAGGCGTTGGCGACCAGGCCGGGCGTGGGCGGGTTGATGGGCAGGCCTGCTGGAGCGGCGGCAGCGCCTCTGCCACCACGTCCGGCAGTTGCTGTGGCCGGAGCCGGGGCGGGGGCAAAACGGATTTGGCCACCTGCGGCGCGCAGTTTCTCGCGGCCGGTTTCTTTGCCTGCGGCGTCCAGTTTGACGGCATAACTGGCCACGTCTTCTCCGGCCAGCGCGACGTAAAGGCCTTTCATGCCTTCGCCGGTCTTCTCGGCGCGCAGCAGAACGCCGGTTTTGCACCCTCCGGTGCACTGGAAGTGGCCGAAAAGCCCGACATCCTGATAAGACTTGTCGAGAACCAGCCAGCCCCCGGCGGGGGACTTGGGCGTGCCAACATACTCGCCGTTCTCAACCTTCCACGTGGCGTCGCCCAGGACGTGCCAGCCAGCCAGAGAGGTGGGTTTGAAGTGAACGTCTTCAGCGTAATTCTGCGCGACGGCGATACCGGCGGACACGGCCAGAGCGGCCGCGAAGGCGGTAAGATACCAGGATTTAGGGGACATGGGCGGTTTCCTTGTCTGAGTCGCCATTACATCCACCAGGACTCAGTCTCAGGGAAGCTTATACCCCGGCGTGCAGTGAGTCAAGCCAGGGCGGTGGCAGACAGTCTTTAATCGGGCTTACCCCTGCCGCTCGAGTACAGGTTGGAACCATATAGGGGACGCTAATCCGCTTCAGCGGGCGCGCTGACGAGCTTTCCGATTTTCCGGGCGACAGCGATCACCTGCGGGGCCACTTCGGCGAAGCGGTCGTCGGGAAAACGAAGGCGCGGCGCGGAAATGCCGATGGAGCCGATGATGGCACCGTCGCGGTCTCGGATGGGGGCGGCTACGCAGCGAACGCCGTCTTGGAACTCGGCGTCGTCGGAGGCGTAACCTCTGTCACGGATTTGTTCGCAGGCGTGCGCCAGGTCGGCGATGGTGGTGACGGTATGTTTCGTATGGGCCGGCAGGGCCCGGGTTCCATAGAGCGCTTTCAGTTCTTCCGCCGTGAAATCCGCGATGAGAGCCTTGCCGTGAGAGGTGCAGTAGAGCGGCACCAGTTCGCCGGTTTGGCCGGATACAGCGATGACCTGGCTGCAGGCCACGTGGTCGATAAAAAGTGCGTTCCGGCCCTCGCGCACCGCAAGGTGAGCGGTTTCATTGGTGGTCAGCGCCAGAGCTTTTAGTTGCTCGTGGGCGATGCTGGCCAGCATGTTGCTCCAGTCGTAGTTGCGGGCAAGGCGCCAGACGGAGGCTCCCAGAATGTAGTCCTTACCCACGCTGGGATTCGCCAGGTAGCCGCGGCGCTTCAGGGTGTTGGCGAGGCGGAAAACACTGCTCCGGTCGATGCCCAGGATAGCGGTGAGCTGGCCCAGGGACATGGAATCTTTCGAGCGGGCGACTGCCTCCAAAATGACGAGACCGCGGTCCAGACTTTGAATGGACGGGGTCTCGCGAGGCACTTTTTTGGCCTTGCGCACAACTGCGAGTGTGGTTATGGACATGTGTAAGCGTTCAGGGGCGAACCGTTAGTTAAGCATAGAATTGCATATTGCGCAATGGCTCTGCGCTCCTGAAGGGGAGTTGGGCGTGGCTAGGCGCCGGAAAAGAGGCGGGCGCAGCGGATTAACTCCGCCGCGTACTTCGGCACCGGGCCCTCGGCGTCATAGGGCTCCATCTCGACCGAAACAAACCCCCGGTATCCGCCGTTGGCCAGAATGCCGAACAGTTTGGTCCAGTCGGCTGGTTCGCGCTTGCCATCGGGGGTGGCCATTATGGTCTTGATGTGGGTGGTTGCCGCGTAGGGGGCACATTTTTGTGTCTCCGCGTAGCCATCTTTGCGGAAATTGCCGCAATCGAGATTGAGCTTCGCCCACGGGTGTTTTACCTTGTTCAGGATAGTGAATAACTGGTCGGAGGTGCGGGTGAGCTCGTCGTCATTTTCAAGGCCCATGATGATGCCTCGCTCGGCGCCGTAATCGAGCAGGGGTTTGTAGACTTCGACAGCCCAATCGACAGCCTGGGCCTCGGTAGCACCCGGGGCGATGCCGCCGCCGAAGACGCGGACCTGGCCTGAGCCGAGGCGTTCCGCGATATCAATCCATTTTTTGCCGAAAGCGATCTCTTTCTGGCGGAGCTCGGGGGTTGCCTGGGCCATCTTGACGGGGGAGCCGACCGTGTAGATCTGCACGCCATTTTTGTGCGCGGTGCTGCGGAGTGACGCCATCCACTGGTTGGTGGGGTTGGCGGGGGTCTGCCGGACCAATTCGGAAATTTCGGTGGATTTGATGCCGGGCTTGAAGTTCAGCATTGGCGGCACCCAGTACGAGGTGAGGTCCACGCCTTCCAGACCGTAGTCGGCGGCGTAGCGGACCACGTCCTCATAGGTGAACTTGCCTGTTTCCAGCTGGGGCCGGAACGACATGGCGACAACGCCGGGGCGGAGCCTGCCTTTATACGCGACGGGGGACTTGGGCGGACTGGCGGGAGCTACCGGTTGGGCAGAAGCCTGCAGGGCGAGCAACGGGGCGGCCAGGGCTGGCGCGGACTTCAAAAGTTCACGACGGTTCATAGCTGTAGAGTGTATAGCGATCCGCCGCCAAAATGAATCGGGGGCCGGAACTTTCTTTGAAAGAGTTTACGCCAGCTTCGCGGCGGCCAGCAGATTATGCAGTGCCGTGGTGTCGCGTTTCATGGCGGCGAGGATGTCGGTCGGGGACATGGTTAGGTCTTTCGCCTTGCCGTTCTCCGCCCCGCCCAGAGGGTATTCGAAGTGCAGCTGCAGGGGGCCGTTGAAGCCCGAGGTGCGCACCATGTCGAAGAACTGGGGGAACTTCACCATGCCGGTACCCAGCGGCTGCCAGGCTTCCACCCAGACGCCTTTGGCGTTCTTTTGCCAGATGAAGTCTTTCACGGCGATGCCCTTCAGGTGCTGGCCGGTGATGCGGAAACTTTCGATCCAGCCGCCCAGGCCGCCTTCAATGGTGGCGTGGCCGATGTCGTAGTTCACGCTGACCAGATTGGGGTCCTGGCCCTTGAGGATCTCGTGGAGGTCCCAGATGGAGGCACCGACCTGACCGACTCCGGAGTGGGTGTGATACATGGCGGTGGCCTGGTACTTCGCGTTGAGCGCGGCGAGGGCGGCGACTCGGGGACGGAGTTCATCGAGTTGTTGCTGGATGGGCTTGTTCTTCTCCCACTTGAACCCGCCCCAGCGGTAGTACTTGATGCCGAGGTCGTTGAGCGTGCCGAGAATATCGGCGGCGAAAGGCGTGGTGGCGTCGAGGATTCCGGCCGTGACCATGGGCGTATCGAGACCGGCATCGTGGAGGAGTTTCACGAGGGGCGGGAGGTCCTGTTTCACCCGGGCGGGTTCCACGTGGCCACCTTCGCGGACGGTCAGGTCAATGGCTTCAGCACCGGTGTCCTTCGCGGCTTTGGCAAGGTCGGCACCCTGGAGGAACTGGAGATGTTTGGAGAAGATGGCGATCTTCAGTTTGGGCGACGCAGGCTGGGCCTGAAGCGCCGCGGTTCCGGCGAGAGCGGCGGCAGAGGTGAGCAGATCGCGACGAGTCATCTATGACATTGTGTCACTTCGTGCCGGGGTGGAGATTCTTTCACGTTCAGCGGGCGCGGCGTTTGCGGACTTCGTCGAGCGTCACAGCCAGAATAATCACCGAGCCGATGATGACCTGCTGCCAGTAGTTGGAGATGTTCAGCAGGTCGGCGCCGTTCGAGAGCAGGCCCATGATGAAGGCTCCGATGAGGGTGCCGATGACGCTGCCCTCGCCGCCATTCAGGCTGCCTCCGCCAATCACGACGGCAGCGATGGCCTGGAGCTCGTAGCCCTGGCCGGCGGTGGGCTGGCCGGTCATCAGACGCGAAGCTTCAATCATGCCCGCGAGACCAGTGAGCGCGCCGCCGATGGCGTAGACAGCGGTGGTGTGGAAGTCGACAGGAATGCCCGCGTAGACCGACGCGATTTTGTTGCTGCCGATGGCGAAGGCGTAGCGGCCGAGCCGCGTATGTTCCAGCACCAGGTGGACGAGGACGGCGCAGATGACGAGGAGCCAGAGGACGAACGGGATTCCCAGCAGGCTGCCTTCGCCGACGAACGCAAAGGCGGGCGGGATACGGTGAACGGGCAGGCCGTTGGAAAGGATCAGCGCGACCCCGCGGTAGATGCCGAGGGCACCGAGAGTGACCACGAACGGCGGGATCCGCAGACGAGTGATGAGGAGGCCGTTGAGGAAGCCGCACGCCATGCCGACCGCGATGCCGACAAACACGCCGACGGCGACGGGGTATCCGGCTTCGAGAGCCATGGCGCCAATGAGGCCGGCCAAACCCAGAATGGAGCCGACGGAGAGGTCAATGCCGCCCGTGATGATGACGATGGTCATGCCCAGCGCCATGGTGTTGAAGACGGCAGTCTGGCGCGCCACGCTGGCGAGGTTATTCGCGGTCAGGAAGTACGGCGTGGCAATGGACAGGCCGATGAACAGCACAATGAGGCTGAGAAACGGCAGGAGTTTCTGGATGTGGCGCGATTCGAGTTTCATGCGGCGATTTCGTTGGCTGGAGTTGCGTCGGGTACGGCGAGCTTCATGATTTGTTCCTGGCTGGGGCTTTGGCCGTCGATGCGGGGCAATTCCCCGGAGATCCGACCCTGGCGCATCACCAGGATGCGGTCGGCCACGTGCTGGAGTTCGGTGAGTTCGGAACTGACCATCAGGATGGCAGCACCCTGGCGGGCGAGTTCGCTCATCAGTTCAAAAACTTCGGTTTTGGCACCAATATCGATGCCGCGCGTGGGTTCATCAAAGAGGAAGACCTGCGCCTGGCGGAAGAGCCACTTGGCGATGACGACCTTCTGCTGATTGCCACCGCTGAGCGTGCCTGCGCCCTGGGCGACGGAAGCGGCCTTGAGGCTCATTTTTTTGCCGAGTTCGGTGCAGAGGCGGTTTTGCGAGATGAGGTCGAGGAAGCCGAAGCGGCTGATCCGCTCCACGTTTGCCAGTGTCATGTTGGCCGCGATGGGCAGGCCGAGGGCGAGGCCGGAAACCTGGCGGTCCTCTGTGATGAGCGCGATGCCGCTGCGAACGGCGTCGCGCGGGGAACGGATTTTCACCGGCTGGCCGTTCAGCAGTATCTCGCCGGAAGTGACGGTATCCACGCCAAAGATTGCGCGGCAGAGTTCGGTGCGGCCCGCTCCGATGAGGCCGGCCATGCCGACGATTTCACCCTTTCGGAGGGAGCAGGAAATGTTGCGGATGTGGGTGCTTTCCACACTAAGGCTGCGGATTTCGAGCACAGTGTCGCCCGGGGGCAGATGTTCGCGTTCGTAGATGTGATCAACTTCCCGGCCCACCATGTGGTGGATGAGTTGGTCAGTGGCGATATCGGCCATATTGCCGGAGTGAACAGTGGCACCATCGCGGAGCACGGTAACGCGGTCGCCGATCTGGCGGAGTTCGTCCATGCGGTGGGTGATGTAGATGATGCCCATACCGCGGGATTTCAGGTCGCGGACGATGCGGAACACCTGCTGGGTTTCGGTGTCGGAGAGAGACGACGTGGGTTCGTCGAAGATGAGCAGGCTGCTGCCATGCCGAATGGCGCGGCAGATTTCGACGAGCTGGCGTCCGGCGGGGCTCAGGTGGCCGACCAGCATATCGGGTGACAGGGGGAAGCCGTATTGGTCGATAATGCGGCGCGCATCATCAATGGCCGCGCGGCGATTCACCCAGCCCAATGGCCGTTTCTTTTCGCGGCCCAGAAAGATGTTCTCGGTGACGGTGAGGTGGGGCGCGAGCAGCGACTCCTGGTTGACCATGGCGATGCCGATGGCGCCGGCCTCCGACGGGCTGTTGAGAAAGACTTCGGAGCCGTTCCAAAGCATGTTGCCGGAATCGCGGCCAACGATGCCGGCGACAATCTTCATCAGGGTGGATTTGCCCGCACCGTTTTCGCCGAGGAGCAGATGCACTTCACCGGCCGCGACAGAAAGGTTGCCGTCACGGAGCGCGGTGACGCCGCCAAATCTCTTCTGAACGTTCTTTAGTTCGAGGAGCATAGTTCGAGGAGCACTGAGGGGTAGTTTACCCTGATGGACATCGCTGTGCCGGATCTGGAAACCTCTTGCGTTGAGCTGGGGCAGCGCACTGCGCTAAATTGGAGCGGATGGTGCGCATTCCGGAACGCGGCGAGCACGACAAAATCACCATTGTGAGTATGGCCGTAATTGCCTCTGCCGCGGCCACGCTGCTGCATGAAGGGGTGGGCCACGGCGTGGTGGCGCTGCTCCGCGGCGGGGTGCCAACGGAACTAACCAGCAATCATCTGTCGTCTCTGCGAGCCGATGGGTGGGTGGAAGCTGGCGGGACGCTGGTGAATCTGGCGGTAGGTGTGGTGGCGCTGGCGGCGTCGGGCAAGGCTGGCGGGCACGTGAACCGCAGGTACTTTCTGTGGCTGCTGGCGGCGCTGAATCTGCTGCCGGGCGCGGGATACTTCCTGTTCTCGGGGATTCTGGGGCTGGGCGACTGGAACGCCGTGATCAGCGGCCTGCCGAACCAGGCGCTGCTGCGGATTGCGATGACGCTTTTCGGGGTGGCCCTGTATGCGGGTGCCGTGAAGGTTTTGGTGATCGCCGTGTGGCCTTACTGTGCCACACGGGCGGAATACAACACCGTGGGGCGGTTGCCTTACTACGCGGCCTGCCTGTTTAGTTGCGTGGCCGGCGCGTTGGATCCGATGGGGTGGGCGCTCCTGCTGCAGTCCACCCTGCCAGCGGCGTTTGGCGGGAGTTCGGGGCTGATGTGGGCGGACAGCCTGCGACCCCGGTATGCGGTAGTGGCAGAGGCGCTGGTGGTGTCGCGGTCGCGCGGATGGTGGGTGGCGGCGGTGGTGCTGGGCGGGGCGTATATCGCAATATTAGGGCCCGGGATCAAGATCAATTATTAGGCGCCGCGATTCAGCAGTCCAGAACGGCGGCGTTCCACTCCAGCAGATGGCGGTCCGGGTCGAAAAAATAGACCTGCGGATAGCCGGTGGGCGGGTGTTTCTTGATGACGATCTTCTGCTGGTGATCGTCGGGCAGATCCTCATGGAACCCAGCGGCGTGCAACCTTTCGACAGCCGTGCGAAAGCTGGGGACGCGGAGCGCGATGTGGTTTTCGTAGATCTCCATAACGCGCGGTGCGCGCCACAGGGGATTGGGCACGCAGACGATGTGGAGTTCCTGGCCGTTGGCCAGTAGAAACCACGCGCCCGGAAAATTGAACGGCGGTCGTGGCAATTCGCGGAGACCGAGGAAGGCACCATAGAAGGCGCGGGAGCGTTCGAGGTCGGTGACGGTTACCTGGAAGTGGTGGAAGGCGGTGGCGCTTTCGCCAGAGTTCAAGCCGAGAAGCCCTTGGCCATCCACTTGGACCAATAGAAAGTCATGGGCGTGTTACCCGTGTTGGTGATGCCATGCCAGGTGTTGGCTGCGCAGTACATCATGGCTCCGGGGCCGACCTGGGTGAGCTTGCCGTCGCAGAGGATTTCGCCGGTGCCCGCGCCGATAATGAGGAATTCTTCCTCCGGATGCTGGTGGGGCGGGTGCGGGCTGGCACCGGGATCGAGGACACAGGCACCGGCGGACACGCCGCTGAGTTGGTCAGTGGGGCCGTTGTAATAGACGAAGACTTTTTGCCCTTCCGCCAGGATGGGCTCGGTGTTGGCCATATCGAATACGCCCTCCGGGAGCCTGGGGGCTGCGAATTCAGTGGAGACTGCGCCGTCTGGTTGGGACATACTTCAACTCTATAACGGGGAAACTTCCGTGCCGCGGCGTTTGCGCAGAATCTTATTCGGGTACATGGCCGTTGGCGGGGGAACAAGGCTGCGGAAGGGCCGATCTGCCCTCAATAATGCGAGTTGGGCCAGGGGGGCCGGGGCCGCGCGTCTTAGAATAGAAGAGCAGGCTTGTGGTGCAAAGCTGCGGGCCTGCAGCTCCCAAAAAAAGTTTACCCCATACAACCATGCTCTGTGCCGGAATCGTAGGTCTGCCCAATGTTGGCAAAAGTACTCTGTTCAATGCTTTGACGCAAAGCCGGAAGGCGATGGCGGCGAACTACCGGTTCTGTACGATTGAGCCGAACCAGGGCGTGGTGACGGTCCCTGACGAACGGCTGGACGTGCTGGCGAAGATCAGCAAGACGCAGAAGATTATTCCCTCTGTGTTTGAGTTTGTGGATATTGCCGGGCTGGTGAAGGGGGCGAGCCAGGGTGAGGGTCTGGGAAATCAGTTTCTGGGCCATATTCGGGAAGTGGACGCCATCGTGCAGGTGGTTCGCTGCTTTGAAAATACCAACATTGAACACGTGATGGACACGGTGGACCCGGTCCGCGACATCGAGATCGTCAACACGGAACTGGTGCTGGCGGATCTGGACAGTATCCAGAAGCGCCGGTTGAAGCAGCAGAAGATTGCCCGGGGTGGCGACAAGAAGGCTGCAGCGGAACTGGCTCTGATTGACCGTCTGGAAGTGCACCTGAATGATGGTAAGCACGCGTTTTCCATGGAGGTGTCGGAGGAAGAGGCCGCGCTCCGCAAGGGCCTGTTCCTGCTGACGGCGAAGCCGACCCTGTTTGCCTGCAATGTGGGCGAAGAGGACCTGGCGCATCCGGAGAACAATCCTTGGGTGCAAAAAGTAAGGAATTATGCTGCCACGCATCTGGGTTGTGGCGTGGTAGTGGTGTCGGCCGAGATTGAGTCGGAGCTGATTACGCTGCCGGCCGAAGAACGGGCGGAGTACCTGGTGGGGCTGGGCGTGGAAGACGGTTCGAAGACGGGTGCGGCCACGCTGATCAAAGAGGCGTATACCTTGCTGGGGCTGCGGTCGTATCTGACCACGGGCGAGAAAGAAACGCGCGCCTGGACGATTCGGGCGGGCGATAAGGCTCCGGTGGCGGCGGGCGTGATTCACTCCGATTTCGAGAAAAGCTTCATTTCGGCGGAAACCACGGCGTACGACGATCTGATCGCCTGTGGCAGCTTTGCGCGGTGTCGGGAACTGGGTAAGACCCGGACCGAAGGCAAGGACTACGTGGTGCAGGACGGCGACATTATGGATTTCAAGACGTTTCTGTAGGAGGGAATGCGATGTCAGCTGCTGAGTTGCTGGTACAGGCGAGGGTTGGACACAAGCGTCTGGCGGAGTTGCCCGTGGAGGTGCGGCCCGGGTCTCTGGACGCGGCGTATGCCGTTCAGGACGGGGTAGTTGCCGGTTGGCTGGCCCATTACGGTGGCGGCGTGGCGGGTTATAAAGTCGCCTGTACCAACGTAATCGCGCAGCAGCAGTTGGGGGTGGACGGGCCCTTTTACGGGCGTCTGCTGACGCCGTTTCTTTGGGAGAGTGGAGCTGAGCTGGCGTCGGGTGCATTCTTCATGCGAGTGGTGGAAGCGGAGTTTGGGTTCCTGATGGGCTCGGATCTGGCACCGGTCGCGGGCGGCAGGTCGCGGGATGAGATCGCGGCGGCCGTTGAGGGTGTGTTGCCTGCAATCGAGATCGTGGACAGCAGGTATGACGCCTGGGAGCAAGTGGGCGCGGTTTCGCTCATCGCTGACAACGCCTGC
The DNA here is from genome assembly GCA_903929755.1 of uncultured Acidobacteriia bacterium. GTDB lineage: Bacteria > Acidobacteriota > Terriglobia > Bryobacterales > Bryobacteraceae > BOG-234. Next base: position 23,130 of record CAIYVZ010000197.1, read on the forward strand.
AACGGCGGTTGGGTTCACGGCGAGCTGGTTCGGGACTGGCGCGGCCTGGATTTGGCAGCGCAGCAGGTTCACGTTCTTGTGAACGGCCAGGTGGTGCGCCAGGGCTCGGGTGCCGCCGTATTAGGACACCCCTTGAACGCGCTGGAGTGGCTGGTGAATAAAGTCAACAGCCGCGGCGAAACGGTACGCGCGGGTCAGTATATGACGACTGGCGTAGTGTCGGAAGTGTACATGGCTGCACCGGGCGACGAGATTCAGGCCGAATTTGGCCCGGTCGGCGTGGTCCGGGTTGGTTTCAAAGCCTAAAAAGTCCGCCACGCGGAATCGTTTAAGTTCCGCACCGATTTCGACCTGCAGTCTTTTCAGCCCTGGCACGCTGCCCTGGATCTGGCACGCGTCGCGATCAGCGAGATTCTCCGTTAATGCCTGTCACCAGCGAATGGGTTTCGGGAAGTACTCCGCGACCAGGTCGTCGTAAAACGCCTTGTGGTCTTCCAGCTTGGGACGGGACTCACTCTTCGAGTACAGATCGTACGGGTTGAATTGTCGAACCCATTCCAGCATCTCGCGATCATGATCGTCCAGCAGATGTTGGTACGCACCTTCCCTGTGAATCGGGTAGCAGGAGTGATAGCGGATCATGTACTGCGCGGGTTCAGGCAGATAATCCTTCGTTACGCGGTATAAATATTCATCGTGGCCCCAGGACAGGTGGACGTTGCGGAGACCACAGCCGGGCTCATAGATTCCGTTCTCGGACTGCAGGGCAGGATTCAGCGAGTCGGGGTTGGCGGCGAAAAATTCCGGATAGACAATCTTGTTCGACCAGGCGCAGCCGACCGGGAACGTATCACCGACCACAGCCCACTGCGGTTCGTCGTAGAAGCACAGCATCTTCCCCAGATCATGGATGAAGCCCGTGAGGATCATCCAGCGCGGGTGCCCATCCCGCCGAATGGCTTCCGCCGTCTGCAGATTGTGCTCAATCTGGGTTAAGGATGTATCGGGGTCGCTGTCATCCACCAGGGTATTCAGCTTCTCCATCGCCTCCCAGATCCCCATCTCGCCACGGGTCAGGCCGCCGAAGAGGGCTTCCCGTTCGAGGACTGAGGCCAGAGTCTGGAACTGGTGGTTCTGGTGGTAAAACTCGCGGACGACGGGAGGAGTATTGTCATCGTACTGACGAAACTCCTCTTTCTTCTTGTTCGGATCGTAGCGATCACGAACGGCGTCATCCCATTGATCAAGTGACCGCAGCGGTTCGTAGTGCACGATAACTATTCTCTCGCATCCCGTCTCTCGCATCCGGGCTCAAATGAGAAGGCATCATGTTCCGTAACCGGACAGGTCATCGCACGGGGAAAGGTTCCCGTGCGATGACGCCCTCACCCTCACGAATCGTAATCAAATAGCCAGCCGAAAGACCGGCATAGCCCTCAGTAGTTCCATTAGGCCAGCGGATCTCCACGTCGGCTTTATCTGCCTGGCCCAGGCCAAAATGCAGCCGGCGATCGCTTGATGAATAGAAGCTCGACTGGCTTACCACTTCCTGCGTCTGGCGCTTCTCGCCGTATTGCACGGTGACGCGGGCTCCAATGGCAGACCGGTTCGACTTCGTGCCGGTGAGCTTCAGCTTCAGCCACCGGTTATCCCCCGAAACATCATTGCGCAGTAACGATGGCGCCTCGTTCATGTTCATGATCAGGATGTCGAGATCGCCGTCGTTATCGAAGTCCCCAAAGGCGCAGCCCCGGCTGGAGTGGGGTGCGGCGACGCCCGGTCCGGCGTCGTCAATCAGCTCTTCGAAGCGACCGTTCCCGAGATTGCGAAACACCACGCGCGGTGTCTTCCACGGGTATGCCGGCACCTTCTTTTCCACCTCGGGATAGACGTGGCCGGTGACGAGGAAGAGGTCCGGGTATCCGTCGTTATCCAGATCAACGATGCCGGTGCCCCAGCCGACGAAGCGGGTTTCCACGCTCAGGCCCGCAGTCACGGTCTGATCGAAAAAAGTACCGTCGCCCGCGTTGCGGTACAGGATGCTGGTGTCGTCCGTGAAGTGGGTCTTGAAAATATCCAACTGGCCGTCCAGGTTGTAATCTCCCAGGCCGACCCCCATGCCGGCTTGTTCGCGGCCGTCTTCGTTAAGCGCAACTCCTGATTCGAGGGCTGTCTCGGTAAAGGTCCCGTCATGGTTATTGCGGAAGAGGAGGCTCGGGGAAGAGTCGCAGGCGGCGTAGATGTCGGGCCAGCCGTCGTTATTGAAATCGGCCGCGACCGTGGTCATCACGTAGCTGGATTTTGCCTTGGCCAGACCGGACTGCGTGGAGACATCCGTGAAAGTACCGTCGCCATTGTTGCGGTAGAGGGCGATCCCGCCGTGCGGCAGGCCCCGCGGGCCGCAATTGACGGAGACGCCTTTCCAGACGCAGTTATCGGCTGAGCCGGGGAGCGGGGCGGTCTTGAGGTCGAACGGCGTGTAGTTACCCACGACGAGGTCGAGGTTCCCATCGCGATCATAATCGAGCCAGGTGCAGCCGGAACCCCACTGCGGCGCTTTCGCGAGCAGTCCGGCCTGAGCGGTGACGTCGGTAAAGGTCCCGTCGCCGTTGTTGCGGTAGAGAATGTTCTGGCCCCAACAGGTGATGAAGATATCTTCGAAACCATCGTTGTTATAGTCCGCCACCGCGACCGCCGAGGCCCAGGCTGTTCGCGTGAGACCAGCTTTTTCGGTGACATCGGTGAAGGTGCCATCGCGGTTGTTCTTGTAGAGGCGATTGGTTGCCCCTGCGGGCGTACCTTCGAGGCGGGTGCCGGAGAGCAGAAAGATGTCGAGCCAGCCGTCGTTATCGTAGTCGAGGAAAGCCACGCCGCAGCCGATGGTTTCGAGGATGTACTTCTTCGTGTCCACGCCGCCGTAGACGCCTGGTCTGGTGAGCCCGGCTTGCTTGGCGATATCGGTGAGCCGGGAAGCCCAGGGAAGGCCCGACGGTTTCCCTCGTGGTGTGGGCCGGACCCCTCGCGTGGCGATGCCTTGCCCCAGCAAGGGAGCGGCCAGCAGCGATAGTGCGTGGCGGCGATTGATCACGGTTTCGTGGCGAGCCGGAACTGAATGCTCTGCGGATTCCATTTTAGAAAGCGCGTTATGGCGGCCTGCGAATCCGCCTTGCGGCCCTGGCGGTCATACAGCACGGCGAGTTGCGCGGCTGCCTGCATCAGGGACGGGTCCAGCGTGAGGGCTCTCTGGAGTTCTCGTTCGGCCTCCCCCAGGTTGTTCGCCCGCATCAGAGCCAGACCGTGGTTCATGGCGAAAGTAGAGGACTGGGGGGCGGAATCGACAGCCCACTGGCTTAGCTGGACCGCTTTCTCCGGGGCGCTGGTCCCAAGGTAAAGGACTTCCAGCGCGGCCAGCACTTCAGGGTCCTTGCTCTGTTGGTTCGTCGGGAGAGACTCCACCAGGCGTGTGGCCTGCGCGGCGAGGGCGGGCAGGTTGCGTTCGCTTGCGAGTTGCAGGGCGGCAAGGGCCATGTTGCGCTGGCGAAATTCGGCGGCAGGCTGGCGCCACGCTTTGATGCCGGGCGGCCCCGCGGATGCTGGTGGCGCAGGGGAACCAGGGCGGCGGAGTTGGTGGTCCGTAACGGCCAAATGCGCCACGTTGCTGGTGGGACGGGCAGGCATGTGGCACCCGGCGCAATCGGTGGCTTTCCCCCTGTGGGTCTTGGCGAGAGTTGTCTGCGCATGGCACCCCGCGCAGACCTGTGCCAGCTTCGTGGCTCGGTTCGCCTTGTCACCGTGGGGGTTGTGGCAGGAACCGCACCAGAGCTTTCCGGATGCGGCGCATTTGCTTTCCGCCAGTTCCTCCACTTGAGTCACGGCCTTGCGTCCCTTCTCCGCCGGATCCTGCAAGAGATAGGTGGCCATGGTGGTTTCGAGCGTCTCACCGGGGTGGTAATCCCACTGCGTCTTGCCCGGATTGTTGACGCGCATCTCACCTTCCAGGTGGCACTGTTCGCAGACGCTGTCGCGGGCGGCTCCGGTCAGCCTGGCGGGATTTACAATGTTGCTGGCCGAAGGGCTCGCGACATGCGCTGCTGTTGGCCCGTGGCAGCGGTCACACGTGATTGCGGTAAGGCTGGCAGCGGGAATCCTGCGGCCATCCGCGTCGGTCGCCTGGGCTCGGCCCGCGTGGCAGAAAAGGCAGTTCTCCGTTATGGGCCGGTCGAAATCGAGAAGCGGCATTTGCTCGTAACCGGGCGACACATCCCAGCCCCCGGACTTGTACCAGGTGAGCGGCGATTCCAGCAAATAGTCGCCAATCCGGACCGCGTACGTGCGGGCTTTTACGCCGCGCCCCAGCTGAAATGCCACGGGGTATTCGGCAGTAACCCCTCGTTCCGAGAGCGTATGAAAGAGCTTGCCTTTGCGGAAGTCAGCTGTGAGCACGCTGCCGGACGGCGCGTGTGTGGCACGGCCTGCGGGAATCACATCCGCGGGGCCCAGAGATCGGCCCATGGGTGATGCGAGGAAGCGGGCCGTTTCCAGCGGATGGCAGGTTTTGCAGGGGGGAGAAACAGTCTGGGCGGAGATCAGCAATGCGCTGACTCCGCCCAGAGTGAAAACGTGACGCAGCATTACCGCTGGGGGTTTTTCGGCAGGCTGAGCATATTGGCGAAGATGCGGTAGGCGCCGGGCACGCCATCGGGCAACTGACGGTAGAACGCATAGGCGTTATACACGTAAATCCCTTTGCCGTACTTCGCATAAAGCAAGCCACCTGACTGCGCCTCCTGGCCGTCATCATGCGTTTCCAGCAGCGCCTGATACTGCGGATCCCAGGTCTTCATCCACTTGGAACCGCGCTCTTCCACCCAGCCGGTAAAGTCCTTTTCGGTGACTTTGTTGGGCCAGTTGAAGACGGGGTGCGCGGGGATGAGGATGTTCACCTTCGAGACTTCGTCAGTAACTTCTTCCGGATTATTCCCCATCACGTAGGGGTACGGTCCGAAGTTATGGTCGAACTCGGGGGTGTTGTACTGAACCACCACCACGCCGCCGTTCTTCACATATTCCAGGAGCCGGGCGTTATGGACTTTCACGTCTTCACGAGCCGCATAGGCGCGAACGCCCAGCAGAATAATGTCGAAACGAGACAGGTCGCCGGTGGCAACTTCCGAGGGCCCCAGCAGGGTCGCTTTCACTCCGAGATGCTCCAGAGAAGCAGGGACATCGTCGCCCGTGCCCATAACGTAGGCCACCTTCAGCCCCGGTGCCACCTTCACATCCACTCCGGCAAGACTATAGGTCGACGGCTTGTAGAGGAAGTAAGGCCGCAGGCCGGAGTATCCGGTAACTTCATAGCCTTCGGTATATTTGCGTCCGTTGTACTCGGCCACGGCCTGAATCTGGTACGGCTTCTCCGCCAGGTTGGCGGGCGTCACCTGGAAGACCATGGCCTGTTCCTGACCATCATCCGCCGTAGTGAAATCAGCGGATGCGGGCTTTGATGTCCAGCCCGCCGGCAGGTTCAGACGAACGGTGCCACTGGCCGGGCCTTTCACGTTGCTGCGAACCACTGCATTCACTTCAAAGGCCTTCGAGCCGAGCGGCACAATGCCTGCGCGCGGCGCGATGGCAATGCTGACGGCGGGCGCCAGCGCCAGGGGTTCCTTCACCGTGCCGGAGCCGGTGACGCGCTTGATGGTCTGCACATACTGACCGATGCGAATGGGCGCGCCTTCATATTCGAAATCAGCCCAGGCCGCCAGCGGATACGGGGCGAGCGGATTATTGACAAAGCGCTCGTCCGCGATGTCGTAGTAAGACTGTTCCAGATCGGGGCGGGAGAAGTAGGGGCGCGTAAAGGTGGCGTTATCCGGCACCGCGACGTTAAAGCGAACGTCCAGCGCTTTCGCGTTCGCCAGCGGCCCAGGTGTAACGGGAGTGGCGGCGGCGATGGTCCAGGTCTCCTTCTGCTGGTACGCCTCTACCGACGCAGCCTTCAGCGTGACAGGCGTTGCAGTCTGGTTCACTACATGGACCTTCACGGCGAACTTCTGGCCGGGAATGGCGAGGCGGAAAGTTTCGGGGTCGCCCATCATGGCCGCGAACGGCGAAGTGGGTTCCGTGGCCGGCGCCACATTGGCTGCGATGGAAAGGCCCAGGGCTTCGGCGAGAGCGTCGTTGAACTGCACGCGCTTCACCTGCAATTCGTGCGTCACGTTATACTTCGCCATCTCCGGCAAATTGCTCTTGTTCACTGCGTCAATCAGGGCGCTGGTGGCCTTCATGCCGGTGGCCAGCGCGGGCGCGGTGGCGTCGGGTTTGATGGCGGAGAATTTGGCTGTCGCGTCTTCCACAGCAGCGTTGATCTGGCGCAGGCCATCGGTTAGAAATGCCGGGGGACTGTTACCCGCAAGCGCTGCGATTCCGGAAAGCGAGGTATCGATACCGTCGAAGAAGCCGGTCTCCTTATCGGGCACGGAGACTTCAGAGGCATAGCGGTGGTACGCGCTCATCATCTGGCCGGCGTTCGGAATGGAGCTGCCGCCATTCTGCGATTTCTGATATCCCAGGCCTTCGCGCGAGATCTGCTGGTAAGAAGCGCCCAGGATGGGGTCGTAATCGCCTTCGGGAACTTCAACGTTGACGGAGAGCTGGCTGCCGCCGCCGCGCCGGGAATTGGGGGCGCGGGCATAATCCTTCAGCGGATTCCAGGGTTTCAGGCCGGCTTTGATCTGGTCCGGAAATACGTTGGGGTCGCCGGCGGCGCGGAAGACTTCCTGCGCCATGGCGCCGGCCGTCTGGTGGTTGCCATGGCCGTCGCTGGTACCGCCCACGAACACCGACGTAATCACGAGCGGGCGAACCTGCCGGACAACCTTCACCACGTCATAGAGAACACGGTCATGCGTCCAGCGTGAAATGGATTCGGCCTTGGTCTTCGAGAAGCCGTAGTCAATTACGCGCGTCCAGTACTGATCCACGCCGTAATAGCGTCCGGCGGATAGCAGTTCCATGGTACGAACCAGGCCGAGAGCGTCGAAGTAATCGGGCGACATTACGTTCGCGCCGCCCTCTCCCCGATTGAGCGTGAGCAGCGAAACGCGCGCACCCTGGCCGCGTGACTCGTACGCAAGCATCCCGCCGTCTTCATCGTCGGGGTGCGCGGTGATCATCATGAGGCTGGCCCGGGTATGGAGCTTTTTCAAACTCTGCCAGAGGGCCGGCGAGCCCCGGTTGACCGCGATTTCGCGATCAACCGTGGCAGGCTGGATAGTAGTGCTGTAAGGCAACTGCGCGAATGCGCAGGCAGATGCAACGAAGATTAGCAGGGGCTTCATCAGTTTCTTAGGTCCTTCTTAGAAGTACATTTTCAGGGCGAACTGAATGTCCCGGGGCTCGCCAATGGCACCGGTGATTTTGCCGAAGGACGCAATGGACGCGGGCGCGGCATTGGCCGAAGGATTGGCGAAGTTCGCGTGGTTAAACGAGTTGAAGAACTCGCTGCGGAATTCAACCTTCAGGCGCTCGGTTACTACGAACGTCTTGAAGAGGCTGATGTCCATGTTCATCAGGCCCGGACCATGGAAGGCGCGGGGGGCGCAGGTTCCGAACTGGCCGAGCGCGACGGTGGAGAACGCCGCCGGATTCAGGAAGAAACCCGGAGAGTTGGCACCCACAATCCGGCGCGGATCCTGCGTGGCGCCGGCGAATGGATCGCCAATGCAATTGGCGCGGCTGGCGTGGCTGCCGCCGGTGGCGGAGTTATCCGGAGCGGTGGCGGTGAACGGAATACCGCCCTGCAGGGTCACAATAGAGTTCAGTTGCCAGCCACCCACCAGCTTGCTGGCGCGCGAGTTATTGCTGAGGAATTTGCCACCCTGCCCGATGGGCAGACTGTAGACGGCATTCCCGACCAGCTTGTGGCGAACGTCGAACGGCGAGAAGCTGCGCTCCAGGCTGTAGTTGTAGGCGTTGGCCGGGGTGGAACCGCCCGTCAGGTTATCCACGAAGTCGGCAAAGTTCTTGCTGAACGTGTAGCTGATGCCGTAGCCCAGACCCTTCGAATAGCGGCGCTTCAGAGAGACCAGCAGACCGTTGTAGTTGGTGTTGCCGTCGTTTGTGGCCAGTTCCAGATAGGCGTGGGTTCCTGCCAGCGTGTTCACGTTGGAATTCAGATTGGCGTACGGGAACCTGGTTACCGCCGCGCCGTTCACAAGAGTGGCGACACCCTGGTTGGCGTTGCGGAGCCGATTCTCCTTGCGGCCAAAGTTGCCTACCCAGGAGACATCCAGAACCGTGTTGGGCGTGAATTCCCACTGCGGCCCGAAGCTGGCCTGCTGCACATACGGCGTGCGCTGATTCGGATCCTGCGCCCGGACCTGTACTTTCGAGAGATCCAGAATCGCGGGGCCAAACTGGCTGGCCGGGAAGCCGTTCTTCAGCAGGAAGACGGGTGTGGTGGAGCCAGCGGACTGCGTAATCGACTGGTCAAAGAAGAACGGCGGGTTCGCGCCGAGCACGCTCTCTGAACCGATGCGGACATCGTGCTGGTAGAAGAGCCCGTAGCCGCCGCGGAGCACCATTTTGGAAATCGGCTGGTAGCTGAAACCGAAGCGCGGTGCAAAGTCGTTCTTATCGGGGTGGATCAGACTGCGGGAGAACCAGTCGCCCGCCTTTGCCACCACGTAACCGCCACCGTTCTCGGGTGTGAAGTTCGCCAGGGCATTCTGGTGATTGAGTACAGGTGAGAAAAGTTCGTAGCGAAGGCCATAGTTGATGGTCAGGTTCTTGCGCACGCGCCAGCTGTCCTGGGCGAAGAAGCTAAAGCCCTGTTTGTAGTTGTGAACAATGGTCGGCGTGGTGAACGCCGCCGCGGAAACATCGCCCAGCAGGAAGTCCGCCACGCCGATGCCAACGTTGCCGGTATAGATGCCACTCGACGTAATCTGCCCCTGCGGCGACTGCGCATCAAGGAAGTTATCGCTCGTGTGGCGACTTTCAAAACCGAACTTCAGGCTGTGGTCGCCTTTCAGCCAGCTGAGCGTATCCAGAAGTTGCCAGACCTGTGCGATCTGTGCCTGGGGACGCCACGGCGCCGTGCCCAGGCGCTGCATGCCAGTGATGTTGATGGGCGGCAGGCCCGCGTTAAAGGCGTTTGCAGGAATGCCGGTGAGACCGAACTGCGAGGCCGCCGACTTTCCAAGCTCAAGTCCAAGTGCGTCGCTGTGCGCGTTATCGCGCGTGAAGCCAAGCCGGAATTCGTTCAGCATGGCCGGCGAGAGAACGTCCGTCCACGAGAATGCCACTGACTTCGCCTTGATCTGGTACTGCGTGGCGAAGTTGCCGTTGCCCGCGAGCGGATTATCCGTCCACGGTGAATCCTGACGCTTCACAACGTATTCGCTGTAGCGGCCAAAGATGCGGTTGTTGTCGCTGATGTTGTGGTCAATCCTCGTGTCCCAGGAGTAAGTGTCGTTGGGGACTGAGTATTGGAACTGGTAGTTGGCAGTACCACCCCAACTGCCTGGCGTCCCCTGACGGGCGACCGCGGAAGGAATGTTCGGATTCGGATAAAGAGCCAGGAGCTTTGAGCCCACCGGATCGATGCAGGACGGCGCAATGATGTTACCCGTAATGCAGCCCGCCTGTCCGGCAACAGCAGGATTCGCCAGCGTCGGCTTCAGTTCGGTGAAGTTACCAGCCTTCATCAGAGGCGTGGGAACGGTGGAGAGAATGGTGGTCGCTTTGCGGCTTGACAGTTTCTGCGCATCGCCGAAGAAGAAGGTCTTGTGTTTGATTACCGGCCCACCAAAGGTGCCGCCGTACTGGTTCTGCACAAAGTGGCCGCGCGGGACGCCGCCCGCGTTGTTGATGAAGCTGTTGGCATCGAAACGGTTGTTGCGCAGGAACTCCCACACGCTGCCGTGGAAGGCATCGGAACCGCTCTTGAGAGAAGCGTTAATTACCGCACCCGCAGAGGTTCCGAATTCCGAAGAGTAGGTCCGGGTCTGGACGCGGAACTCAGAGAGGGCGTCTGGCGGCGGCTGCACCACCTGCACGGAACCGTCCTGCAAATTTGTTGAGCCGGAGTTGTTTTCAATACCGTCCAGCGAGAAGTAGTTCTGGGTTTCCAGGTTACCGTTCGAACTGAAGCGATCCGGCGCGGCATTCGAAACTGTGGGCGATTTCTGGATGCCGGCTTCGAGCAGCGCCAGATCCGAATAGCGGCGGCCATTCAGGGGCAGATCGCGAATCTGCTGTTCCTGCACAACGCCACCCACGTCGGCCGACTGCGTGCTTAGCAGGGGAGTTGCTGCCGTCACTTCAAGGGTCTGGGTAACATCGCCGACCTTCAGGTCGAAATCGATAGAGGGCCGAGATTGCACGTCGATCTGGACGTTATTGATCGCTTGTGCGCTAAAACCTGGGGCGCTGGCTTTAATCGTGTAGACGCCCACCCGAACGGAGCTAAACTGGTACTGTCCTGTGGTAGCGGTGGTGGTGCTCACGGTGACGTTTGTCGCAGTGTTCGTCAGTCTGACAGTTGTTTTCGGAATAGCGCCACCACTGGCGTCGCGAACGGTACCAATAATGGACCCGGTATCCAGCTGCGCCAGCGCGGAACCGGCCGCCAACAACAACAGATAAGCACTTCTGGAAATTTTGAACATGAAGACCCTTAACCTTTTCGGAGTTTGAAACGTGGTGGACGACAGTGTCCTGGCCACACGGCTTTGTAACAGTTTACGTCAGTCGGGGCCTTAACGCATACCTTTTAGCAGGTTGACGCCACCCACGGACTGTTCCGAAGAACCCTGCAGCCTGCGCTGGCGGGCCTCCATTTGCTCCTGCGCCAGGCTGGCGAGGCCAAGTCGCTGGTAGATCAGGCCCAGCCGGTAATGATTCTGCGGTGAAGGGTCCTGGGCAACGCACTTCTCCATTTCGAGGCGGGCTTCGGGGAAACGGTTCGTCCACTCGCGAGCCCGGGCCAGTTCACAACGGGCAATAATGTCGCTTTGCGGCGCACGTTCCAGGGTTTGGGTGGCTTCCGCCTGGAGCGCGGCATCCGCACCTTCGCGGGCCACGCGGAGTTTCAGGGCGGCGCACACAGTCGGGTTCCAGCCGCAGAGCTGCTTCACCAGGGGCGCGTCCGGAGCGGTGGAAGCCTGCAGCACGATCTGCGTCAGGCTGCGATAGGCCGGCTCCGCGGCGGGGTCCAGCGCAATCGCAGTGGAGAGCGTGGCGGCAGCATCCTCGGTATCTCCCCTGGCGTATTGTGCGATGCCCACGAGGGTAGTGAGATGCGCTGATTGGGGGAACAGCCCCAGGGCCGCGCGCAAGCTGTCGATAGCCGCGTCGAAGTTCTGGCTGCGGATGAGCGCAGCCCCCAGGTTCGCGCGATACTCCTCCCGCGCAGGCTCCAGCCGGACGACCTCGCGCCACGCGGCTGCGGCTTCCGGCAGTCTGCCGCGCGTTTCCTGAATGCCGGCAATCAGGGCCTGGGCCCCGGCATTCTCTCCCACGGCACCTGCGTGTCGCAGCGCTGAATCGAACTTCTCCGCCCCACGCTCGGCCACGGCGGTCGCCAGTAACAGCGCAGGGTCGGCCGGCGCCAGTGCCAGAGCTCGCTCCATTTCAGCAGCCGCGCCGGGCGCATCGTTCAAACCCGCTGCGATGGCGGCTTTCAGGCGATGAAAAGCAATGCGCTGTGCCGCCGGAACCGGCTCCGCCACGCCCTGTAGAGCCTGCCGCGCCTCCACGTACCGGCGTTCGTGCGCCAGTGTCACCGCACGTTCCAGCGGGGACTGCGCCTGCACGCAGAGGCAGACCAAAGCCCAAAGAATCGCCAAACGAACCAAAGCAATCGTATCCTAGCATTTGCACCCGAAAACCCAGCAGCCTCATCTCGTCCGCGCGGTCGGCCTGTGGGGAGCCACTTCCGCTAACATGCTGGAGATGATCGGCGTGGGCCCGTTCATTACCATTCCGATTCTGCTGGCCAAAATGAACGGCCCGCAGGCGATTCTCGGCTGGGTTCTGGGGGCCGTCGTCGCCCTGTGCGATGGCATGGTTTGGGCGGAACTGGGTGCCGCCATGCCCGGCACCGGAGGCCCTCTTCGTTACCTCTCCGAAGCCTATGGCCCCAATAAACTCGGCCGCCTGATGAGCTTCCTGTTCATCTGGCAGACCATTTTCCTCGCACCGCTCAGTATTGCGTCGGGCGCCATCGGCTTCGCCCAATACACGAAATTCCTCGCGGGCGATATTACCTGGTGGCAGGAAAAGGGCATCGCCATGGCCGTCTGCCTTCTCATTACGTTCCTGCTCTATCGCGACATTCGCCATGTGGCGCGCCTGTCTGTGGGCATGTGGCTGGTGGTGCTCGGTACTGTCATCTGGATCACCACCGCGGGCATGCTGAACTTCAACGCCGCCCGGTTGCTGGACTTTCCACCCGGTGCGTTTGCGCCCTCAAAGGCCTTCTTCTTCGGTCTGGGCGGGGCAACGTTGATCGCCATGTACGACTACGGCGGATACAACAACGTCTGCTTCTTTGCCGGCGAAGTGAAGCATCCCGAAAAAGTGATTCCCCGTTCCATTATCTGGTCAATCGTAGCCGTCGCCGGGCTCTACCTGACCATGAATCTCGGCATCATCAGCGTGGTACCCTGGCGCGAGGCCATTAAATCCACGGCCGTTGTTTCCGATTTCATCCAGCGCCTCTACGGTACAAAAATAGCCCAGATCGTTACAGTTCTGGTTCTGTGGACCACACTGGCTTCGCTGTTCGCCGTCCTTTTGGGGTACTCGCGCGTGCCCTACGCCGCAGCCATCGAAGGCCGTTTTTTTAAAATCTTCGGCCGCCTGCATCCAACCCGTGCTTTCCCTGATTTCTCCGTCGTCTTTATCGGCGTCTGCTCTGCGGTGGCCTGTCTGCTCACGCTCGATATTGTGGTGAATGCCCTCATCGTGATTCAGGTACTGGTGCAGTTCATGGCACAGGTGGTGGCCGTTACCATGATCCGCCGGAATCGGCCAGACCTGAACCGTCCCTACAAAATGCCACTCTATCCCGTCACCAGTGTCATCGCGTTCCTCGGCTGGCTCTACATTCTGGTGGCCAGCGGCCTGCAGTACATCGTGGCCGGCATTATCCTGCTGGCCTTCGGCGTCGTCACTTACCTTTGGCGGGCAAAGACGACCGGCGAATGGCCGTTTGCGCCCGAGGAGCAAGCTCTTTGACCCGGCCCTTCGACGCCATCGTCGCCGGTGATTTGTTTGTGGATCTGATCCTCGGCGGCTTCACCGAATGGCCCGGCCCCGGCACTGAAGTCTTCGCCAAAGACTACCGTCGCGATGTGGGCGGTGGAGCCGCCATCACGGCCTGCGGTTTGGCGCGGCTCGGATCAAATACCGGAGTCTTCAGCGTCGTCGGGAACGACACCGGTGCCTGGGTCGCTGAGCGCCTCCAGAGCTTCGGCGTGCAGACCTCCGAATTGCGTTTCCATGCCACCGAGCCCACCGCATTTTCCGTCGCCGTCAGTACTGCGCAGGACCGGACTTTTCTTACCTATCAGGGCGCGAATCGCAAGTTCCCTGAAGTTCTGGCCGAGACGGCTAACGCGGGGGGGCTCCAAAAGACCCGCCACCTTCACCTCGGCTGGGCGCCGCCTCTTGAAACGGCGACGGCCTTGCTCGCCGCCATTCGCGGCAACGGTTGCACTGTCTCGCTCGACACCGGCTGGCACGAAGCCTGGCTTTCCGACGCACGCGCCATGGACCTGCTGCGCGATGTCGATATCTTCTTCCCCAACGAAGTGGAGGCCCTTCGCATGACGGGCCACGCCGATCCCAAAGCTTGTCTGCTGGCTTTTCAACAAGCCGGAGCCCGGCGCGTGGTCCTCAAGCTTGGCCACCGTGGCGCAGTCATGCTGTGGGATGGCGAAATCCTGGAAGCCGAGCCCTGGGCCGTCAACCCCATCGACACCATCGGCGCGGGCGATTCCTTCGACGCAGGTTTCCTGCACTACTGGCTGCGCGGAGAAGCCCCGCTCACCTGCCTGAACGCCGCAAACGTTTGCGGCGCGCTCTCTACGGAAGCCTACGGCGGGGTGGCCGGTTTCCCTGACGCCGCCAAAGTGAAAGCAATACTGAAAGAGATTTTATGAGAAAAGTAACCATCATCGGAGGTGGCGGCGTTCGTGCTCCGCTGCTGATTCACGGCCTCGCGCAGTCACAGGCCCTTTTCGGAATCGGCGAAGTTACCCTCTTCGATATCGATACGGAACGGACAGAAACCATCGCCCGCATTGGTCGCGAAATTGTCCGCAAGCTGGGCGCGGATTTTAAAATTCGCGTTACCTCCAATCTGGAAGACGCGGCGTCCGGCGCCGACTTCGTCCTCAGCAGCATCCGCGTGGGCGGCATGAAGGCCCGCGCGCGCGATGAGCGCCTCGCCATTGAACACGGCCTCGCCGGACAGGAAACCACCGGCCCCGCAGGTGCCGCCATGGCCCTCCGCACTCTGCCCGTCACCCTTGCACAGGCGCGGGTTGTGGAGGCGGTAGCTCCCCACGCCTGGTTCGTCAATTTCAGCAACCCCGCCGGCCTCATCACTCAGGCTCTCACCGATTACACCGGCCTGAAAGTTATCGGCATCTGCGACACTCCCAGCGAGGTCTTCCACAAACTGGCCGAGGCCGTTGGCGCACCGGCGTCCGAGATGTTCTTCGACTATGCCGGCCTCAATCACCTGGGCTGGGTGCGGCGCGTTCTGCTGCGCGGCGAAGACATCACCTCCCGCCTGCTGGCCGACGCCGACCTGTTGCGAGGCCTCTACCCGGCTGACCTGTTTGATCCAGCGTTGATCCAGACCCTGGGCCTCATCCCCACCGAGTATCTGTTCTTCTATTACAGCCAGCGTAAGGCTTATCAGAACCAGCTCAGAGCGGGTGCCAGCCGTGGCGAAGAGCTGGAGCGGATGAATACCGGCCTGTTCGCGCAACTGGGGCAGGGAACTGACTCGGAAGCGCTGGAAACCTATACGCAGTATCTGCAGCAGCGCAACGCGTCGTACATGAAGCTGGAAGCCCAGGCCGGCTCTGCTTTTCATCAAAATGCGCCCCAGCCAGACCCGTTCGACGCCGCCACCGGCTACCACAAAATTGCGCTCGACCTGATGACAGGCCTGGTCTCCGAAAAATCCCGCGAGATCGTGCTGAATGTCCGCAATCGCGGAGCCATTGAAGACCTTGCCTACGACGATATTGTCGAGGTCCCCTGCGACGTGGATATCAATGGTGCCAGGCCCCGCATGACTGGTCGCCTGCCCGAGTCCGTCAGAGGTCTGGTGACCGCTGTGAAGGCCTACGAAAAGACCTCCATTCGCGCCGCCATGGAACACTCCAAACCCCTCGCCCAGTTGGCCATGCTGGAGTACCCCATCATCGGCCAGTGGGAGTGGGCCGGCGAGATTCTGGAAGCGCTGATGGCCGCGGACCCCGGTGGTCTGGGGCATCTGAGGTAGGCCCGGTCCAGCCACGGCGTTCTCAATAGGCGCGAATCGCGATGACAGGGTCGGCATCCCCGTCAGGATGCCAACCTCCCGGGCTGGCACAAGAGCTTCGGTTAGAAGTCCAGCTTCAGCTGAAACTCCAGACGCCGATTGTTGGCATTGCCGCCGAAAGCGCCGCCGCCCCCGCCAATCGAGTTCGATTGGCCAAACAACGGCGAGCTAATGTTGCCGATTATCGGCCCAGGGTTCAAATGATTCAGCGCATTGCGGGCCGCCACCGATATGGTCAGATTGTAGTGCCGAGCCCCCGCAGAGGCCGCTCCCGGAACGCCCAGGTCATCCCCGAAGCCGGTGGTCCCGTGACGGATCGACGGTCCCGCTGACGGGGCCCCCGGTGCAGGGCCCGAGCCCGTCGCGTCGCCTGACTTACCTGCTGCTGCGTGTTCCCGCTTCAGGGCAAAGGTCCTCGACAACCGCAGGTCCACCGAGAAGATGCCCGGACCCCGACCTGCGTTCCGCCCCAGCAGTTGCTCGCCCGCAACCGGATTCGGGTCGAGCAGACCATACTGCGTTGCTACCAGACCCTTCCGTGCCGGGTCCGCCGCAATTCCGGGCCTGGCGGTGAACAGGGTTGACCCGTAGACGTCCTGGCCGGTGACGATATCGAAAGGCGCGCCGGTCTGTACGACGATAAGCGGACTCAGCCGGAGATTCCAGAACGACGTAATGGTCCCGCCGATATTCCCGCGGCCCCGCACATCCGTGCTCGCCGGACCGTATTCTCCCACCAGCGAGTACTGATTTGCCGGCGAGCTACTCACCCCGTCCGTATTACTCCGTGCGCGGCTGAACGTGTAGAAGCCGAACAGCGTGAGCCTGCTGTTGACCTTCGAGTTCACGTTCGCAACCAGCAGGTGCTGGTTATAGAGCCCTGCCGACTCCATCTGATAGATGGGCCCCACCTTGTCAAACGGGAATACGCCGCTTCCGGACGCACCTGTTTGGGAGCCAGGCAGGGGTGCGTTGATATTCCGGGTTCGCAACATGTGAACGCCATGCGACGCTGTCCAGGTCAAGGCCAGTGTTGTATTGCGTGGCAACTGGCGTTCTATTCCTACGGCTGACTGCAGAATGTACGGTGCGCGCAGGCCGGAATCCACTGTTCGGCGAGCAATTGTCGCGGTCGGCAGGACGGCCGGAATCAGAGGAAAAGTATCCGGGTTTCGGATCGTATACTGCGCCTGCGTCAGCCCGTTAAATCGTGCCGCCAGCAGTCCGTTCTGCTCCTCAAACCGCTCATAGAAAATGCCAAACCCGCCGCGAAGGACGGTCTTCGATTTGCGGCCTCCGCCCCCGCCCGGAGCCCAGGCTACTCCCAGTCGGGGCGAGACGTCTCTCCGGTCACTGATGTTGCTCTGCGTCTCATACCGTAAGCCGTACGTGAAAGTCAGATTCGGCAGAACCCGACAGTCATCGCCGGCGAAGAACCCCGCATCCACCTGTCCGATAGTGGCGTATGTCTTTCCCTGTGTCATCACAAATTGCGCCGCGCCGCCACCCAGTTGCCGGATACGCGCACCGTCGAAGCCCTCCCGCCGCAGCAGGAGGGTCGTTTGATATTGCTGAATGGAGCTGAACGTGTATGCACCATCGAAATTCAGCGACGAATCATCGAATACCTCGGTGGCCCGCATCCGGAACCCCGCCTTGATGTTGTGCGCCCCGTGCGAAATCATCACGTAATCCTGCAGTTCGTAGTGATGGTGGATATAGCCATGATCCGGGTTACCCGGCCCTCCGCCGCTAAAGGCCCCTGCAACGCCGATTCCAATACCCCGCTGCATCGCGTCCGACTGATTGTGCTGCCGCAGCAACTGGAACCGCACCTCATTTACTACGTGGGTGTTGATGACCGCTGTCTCCACTCCCTGATACGCATGCTCCGTCAGCAGACCATTGATCCCCCGCGATGGCAGCACAAAACCACCAATCCCTGAGTTTTCCTGCCTGGTCCGCGTGAAGCCGTAACGAAACGTAAACGTATTGGCCGGAGTCAGCTGATAGTCGACTCTGGGACTGAACCGTTGCCGTGTGTTTGGGCTGGAAGCGACCCCGGAGTACGGCGTGATTGCAAGGGTGACGGGATCGAGTATAACCGCGTTAATCACGACTCCATTGTTGATGTCCCGATTCGCCGCATCCACAAAGAACGAGGCTTTCCGGCTGAGCGCCCCACCCAGATTCCCGCTGTAGTCCTTCAGGTCGAAGGGCGCTTTTTCCTTCGCATACGGGTTCCTGGAATTTGTCGCGGCATTGCCATAACCGAAACCAACCGACCCGCGCAGGCGGTCCATGCCCGGCTTGGTCAGAATCTCTGTTCGCCCGAACCCGATCGCGTCAAACTCTGCGGCAAACGGGTTCTGGTTGATACGGATCTCGCGAATCGAATTCTTCGACGGCAGCACGCCATCGCCGGCAGAGAAACCATCAATGAAAATCTGGGCCCCCGAAGGCCCCGCCGCCGGACCCGCCAACGCCGCAAGATCCGCCTGCAGATCGTCGGGATCATCGGCAATCGCATCCAAAGCATCGCCCGAAACCGACAGGCTGGAAGCGTTCTGCGAGGCGTCTGTACTTACCTGCCCGCTACCCTGCTCCGAAACGGTAATCTCCTGCTTCTCCAGCACCACCCGCAGCGAAAGATCAAGCGAAGCCACGCCACCGGTGACTTCCACCAACGCAGGGTCGCCCTGGGTGAGCCCGGGCGCCGTGGCGTGTACCGCGTATCGGCCCGGAGTCAAACCCGAAAGGCTGTACCCTCCATCTTTGCCGGAGCTTGCCGACCATATTCCGGCCGGACTGGTAACACTGACGCGGGCATCAGGCACGAGTAAACCGCTTTGGTCGGTCACGATCCCGCGCAAAGTGCCCGTCCCTTGGGCGAAGACGGGACCTAAAACGATACAGTAAGCCAAAACAGCTAAAAAACGACGGAAGATGAATCGAGCCATAGGGGAGCCTGGGCCAAGAATATCAGCTTAGAAAACTCCCGCACGGAATTGCCCTCTTGCCCCGGGTGGCGCATGGCGGTGCCGAATACGCTGTAACGCGCCCGGGGGGAGTTCGAGCGTCATGACGCTGTCCGCGCCGCAGGCCGCTCCGAAACGCAAAATCCCGGTCCGATACCTCGCATTTCGCGGAGTATCGAACCGGGATAGTGACCTGATTTGCGCTGCTTCTTAGTTCAAAACAAACATGTACAGCCCGGCCGAACCAGTGGCCAGAACATGCTGCTTTCCATCCAGCAGAAACGTCTCCGGCGGGCTCGACAGATTCCCGATCTCCGAATGCCACAACGGTTTCCCGTCGGTGGCCTGAATCGCCTCAATCCCGCCGCCGTTCGACATGAAGATCACGCCGCCGGCCGTTGATGTAAGCCCCACGCTGCCATTCGTCAGCTCATGGCGCCACTTCACCTTACCGGTCTTGTAATCGATCGCATCGACGAACGTCCCGTAAGACATGCTGCCGCCACTCGCGATGCCGCCCAGGCCCATTGACCCGCGCGGATCCGGTTCCAGCAGGTACGTAATCCGCAGCGAATTCTGTTCATGTACGTAGAACAGTCCGGTATCCGGCGAAAACGTCGGCGGCGGATAATTCAGCACGTCATCGTTCACCAGAGCACCGGCCACCAGCGCATCCTTCATCGGATTCCGCTGCGGTTCGCCGCGCTTGTTCAGATGCAGCGGAGAATCCGGGCTAATCGCCGACGCATAGTTATTCACCAGCCCCAGTTTGCTGGTCAGCAGATGTTCGCCCGTCACACGGTCCAGCACAAAGAAGTAGCCGTTGCGCGTTGCCTGCATAATCAGCTTGCGCGTCCGGCCGCCAAACGGCAGATCGGCGATAATCGGTGTCTCCGTCGCGTCCCAGTCATGGGTATCATGCGGCGATGCCGAGAAGTACCAGGCGATCTTCCCCGTATCCACATTCACCGCCAGCAGGCACGAAGTGTACAGATTGTCGCCCTCCCCGCGGTTCCCCGTCATATACGAGGGCGTCGGATTACCCGTGCCGAAGTAGTACAGATGCGTCTCCGGATCATAAGCGCCCGGAATCCAGGAAGTGCCACCTCCGTGCTTTGCGGCTTCCAGATTCGCCCATGTTTCGAGGCCGGCGTCTCCGGGCTTCTGCGCCGTTGAGTACAAGCGCCACTGCTCTTCACCCGTTTCCGGATCGAGCGCCTTCAGATAAGCCGGTTCATCCGTGTCATTGCCGGTACCCACAATTACGTGGTTGCCCAGCACCAGCGGCACATTTGTGGAGAAGTACTGCTGTTCAAACGGGGCGATTTCCTTCTTCCACACTTCACGACCCGTCCGGGCATCCAGGCAAACAACCCAGTCGTCATGCAGTTCGAAGAAGATGTAGTTGTGCCACATGCTGGGTCCGCGAGTACCAGTGGAGGTGCCGCCACGAAACTTCCAGTAGTAGTGCCAGATCACCGAGCCGTCGCGGGCGTCAATGGCGTACACATCGTTGATCCCTGCGCCGTAGAGGATGCCATCCACGAACAGGATGCCGCCACCAAAGCGCGTCGGGCCACAGTTATTCACTTCGCCGGTGCCAAAGCCTCCGACGACGATCTTGCCGGCTGCCGGTGCTTCACCGCCACGTCCGCCGCCGCGGCCACCGCCGCCGGCAGGTGCTGCACCGCCCTGGCCTGTGCCATTCGGGCCGCAGCCCGTCGTAATATTGCTCGCCATCCACCGCAGACTCAGGTTCTTCACCGTCTGCGTGTTGATCTGCTTCAGCGCGCTGTACCGCTTACTCGTCATGTCGCCCGAGTAGCTTGTCCACTGGTCCGACAGCGGCTTCAGAATGTCCGCCGGGTCAAGACCGCCACCCTGCGCCACCAGCATCACCGGCACCGCCAGCAGGGTTGTAATGAGAGATAGTTTCTTCATTTCGTCTCGGTCCTCTACTTGATCGTCGCCAGATAGGCGGTGATGTCATACATGTTCTGGTTCTTCGGATCGTCCAGCACGAGCAGCATCTTTTTGTGCGCTGCCTGCGGATCCTTCACTTCCACCGTGGGAGTGCCGATCGCATCATTGGTGTAGGTGCGCGTGAACGACTTTCGGGTGCCGTCGGCCAGTGTCAGCACAATCAAAAAGTCATCTTTGCGAACCAGCTTCCCTTCCACCTTGGTACCGTTCGCCAGCGTTACGGTAGCGGGCTGACCGGCAAGGCTGCCGCCGCGACCGAAGCCGCCGCCACTCGTTCTGCCGAATACCCACGCGCCCTGCAACGCCTTCGGGTCGTCGGCATACTTCGCGCCAATCCCCTTCAGGTCGCCCGTTACCGAATGGCAGCTGGAGCAGAGCTTCGTGAAGGTTGCCGCGCCGTCCTTCGCGCTGCCCACCAGAACGTTATAAGTCAGCCCCACCGGATTCCGCCCGGGAGGGCTCCCCTGGCCGCTCATCTTCGCCTGCACGCTGTGGATGTATTCGGAAACGGCAAATGTGTCGGGCTGCGGCAGCGTCACGGGCGGAGTGTGCTTCGCCAGACTGGCCGCAACCAGTTCTCCCTGTTTGTCGCTGAACGTTTCCGTTGAGCGCAGCAAGTTGGGGCCGTTCTTCTCCAGCGAGCCACGCAGGTCAACTGCATGGCACGCCGAGCACTTGTCCTCGTACAGCCCCTTTCCTTTGTCAAGCACGGCCTGGGGGGCCAGTTGACGCGTATACTGCGGGAAACCACCCGCCCGTCCCCGGCCGCCCGGGGGCTGTGCCATCAGCGGAGCAGCCAGGCATCCGATGCCCGCCGCCACTGCGAATAAATACCTCTTGCGCATGGTTCATCCTCGACGAAAACTTCTATTTTGTAGCCGGGAACAATTATATAAAGCCCCGTTGCGGATCTTGTGTTTCATGCCGCAGAGCTCTCGCCTTTATGTTTTCCTGAGCTACAATAACCACAGGAAGCCAGGCTTCCACTGACCAACGCTAAGGGGCCCCCTCGTCGTGCCAACCGAAGTCCGCCAGCACCTTTTCTACGAAACCTCCCATTCGCCGTCCCTGGCGGAACTCGTCGGTTACGAAAAAGCCAAAGACATCATCGATTTTTGCTTCATCGCTAACCCGTATTACCCCACGCCCGAGATGCTCCGGAATCTGCAGGAGAATTTCCCGAACCTCATCAAGTCCTACCCCTCCAGCAGCCCTCTCACCAGCCAAAAGGACCTCGCCGCCGTCCTGCACGTCAATCCCGACCATCTGATTATTGGCAACGGTGCCACCGAGCTCATCGTCCTCATCAATACGACCCTCATTGATCGCATCGCCGTCCCCGTGCCCACCTTCGGCGAATACATCGAGAAGCTCAAAGATCAGCGTGACGCCGAACTGTTCTTCCTCAAGCCCGAACAGAACTACCAGCTCAGTCTCCCCGAATACCTGGCATGGGTCCGCCGCCGCGGCCTGAAAGCCCTGCTGATCATTAATCCCGGCAACCCCACCGGCCAGCTCTTCTCCCTTGCGGAGATGTGTGAGTTTCTTGAGCGCGCCAAGGACATGGAACTTGTTATCGTCGATGAGTCATTCATTGATTTTGCAGACGATGCCATCCCCAGTCTCCTTCCCCTCGCCGAACGTTTCTCCAATCTCCTGCTCGTTCGCAGCATGAGCAAGCACTGCGGGGTGCCCGGTCTGCGCCTCGGCTACTGCTACAGTTCCAACCTGTTCGTTCTCAATCGAATGCGCCAGTTCATTCCAACCTGGAACATTAACACCGTCGCCCAGTACTTTCTCTCCATGCTGCTCCCCACGGACGGGGCCTATCACGAGGCCAGAAAGCGCCTGATCGCCGACGTCCGCTGGCTCTACAGCGCGCTGCAATCCATCCCCGAAATCGAGGTCTACCCCACAGGCGCCAATTTCGTCCTGTTCCGCATAAAAGGTGGCGTCACCGCCGTGGAACTTCAGGCGCGTCTCCTGACCGAACACCACATGTACGTTCGCGACTGCTCCAATAAAATCGGCATGGATAATTTCCACATCCGTGTCGCCTCGCAGGGGCGCGAAAAGGACGCCCGCCTGGTCGATGCCCTGCGGCAAATCCTCTGTCGAAGTGCCTCATGAAATCCAACTCACGCCCCCGCGTCGTGGTCGTCACCCGCAGGACCATCCGCAAGCACAAATACATTGATTACGTGGGGGAACTGCACCTCCACCTTCTCATCGGGATGGACCTCCTCCCCGTCATCGTGCCGGTTTCCGAAGGTGCCGACGCCTGCCTGCGCGACTATATGTCCGGGATGAAGGGTCTGCTGCTTGTGGAGGGTGAGGATATCGAGCCCCACCAGTACAACGCACAACCGGAGAACTTTCAATATGTGGAGAAGACCCATCCGTTGAAGGACCGGATTGAACTTCGGCTCCTTCGCCGTGCTCTCCGTCTGCAGCTCCCGATTCTCGGCATCTGCCGCGGTTCCCAGTTGCTCAATGTGGCCTGCGGTGGTACTTTGTACGGCGATGTGCAGAAGGAGAAAGCCACCGCGCTCCTTCACCTGGACCACGATCACTACGACACGTACCGACACCCGATCTCGATCCTTGCCGGCACTCCGCTGGAGGCTTGGTATGAGCGTCCCACTTTACAGGTGAACAGCTATCACCACCAGGGCGTACGCCATCTTGCCCCTCGCTTTCAGCCGATGGCCATCGCGGAGGACGGTCTCATTGAGGCTTTTCACGATCCGAATTCGGACTTCGTCGTGGGCCTCCAGTTTCATCCGGAGCGCATGAAAGAAGAAGCTCCCGGGAACGAGAAGCTCTGGTCGGAGTTTGCTGAGGCCGTTCGGCGGCGCGCTGCGGCGTGATGCTTCCCTCATAAACCGAGCCAGCCTGTCTGCGCTACAGCCATTCGGCGTTGACTTCGTACTGACTGGGGAACATGTTGAGATACTGCACCACTCGCGGTGAGGCGCACTGATTCGGGGTCGCCGCGTGCGGCAGCGCCTGGTGCCAAATGATCAGGTCGCCAGCCTCACCGGCGATCGGTACTGGCTGTAATACCCTTGGAGCCACGGCGCGCGGGTCAACCCCCTCCGGCAGTTGCCTGCGCCATGCTTCCAGGCTCCTGTGAAAGCCGGGTACACAACTAAACGCACCCTGACTGGCCGCGGTATCGGTAAGGTACAGAATCCCCTGGGTGCCGAACCGAAGCGGCGGCGACAGGGTCATATCCCAGTGCAGCGGCGTACCCCGAAATCTGTCGCCCTGGCGCAGCGGAGGATTCACGCCGCAAACATCCACGTTCATCCACAGGTCGCCACGGCCCCATATTTGCGCAAAAGCGGTGTGGATGCGCGGCGAATTCCGGTTCGCCCACAGTGCGTGGTGGTGTGCCAGCGGAATCCAGATGTCTGTCTGGTACCAGGAGTCCGGCGCGTCCATCGACATGCCCGCGTGCGTGAAGATCGCGTCCACTGCGGCAAGGCATGCGTTAGCGCTCACCGCCTGCTTCAGCACTACGTAGCCATGTTCGTCCCAAAACTCCAGATCGGAGGGCGACAGCACCGGTTCGGCCAGAATGCTCTCCAGTTCGCCGGTGCGCTCTCCACGCAGGGCAGCGTTCAGGCGCTCCAGCCGGGCGGGCTCAATCGCACCTCCGTTCTTCTCCAATACCCACGCCTCGAACTCCCCGAATGGCGGAGCGCCAGACATCAGAAAGTCCAGTGTCTCCCGCAGGCCAACCCGTAGTCCTGCCAACAGAATTTGGTCGGCGCGCGCATCGCCGGCGTCGGACGAATCCGGCGTGCTGCCGCCTCGTGCCGCCACCTTCCTGTTCCAGAAGTCTCGCAGGCCGGGTAAATCGAGCGGCTTCATTGTGTGCATCCCCGGATGATACCAGGGGCGTCAAATGCTAGAATCGCCTCAATGAGAAAGATGCTTCGCTTCACCCTTCTTCTGGCGCTCGCCGCCGCTCCGGCCGCCTTCGGCTCCTCTGCCTTCGGTCAGGATGGCTGGACCACGCTGTTTAACGGAACCGACTTTACCGGCTGGAAGGTGAGCGGCAACAAGCCTACGTTTCAGGTTGTCGACCACGCCCTCGTGGCCAACGGCACCGTGGCCCACGCGTTCTACGACGGCCCCTTCCAGAATCACGATTTTAAGAACTTCGAATTGATGGTCGATTGTCGTACCGCCCCCGGTTCCAACGGCGGCGTCTATGTTCACACCGAATACCAGGAAACCGGCTTCCCGAAAAAAGGTTTCGAAATCCAGGTCAACAACACCCATACCGACACGGTTAAGACCGGAAGCCTCTATCACGTGAAGGACATCGGCGCGGACGACATCAAGGGCCTCACCCAGGACGGCGAGTGGTTCACCGAGCACATCATCGTGCAGAACAATACCATCACCATCAAACTGAACGGCAAAGAAGTCGTCAAGTGGACCCAGCCCGCCGATTGGAACGGAGGCCGCGAAGGCCCGGGCCGCACCATCAGTCACGGCACCATCGCTCTCCAGGGCCACGACCCGAAGAGCACTGTCCAATACAAAAACATCCGCATCAAGCCCCTTCCGTAACCCTGCCGACATACTAAGGAAAAACATACATGCAATTAGCAAAAATAGCGGCTCTTTCCACCCTGGCGCTCTCCACCCTGACGCTCTCCACCCTGACGGTGGCGGCCTGGGCTCAGGTGAACGTGGGTGAACAGAAACCCGAAGCCAGCCAGCCCTTCACTACCACCACGGTCGCCACCTTCAAACTGCCCTGGCGCATCGCCTTCCTCCCCGATGGCCGCATGCTGGTCACCGAAAAGGTCGGTCCCGTCTGGCTCGTGTCCCAAAAGGGAGAGAAGATCCAGGTCGAAAATACGCCCGCAATCTATTACCAGGGCCAAAACGGCATGCATGGCGTCTTCCTCTCGCCCAAATACGCCACCGACAAGAGCATTTACCTCACCTATGCCGAACCCGGTGAGTATGGCGGCGGTCTGGCACTGGCACGCGCCAAACTGAACGCCACCGCCACCTCAGCCAAACTCGAAAACTTCGAAGTCCTCTGGCGTCAGATGCCCAAAGGTAAGGGCGGCCAGGAAGGCGCGCAGATCGCCTTCTCGCCCGACGGTAAGTTCCTCTTCCTCGCGGTTGGCGATCGCCAGCGTATGACCCCCGCTCAGGATCCGGACCAGCCCGAAGGCAAGATCCTCCGCCTCACGCTCGACGGCAAACCTGCGCCCGACAATCCTTACACCGGCAAAAAAGGCGCGGGCACCATTTCCCTGATCGATCCGCCCCGCGATACCGAAGCCGCCAAAACTGCGAAGGAAGTCAGCACCTATACCTTCCCCGCCGGTAACCAGACGCCGGCTGAAACCTGGGCCAGCGGCTTCCGCACCCCCTACGGTCTTGCCTTCTCACCCACCGGCGAATTATGGGAAGTGGAGCACGGTCCGGCCGGCGGCGACGAACTGAACCTGGTTGAGCGCGGCAAGAACTACGGCTGGCCCCTCGTCTCCTACGGTAAGAACTATAACGGTGTCCCCATTCCTTCTCACGACACCCGGCCCGACCTTGCCAAGCCCGTGCTCTATTGGGTTCCCGTCATCGCACCCGGCAATCTGATGTTCTACGCCGGCAAGAAGACCTTCCCGCAGTGGGACGGCAGCGGCTTCATCAGCGGCATGGGGAGCAAAGCGTTAGTCCGCGTCATCTTTGATGGCAAGGGTGGAGCCAAAACCGCCGAACGCTGGGACATGGGCCACCGCATCCGCGACGTGGAACAAGGCCCCGATGGCTCGCTCTGGCTCCTCGAAGACGCCGATCCCGGCGCTCTGATCCACGTCACACCGAAGTAACCACTGAACAGGAATCGAAACGAAAGGGCCGGAGCAATCCGGCCCTTTCGTTTTTTCGAGCGTTATCGCTGAGCCCAGTACTTCTCTCTCGCCTGCACCGTCAAACCCTTCTTCCCTGTGGTCAGGTGCAGCGTCCGAAACCCCGAAACCCGCACCGGCACATCCGACACATACCCGATGTTGTACTGGCCCCGCAATTCCTCCTGGATCGCCCTGAACACCCCGTCGATCCCCGTCTTTCTCCCCGGTTCGAAATAGCCGCCGCCGGTCTCCCTCGACATGCGCCGCAGAATGCCGCTGCCCTCGTTGCCGCCGAACAGAATCGAGTAAACCATCGTGTCTGCACGATGCGCCGCGTCAATTGTTTCGGCCAGAGTTGCGTCGCTGCCGTTCTCGCCACCATCGGAAATCACGATCAGCGCCTTACGCCCCTGCTGCTTTAGCATCGTATCTTTCGACGCCATCACCGCCGCATCGAACAGCAGCGTCCCGCCGCCGCGTTGCGTGCGCAATTCCGCGCGCGTCGGCGTATCCACGAACGCCAGCGCCTGACGCAGTTTCTCGCGGTCCGCCGTCAACGTGGCCGGCGTGGCCACGTCCATATCAAATTTCATGATGAAGGCCTGGTCGCCCGGGCGCAGCACACTGTCCAGAAAGCGGAAACTGGCGCTCCGTTCGGACTCCATCACCTGGGCCTGGCTCATGCTGGTATCGATCATCAGTCCCAGCGTGAGCGGCAGGTCCGCATCGCGCGAAAAGTATTTGATCACCTGCGGCCGGCCATTTTCCAGAACCTGGAAATCCTCTTTGGCAAGGTCGTGGATGAGCCGCCCCTGCTTGTCGAGCACGTTGGCCAGGATGCTGACCACCTTCACGTCCGAACGGAAAGTCGCCTCGTCCTGCGCGAAACAGGAAACGGCCAGCGAACCCAGAAAGTATCGGCGGTGCATTGCTTCTGTTGTAGCGCAGCGCGGCTCACAAAACGGAAGCTACGTTCCAGGTACGCTCGGTCACAGCCGATGCCATTCATCCGCCCCCCACGAACGAGAGCCGGGTTCCGGCGAGACAATGGCGCCGGGGGGAACCATCTTGGCCCTACTTCGCCGCAATCGCAGCCGGTTGCCAGGCAGCGCCCCACCGCGAAGGCTTTGGCCCCATCCTGAATTTCAGCGTCGCGCCCGCCTGAATCTGCTCCCAGGTAATCACCGGATCCTTCAGCGCTTTCCCGTCCAGCGTCGCATCCTGAATGTACAGATTCGTGGCCGACACGCTCTCCGCAATCACCCGGAACGTCTTCCCGTTCCGCAGCCGCAGGCTCACCCTGGCATGCAGCGGGCTGCCGATCATGAATTCCCCGCTGGCCGGATTCACCGGATAAAACCCCATCGTCGTAAACAGCAGCCACGCCGACATTTGCCCGCAATCGTCATCGCCATCCAGACCGCCCGCGTCGTAACCATACTCCGCCGCCGCAATCTCCCGCACCTTCGCCTGCGTCTTCCACGGCTGCCCCGCGAAGTTATACAGGTACGAGTAATGGTGGCTCGGCTCGTTGCTGTGCACGTTATGCCCGCCGCTGAAGTGCGCATCCAGCTTTGCCGCGTACGCTTCCCGACCACCCATCAGCTGGAGCAGGCCAGCCTGGTCATGCAGCGGTGACCACGTGTAAGCCCATGCATCGCCCTCCGTCCAGCCCGCCACAGAACGATTCTCATTCGTATCCTCCGCGCCTCCAATCGGAGCCCATCGTCCATCCGACGTCTTGCCGTTCATCAGCCCCAGCGCGGGGTTAAACAAATTCCGGTCATTCAGCGAACGCTGCAGGAAGAACCGGTAATCCTCCTCGCGGCCCAAAGCCTTCGCCACCTGCGCCACGCACCAGTCGTCGTAGCTGTCCTCCAACGTTCGCGAGGCCGCTTCGTCCGTCTTGTCCGTTGGAATATATCCCAGCTGTTTGTAGTAAGTCAGGCCAGCCCGGCCTTCGTACGGAGTTCCTTCTTCGCGATCCAGCCAGCGCCGCGAAGTATCCCCGTCGGGCGACGTCATGGCGTCTTTGTAGACTGCCTTCCACGCCAGTTCACGGTCAAAGCCCTGGAACCCTTTGCGGATTGCTTCTGCCACCATTGAGTCGGCATGCGTGGCAATCATGATGTTCGTATAGGACGGATTCGGCCATTTCGGCATCCACCCGCCCTCCTGAAAGTTCTGCAGCAGGGCCGTAAGCATCCCGTCGATACGCTCCGGCGCCAGCAGCGTCAGCAGACTGTTTTCCGCCCGGAACGTGTCCCAGATCGAGAATGCCGTGTAGCTTTCGCCCGCGTGTATCTTGTCATCGAAAGCGCTGTAATAACGCCCGTATTCCGAAAAGCTGCGCGGATACAACAGTGAATGATACAGCGCCGTGTACAGGCGGGTTCTTTCGCTATCTGTCGCGCCCGCAACTTGCAGACGTCCCAGTTTCTCCGCCCACGCCGCATGCAGCCGCGCGCGCACTGCCTCAAAGTTCCAGTCCGGAATCTCGTGCGCCAGATTCTCCCGCGCCTGCTCAACGCTCAGGAACGATGTGCCCACCCGAACTTCCACCAGCTCACCAGGCCGAAATTCCGCAAAGGCTCCCCGGCTGGTGGACGCGTCCTGTTTCTCCAGGCCGTATGTCCCGCCCTTCTTTGGAGCCTTCCGGAACTGAACCACGAAGTAGCCTTTGAAGTTCGGCAGCTTGTGCGGCCCCAGATGGGCATCCATGCGGTGGGGGTTATAGCCGGTAATCTCGCCGGTCCGGGCGTCTACGGCTGCAAAGCCCGCCACGCCCGGCCGCGACGTTTCCACCAGCACGCGCGCCACGCCCGAAGCCGGAAAGCGAAAGCGAAAAATCGCGCACCGTTCCGTGGCCGTCATCTCGGCCCGGATGCGTGTGCCCTCCGCCGTACGCAGCCAAACGGCATAGGCATCCGCTTTGGCTGTTTCGTCGCTGTGCGAGAAAGCGAGTTGCCTCGCTTCCGGCGTGGTGCGCAGCTCGCCCACCTGCGGCATCAGCGTGACATAGCCGTAATCGCCCATCCAGATGGCGGGCTGATGCGTGCCGATAAAGCCGCTGATCGTCTTGTCGTCGTACTCATACGAGGTGATGCTGATCTTGTTCTGGCGCGTCTGCGGCGTCCAGTTCGTCATCGCGAACGGAGGCGAGACGAACGGCATCGTCCCGCCATAACCGAGCTTGCTCTTCTGCGTTCCAATCAGCGGATTCACAGCCGCAAGCGGATCGCGGTTAGCGGCCGACAGCCCGGGAACGGACACAGCACAGGCGACAACGAAGCACACCAGAACCAGGTTCATGGCTGCTCAGAACTACTTGTAAGTCACGCGCCAAATCACCTTGCCGCCGTCATCGGAAACCAACATACTCCCGTCCTTCATCTGCAGCAGAGCCACCGGGCGGCCCCAGACTTCCTTCTTATCTGCCCCCATCATCCAGCCGGTAGCAAAGTCGCGCACCGGGCCCGACGGCTTGCCATTCTTGAACGGCACGAAGGACAGCGAATACCCGACACGCTTCTCCGTCTGCGCCGAACCATGGTTCGCCAAAAACGCCCCGTTCCGGTACTCAGCCGGGAACTGCTTGCCCGTATAGAACAGGAAGTCCAGAACAGCAATGTGCGGTTCCAGCACGATCTCCGGCGTTATCGCCTTCGCCACCATCTCCGGACGACGATCCTTCTCCGCAATCCGCGGGTCCGCATGGGGGCCAACGTAGGCGTACGGCCAGCCATAAAAACCGCCCGGCTTCAGGCTGCTGAAGAAATCAGCCACCACCACGCCCGGTGCATCATTCCGCTCCTCCACCGTGGCCCACAACTGCGTCGTACCGGGATAAAACCGCAGGCCCACCGTATTCCGCAGCCCCGTCGCAATCACCTCATGGCCGGTGCCATCCGGGTTGTAACGATGCACTGCACCGCGCATTTCCGGGTCGCCAACCACCAGATCGGCTGAAGTCCCCACCGTCAGGTACAGCTTTCCGGCCTTCTCGTCAATCATCACGGTGCGAGTCACATGGCCTTTCGAAAAGCCGGCCATCGACACCACTTCCTGGCCGGGTCCCGCCGTCAGGGCCTTCGAATCGTACTTATAGCGCTTCAGCGTCTCCGGTTCCGCCACATACAGATACTCTTTCCAGAGCGCCAGACCGTAAGGCCGGTCCAGACCCGAAATCAGCGTCTTCTTCGCGCCGTCGCGTACCGCAATCACGGAGCCGTTGGCCACCGAATCGCTCACAATCACTTCGCCGCCAGGGCCTTCCACCATAAAGCGGGGTCGTGTGAACCCGCTGGCGTATTCATCTACTGAAAAGCCCTTCGGCACATTGATCTTTGCGCCCGCGGGACGGGGCACAATTGTTGGGCCGTTCGAAAGCGGCGCGGGGCCAGGCACCGCAGTAGCCTGTCCCAGACAGAGGCTCGCCAGACCAGACAGACCAAGGGCGGAGAGAGCAAGAAATGATTTCATAGTGACCGGGCACCATTTTACAGGGTCACCCGGATCAGACCCGAGCACGCTCTCCTTCCCGCAGCCCCGGGCCGTAGCTCTGCCGCGGAGATCGGGGGGGTCAGAAGCTGATCTTGGCCCCCAACTGAATCTGTCGCGGTCCAATCGACGAATAGCTGAAACCCTGTGTCAGCGTTGTAACGCCGAACAAACTACTGGTGGCAGTCAAATTAGGTGCCCCAAATGTCGGTTGGTTCGTGGCGTTGTCCGCGTCCATCCTCAGCTCAAACTTAGCTCTCTCCCGGATCTTGAAGGCCTTAAAGAACGACAAGCTCACTTCCGGTACCGAGCGGCCCCGGAAGCCGTTCCATTGCGGCACCGGTTGGGTGTTCAGCGTGAACGGCTTCTGGATCATCCATGCTGCCGGCTCCGTCGCACTGGCGCAGCTTTGCCTCGTATTGTTGTTCAGGTTCAGCGTACAAGTGTTGAACCAGCGCGAGAACGTCGGGTTCTGGATGGTCGGATCCAAACCGGTGGTGTACGCGCCACTTACATTCAGCAATGCGCCCGAGACCCACTGCGTATAGCCGGAAACTTGCCAGCCGTTCAGTACCGTCTTTACCAGCCGGCTCTGGTGCCGAAACACGTCTTCCGTATACGTGAAGATCAGATTGATTGTGCGGGGCGGGGTGCCCCCATCGCGGGTTATAAACTGGCCCGGCGCGTCGATACCATTATTCAGGTAGCTGTTATACGTGAAGCTGCGTCCGAACGTCCCGTTCAGCGAGACGGAGAGCCCTTGTGACAGCCTCTTCTCAAACTGGAATACCACCGAGTTGTATCTGCTGGTACCCAGCGGCATATTGGTTTCCGTCACGCCGGTGTACTGCGGATACGGCAACAAAGATTGTTGCAGCGTCATCGTTGCCCCGTTTAGTGACGTTCCAGGTAACAGCCCGGCATAAGGATTCGCCACGTTCGTGCCCGTCAGGCTGGCTCCATATTGCTGGTATTGAGCCGCATTCACAGAGTTCCGGTTATATGACGTCGGCAGCGAACGCCCAAACCGGCCGTTGTACGACACCTCAATTACCGACCGGAAGGGCAACTGGTATTGCACACCCACAGACACAACATGGCTGTAGGGCATCACTCGCGTGGGGGAAATGAAAGATACCGCTTGCCCTACGTTGGTCAGCAGCCCCAGGGACCGGCCCGGGGGCGCCAAAATCCCGGTCGGGAAGGGATTCGTCAGGAAACCACAGCTGGAGCCCGCGCAACCCGACGCCGTCAGCGGTACGATACCTGCAGCTGAAACCGAGGTTGCCGGAGCCGTTGAGTAGCTGAAGCCCGTAGTCGGCGCTACATCCGCGGTTGGCGTGAATGTCAGGCCCCACCCACCCCGGATCACCATCTTGTCCCGCACCTGATAGGCGAAGCCCACTCGGGGCGCAAAATTGTTCAGATCTTTCTGGTACGGAATGCGGTTGCTCGCCGTGGCGAACAGCAGGCCCCCGGTGATGGAAGGTCCCGTCGCCGATCCGAGCTTTGAAGTGGTGGTTGCATCGAAACCACGAATCGCCGCGTTGAAGCGGTCGGTGATAGGCGATTCGTACTCCCATCGTCCGCCCAGGTTCAGCGTCAGTTTTTTTGAGATGCGCCAGTCGTCCTGGGCAAAGGCCGAGTAGTAGTGTTGGCCCTGCGCCGGGAACGAATTGAAGCTGCTGCTCACTGCGCTCGGGTATCCCAGCAGGAAAGACGCCATGGCATCCCCTGACTGCGCGTTGGCCACCAGTGGATTCGCCTGCGTGAAGCCGGCTGTCGCACTAATCACGAATGACGAAGGCGGACTGGACTGATTGTTCATCAGATTACGAAACTCCCCGCCGAACTTCAGGGTATGCTTCCCCAGTGTCTTCGTCAGCGTGTCGCCCGTGGCAAAGTTGTTGCTGAAGTTGAGCGTCCCGTTTCCGCCGCCCAGCGTGAAGTAATTGGCAACCGAGATCTGCGGAAATGCAACCGTCTGCAACTGTCCTGTCAGCGAACTGGGGAAACCCAGCTTCGCCGGGTCATATCCCAGGGCGTAATACTTGATGGCAAATACGTGTCGGTTCCAGCTGGCCCGCGCCGTGTTGACGAGTGACGACGAGAGCACCGAAGTCAGGTTTATGTTCGCCCCGATATTGCCGCGATAGTGCTCGAACGAGTTGGACGCGAACTGCGTGTTCTGCGCCTCGAACGCCGGAAGCCCCGCGCCGCCGCCGTTGGTTTGCCCCCGAAGGTCGCGCGAGAAGGTAATGAAAGCCGTTTCGTTCGTGCTGATCGTGTGGTCAAGCCGGAACACCTGAGAATCGAACGGCTCGTGGTCGTAGTTGGGGTACACGCCCACGTTGGGCTGCGTTCTGCCCGCAATCTGATTGGGCGCCAGGTAGAACTTCGCAATATTTGACGCGATCGGATTCACCCGGTTCGGGGGGATCACGCCGCCCGGAAACGCTGTCCTTGTGTAGCTCCCGTCGTTGTTCTGCACCGTCGTCGCCGGATCGTAAATCGAAATCGTCGGGCCACTCGTGCCCGCAACATAGGTCTTCGAATAATCCCCAATCCGCTCCAGGCTGGTGGGCGAGGTGAGTGTGTTTCCCGTCGGCCGGTTGTCACGATAGACGTCGATGCCGTACGTGAAGAACGTCCGGTTCTTTCCGTCGTACAGTTTTGGAATGCGGACTGGTCCGTCCAGCTCCAGCCCCGGTTCATTCATCCGGAACGATGCATTCGGTGCCCCGGTCGCATTCGCTTCAAATGTATTCGCGTTCAGCGCCGGGTTGCGCATCAGCCATCCGAACGACCCATGGTATCCGTTCGTACCGCTCTTGATGGAGACGCTGATCACCCCTCCGCCCGTCCGCCCCAGTTCGGCGTCATAGACGTTGGTGATAATCTTCACTTCACCCACCGTGTCCGGTGGTGGCGAAATTGTGTTCGCAGCCCCCGTGCTTTCCCGGTACGTGTTGGGAGAACCGTTCAGAAGTACTTCGTTATTCGTGCCGCCGAGGATGCTGGCACCGTTATCGCCGCCATCGAACGGCCGTACCGTGGTGCCGCCCGTGGAACCCGCCGAATACCGCACCAGCTGAAACACGTCTTTAGCGTACGTGGGCACCGACTCCACCAGGCTTTGGTTGATTGTGTTGCTCCTCGAAGCCGACACGTTGTCCAGCAGCGGGGCTTCCGCGCTCACCGTCACCGTTTCCGAGGCCGCTCCCAGCTGCAGCTTAAAATCGACAGCCTTGCGGTCCGAACTGCGTAGTTCCAGCCTGTTCTCCACCGCCGCTTTGAAGCCCGTCGCCGTTACCGTTACCGTGTATTGGCCGGGATTTATGGGGGGCGATGCGTAAACCCCTGCACCGTTGGTCTGCGTGGCAGTCGAGACATTCGTCTCAATATTCTTGAGCTCAATCTTTGCCGCCGGTACCGCAGCCCCCTGCGGGTCCGTCACCGTACCCGTCAGGATCGCTCTCGTTTCCTGTCCCCAAATCACGTTGCCCGCTGCGCAGAACACAAAGGCGGCACCAAGCAAGACCGTAACGAATTTCATCTGCTACTCCCCGGATTACCTTGGAACACCCCAAGCCTTCCCGGTCAGCCGCACAGGCCACAAGGGGAGTTCGGGTGCAATTTACCCGCGTCGGACGCCAACGTCGTGTAAAGAGGTGTCAGCATTCTACCTGAAGCGCCAAAGTGTGTCAATTGGCCGAATTGGGTCTGTCGCGGAGGAGGCCGCAGTGTTATTGGGGTGTTCGTCAAAACTGGAAATAGACAAACGGGATGGCAAGATCACTGGCGGTAAACAACTCCAGTGCCAGCAGCGCGACTACCGCCGCCACGGTTCTTGCCCAGGTTGGCCCATTGGCCAGACGCGTCAAAGCCTGACCGTACTCTTCACCCAGCGCAATCGCCAGAGCGACTCCGGCCAGCGCCAGATTGGAACCCGTCAGCAGATTCTTGCCCGCATCTCCCGTGAACATCTGGCGGATCACGAACAACGCCGCAGGCAGGCCCTTCGCGCGGAAGAACACCCAGCCCAGGTTCACTACCAGGAAAGTGATCACGCCCAACGGAATTCGAGCCACCCCGCGCCGCTCGCCGCGTCCGAAAATGACACGCTCCACTGCGAGTGCGGCCCCGTGATAGCCACCCCAGATGATGAAGTTCCAGCTGGCCCCATGCCACAGACCACCCAACAGCATAGTCGCCATCAGGTTGGCCCACGTCCGGATGCTGCCTCGCCGGTTGCCGCCCAGCGAGATGTAGATATAATCGCGCAGCCAGCTGGAGAGCGTCATGTGCCAGCGGCGCCAGAATTCCGTCACGGTCGCCGCAAGGTATGGCCGCCGGAAATTCTCCGGGAAATGATACCCAAACAGCAGCGCCACGCCGATCGCGATATCCGTGTAGCCGGAGAAATCAAAGAAAATCTGCAGCCCGAAGGCAATCGTCCCGGACCACGCCTGCAGCAAGCCCGGCATCGCCTCGGGGCGTGTGAAATAAGCGTCGGCGACCATGGAGAACCGGTCGGCAAAGATCAGCTTTTTCACAAACCCGGTCAGGATAAAATAGATGCCGCGCTGCCACTCTTCCGCGGTTGGAGGAGCCCAGTTGAAGTAATCGTGGAAGAACTCTTTGGCACGGACAATCGGGCCAGCCACCAGCTGCGGGAAAAACGCCACAAACAGCGAGTAATCCACATAGCTCTGAATCACTTCCTGTTCGCCGCGGTAGACATCAATCACGTACGAGATGCTTTGGAACGTATGGAAGCTGATCCCCAGCGGCAGGATGATGTCCATGGGGGCTACAGGCACCCCAGGGTGCAGCAGATTCAGCCACGTTTCCCGGAAGAAGTTCGCGTATTTGAACCAGCCCAGCAGCCCCACATTTGCCACCAGACTCACCAACAAAGCCATTCGTCGCGCCGCACCCTGGCGGCTGACAATCCACTTGGCGGCGAAAAAATCGATGGTGATCAGGAACAGGATCAGCAACACGAACTTCGGGTTCCACGCCATGTAGAAGTACAGGCTTGCAGCCAGCAGCAGGTAACGCCGGGCAGGGCGGGGAAGCGCATAATGCAACGCCAGCACTACCGCCAGAAAGATCGCGAACTGGAATGTGGTGAACAGCACTTAGTGCACACCCTCCAGTTCCAGTAGTTTTTGCGCCAGCCGTTCCGAGAAAATCGGACGTCCGGAATGGTTCAGGTGCAGGCCATCGGAGAACAGTTCTGGCCGCTCCAGGTCGTGGAACGTATCCGCCGGCAGGACGCTGACTCCCGGCCGCGTCCGTACGCTGTCAATGAAGTAGGCTGGTTCGGTTACTTCCTGGGGATGCAACGGCCCTCGCGGGACTTCCAGGAAAACCACCCGCGTTTTCGTCCCCGCATAGAAATCAATAATCTTGCCCAGCCAAAGCTTCCGGTACTCCCGCAGCTTGCCCGTCTGGGGAGCCGGATCAGGCAGCAGCGTACCGCGCGCGGTGTCCTTCTGCCAGTCTTTGGCACCGGCAGGGAAATTGATGGTGCGCGCCTGGAAATCCACCGTCAGGCCCGCCAGATCTTCCGGCTTGCCGCCGTAACCGTCCAGGTAGCCATGCCCATGGTTGCGCCAGTCTTTCGCGGCGGTAAAACGTGCCTTCGGATGCTCCAGCAGCGCATGCAGGTCGTCCCGCAGCGGAAGCCCCCGCAAAATGCACCCCGAGAGAACTCGCGATTGCACTTCCGGCACAGAATACGAACGCGCAAACTCCAGGCAATCCGTCAGCCGTAGCCGGCCTACCACGTAGTTCATGTCGCCAATCCTGAGACTCTGATCTTCCCCGTCATGATCCGAGTAACGATCCAGCGCGAACACCACCGTTGAGAAACGCGTGCGTTGGGGATCGGCGTCGCGCAGCAGGTAGTACCAGACCCGCGCCGTCGATCCAGCCACGCCCATATTGCGGAAGTTAATCCTGTCACCCGACGCCACTTTCGCCGCCCGGGCCGAAAAACCCTCTCCGATTCTGGAATCCCCGAAGACCGCAGTCTCCTGGATCTCCGGTTCATGGCGCAGCCAAAAGATCTGAGATTCCAGCTGGCCGGCCGAAGAATTCGGTTCCAGGTAGCTCATGTACCAGCCGGAATGGAACGCCAGGCAATCCACCCCGTAGAAAGTGGCAAGTGCCACAATGGACCACACCACGGCGCCCCGCAGTGTGTGGATTGTCGCCCGGCGTGGCCTGTGTGCCTTCCCCGCGGCATCCGGTTCCACGGCCAGCTCACGCCGGCGGGCAACAATCAAATCCTGTAGTTGATCCAGTTCAGCGGCCTGCATCGCCTGTACCGCACGTTGCAAGTCGCCCTGCTCCCGGAGGGGATCCGCTGCCATCCGCGCTAGATCTCCAGAATCACGGGCATGATCAGCGGCCGCCTCTGCGTCTCGCGGTTGATAAACCGTTTCAGGTCGCTGCGGATCTTCTCCTTGATCATGCCGGGGTCGGTCTTCTCTTCGGAACTGGACAATTCCAGAGTTCGCATCACACACTCGCGAGCCGACGCCATGAACTCCTTGTCATCTTCGAGCGCGAAGCCGCGGCTAACAATCGACGGCGCGGCCTCAATCTTGCCCGTATGCTTGTTAATCGCCAGAATCGGCAGCACGATGCCATCTTCGGCGATCACGCGGCGATCCTTGATCACCATGTCGCCCACAATCTCGCCAACTGCGCCGGAATCGATGCAAATACGCCCCACCGTCACGCGGCCACTCCGCCGGGCGCCTCGGGAATCGAATTCCAGTACCTCGCCCGTCTCCATTACGAAGCTCTCTTCAAGGCCAATGCCCTGCAGGTGCGACGCGAGGCGGACGTGCTTCGCCAGTTGCCGGTATTCGCCGTGAACGGGTACGAAATAGCGCGGCCGAACCAAATTCAGCACCAGTCGCAGTTCTTCCTGCGAACCGTGTCCGGAGACGTGCAGCGGCGGATTCATGCTGCCATACATCACATCAGCGCCACGCTTCGAAAGGTGGTCAATCATCCGGAAGATCGTCTTCTCGTTGCCCGGAATGATGCGGGAGCTGAGTACAACTGTGTCCCCGCGCCCAATCGTCACGTGTTTATGGCTGTCAACGGCAGCGCGGGAGAGCGCCGACATCGGCTCGCCCTGCGTCCCCGAGATCAGAATGGCAACCTTGGAAGCCTTGGTTTCGTTCAGATCCTGCGGCCGGATCAACACACCGTCCGGGATATTGAGCAGGCCATGCCGGTGCGCAATTTCCGTCACCTGCGTCATGCTGCGGCCCACAATGGCAACCTTGCGCTTGAAATCGCGCGAAAGATCCAGAATCTGCTGCAGGCGGTGAATGGAGGAACTAAAGCAGGAAACAACCAGCCGGCCCTCGGCGCGGTTGAAGATGTCTTCCAAACGAGGCCGGATGGCGCGTTCCGATTCCGAGTACCCAGGGCGGTCCGCATTCGTCGAATCCGACAGCAGCAGCAGCACGCCGCGCTTGCCGTATTCGGCCAGCGTATGCAGATCGAAAAGCTCGTTGTCGGTCGGCGTCGGGTCAACTTTAAAGTCCCCCGTATGGATAATCACGCCCAGCGGAGTCGTAATCGCCAGCGCCACGCAACTTACAATGGAGTGCGTTACGTGGATGAACTCAACGGAAAACGGCCCGACGTTGACAATGTCTTTCGGCTTTACCGGCTTCAACTGCGTGCCGGTCATATCGTATTCGTCCAGCCTGCGCTCCACCAGCGAAAGCGTGAACGGCGTTCCGTAAACCGGCACGTCGAATTCTTCCAGGAAGAACGCAACAGCGCCGATGTGGTCCTCGTGCCCGTGCGTCAGCATCAGGGCTCGGATCTGGCTCCGGTTCTCTTTCAGGAAGGTCAGGTCGGGCGTAACGATGTCAACGCCGAGGAGATCATCCTCGGGAAACATCATGCCGGAATCGATGACGATGATATCTTCACCGTACCGGATCGCCATCATGTGCATCCCAAACTCGCCTAAACCACCGAGCGGGATGACTTGTAATTTCTTATCGAGGGGCAAATACGATTCTAGCTTGTCGCGACCGGGCGTGCCAGAGGTGCATCAAAGAGACCATACAATGTCCAATACCCAACCTCTTCATGACCTCCTCGCACAGCGCTGGAGCCCCCGCGATTATGACCCTCGGCCCATCGAGCCAGCTATTCTTACGAGTCTGTTTGAAGCCGCGCGCTCTGCGTTCTCCTGTTTCAATGAGCAGCCCTGGCGTTTCGTTGTGGCGACGCAGGCCGAAACGGACGACTACGCCCTCATTCTGGACACGTTTGTCCCCTTCAACCAGAACTGGGCGAAAAACGCCTGGGTGGTTGGCCTCAGCTTTGCCAGGAAGACTTTCGCGAAAAACGGCAATCCGAACCGCTACCTGCTGCACGATACCGGGGCTGCACTGGCGCATCTGAACGTCCAGGCCACTGCCCACGGTCTGTATGTACACGGCATGGGTGGCTACGACGCCGAAAAAGCCCGCACCACGCTCGGCATCCCCGATGACTACGAGATCGGCTGCGCGTTCACCATCGGGTATCTCGCCGAGGGTATTCAAATGCCGCCTCGCCAGCGTCACCCCCTCAGCGAGCAGGTTCTCCGCCCGGGTTGGACCACGTCTCCCCTCGTTGGTGCATGACCGTTGGTGCTTGACTCGCTTGACTTGCGAAGGTCGGGATGAAAGAATCCCCCCGTGCCGCCTGAACCTGCTGAAACCACTCCCGACGCCATTTCCCGCCGGACCCTGCTCGCCGCCGCCACTTTCGTGCCTCTCAGCGCACTGCTGGCGACTGCGCAAACTGCTCCCGTACTTCCTCCGGCTCAGACCAAAGCCCTGAGCGCCTTTGTGGACCGGCTGATTCCCGCTGATGAACTCGGGGCCGGAGCCCTGGATGCCGGGGTGATGAACTACATCGAACGGGCGCTCGCCGGGGCTTATGCGAATCGCCGTGCTGGCCTGGTGGAAGGTCTGCTCGCCCTGGACGATTACGCCCGCCGGAAATATGGGTTCGTTTTTTCAGATCTGAGCGCGGATCAGCGTGACGCCGTTATCGGCGCGGCAGAGACCGGCTCGGCTGATGGGTTCGCGAATTCATCAGCCTTCTTCGCCAGTGTCAGAAGCCTCACCATGGAAGGCATGTTCGGCGACCCTTTTTACGGAGGCAATCGCAACTACGCGGGCTGGGATCTAATTCGCTATCCCGGACCCCGTCTCGCCGTCGGGCCCCCTGAACAAGCCATGAAGGTGGAAATCAAGCCCGTCCGGATGTCGGCCCGAGGTGGCGATCATGCCCGTTAATCTGAAACCGGTGGATGTCGCCGTAGTAGGCCTGGGCGCTGCGGGTGGAGTCGCCGTGTTGCCTCTGGTGCGGGCAGGCCTGAAGGTCGCCGGAATTGAAGCCGGAACCTGGATGGATCCCCACAACGACTTCCACCCCGACGAAATTCACAACAACCGTCGGCACGGCGTAACCACGGTTCCCAAGGTACAGCGCGAGATTCCAACGGTCCGGGCAAACCCGGGGGAAGTGGCCCGCCAGGGCACAGCCTCCCCGATGATGAACGCCATCGGCGGGACGTCAATTCATTATTGGGCGCAGTCCTGGCGGCTCAAGCCGTGGGATTTCCAGGCCCGTTCGGAGACGCTCCGCCGCTATGGCGCGGGGGCCATCCCGAACGGCAGCACGCTCGAAGACTGGCCGCTCACCTACCAGGATCTGGAGCGGTTCTACGACACCATCGAACACGAAGTCGGCGTTTCCGGCAAAGCGGGCAATATTCAGGGGCAGCTTGACCCTCGTGGCAACATTTTTGAGGGGCCACGGAGCCGGGAATACCCCATGCCGCCATTACGCGGCAGTGGCTTTACCGATCACATGGCGGAAACAGCCAGGAAGTTGGGCTGGCACCCGTTCGCGCCACCCGCCGCCATCAATTCGCAGACTTTCCAGGGGCGTTCCGGTTGCGTTTACCACGGCTATTGCAGTTCAGGCGGGTGCCATGTGTCGGCCAAGGGCTCCACCGCCGTCACCACCATTCCTGCAGCTCTGAAAACGAAGCATCTGACTATTTTTGATAATGCCCAGGTCACCCGCATTGTGGCCGGCACCGATGGCAAGGTCACGGGCGTGCTCTTCCTCCGCAGCGGCCGTGAGTATTTTCAGCCTGCCAAGGCCGTCTTGCTGGGCTCCTACGTTTTTGAGAACACCCGCCTGCTGCTGCTTTCGAAATCGAAGGCTTACCCGAAGGGCCTCGCGAACAATCACGGTCAGGTGGGGCGGCACTTCTTCGCGCACTACGACAGCTGGGCTGGAAACAGCATGAAGGCGCTGTTTCCCTTCGATATCAATATTTGGTACGGTTTGCCCGCGCAGGGCTCCTGTGTGGATGACTTTGCGGACGACAGCTTCAATCACGCTGGTCTCGGTTTCATCGGCGGGACCAGCATGCACGTCTACACGGAGGTTCACCCCATTTCAGCGGCCGAGTCTGAGCGTTTCGGCAAGGCCCCGGCCTGGGGCTCTGCCTGGAAGAAGTACGTCCGCGAGAATGCCGCGCGGGTGGCTCAGTGTTACCTGCAGACTTCTACCCTGCCTTACGAATCGGGCTATCTGGACCTGGACGACCAGGTTCGTGATCCTCTGGGTGACCCCGTTTGCCGCGTCACCACCGGTGGCCCGAAAGAGAATGAAGTTCGGGCTGGCCAGCACGCCCACGGCAAGATGGAGCAGTGGTTCCGGGAAGCGGGCGCCGTTGCCGTCAGCCGCGGCAACATTACGGTAGCCGGTGTAACGACCCACACCTACGGAGGTACCCGGATGGGCGATAATCCCGAAACCAACGTGACCGATAAATGGGGTTTCTCGCATGAAGCCCCCAACCTGGGCATTGTGGGCGGTTCTGTGTTTGGGACGAGCGGAGCGCGAAACCCAACGCTCACCATTCAGGCTCTGGCCTGGCGCACAGCGGAGCACCTGGTCAAAAACTGGAAGGCGATCATCTGACAGGTCGCTCTGCCCAGTACTGGTTCTGGTACCTCTGGTCTGGCCTTCGGCGCCATTTCCCTGCAAACTGAAAGAGACGAAGAACTCGTGGTGTCGAAGCCGGAAACGGCAGCGACGCTGCGAGACTCCAATACTCCTTGGCATGTCTTTGCGCCGACGGGATGCCGGACGTCGACTCTTCAGGGTCGGCCCGGGTCCCGGGCGGCGGTTTTTTTGCTTGCTAAACTCACCAATTGGATAAAAAGAAGAAAACCCCCGGCGCTCGCAGCTGGTTTGTACACGGTCGCGTTCAGGGCGTCGGTTTTCGCTGGTTCGTGGTGCACCGTGCCCGTGAAATCGGCGTCACTGGCTGGGTGCGCAACGAAGATGACGGGGGCGTGCAGGTCTACGCTGTCGGAACCGAAGCCCAACTCGACCGCCTCGCCGGGTACCTCCACGCCGGCCCGCTCCTCTCGGAAGTCCGTTCCGTGGAGCAGGTCGAAGCGATTCTTCAGGCCCATCGCTCCTTCGAAATCCGTTAATGCTGCAAACTAGGAATTGATGAAAACGCCATTCCGGTGGATCCTTTCCGTAATCTGTCTGTTTGCTGGTGCGCTCAGTGGGTACGCGGCGCAGGACAAGGTCCTGCAAGTCATTGATAAGACAAAAACTGTGGCCCTCAAGGGTTTTCTTCACCCCGGAACACAAAGTCAGACAGATCTGGGCCCCGTAAAGCCGGAAACCCAGCTCGGGCAAGCCCTCTTGTTGCTCCAGCCCTCTGGCGACATCGAAGCCTTTCTTCGTGACCAGCAGGCACCCGGCTCGCCCAACTATCACAAATGGTTACAGCCAGAGCAGTTTGCCGAGCGCTTTGCTCCCAGTCAAAACGACGTGGCAAAAATTGTCCAGTGGCTGCAGAGTGAAGGTCTTCACGTGGATTCCATTGCCCGGGGACGTCAGTTTGTCACCTTCAGCGGGTCTGCCGGGGCGGTAAGCAAGGCTTTCCACACCGAGTTCCATCAATATGAGTACAAAGGCAAGGCGCGTTTTGCCAACACCCAGGATCCTTCGGTACCCCTGGCGCTGGCCAAAGCAGTCGCCGGCATTCGTGGGTTCAATAACTTCGGCCTGAAACCCTTCCACCGCCAGGCCCGCATCCCTCCCGATTTCACCTCTGCCTCCGGGAACCACTATCTGTCGCCCGGTGACATCGCCACCATCTTCAATTTCTCGCCCCTCTTCGCCGCCGGAATCACCGGGAAGGGCCAAAGCATCGCCATTGTTGGCCAAACCAATGTGGATCTTGCCGATATCCGAGCCTTCCGCAAGACCTACGGCTTGCCCGCCAACGATCCCGAAATCCAGCTCTACGGACCGAACCCCGGTATCAGCCCCGACGACCTCTACGAAGCC
This sequence comes from uncultured Acidobacteriia bacterium, assembly GCA_903929755.1. Taxonomy (GTDB): domain Bacteria; phylum Acidobacteriota; class Terriglobia; order Bryobacterales; family Bryobacteraceae; genus BOG-234. The sequence goes on from CAIYVZ010000197.1 coordinate 66,479, forward strand.
GACCTGGATCTGGAATGGGCCGGAGCCGCAGCCCCCAATGCCCGAATCGTCTACGTGAACTCGACCGACGTGATTCTCTCCACCTACTACGCCGTGGATAACAACGTCGCGCCCATCATCAGCATGAGCTACGGCGGGTGCGAGGTGGAAAATACCCCCGACCTCCGCTTTCTGGGCCAGCAGGCCAATGCCCAGGGCATCACCTGGGTGGTCTCTTCCGGCGACAGCGGCGCGGCGGGCTGCGATTTCAGCGCCCCCGGGCCCCAGGCCACCAAGGGTCGAGTGAGCGAATTTCCCGCCTCTCTCCCGGAAGTCACCGCCATTGGCGGCACTACGCTGAACGAGGGTACCGGCAAATACTGGGCAACGACCAACTCCGCAACGGATGCTTCCTCCGCGCTCTCCTATATCCCTGAGGTTGCGTGGAACGACACTTTGCTCCGCAACCAAATGGCGGCGACCGGTGGCGGCGCCAGTATTTTTTATCCGAAGCCCTGGTGGCAGGTCGGCAAAGGCGTTCCAGACGATGCCGCCCGCGATATCCCGGACGTTTCCTTTCCGGCCTCCGCTGACCACGATGGTTACCTGGTCCGGAGTGGCGGCGCGCAGTACGCCTTCGGTGGGACGTCGGTAGGTACCCCCATCTTTGCCGGAGTTCTGGCGCTGGTGAACCAGTCTCTCGTCGATTCCGGCGCCCTCGTGCAACCCGGCCTCGGCAATGCGAACTCCGCACTTTATCGTCTGGCCCAGGCCAGTCCGTCCGTTTATCACGACATCATCGCGGGCGATAACCTTGTCCCGTGTTCGCAGGGCTCTCCCGACTGCGTGGACGGCAAACTTGGCTACGCGGCGGCACCCGGCTACGACCTCACCACCGGCCTTGGCACTCCCGACGTCACCGCGCTCGTGAAGCAGTGGAATCTAGGCATCCCCAGTTCCACCACCTTGTCCGCAAACCCGGTCAGCGCCAACCTGAATGACAACATCACCTTGCTTGCCCACGTGAAATCGAGCGGGACATCACGCCCCACCGGTACCGTCACTTTCCTCTCCAGCTACAATTCGCTGGGCACTGTGAGCCTGACTCCTGGGCCCGGCACAACCGCAGTTGCCTCCCTCGGCGTTCCCATGGTCCGAATCGCCGAAGGGCCCGGGTCCGTCTCGGTCATCTACGCGGGCGACGGAATCGTGGAAGGTTCCGGCGGCTCGGCCTACGTCGACCTTATCATCCCCGCCACAGGCTCTCTGGTGATTCCATCCATAGATCCCAATCCCGTCTACCAGTTCGGTTCAACCTATAGTTTTACCGTCACGCTCCAGGAAGCGGCAGGCGTCTCCACCCGCATCACGGGTTTCACCTTCGATGGCGCCACCGTAGCGCTCTCCGTGCTTGGCAGGACCAGCTTGCCTGCTTTCGGCTTCATCCAGGCCAACCTGTCTTCTGCCTCCGGAATCAATCCCACAGCCGGAACGCACGTCTTCACCTTTACCGGGGCCGATAGCAATGGCCGGACCTGGTCACAGTCGGTAACCGCGGTCTTCCTGCCATCCGCGAGTCCCGCGCTCACCCCGTCGATTCTGTTGACCTCTGTGCCCCGGGCCGTCAACAAGAATCCAAACGCCGATCCAAACTGCCAGTGGGCACAACAGTTCACCGTCCAGGAGCAGGGCGGCTTTCTCACCAACCTGACAGGTTTTTCAGTGGGAAATAGTGCGCAGCCGAATCTGATTCAGCAGATCTTTGGCACTACTCGCCTTGCACCCTGGGGCGTGCTCTACGGAACGCAGTGTTACGGCCCGACCACGGTCGCCCCTGCCAGAACCTTTACGCTTTCCGGTGTGGGTGAAATCGGCTCCGTCAGTTCGGTTACGTCAGTCACCTACTCCGCCGCAGCCCCCGTTGCCCCGGCCACCATGTCACTCTCCAGGCAGTCGCTGGTATTCCCTTTACCGGAAGCCGGCCCGATCCGCTCGTTGCCGGTTGACATCACCCTTACCGGCGGACAGGCCGTCTGGACGCTCTCCAAATTGCCCGATAACCAAACCTCGAAGTGGCTAACTGTCCTGAACACCAGCGGTGAGGGCCCCGGGCGCTTCACTATCCAGGTGAATTCTGCCGGACTTTCGCGTGGCGTCTATCGCGCCTTCGTTACCGTGCAGGCCGCGAACGCATTTCCCCAGGCCATCAACCTCCCGGTAACTCTGATTGTCGGCGTCTCTCCAGCTCTTTCCGTTGGGAATGTCATGAATAGCGCCGCCTTTGGCGCAAATGGCGCGCCGGGCGCTCAGATGCGGGTATTTGGTGTGAACGTGGCACCGTCCTCCATCCAGGCCAATCGGTTTCCGCTGCCTCTTACGCTGGCTGGCGTTAGTGCCACGGTGAACGGCATCGCAGCTCCACTGTATGCCGTTTCGCCGGACCGGGTCGATTTCCAGATCCCCTACGAAACAGCCCTCGGAACCGCGGTTCTGGCCATCAATAACAATGTCCAGCTCACCTGGCAGGAATTCCCCGTTGCCCCTGCCGCGCCGGGAATCTTCGCCACCTCGACCCGCTTTCTCGCACCCGTATCGACCGCTTCTTCGGGGCAAACGATCACCGCCTATATCACGGGCGAAGGCGATGTGACGCCCACCCTCACTACCGGCGACACTCCTGCGCAGGGCACCTCCGTTACCCGCCTTCCCCGGCCGCGCCTTCCCGTTGTGGTTACCGTCGCCGGTGTCCAGGCCGTGGTCCGCTTTATCGGCATAACACCCGGTACCGCGGGTGTCACCCAGATCAACTTCACCGTCCCGGACGCGCTCGCGCCCGGGGTTCTGCCTGTCGTCGTCTCGGTCGGTGGTGTGGCCAGCCCTTTCGTAAACCTGACCGTCCAGTAACCATCTCGCTGGCCATTTCCGCTACTCTGGAGAGTAAATCTATGAAGAAGATCGCGCCTCTCGCCTGCCTCCTCCTCACGCTTTCGTGTACCCAGGCCCCTCCGGGCGAGCCTCTCCAGCCAGCGTTTCAGGCCATCCATCCCGATTCGCTGCTGAAGTCGATCCAGACCCTTGCGTCTGACGAATTTGAGGGCCGCAAGCCGGGTAGCGCCGGCGAAGAGAAGACCGTCGATTTTCTGGAGCAGAAGTTTAAGCAGATGGGCCTCAAGCCCGGCAATCCGGACGGCACCTACGTCCAGAAAGTGCCGCTGGCGGGAACCAATTCGAAGCTGCAGCAAGGCACCTTCAGCGTCAACGGCAATCCCCTCGCCGCCCAGGCCAACAAGGACTTCGTTGCGGTCTCCACCCGTTTCGTGGAAGACACCGCCGTGAAAGATTCCGACATCGTGTTCGTCGGCTACGGCGTAGTGGCTCCCGAGTATGGCTGGGACGATTACAAAGGTGTTGACGTGAAGGGCAAGACCATCGTCATGCTGGTCAACGACCCCCAGATTCCAGATCCCGCTGACCCCTCGAAGCTGGACCAAAATATGTTCCGCGGTCGAGCCATGACCTATTACGGCCGCTGGACCTACAAGTACGAGATCGCGTCTGAAAAAGGTGCCGCCGCGGCCATCATCGTCCACGAAACGGCACTCGCGGGCTATGGCTTTGAAGTCGTCGTCTCCGGCAAGGCGGGCGAGATGTTCAACATTCAACGGCCGAACAACAACCTGGCACGGGTCCCTGTGGAAGGCTGGATGACCTTCGACAAGACTGCCGAGCTTTTCCGCGCGGCTGGGCTGGATTTGGCCGCAATGAAGAAGGAAGCGCTGAAGAAGGAGTTCAAACCCGTGAGCCTTCAGGGCGCGAAGGCGAATTTCCACGTCACCAATGCTCTGCGCAAGGTGGATTCCCGCAACATGGTGGCGAAACTGGAAGGCAGCGACCCTGCCCTGAAGGACGAATACCTGGTCTACACCGCCCACTGGGATCACTTCGGCCGGAACACGGACCTGCAGGGCGACCAAATCATGCACGGCGCCATCGACAACGCGTCCGGCACCGCCGGGCTGCTGGAAATTGCCCGTGCGTATACCAAACTCACACCGGCCCCGAAGCGCTCCGTTCTCTTCCTTGCTGTTACGGGTGAAGAGCAGGGCCTGCTGGGAGCCGAGTATTACGCCTCCAACCCCTTATACCCACTAAAAAATACCGTTGCAAATATCAATATGGACGGTCTGAATGCCTGGGGCAAGACAAGGGATCTGGTCATTGTCGGCCTGGGGAACTCCTCGCTCGACGACACCGTCACCGAGGTGCTGAAGTCGCGCCAACGCGTTCCGGTCGGCGATGCCGAACCTGAAAAAGGCTTCTACTATCGCTCGGATCATTTCCAGTTCGCCAAAGTCGGCGTGCCCGCGCTCGATCCCGAGGCAGGCATCGATTTCATCGGCAAGCCCGAGGGTTTTGGCCGCCAGAAGCGTGACGAGTACACCGAGAAGATTTATCACAAGCCCGCAGACAAACCTGATCCCGCCTGGGACCTCTCCGGAGCCGTGGACGACCTGCGAGTTCTCCTCGAAACCGGCTATCGTGTCCTGCAAGCCCCGAAACTCCCCGAATGGAAACCCGGCAACGAGTTCAAAGCCCGCCGGGATGCCATGATGAAGTGAGGAAAACGACGAGAGTATGGCGATTCACCGGCACATTCTGCATAACGGCAGCATCGAAACGGCCGCGACGGCGGTTTTTCGGACTGGCCAAATCGGCGTCCTGGCCGGCTGGGGCGTGTTCACCACGCTCCGCGTCAGCCAGGGTGCATTATTCGCCTGGGATCGCCACTGGGCGCGTCTCCTTCGTGACGCCCGCCTGCTGAATCTGCCCATGCCGGAGGCCGACACCGTTCACGCGGACCTTTTGCGCCTGCTGGCTGCGAACGAACAGACCGACTGTACTCTGCGCCTCGTCATTGTCCGCAACAGCGGCGGGATGTGGCAGGACGAACTCTCTGCGCACACTCCCGTCGATGTCGCGGCCATGACTGCCACTTCAAAACAGTGGGGCCAGAGCGTCCAGTTGGGCATTCAGCCCAACGCGCGTTTTGCCGCCTGCGAATTCTCCACAGCCAAAGTGCTTTCCTGGGCGCAAAATCTCTCCTGGGCGGAGCGCGCGGTACGGAACGGTAATGACGAAGTCGTGCTGCTCAATGAGCATGGCCGAGTGTCGGAGTGCACCTCCGCCAACATCTTCGTCGTCAGTGGTAACTCCGTTTTCACACCACCCCTTTCAGAAGGCTGTCTCGGAGGCATCACCAGAGAGGTTCTGCTGGAACTCTCCGGTGACGGGGTCACGGTTTCGGAAAAAGTCCTCACGCTGGATGATATTTACGCTGCGGACGCCGCCTTCATCACTTCCACCACCCGAGATCTGATGCCCGTGCGGGAAGTTGGAGGCCGTGCCATCGCTCAGAATCGTTCGGTTCCGGATGCTCTCGCCGGTCGGTTCCACGCCTTTGCCGCGAGAGACTTGAGCAACAGACCCCGCTCCGGTGCTGTCCGTGTTTAAACCCCCGTCGCCCCGACCAGGCCTCGTTGCGCATTCAGCTGCGCCAGAGTATCTTAGGGTTGAGTCCGCATAAAGTAAATGTCTGTTCAGTGCCCAAATTGTGGGAGTCGCTACCTTCGCGACTCCAAAATGAAAGAATCCACCGATAAGATTCGGCACTGGCGCTTTGAGGCGGCCCTTCGGTGTGTGGACTGCAAAACTCGTTTTGTTGCGAGTACGCTCGATTTTTCGGATATTTTCTACGCCAAGTGCCCAATCTGCCGCCGGCTGGATCTGAACTCCTGGTCAGGGAAGACGTATACCCCAACCGGCTGGACGGCCTTGAAGGTGAACCTGGGAGCCAAAAAGTGGCGATGCGAGTATTGCCGTATCAATTTCGCAAGTTTCCGCAAGCGCAAAGAGGTTTTCACCTTTAAGCGCTGGCAGAAAATGAACGCTGGCGATGCCGTGCGCGAAGGCAGGGCAAGGCTGGCTGAACTGGAAATCAAGGCTGAACACGCGCGCGAAGCCTCGGAAAAAAAGGCGCGTGAGGCCGCTGCCAGAGCGGTGGTAGAAAATGCTGCCAGAGCGGTGGTAGAAAATGATGATGACGAGTAAGGAGTCTGCCCAAAAGATGTCGATTACGACGATCCACCCCACGACTACCCGGCGCCAGGCGCTGAAAGACGCCATGAAGGCCACTGCGCTGCTCGCTGCTATCCCCGGTTGGGCGGTTCCAGCGCTGGCGCAGGGCGAGACCGACGCAGAGTTTACAGATTACCCCAAGACCTTTAATCCGAATAATCCCAATTCGCTGACGAAATTGCTCGACATTCGGAAAATTGATGGTCTCATCACTCCAGCCGATCAGTTTTTCGCCATCCAGCACTTTGACCAGCCCGCCGTAGATCCCGCAACCTACCGCCTCAAGTTCACTGGCCTGGTCCGTAAAGACGTTCAATTTGCGCTGGACGACCTGAAAAAGATGAAGCCCGTCGACGTTGTCGTCGGCTATGAATGTTCCGGCAACAGTTCACGGGGCATGCAGGCGTTGTCTTCGTGCGGTAAGTTCACCGGAGTCCCGCTCAGTGCGGTTCTGAAGCAGGTGGGCGTTCTGCCGAAAGCCCGGGAAGTGGTGTTCTTCGGCTCCGATCACGGTGCCCAGGATGTCGTCTTCCGGCAACAGACTTTCAAGCTGGAACAACAGTTTGGCCGCAGCCTGACGCTGGAAAATGCCATGCGGCCGGAACCGATTCTCGCCTGGGCTCTGAACGGCGAACCGCTTACGCGCCGCCAGGGCTTCCCGGTCCGCCTCATCATGCCGGGCTGGTACGGGGTTGCCAACGTGAAGTGGCTGGCGGAAGTGCATTTGCAGGAAGATCGTTACCTGGGGAACTATCAGGCCCGCTGGTACCGGTCGCTCAAAGGTGTGGGCGGGACGGGCGAAGAGGCCGATCCCGGCACCCAGTGGGTAGAGACCGAGATCACGCGCCTGCAGCTCAAATCCGTGGTGGCCCGCGTGCGAAAGTCCGGGTCCGCGCACAACGTCATCGGCTTCGTTTTGAACGATGGCTCGCCGCTGAAGTCTGTGGAAGTGAAGATCGATGACGGTCCCTGGCAGAAGGCGACGCTCGACGCCAAAAACACGAAGTACTCCTGGAAGCTCTTCTCCTGGAAGTGGGAGGGTGCCACCCCTGGTGAGCACACCGTAGTCTCGCGTGTCACCGACATGGAAGGCACCACGCAGCCCGAAGCCGGCGACCTGAAACGGAAGAAAACCTTCCTGCAGGACAACGCACAGCACCCCCGCAAGATCAAAATCGCCTAACCAACCTGCGCCGTCAGCATCGAGATGGAGCCACCTTCCATTCCCGTCACCGGGAACGTAATGGCTTCGTTTTGTCGCTGTGTCCCCAACACATACAGCAGTGGAAGATAATGCTCGGGTGTCGGCACCGATAGCCTCGCATCCTGGCCCATCTCTTGATAATTGATCAGCGGTGCCACGTCGCCTGCAGTGATCAGGCCTTTTGCTTCCGCCTCAAACCGCGCCGCCCACTCGTACGGCGGCGCATCCTCCGAGCCCCACGCATAAGTCCGCAAATTGTGGACCAGATTGCCGCTGCCGACAATCAGAACGCCCTCTTCGCGCAGTTGTGCCAGCCGCCGACCGACATCGAAATGGAACTGCGGTGGCTGTGTCCCGTCAATGCTGAGCTGGACAACGGGCACGTCGGCGTTCGGATAAACATGCTTCAGCACGGACCATGTCCCGTGGTCCAGCCCCCACGACCTATCCAGGGACACCGGCACCGGCGACAGCAGTTCCTGTACCCGGAGCGCCAGCGCCATGTCTCCCTTAGCCGGGTAACGTACGGCAAAAAGCTCGGGCGGAAAGCCCCCAAAATCGTGAAGCGTTTCGGGGGCCATGCTGATGGTCACCCCGCTTCCGCGAACGTACCAGTGCGCCGAAATCGCAAGGATAGCCCGTGGTGGTGGCAGCTTCTCGCCCACCGCCCGCCAGCCTCTCGTGTACACGTTGTCCTGCAGCGCATTCATCGGGTTTCCATGCCCAAAAAAGACCGCCGGAAGAATGATCGACATTTCTACCTCATCATGGCATGCTGCCGGAGTATCATCATGAGGACTACATGCTGAATCGCAGAGATTTCCTTCAGGCGGCCGCCGTCGCCTCCACTGTTGCCGCCACCGGCCAGGCTGCCGCAAAGAAGCCCAATTTCGTCATCGTTCTGGCTGATGACATGGGCTTCTCTGACGCCCGCTGTTACGGCGGCGATGTCGATACCCCCAACCTCGACCGCCTCGCCTCCCAGGGCCTCCGCTTCACCCAGTTCTACTCCACTGCCCGCTGCGGCCCCTCACGGAACTGCCTCATGACCGGCTACTACGCCCAGCAAACCGCCTCCGACATCATGACTCCAGGCAACGTTCCGGCCTATACGAAATTTCTGCCCGACTACCTCAAGCCCCTCGGCTACCGCACTTATCACTCCGGTAAATGGCACCTTCGCTTCGCCACCGGCGAAGGCGGCGTTGGCTTCGATCATTCGTACACCATGCTTGACGAACTTCGCTTCTTCACGCAGAACCGACATGAACTCGACGGCAAAGCGTTGCCGAAACCCGGTGACGGCTACTACTCCACCACCGCCATCGCCGATTACGGCGTCCAGTTTCTGCAGGAGCACCAGACAGAGCACGCCGCTGCGCCCTTCCTGATGTACCTGGCCTTCCACGCGCCCCATTTCCCGCTGCAGGCGCCCCAGCCCGACATTGATCACTATAATGGCCGGTTCGCCGAAGGCTGGGACACCGCTCGAGAGCGCAAGGTCCAGCGTATGCAGAAAATGGGCCTGGTCACCGGCCCCGCCGCTCCCCTGGAACCCAATATGTGGACCGACTGGAATACCCCCGATAAGGAATTAATCGAAAAAATCGGTCCCGGCGAGATTTCAAAAGCGGTACCCTGGTCCACCCTCACGCCCGTCCAGAAGGACTTCCAGCGCACCAAGATGGCCATCCACGCCGCCATGATCACGCGCATGGATACCGAAATCGGCAAAGTTCTGGACCAGATTAAAGCCATGGGCGCGGAACGTGACACCATCGTGCTGTTCATGTCGGACAACGGGGCCAGTTCCGAGCAACTCATTCGCGGGGATGGCCACGATAGCGCCGCCCCCCCCGGCTCGGCCCGCACGCATCTGGGCGTTGGCCCCGGCTGGTCCTCGAACGCGAATGCGCCGTTCCGCCTGCACAAATCCTGGGTGAACGAGGGCGGTATCGCCTCACCCCTCATCGTGTCCTGGCCCAACGGTAATTTGGACCAGAACAGGCTTCGCCATGAGCCCTGCCATTTCGTGGATATCGTTCCAACGCTGGTTGAACTGGCAGGCGGGAAGATCACGCCGGAAGCCGGAGCCCCGCCCCTCGCCGGCAAAAGCCTCGCGCCCGTCCTCCGCAAAGATCGTACAGCCCCCCACGAATACATCTACTTCAACCACAACAATAATCGTGCGTTGCGCCAGGGAGACTGGAAACTGGTCGCCATCGGCGCCAAGGGCGAGTGGGAGTTGTACAACATGAAGACCGATCGCGCCGAACAACACAACCTGGCAGCCTCTGAGCCGGAACGCGTCCGCCGCATGGCCGACCTGTGGAAGGCTCGCGATCAGGAATACACCCGGGTTCGCGAAAGTGCGCCGCCCACCGCCAAACGCCGCATAGCAGGGGCGGCGGGTTAGCCTTAGACGTGCAGTTGTCCAAACCTGTTCTCCAGGCTGAGAACCTCCGCAAAGTCTACGCCGGACGTCCTGCGGTAGATGGAATCTCCTTTTTCGTCTCGAGCGGAGAGATCGTCGGCCTCGTCGGGCCCAATGGCGCGGGCAAAACTACCACGATCAGCATGATCCTGGGAGTCCTTGCGCCCGATGCCGGCAGCATCCACATCGGGGGCCTGGATCTGGCGCACAACCGTGCCGCCGCCCTCTCCCGCACCAACTTCGCCGCCGTTTACGCGCCGCTGCCCGGCAACCTGACCGTGCAGGAAAACCTCCGCGTCTTCGGCATGCTCTATGCCACCCCAAACCTGTCCGCCAGAATAGACGAAGCCATCGCCGAATTTGATCTGGAACGCTTTCGGCGCACCCGTTGCGGCGTGCTCTCCTCGGGCGAACAGACCCGCGTCTCTCTCGCCAAAGCCATGTTGAACGAGCCGGCCCTGCTCTTACTCGATGAACCAACCGCCTCGCTCGACCCCTCAACCGCTCGCGACATCCGCGCCCGCATCCGTGCTTTCGCCGCGAAAGGTCGGGGCGGAGTTCTCTGGACCTCGCACAACATGCCGGAAGTGGAATCCATGTGTGACCGGTTGCTCTTCCTTTCCCAGGGCCGAATCCTGCTCGAAGGCGATCCGAAAAGCCTGGCTGCGCGCAACGGCCACGCCTCGCTCGAAGATCTGTTTGTTGCCGTGGCCAACGCATGAAGCTGGTCCGCGCCCAGGCCGTCGCCCTCCGCCAGTTCTACCTCATGAAGGGTAGCCCGGTGCGCATCCTGCCCCTGTTCGCATGGGTCCTGCTCGACATTCTGCTGTGGGGCTTCATCACCAAATACCTCAACAGCTTCGCCGCTTCCGGGTTCAGTTTCGTGCCGGGCTTAGTGGGTGCCGTCCTCCTTTGGGACTTCCTGACTCGCGCCATGCACGGCCTCGCTGTCGGCTTTCTGGAAGACGTCTGGTCCCGGAATTTCCTGAACATCTTCGCTTCACCTCTCTCCATCTCGGAATACCTGTGCGGCCTCATCGCTACGTCGGTGGTCACCAGTTGCGCCAGTCTGCTGGCTATGCTGGCGCTCGCCGCCCTCGCGTTCGGCTATTCCATCTCCATCCTCGGCCTTATGGCCTTCCCCTTTGTCCTCGTCCTGTTCGTCTTCGGCGTCTCGCTCGGCATTATCGCGTCCGGTTTGGTGCTGCGATTGGGCCCGGCCGGCGAGTGGCTGGTGTGGCCCATCCCCGCTGTCCTCGCCCCCTTCGCAGGCGTGTTCTACCCTGTCTCCACCCTGCCTGCGTGGATGCAGCCCCTTTCGTGGGCCCTGCCTCCCGCGTGGGTCTTTGAAGGCGTCCGTGCCATCGCCGCCGGGAAGCCGGTGCCGCTGCCAGATCTGGCCGCCGCCACCGGTCTTGCAGCGTTCTGGCTCCTGGTAGCCTGTGCCCTCTTTGCCTGGATCTTCCGCGTCGTTGTCCGGACGGGCCTCATCGCCCGCTACAGTGCGGAAACCGTCAACTAGGAGCCTGTCGGGATGAAAAAAGGCGACATGCATTCGGAATCATGTAAACCGGATCGGCGAAGCGGTTACCGGGCATTTTTCGACTGGCGGTGCGAGGAGACCGGCGGGACCGAGGCTGATGAGTACCTGATGGGCA
>CAIYVZ010000198.1 GCA_903929755.1 uncultured Acidobacteriia bacterium
ACGTCTTCAGGTGTCTCGTAACGACTCTCAGCATGACTCCGAACCCCCAAACGAAGTCACGCCACAGTCACGTGACTTCTCGGAACCTCTGTAAGTTGTTCAGAATACTGGAGAAAAAATGGTGAGCCGGGCGGGGCTCGATGAGGTCACCGAGACGGTGTTTGACTTCGGGACCTATGACGAGGTCTCGAAGGTCGGCCTGGAAGGGAATTCGGGAGTTTTGCAGCATGACATTTCCTCGGTTGAAGTTTGCCATGCGGGGCGTGCAGGATGGATTGTGGTTCAGGCCAGGAACGACTGTAAGGGCATGGCAGAGAATGGGTTAGCGATATTTTCGGCGTGCGTGACTGCCTGTTCGCCTCCTGTACGCCGACAATCGAAAGGTGAGAGAATAGCGGTAGGCCGCCGCTATGCTGACCACAGTAAACCTTCCCGACGCTCTGTTCCTGGAGAGCCAGCAACTCGCCGCGTCGCGTGGGGCGACGATAGAGCAGCTAATTGTGGAGAGTATTGCGAAGTACGTTCGCGGAGTCTCGGAGCCGCCAGAAAAGCCGCGTGGACGCGGGCACACGAAATTGCCCGTGCTTCGCTCCCGTCGCCCCGGAACACTGGACTTGTCCAATTTCGACTTCGATGACTTACTTACCTGACGTGAATGTGTGGATTGCACTCTACGCTGAACTGAGTGCCCACCATGAGGCGGCCTGCCAATGGTTCGAGGGGATCGGGGAAGCGGACGTCGTGTTCTGCCAGGCTTACGCAATTGGGTTTTCTTCGTTTGCTAACCAATAGGCACGTGATGCAGGAGGAAGTACTGAGTCCGGCAGCGGCATGGGAAGCGTACCAATCGATTCGACAGAACCCGAAGGTTGGGTTTGCGGTCGAACTCGCCGGATTTCCGGAAGTATGGAGGGCGCCTGGGGCCACGCTGGCATCATCCCCGAACCTTTGGACAGATGCCTACCTGGCAGCATTCGCGCGGGAGAACTCATTCACGCTGGTGACCTTCGACCAGAAACTTCCGATGCAAACGGGAGCCCGCGCCATGGTTCTGGGCGTCGGCTCTCAGTTTTGAGCGCGGGAGATTAACGGCAAGTCGCGGATCCTGTGCCGGCGCATCAAGATATCGTTTCTGCCGATTTTGGATCTACCCTTGGCGAGGCCGCTACTTGAGTCCCGCTGAATTCCGGGGCCTACTATAGTTCCGGGCACGGCACAGAAACAGGAGCCGAAAGGAATAAAATGGACTCGCCACACATGTGAGTGCAAGAGTGCAAGGATGGCTTTCCATGTTTAGAGTGCAAAGGAACCGGATTTTTTCTGACGGGACCGAATGGAATCCAGCGTCCGGGATGGTTCAGTTCAACCGGGAAGTTCTATGAGCAGTCTCCACAATGGTGAGCGAGAGAGGGTCATCGCTCACGAGCCGTTCAAAATCCTTGTCCGTGGTCTCGGAGCCGCCAGAAAAGCCGAGTGAACACGGGCACACGAAAACACCCGTACTTGGCTCCCGTCGCCCCGAGTTCCGGAGATTCTTCAGCTCCTGCCGACTGGCGTGCTTCGGCGCTAAAGTTTTCGGTACATCGCTTTGATCGAAGTGGCGTTCCCCGCTTTATTCGCGGCCAGGTTGCCGTGCTTACTCAGGTCAATCTCGGTAGCGAGCTGGTCTGCGGACTTGCCGGACTGCTTACCCGCCCGCACCTTGGCGAGCATATCGGCCAGGTAGTCCCGCTGAGCACGCAGAGCCCCCTTCGTTGCCGGAGCTCCGTGCCCGGGGATGACCGTCTTTACATCCCACTTGTCCATTCTGTCCAGAGCGCGAAGCCAGTTTTCATGGTCAGCGTCCGCATCTGCCACATTGTTGCCATCGGACCAGGTGACGCAGAGATCGCCGGTGACCAGGATCTTCTCTTTCGGCAGCCAGGCGACCGCGTCTCCCTTGCTGTGACCCGGCCCGACCTTGGTAATTTCCACCCGATGTGTGCCGTCGTCGAACACCATGCCGTCGGTAAAGGTGATGGTGGCCGGCTCGAAGCGCACCCCAGTTAGGGGATAGGCCGCATCGTTCCAGCTCTGAAACCCCTTCGCGCCCTTCGTACGCAGCTCCTCGGCACAGGCTTCTGAGCAAATAATGGAGGCCCCGGCATCTGTGAACACAGAGTTTCCAAAGGTGTGGTCGCTGTGATAATGCGTGTCAAACACAAAACGAATCGGCTTATTCGTCGTAGCTTTGATCTTCGAAAGAATCTCGCGCGCTCCCCAGGGGAAGTTTGCGTCGATAACCAAAACGTAGTCTTTGAAGATCACCCAAGTGCAATTGGCCGGTTGCCGTTGGGCCGGATCACCGTGCCAGACGAAGACGCCGGGCGCCATTTCCGTGACCCTGTCATTCTGCGCCTGCGCGGCTACGAAGAGAAAAAAGACGAAGGCAAACATTGCACACAACCGGATTCGCATGGCGTCAGTGTATCCTGCTCCAGCCTCAACGGCAAAGGGGGAAATCAAGCGAGGCTGCGCTATACGATGTGAAACTCGATCCGGGATCGCATCTGAAACGCTCGCAATCATGGCAGGCGAAGATCTCACTGCCGACCGCTTTTCAGAAGGCGACGGAGTTGTGGCAGGAGGGAACGGCACCTCTGGCGTTGAGCGGCGATGGGGTTAGCACGACGGTCGGGGCTCGCTCCGCAGCGGTTATTCGACTGGAGTGAAATGTTGCTGCAAGCCAATGTGATATCAATAGCCTGAACCGCAAAGAACGAATCACCCAAATATGCGATCCCGCCTGATGAAACTCTCCCTGTTGTGCGCCCTCGGCGCGTGCGTCGCCGCCCTGGCACAATCGCCTTCAACCAAACCACCTTCCGACAAACCACCTTCCGACAAACCGCCGGCAGCGAAAACAGACCGGCCTGCAACCGGCTCGAACACGTCCCGGTTTGCCCCGACCTATAAGGTCTACCGCACCGTTGAAGGCCAGCCAATCGACGGGAGTCCGCCCGAAAAAAAGGACAGCAAGCCCGTTTTCCCGGAACAAACGCGCGCACCCTATCGAAGGACCGCGCCTTACAAGGTAACGACGCTTACGAACAGCTTGTCCGCGCCCTGGAGCATGGCTTTTCTGCCGGACGGAAATATCCTCATCACGGAAAGATTGCCCGGCGCGTTCCGCATCCTGAATCGGGAGGGTGTGCTGGCAAAACCGCTGGCCGGGCTGCCTGCCTTGTCGTCTGAACCCGAAACGGGTCTGCTCGATGTCGCGCTGGACCCGAATTTCGCAACGAACCACAGAATCTTCTTCACCTTCTTCGGATACGCCAATCAGGTAGTAGGCCCAACGAACGTGGCCCGGGCGCGACTGAACAACAATACGCTCACCGACGTTACCGTCATCTTTCGTTCCACCCCGGCAAAGCCGAATGGCGCGAACCTGGCAGCCGGTACCAAGACCGGGGGGCGCATTGCGGTGGACCGGGACGGAACTCTGTTTGTCGCGATCGGGGACCGTGACGAGGGAGGCGCCAACCCCTGGGATGTGGCACAGAAACTCGACACACACCTGGGCAAGATCCTACACATCACGGCTGATGGCAAGCCGGCAGCCGGAAATCCGTTTATCGGCACGCCCGGCGCACTGCCGGAGATTTGGGCCACGGGGCAGCGCAGCCAGGAAGGTTTGGCATTCGACCCGGCAACACATCGCCTATGGGAGACAGAGCACGGTCCGCGCGGGGGGGATGAGCTCAACCTGATGGAGAAGGGCAAGAATTACGGCTGGCCGGTAATTTCGCACGGCATCGACTATGCCGGTCCGCCGATTGGAGCCGGGATTACCGCAAAAGAGGGTATGGAGCAGCCGGTCTACTATTGGGATCCGGTGATCGCCGCGTCGGGACTTGCCTTCTACCAGGGAAACTTGTTCCCGGAATGGAAAAACAGCGTATTCGTGGGCGGGCTCAGTGGGCGACTGGTGGACCGGATCACGCTGCGAGAGGGTAAGGTGGTCGCCGAAGAAGCTTTGTTGGCGGAGCTGCACGAACGGATCCGGGACGTCCGCGTGGGGCCGGATGGCGCGGTCTATGTACTGACAGACAGTGGCACTTCGGTAATTCAGGACAACACGCCGCCGACCAGTAAGTTATTGAAGCTGACACCGAAATAATGCTTAAGCGATCGGGGCCTAAAACCAGCGTATTCGGCCCCGAGGCCAACACTACATACTTGTTTATTGTCGAAGATGTACGTCTTAGGCGACGACCGGATCGATTGACTGGTCTGAAAATACGGAAGGATCTTCGCGGTAGTGTGCCGGTTCAGTTGAAAGATGCGATTGGTTGACATCGCCCCGGAATTTGCCCGTGCGATTCCGGCGGAATCTCCCGGCCGGAGAGTCCGTGGTTTACGCGATTCTTTCGTTGTGCTGCGCAACGAGCCGAGCGGAGTCGAATTGAAACAGTCAGCGAGACCGAACAGGGCGGGGCGAATCCACCGGAAGTGCCTTGACGATTGAGCGGAGAACCGCATTCACCGACTCGCCGTCGTGAAATACGGCCGCGACATCGGGCTCCAGCAGGATTACAACAGGCTCAGGTCCGAGCCGTCCTGCAAACCGGTTCGCTTTCGCCTTCGAGCAATCCAGGCGATACTCCGGCCTGAGATCGGCATCGGTAGAAGTGTTACCCGGCTTCTTCATAATCCATTCTCTCCGTTCTCGTCGCCTCACGCGCACTTACGATCCGAATTTCGTCTGGCAGCGGTT
The DNA here is from genome assembly GCA_903929755.1 of uncultured Acidobacteriia bacterium. Taxonomy (GTDB): domain Bacteria; phylum Acidobacteriota; class Terriglobia; order Bryobacterales; family Bryobacteraceae; genus BOG-234. The sequence goes on from CAIYVZ010000198.1 coordinate 4,760, forward strand.
CAGAAAAGACCACCAGCAGCAGTCTGCCGACCAGAGAATGTCCGACGATGATTTCTCGGGTATCGGAATCAGAATGCTCCTCATCCGGGAAGCCTTGACATTGATTTCCCATTTTGGGAACATCTGGGTACTTGAGGATTATCAGCGAGCGGCGGATTGTCGAGTTCGGAGAAGAGCATCCGGATGCGAAGCTGGCGCTGGCGAACTGGAAGCGGGCGGTAAGGGCAGCTGCATGGCGAACCCAGGCTGATGTGAAGGCGCATTTTCAAGACTCGGACCTGGTGGGCGAGAAGACGGTTTTCAATATTGCGAAGAATCGGTTCCGCCTGATTGCCTTCGTTTCTTTTCGGACGGGGATTGTCTACATTAAGGAAATTCTGTCGCACAAGGAATACGACAAGGGCAGATGGAAACAGTGATGCGCGAAAAGGCGGGAGGCAAGGACTTATGAGTACGCTGGTACATACGATCTCCGGGCCATCGGGGATGGACGTGCGTTTTTACGGGCGCCTGCTGGCGCGATTCACTCCGAAGGTGATCGAGACCGAAGCGGAGAACGACGAGGCCCTGGCGGTGGTGGAGTCGCTGCTGGAGCGCGGCGAGGCCGCGCTGAAGCCGGAGGAACTGGCCCTGCTGGATCTGTTGGGGACGTTAATCGAGCGTTATGAGCAACGGGCGTATGACTTGCCGGAGGGCGATCCAACGGGGGCTCTTGAAGTTCTGATGGCGGGGCGAAGCCTGAAACCGGCGGATCTGGCAGAGGTTCTGGGATCGCGGGCCAGAGTTTCCGAGATCCTGTCGAGGAAGCGGGCGATCAGTAAGGATCAGGCGAAGCGCCTGGCGGAATTCTTCAAAGTGTCGCCGGCCGCGTTCATTTAGAGGGAGCACATCCAGAGGGAGCACATGCTGGCGCAACATATCCCGGCGCCACAGTAAACGTTTACCTCAAGGCCAAGACCACGTCGATTCAAGAACACCACGGGCCGCGCGGCGAGCCGAGAGCAGGGGCCGTAAGGCTCAGCAGAAGTGGCGGTAGTAGCGGGTTTCGAGGCGCCTGCGGGCGGGAGGTGCCGGCCTGATGATCATAGACGGCCTTTTCCATCCGGCTGGAAAAGAACTACCGGACGAAATTCGCGGTTGAACTGCTGCAGCGGAACGCGATTCGCATCGGAGAGTTCGGGACCAGCGATCAGGCAGTTCTGGTACTTCGGTACAAGTAGAAAGTCGGCGACGTCGCGCTATGGGGCAGTTCTCGACATTTGGGTCGGGCTGTTGGCGGCTCTCAATACCTGCGTTGACGGCCTGAGCGAACTCCTCATCGAGAGTCGCGGCAGAGGCACTGGCCCTGGCAGACGCGAGGCACTCGGAGATGGGACGACCGGAGCGACGCGGCAAGCGAATCACCGCCACAGGCATTTGATCCTGCTCGACAACGACTTCCGCACCTTCGCGAAGCCTGGCGAGGACTGCGTCAAAGTTGTGCGTCACCTCGCTTTGCGTCATGTGGACGGTCTCCAGCCTCTGATGATACCGAATATCCGGGTGACTGAGAAAGGGACAATGGCGTCCGCCTCAGCCAGGTGGCGTACGGCACGACCGGGCGCAGTCACGGCGAGTTCATAAATCTTTTTCTGCCGTTAACCAGCTGATACGGAAAGGGTTGCGAGTTCCCTGCCCTCCCCGGTCAACCGGCTGATGCACACCCCGACTGCTATCCCAGAAGCAGATATGAAGGCGGACAAAAAGTTTCGGTTCGGAGTTCTGGGGAAGCAGCCGCTGCGGACAGGAGTGGTGTGTCCGCAGGGGGAGTTTGGGGTTTCAACAGACCCGGTGGAGTTGGCTCGGGAGGCGGGGTTTGCGCCGGATGAGCGGCAGGCCGAGGTGCTGCGGGCTATGGCCGATCCTTCAGTGAAACAGGGGATTTTGAACTGTACCCGGCAGTGGGGGAAGTCGACTACGGCGGCCGCAGGAGCGGTTTTTCGGGTGGTGAGTCGCGCGGGGTGTTTGGTAGTTGTCGCGAGCGCTTCGGAGGTTCAGGCGGCCCGGCTGGTGGGGACGGCGCGGGAGATGCTGGAGAAGCTGGGGATTCCGGTCCGGCGGGACGGGATTCATCAGATATCAGTGCTGTTGCCGAACGGGTCGCGGATTGTGGGCGTGCCGCGGAATGAGGCCACGGTGCGGGGTCTGGCGGCGGTGTCCTTGCTGCTGATCGACGAGGCGGCGAAGGTTCCGGATTCGATGTATCACGCGGTGCGGCCGATGGTGGCAGTGTCGCGGGGGGATGTGTGGCTGATGTCAACGCCGTGGGGCGCGTTTGGGTTCTTCTATGAAGCCTGGATGCATGGCGGGCCAGCGTGGAAACGGTTTTCGGTGAAGGCGACGGAGTGTGCGCGCATTCCGGTGGAGTGGCTGGAGCAGGAAAGGTCGCAGATGACGAGGTGGGCCTTTCAGCGGGAGTTTATGGCGGAATTTGTGCGGGACGATTTGTCGGCTTTCGATGCGGAACTGGTGGAAGCGGCGATGGATGACCATGCGGTTCCGATGGAGATCGACTGGGCCGAGTTTGAAAAGAACAGGAGGGGGCGATGTTTGTGATTGGGGTGGATTTGGGACAGAAGGTGGACCATACAGCGATTGTGATGCTGGAGAAGCCGTACCGGCATCCGCTGTTATCGGTGGCGGACCCGACGCTGACGGTGCGGATGGCGCAACGTTTGCCGCTGGGGATGGGGTATCCGGAGATGGTGGAGGTGATCCGGCATGTGGTGGGGATGGCGATGCGGGCGGGGTATGTGCGGGGGCAAACCACTTGTACGCTGGTGGTGGATGCGACGGGGGTGGGCAGGCCGGTGGTGAATCTGCTGCAGAACGCCGGGCTGGGGTGCGACGTGACGCCGGTGACGATTACGGGCGGGGATAAGCAGAGGCACCGGCGGGGGGAGAGTCTGGCGATGAATGTGCCGAAGGTGGACTTGATGTCTCAGTTGCTGGTGGCACTGGAGAACAGCGAGTTGAAGATCGCGTCGAGGATGAAAGAGGCGGGGACGCTGAAGCGGGAGTTGCTGGATGTGCGGATGTCGCGGCGGGAGAATGGCTCGATTCAGATTGGCGCGGAGGCGTACGGGCAGCACGACGATCTGGTGATCGCGCTGGCTTTGGCTGTCTGGCGGGCGCGGCGGTTTTAGAGAGGCAGATTCGGCGCGGTTGGCGGCGGCTTGAGCAGGGGCGCTCCTTCGACCGGTTACTGTGTGGTGTGCGAGAAGTTCGGGGAGGGAGGGTTTGCGGGAAGAAGCCGGGAACTCCACCCCAAACGTAAAAAGAGGCCAGCGTTTCCGCCAGCCTCTTTTTTGTTTCTTGCTTTACAGCGTCTACTGCAGTGACACGGTTGCGGTGGTCTGGGTCGGTGTCCCATTCACTGTCAGCACAATCGGTACAGCCGTTCCGGCAGTCACGCCAGCAGGAATCTGCAGATTGAACTGCTGCAGGCCGTCCGTGGCTCCGGGGGTATTGCCGGCATAAAGGACGGTTGCATCCACGCCGCCGATTGTCGCCGTTACGTTACCAGCAACCGTGCGCAGGCCATTCGTCCCCGCTGCATTGAAGACGCCGAAACCGGTGCCGTACACCGACAGCCAACTGCCTCGGGTGGCCGGATTCGTGCTGCTGTTTGTTGTGCCGTCACTGTTGACGATGGCGGCCTGACCTTTGCCGGTACCTGTCAGCGTAAAGATGCCGGGCACTACGGCTGCGGTAGTCAGACCGTTGAAGCTCCACGCCGTTGTCCCGTTACAGGCCACGGTTAAAGCCGCGGGCGAGGTGATATTGGCAGGCACTGCGTAGTTGATCTGACCGGCAACATAGGAACTCCAGCTAACCGCTGTCCCGTTGACGCTCACGACAGGAGCCGTGGCGCAACTGAAATCGGTCAGATATAAGGACACGATTTCATTGGGGGCGACGGTATGATCCGGCCCGGCCTGCGTTGCCGCATTCACCTGCTGCGACAAGGTCGAGATAAACCCGGATACTGCCATCTTCACCGGAATGCTGACGCTGGCAACGCCCGGACTGCTGATGAGGATGGAGTCTGTGTAAATTCCCGGAATGGCTTTACTGGGGTCGAGCGTCACCGTGATCGGAGTTGGTGCAATCCCGGAAGTCGGGCTCACCGTGAGCCAGCCAACTGAAGAGGCCGACGTGGAGGCAGTGAACGCAAGTCCGGGGGCTCCGGTTTGAATTGTGTAGCCTGTTGCCGAGCCAGCCGGATAGCTGGAGGCCATGGAAATGGCCGTGAGGTTCGCGGTGAGCGCTGCCGGAGTGTTTACCGTCAACGTGACTGGAATCGTGATGGTTTGCGCACCGCCGACAGCGGTTCCGGCCACCGAAATACTGCCGGTATAGCTGCCTGCGGCCAGCCCGGCTGCATTAGCCGTTCCGGCGACAACGCCCGGAAAGGCGCCACGGCTTTGGGTCAGCGAAAGCCACGGTGTCGACGTGGTTGCTGTCCACGTGCCACTCTGATTCGCCACCACTGTGGCCGTGCCGGTTGCCAGCAGAGACTGGTTCGGCACTACGGAAATACTCATCGTCCCGAGGGGGGTGATTTGGAGGGGGGGGGGTGCAGGTGCGCTGGCGGTTGCTGCTGCGGGGGGAACGGATAGATCACCGGTCATCACTCGATTCCCGCTTCCGCTACCGGACACCGCCACCAACAGGCCATTGCCGTAGGTCACGCCATACCAGTTGTTATTGGCCGCAGAGGTCCTGCTGGTCCAGTTGATGCCTTCCGGACTGGTCATCACTCGATTCCCGGTTCCGGTACCGGCCACGGCCACAAACAGGCCATTGCCGTAGGTCACGCTAAACCAGTCGTTATCGGCGGCAGAGGTCCTGCTGGTCCAGGTGATTCCATCCGTACTGCTCATCACTCGATTCCCGGTTCCACCATAGCCGGACACCGCCACAAACAGGCCATTGCCGTAGGCCACGGCAGACCAGTTGTTATCGGCGGCAGAGGTCCTGATGGTCCAGGTGATTCCATCCGTACTGGTCATCACTCGATTCCCGGTTCCGCTACCGGCCACCGCCACAAACAGGCCATTGCCGTAGGTCACGCTTCGCCACCAGTTATCGGCGGCAGAGGTCCCGCTGGTCCAGGCGATGCCATCCGGACTGGTCATCACTCGATTCCCGGTTCCGCTATAGGCCACCGCCACAAACAGGCCATTGCCGTAGGTCACGCTCACCCAGTAGTTATCGGCGGCAGAGGTCCTGATGGTCCAGGTGATGCCATCCGGACTGGTCATCACTCGATTCCCGGTAGCGGCCACCGCCACAAACAGGCCATTGCCGTAGGTAACGGCATACCAGGAGTTATCGGCGGCAGAGGCCCTGATGGTCCAGGTGATGCCATCCCGACTGCTCATCACTCGATTCCCGCTCCCGCTATAGGCCACCGCCACAAACAGGCCATTGCCGTAGGTAACAGCAGTCCACTGGTTATTGGCGGCAGAGGTCCTGCTGGTCCAGGTGATGCCATCTGGACTGGTCATCACTCGATTCCCGGTCCCGGTAGCGGCCACCGCCACAAACACGCCATTGCCGTAGGTCACACCAAGCCAGTTGTTGTCGGCGGCAGAGGTCCTGATGGTCCAGGTGCTCTGCGCAGCAGTAATCGTTGAAAACAGAAATAACAGGGCGAATAACCCGACCAACTTCTTCATCTTCAACCCACTTTTCCGACTCTGCGAGCCTGCGTAGGCAAAGAATCGACATCGAATGGCCGAGGATGAGTGCGCTCAGTCACGATAACATAGAACTTCCATACTTCCCAGTACTATTTACCCCCCCCCACCATCCACCCGCCAAGTATGATTGATATCTCGAAATGACACAACCCTACGGAAGGAGCTACCGCCGAGGCAAAATTTGGTGGATCAGCTACTATGTCGATGGCATTCAGCAAAGAGAATCGGCCCACACCAAAGACCGCCACGAGGCTGAAATCCTGTTGGCAAAACGGAAGCTCCAACCGGTCGAACCGGATGCACGAAAGGTCGCCAGCCTCCGCGATGCCCTAAAATCCCACTACCTCCTGCAGGACAAATCGCCCTGGGGGCCCCTGCTGATGGACGCTCACCTTCAGCCGAACTTCGGAAAGCTCCACGCCTCCGACGTCGACAAAACCGTCCTCACCACCTACGTTCTGAAACGGAAAAAGCAGGGCCGGTCCCACTCCACCATCAATAAGGAAATCTCGATTCTGCGACGGACCTTCAGCCTGGCCGAACTGAAGTTCCCGGCATTTCCAAAACTGCCTGAGAATCCGCCGAGAGAGGGCTTTTTCACCGAAGAGGAATTCCGGGCCGTTCTGGAACACCTTCCCACTCACATTCACCCCATCGCCCTGCTGGGCTACTGGACCGGGTGCCGCCTGGGCGAGCTGCTCTCGCTGCGCTGGAAACAGGTAGACCTGAAAGCCCGAACCATTCGGCTGCGAGCTTCGGAAACCAAGTCCGGCTACGGCAGGGTCATTCCGATTGCCTCAGAAGCGCTCTCGGCCCTCGAAAGGCTGGAACGGAAAGGCGAGTGGGTGTTCACGTATCGGGGCAAGCCGATTTGCGGAATTCGAGCCGGATGGACAGCGGCCTGCCGAAAGGCCGGTGTCGACAGGCTATTTCACGACCTCAGAAGAACGGCTGTCAGGAAACCGGTGCGAGCGGGCGTTCCGGCTGGTGCGAGCGGGTGTTCCGGAAAGAGTGGCGATGGAAATTTCCGGGCACAGGACCCGTTCCGTATTTGACCGCTACAACATTGTGGGGGAATCGGAACTGCTGGAGGCGATGAACCGGGTGGAAAAAGCGGCCTCAAAATCGTACTTGTTTCAAGCACAGTAATTGGAGCCGTAATCACACTTTCAGGCAAAGGGGAGCGGAAGAGGCAAAGCAAAAAGCCCTCACTCCGAAGAGTAAGGGCTTTATGATGAATTTGGTGCGGAGAGGGGGACTTGAACCCCCACGAGATTGCTCCCGCTGGCACCTCAAGCTCTTTTCTTTGAATAGTTTATGTGATCTATTGGCCTGCTTCTTGGCCGTTTTGCGGTGAGGGCCTGAAATGACGCTTTCAAGCACAATCAATCACACTTTATGCCTGACAATGGAGTTGAGCTTGCCCTGGCCTGCGGTGTCGAAGGCAGGAACAGGGCGCAGTCGGACTCGAACGTTTGGTTGGTCCGTGAGCTGGACGGCGCTTACGCAGTTTTGAGCAGGTCCGTATGAAGGGCGGTCCGGGAAGTCGAGGGGAACGGCAACGGCAATGTCGGGGAGAAATGCACGCTGTACTTGCGGGTCTTGAACTTCGGCAGGCAACTCCGTCAACTCCGTGACAGACGTATCAGTTTGTGTATACAATACGCTACGATTAGGGTGTGGTCATTTCTGGGTTTGACTGGGATTGTGGCAACATTGACCATATAGACCGGCACGAGTACACGCCGGATGAGGTGGAAGAGGTCTTTGTTGGCAACTACAAAGTGAGGCGGACCCGTGACGGCCTGTATGTCGCGCTCGGGGAAACGCTTGATGGCCGCCTCGCATTCATCGTGTTCCGCCGTTTGCGGGCAGGTGTAATTCGGGTAGTGACGGCCCGTGACATGGAAGATAAAGAACGGCGTCTGTTCCGCCGCAAATAGTTCGATCAGCAGGCAAGATGAACCGTATGAAGACAACACTTACCGCCGCCAAGCTCCCACTGCCAGCGTTTTCCTCAGACGAAGACGCAGCCGAGTATTTCTCATCCCATTCGATTGCCGAGGCGTGGGAGGAATTGCCGCCTGCCAAACAATCAAAACCATCCGGGATACTCGAACAGTCGATCCGGGAGCGACATGCCCGGGCAAAATCGCCTATTTCGATCCGGCTGATTCCTGAACAAATTGCTGCGGCTAAAAAGATCGCCGAGGCCAAATCCGTCGGCTACCAGACGCAGCTCCGCATGTGGATAGCCGAAGGCATTCAGCGCGAAGGCAAAGGCCGCAACCTCTAAGGTCTTAGGTCTTTCGGCTCCGGCAGTTAAAGACCGAGGACTTTTCCTGTTGGGTTTCCACGGCGAAGCAGGGTTCGCAGCCGAATTCTCCTCTGCGGGGCAAATGGTACCAATACTGCGGCAATCCTCGGAGGGCAAAGAACGAGCCTCCAGCGCTGCATCTCTTCTACCCGACCGCGCGGGTGTATGCTTCCCCGTTCACTTTGCCGACAACGGAGATCGCTATTGGGTGGTGAAGTTGTTCACCACCGTTCCGGTTTGGAAGGCGTTGCCGGCCTGATCGGTCACGTTTGAGCCTCCGATGGAGAGGGAGTACTGGGTGGACGGGAGCAGGGTGGACTGCGGGGTAAGGGTTACGGTCCTGTAGTCCGGCGACCAGTTGTAGGTGGCCGGGACAGTTGCGCCGGTGTTACGTAGCTTTAGCGTTACGAAGCCGTACACCGAGACCGGGCACAACGTAAAAAAGAGGCCAGCGTTTCCGCCAGCCTCTTTTTTGTTTTCGTGCTTTACAGCGTCTACTTCAGTGACACGGTTGCCGTGGTCTGGGTCGGAGTCCCATTCACAGTCAGCACAATCGGGACAGCCGTTCCGGCAGTCCATCGAATTTTCCGCCACGTTGTTGCTCAGCTCAAGTTCGGGATGTTCCAGGAATCGCGTCAGTTTATGCCACAGTGAAAGTGGTCCAGGCGGCGGGCGTGTAGTCGCGATCCGTAATCACGCTTTCAGGCAAAGGGGAGCGGAAGAGGCAAAGCAAAAAGCCCTCACTCCGAAGAGTAAGGGCTTTATGATAAATTTGGTGCGGAGAGGGGGACTTGAACCCCCACGAGATTGCTCCCGCTAGCACCTCAAGCTAGTGCGTCTGCCAATTCCGCCACCTCCGCAGGTG
>CAIYVZ010000199.1 GCA_903929755.1 uncultured Acidobacteriia bacterium
CGTCGGGCCGCCCGTCCAGGTGCGGCGAATGCCAGATCGGTGCTCACGCGCAAGGGTTCGATGCGCCGCGCAAACCGGCGCGCTCTTGCGCGCTCCGCGCCGTTCTGGCAGGATGAATATCGCGACGGGCGGCTCCGGCGGGATGAGCTAACAGGCTTTCGTCTTCGCAGGAAAAGTCAGAAGCAATTAACCCGGAAGGCACTTACACAGATTCGCGGACACTACCTATTGCGCCCACGAAAACGTCGCCGCCGCCCATGGAGGCGTACCTTTTGGTGAAGTTACCGCCCACCACCAGACGTCCCTGAGCATCCGTGTAGTATTCCGTGAAATCGCTGAACCCAAAAACGTTGTAGCCCGTCGCGGCTCCCAGACTCAGACCAGATGCGGAAGCTGTGGCCGTGCCGCTTGCCCCTAAAGCATCAGGACCCTACGCCGCAGCCAGGGCTTCGGCTTTCGCATCGGCTTCAGCCGCCGCCACGTTCAGATCAATGCCTTCCCAGCGCGCCACAACCGCGGTTGCCAGGCAGTTGCCAAGCAGGTTTACCGAAGTACGGGCCATGTCCATCAGCGTATCGACACCCAGAATCACCGCCACACCTTCAATCGGCAGGTTGAACGTCGCCAGCGTGCCGGCCAGAATTACCAGCGAAGCCCGGGGAACGCCCGCTACACCTTTGCTGGTCAACATAAGCGTCAGCAGCATCACCAACTGGGTGCCAAACGGCACCTCCACGTTCGCGGCCTGGGCGACGAACATCGCGGCCAGCGACAAATACAGCGTGGAGCCATCCAAATTAAAGCTGTAACCCGTGGGCAGCACAAAGGCCACAATGTGTTTCGGAACACCGAACCGCTCCATATTCTCCAGCGCGCCGGGTAAAGCCGCTTCGCTCGAAGCAGTCGAGAAAGCCAGCAAAAATGGCTCCCGTACGTACTTAATGAAGCGGGCAATGGGAATCCGGACAATCAGCGCCACGCTCCCCAGCACAAAGATCACAAAGAACGCCTGCGCTGCGTACAGGGTAGCCACAAGTTTCCCCAGATTCGTCAAAATCCCCAGGCCCTTGTCCCCAATGGTCGCTGCCATAGCCCCAAATACCCCAAACGGCGCAAAAAACATCACGTATCCGGTGTACTTGAACATCACTTCGGACAACGATTCGCAGAACTCCACCACCGGCCTGGCCTTCAGGCCCACGGTCGCGCAGGAAGCGCCAAAGATGAAGGCGAACACCACAATCTGCAACACTTCACCCTTCGCCATCGAATCAATAATGCTGGTGGGGAAAGTATGTTCCAGTATCTGAATCAGATTGGTGTTGGCTGCCGCAACCGCCGGCGCAGTTCCCTTGCTCAAATGGACGCCAACACCGGGTTTCACCAGATTCACCGCGCCCAGGCCAACAAATAACGCAATGGTAGTAACAATTTCGAAGTAAAGAATCGCCTTGCCGCCAATCCGGCCCATCGTCTTCACATTACCCGTCCCGGCAATCCCGCAGACCAGCGTCCCGAACAGCAGAGGCGCGATGATCGACTTAATCAGCCGCAGGAAAATTGTCCCCAGCACCGCCATTTGTTTCGCAGGTCCTGGAGCAACAGCCCCAAAAGCAATGCCTGCCGCAAGGGCAATCAGGATCCACGACGTAAGTGACAGCTTTTTCATAAGCACCTTCCCGTTTCAGCTATATATTCAGAGCAGTGTACCGGATACGGCTGCTTCGCCGTGAAAGAGTGCGCAGGAAGGGCGCGCGAGGGGCGCGGAACCTGGCGCCAGCCCCGAGTCGGGCGACCCGGGGTTAAACTACAACCTCCCCCTGATGATACAAGCTGCCCTTTCACGCGGCGGCCACCCAGGCAATAGCTGTAACCTCCGGCGGCGTCTCAGCCTCACACCAAAGCGTCAGCACCTTGCGGTCACACACGGGAGAAAGCACAACCCGACCGTCTACGCGGCAGCCGCGCGGGCGATAGCGGCAGCGTCCGGCAGCGTCTCCACCTGACGGCAAAGCGCCAGCACTTTGCGGGCACGCACCGGAGAAAGCGCCACCGACGCCAGATCCAGAAACTTTGCATCCAGCGCCGCGTCCGTCATCGGCTTCTCCACACTGCCCACCGCGTGTTCCACCATCTGCGTCACCACCCGGCCGTCGGTCAGGCGAATCGAGACTCTGGTCTGGTCTTCCTTCATCGCCTTGTCCACTATGAGGTGAACTTTGTCCCGCAGCCCGATAACGCCCGGATCATGTACCAGCTTGTCGGTAAACTGGCTCTGCCCGGCAGCCCCGGTGATCAGCGCCACCGCCGCAATGTAGTAAATGCTGAACTTCCCTTCCAAGCCCACCGTGGGAGCGGTCTTCCCGGTAAGTTCCGGCACCAGAGGATGGACGGTCAGCTCAACACTCTCCATCTGCTCCGGCTTCAGCTTGTACGCGGCGCGAAGCGTGAGGCAACCATCAATCGTCGGGTGCGTCACAATCCCGCACGCAAAGGGCTTGTACGTGTTCAGCAGTGTTTCAAAGCGCTGCCCCAGTTGCCCGGTGATCTCGCCGTATTTCCTGCTGGTACTCAAAACGTTCGCCCAGCCCCGCTTCGCTTCAATCGCCTGCTCCGAACTGGTAAACCCGTGTGAGGCCAGCAGCGCCGCGGTCAAGCCATTCTGCGCCGCCCGCCCCGGATGGAAGCTTTTCGTCATCGACCCGAACATCTCCCGCAGCCCGACCGGTTGCGACGCGGCCAGCCCCAGTGCCCACAGCATCTTCTGCTCGTCCAGGCCCAGCAACTTCCCCGCCGCAGCCGCCGCTCCGAACGGTCCCACACTGCCCGTTATATGCCAGCCAACATCGTAGTGCTGTGGATACACAGCGTTCCCGATGCGGCACTCCACTTCGCACCCCAGCACCAGCGCGTGCAGCAACTCGGGCCCCGTAACCTTCTGCTGCTCCGCCAGCGCCAGCAGCGCGGGCGCCACCGGTCCCGCCGGATGAATCACAGTCTTCAGATGGGTATCGTCAAAATCCAGCACATGCGACGAAATACCGTTCACCAGGGCCGCGTGCAGAGGATCCAGTTTTTCGCGCCTTCCCAGAATGGTCGTCTTACCACCAGGATAGATCGGAGTCAGCGCAGCCAGCGAGTTCGACACCGCGTCTTCCTTTGACCCGCCCAGCGCGCACCCAACCCAGTTCACCAGCGTCCGTACGCCCTCGCGACGCACATTCTCCGGCAGGTCACCAGGCTTCGCAGCCACCAGATAGCGCGCCAGTGTGCGGGTTACTTCGCCGGGGGCAACAGCCTGCTCCGTGGCCTGTTGAGTCGCTCGTTCCTGCGCTTCCACATTGGAACCGGCAGCATACAGGGCCGCCGTGCCGCGGAGGAATCCACGGCGCGAATGAACTTCTGACGGAGTTCTCATTTTTCGATGGTAAACTCATCTTTCCAGTCATGCGCCGCAGACACTTCCTCACTCTCGCCGGAACAGCTCTCGCTGCCCCCGCTTTCGCCGCTCCCCCCAAGAGCCAAATGGGCATCGCCACCACTTGCTACATGACGTACTGGCGACCCCAGGACCCCATGGCTTTTCTCGAGCGCTGCCACGACCTCGGCGCCGGAGGCATTCAACTGCAGTTGCCCACCGACCCGCAAGCCGTCCGGCAACTTCGCACTAAAGCGGAACAGTATGGGATGTACATCGAGGCCATGGCGCCCATGCCCAGGTCCAACGACCAGTCGGCCTTTGAAGCTGCCCTGAAGACCGCGAAAGAGGCCGGTGCGGTTGCTGTTCGGACCGGAACCAGCGGCGGTCGTCGCTACGAGAAGTGGAATTCGCTCAACGACTGGAAAGCCTTCGTTGAAGAGAGTACCTCCGCCATCAAAAAGATCCCCGCCATCGCCGATCGCGTAAAAATCCCAATCGGCATGGAGAACCACAAGGACTGGACCATCGACGAGCAGGTCGCCATTATGAAGCTGTACGGCGGCGAGTATTTCGGCTCTCTCCTTGATTTCGGCAACAACATCGCGCTGCTCGATTCGCCGGATTCCATCCTCGAACTGGCTCCGTGGGTGAAATTGTGCCATGTGAAAGATATGGCCGTGCAGAACTCCAAGCAAGGTTTCCTGCTTTCCGAAGTGCCGCTGGGTGAGGGTATTCTGGATCTGCAGAAGATGATGGCAGTGGTCCGCAAAGCCAATCCGAACTCGCGGTTCTCGTTGGAAATGATCACCCGTGATCCCCTCGAAGTCCCCTGCCTCACCGACAAGTTCTGGGTCACGTTCCCCGAGCGTAACGGCAGGTTCCTCGCCCGGACTCTGGCCCTGGTTGAAAAGGAAGCCCGCCGCCTGCAGCCCTTGCCCCGCTATTCCGGCATGTCAAAGGAAAACCAGCTCGCCATCGAAGAAGAGAATGTGAAAATCTGCCTTCACTACGCCCGCGTCAAGCTGGCGCTGTAACGAAAGCAGGATTTCGTGCCGTTTCAGATTTTCCAGTCCCAGGCACGCACAATTCTCAGCCCCGTCAGCGGCTTCCTGCGCGAAGCCGGGTTCACCCACTCCCTCACACCTTCCCGGAACTGCACTTTCGGCTGCACCTACTGTTACGTCCCCACCATGCGGGTCCAGGGCGGCCTCCAACCGGACGACTGGAAGCACTGGGGCCAGTGGACCACGTTCAAGGCCAACGCGGGTGAACTCCTCGCGAGCGAACTCCGGGGCTCGGAGATCATCTACTGTTCCCCCCTCACAGATCCGTATCAACCCGCCGAAGAGTCTTTCGGCCTGATGCGCCGAATTCTCACCACCCTCGCCGAGGCCTCCCATCCGCCCCGGGTGTTTGTTATTCAAACCAGAGGGCCGCTCATCCTGCGCGATCTTGACCTCCTGGCTCGGGTATCGCTGAAGACAAGGCTCCGCGTCAGCTTCTCCGTCACCACCAACCGCGAAGATGTCCGCCGTACCTTTGAACCACACTGCGGCTCCATCACCGACCGGTGGCTTACCATCCGCCGCTTAAGGGAGGCTGGCATCCCGGTAACCGCTACTCTCGCCCCAATTCTCCCCTGCGATCCGGAAGAACTCCTCGACAGGGCAATGGACTTGACCAGCGGCCCCGTTGTAGCCGATCCGTTTCATGTTCGCTCCGTCAAAAAGTCAGGCGCTACCACCCGGGAACCCGCCCAGGAGATCTGCCGCCGGTACGGCTGGGAAGCCTGGCTTGACCCCGCCTTCCACGCAGAAATACTGGAAACCATGCGCCTTCGCGCTGCTGCGGCAAACCGAATATTCTGCTGGGGCGCCCCCGGCTTCGGCTTGCTGGTAGAGCGCCCGGAATCCTTCCGGCCTTCGCAAGATTTAAGAGGTATTCATGAACCAGGGAACTGCCTTCAGCGCAGCCTTTCGAATGCCAATCCAAAACAGTAAACCGCTCAGAAACAGAACCCGCGAACTCGGTTCCGGGACTACCTGGGTCGTCGAATTCACCACCGCCCGCGGGATGGAACTTGTCTCCAGCGAGAGCGGCAGAAGAAGCGAACCTCCATACCCAAAACTGGTCCCCAGTGTAAGAAGTTGCAAGGCAGACCTGTTCGCTGAATTTCCGGACAGGAGAAACAAAGTTGGACTCGCCCCCGACAGCGCACGGACCAATTGATCCATCTGGAGTATTGGTGCCGAACTGTCGAAAGTGAACAGGCCTGAGAACGAATAGTCTGCCGGCACCGAGATACGGGGTCCCCAATCGACACCCGGCGAATAACTATAAATCAGCACTCTTCCGCCCAGTACCGAAACTGCGCCAAGCAGAAGCACCGCCCCTGCCCGAAATCCAGCTCTTAGCATAGTGTCGTGTTCCGCCGCACAAGGAATGATCGGCTTACCCGGCAAGAAACTTTAGGGCGCTGATTGGCGATTTCGGCGAGCGGAAAATTGCCACGCCGCGCGACCCAAATGGCAATTTTAAGCCTCAGATCGTCCGCAAAAACCAGACGCGATGGACGGGTGTCGACGATAAGATCCTCTACAACCCGGATGCCAAAGGTTCTTCGATGGCATGGCTTCAGTGACCGCAGGCACGGTATGCTCACGGGAGAGTAAACGAGGCATCTGCGCAAACGGCCCGAAATCCCGCGGGGATGAGCCCCACACGAACCTCCGGGCCGCATGTTGTGAACGAAAAGTAGTTGTTACGCGCGACGACGACGAAGAAGACCGAGGAGCGCCACGCCACCAAGGGCAAGGAATCCGGCGGAAGGTTCCGGCGTTGCAGCGCCTGTGATTCCGACCGTAAGGCCACGCCAGTTTTCAGCACCGCTCTCAGTGAACGACAGGGAGGAATAGTTACCCTGAAATTCGATGCTTCCGTGGCCTTCGCCGCCGCTAGTGGAGCCGAGAACGTTACCGGAAAACGCGGTCAACGTATCACAGCCCCAGTATCCGCAACCGGAATGCTGGACGGCGAACGGTGCGTCGAACTGCAGCGTGGGACCGTTCAGGCTGACGACGGCGAAGATTGGGTTGAGAATCGGGCTGGAGAAAGCAAACGTTCCGCCGGCGCCGGTGCCGACAGCAATGATGTCTTGGTTGAGGGAGTCGGGCGCATTGCCGACGTCGCCGCCGGTATAGGCGTCAGGCGACCAGTAGTTGGTTCCTGGGGACCCAGTCTGCGCGAAGTAATAACCTCCGGTATAGGTCACGCCCACCGTGGATGCATCAGGCAGTGTGATCTCGCCGTGAATCACGTTTTGCGTGTCGACAAACGTCCAGTCTGTCCAATAGACCGGCGCGGCCGCCAGCGAGGCTGCGGACGCTAAAAATAAAGCAATTCGTTTCATTTGGGCTCTCCGATTGATGTTATGGTGCAAATCCTGAAATAACATTAGCAAGCGGCACCGGCAGTAGGTCAAGTGGTAGTGGTCCTGGTACCACAAAGGAAAGTACCCGGCGCGAGTTCGCCGGAGACCTTGATTCGGCGCCGCGCGAAAAGTCAGAACCAATTAACCGAGGGTGTACAAAGGATTGTGTAAACGCGGTTCTCCGGTGAGTAAGACCATAGGAGAACGGCATGACAATCAGAAAAGAGATAATTGACGAGTTGATCGCCACGAGTGGCGGGAAAGTGATCGGGCCGGATGGCTTGGC
>CAIYVZ010000200.1 GCA_903929755.1 uncultured Acidobacteriia bacterium
CTGCTGACCGTCACGCAAACCTGCCGCATGCAGAACCGTCACCCTCTCGACTACCTCAACAGCGCCATCCGCTCACACCGCCTGGCACAACCGCCCACGTCCCTACTCAAGAATTCCCGCCCTACCTGAACTGTTACAAAAGCCGACACCGCCAGACGAAGGCCACTGGCTCCCCCCAATACTGACCCCATAATAAGTCCGATAACCAGCATTCGGTGTTGTACAGTACTGCACGGATTTGTTTGTTGAAGGATCTTTGTAGTTCCCACACTTGCCACAGTTAGGAATTGTACACGGTGGTCCAGACTGGTTATTGGCTATTACTAAGGCATTGTTGGCTGTATCAGCGTTCTGGGCAGAGGCATCTGCGACGCCCACCGTCAGCATCAGCGCAGCTGCTGAAGCCAGGGTCAATCCCACTCCGATTCCCAGGGATCTGCGCACAGCTCCCTGGAGCGTGTTTCTATTGAATTTCATTCTCATAGTTTTTTCTCCGCAGTGTAATCAGGTCCCTGGGCGGCTTCCCTTAGTCCTGGAGCACAACTTAATGGCACCAGTGGTACTCAGTATCTGCCCAGGCCTGCCTCTGACGCATTGGCTTTCGCTGTAGTCTGGCGAGTCAGGTAAAGCGAGTCTCCACCACGTTGTTACACTCAAAAATCAATGAACTTACCAGCTACATTTAGTGCTGGACTCGCAATGAACGCCTTGGGCCGTTATGGTGGTCGTGTCGAAGCGAACCAACTTCAGGTTCGCCCCGGTCAGGTCCGCGCCGGTCAGGTTCGCGCCGGTCAGGTTCGCGCCCGTCAGGTTTGCGCCCATCAGGTTCGCGCCGGTAAGGTTCGCGCTGGTCAGGTTCGCGCCGAGGTCCGCCTTGATGAGACTCGCCTTAACAAGGCTCGCGCCGGTCAGGTTCGCGCTGGCCAGGTACGCGCTGGTCAGGTTCGCGCCGGTCAGGTTCGCGTTACTGAGACTCGCGCTAATAAGGACCGCGCCGGACAGGTTCGCGCCGGCCAGGTTCGCGCTGGTCAGGTTCGCGCCGGTCAGGTCCGGGCGGACCAGAATTGCGCTGGTCAGGATCGCGCTGGACAGGTTCACGTAGTTCAGGCCCGCGCCGACCAGCATCGCACCGGTCAGGTTCGCGCCTTTTAGATTTGCGCCGACCAGGTTCGCGTTGATCAGGTTCGCGTTGGCCAGGTTCGCGTTGACCAGTGAGCAACCATGCCAATCCAGGTAGATAAGGGGCGGTTGATCAGTGCAGGCCGCCTGCGCAACGGAGGCCAGGAGCGTCAAGGTTATCAGCGCCGATGCGGTAGCCACCAGGATCTTGTTGAATCTAATTTTAATGACCTTCATTCTGAAGTTTTCTGCTTTCTGGCTCCGCAATGTAATCACGTTTCGGAGGCGACTTCCCTTGACCTTGGCGTAAGACTAAAGAGTACCATGGGTACTGTCAGCCTGCCCTCGTCCGCTGGATGCCGTCTTTCGAAGCGCCGAGCCTCGCCGAGCCGGAGCGACAGCTCGAAACTCAAGAACTGTGTTGTGTTGTTGTTCGTGGTGGCGCGGACGTTCTCCGCAAACGCGCAAGTCCCCAGTTACTCCCCAAGTGGTCCGCAGCTGGGCGGGGCGGACGCCACGGTTCTCGGCGGGGCTGGATCTCGTACTACGCCAATCCGTACCAAGCATGGGTGAGAAAAGTGTCCACTCACGCGAGTCTTCCCGTGTCCAGGCCTGTCTAATCCATTGCCTTCGAAGGGAACTACCTCTTCGTCCAGGGCGGAAAGTCGTTCCCGCGAAGCGGTGCGTTCATTGGGTATCCCCGTAGTCTGGCGAGTATCGTAAAGCGAGTCTCAACCACATTGTTACACCCCAAAAATAATCAACTTACCAGGTACATTTAGTGCTGGACTCGCAATAAGCGCCTTTGGACGTTATGGTGGTCGTGTCGAAGCGAGCGCCGGTCAGGTTCGCGCCTGTTAGATTCGCTTTTGCCAGGTTCGCGCCTTTTAGACTCGCGTTTGCCAGATTCGCACCGGTCAGATTCGCGCCGGTCAGGTTCGCGCCGGTCAGGTTCGCGCCGGTCAGGTCCGTGGTGCCAAAGTGCGCGCGGGTCAGGTTCGCGCCGGTCAGGTTCGCGCCTTTTAGATTCGCCTGGCTCACGTACGTGCTGGTCAGGTTCTGGCTGGTCAGGTTCGCGCCGGGCATGATAACGTACTGCAGTGTCGCCCCGAGCAGGATCGCGCCCGTCAGGTTCGCGTTGGTCAGGTCCGCGCCGGTCAGGAACGCGCCGAGCAGGTTCGCGCCGGTCAGGTTCGCGCTTGCCAGGTTCGCGCCGGGCAAGTACGCGCCGGTCAGATTCGCGTTAACAAGGATCGCGCCGGTCAGGTTCGGCGGCGCCCCTGACCCAGCCGGCCCAAGCGAGACGGCGGTCATTGTGGCGCCGGTCAGGTTCGCGTTGGTCAGGTACGCGTTACCCAGAATCGCGCTCGTCAGGTTCGCGCCGGTCAGGTTCGCGCCGGTTAGATTCGCGTCGGTCAGGTCTGCGGCGACCAGTAAGCAACCACCCCAATTCAAGTTGGCAAGGGGCGGGCGATCCGTGCAGGTCGCCTGCGCGACGGAGGCCATGAGCGTCAAAGCCAACAGGGCCGAGGCCATAGCGGTCGGGATCTGATTGAATTTCATTTCAATGGGTTTCATTGTGAAGTTTTCTGCTTTCAGGCTCCCCAATGGAATCAGGTCCCGAGGTGGCTACCCTCGCTCCTCCAGCAAGCCTTAAGGGTACCATAGGTACTGCTAATCTGCCCTCGTCCGCTGGATGCCGGCTTTTTTAAGCGCGAGCCTCGCAGAGCCGGAGCCACAGGTTGCAGGTGGCGGTATACCCAGTGCGTGGCGTTTAGAAACGACACCCCTCGACCCAGTCGCGAAAACGAAAACTGACCGCCCAGAGCTGCTTGTCTGCTGCTCTGCTGCGGTCAGTTTTCTGTCGCAATCCATCAACTCTCACCAGCATGGCTGGTTATCCTTGGCTGGGTCCTGCGCACTCTTTATGTCGTCGTACCCTCTGCGCGAGATCCACAGTGGCTGTTTATCAATCCGGGAGGTTGTAACACCTTAGCTCCAGACCTCACACGCCGATCCATCAAGGTATGTTTGGACGCGTGGGACGAGTAGCGGGCAGACTGCTTTTGGGACTAGCTCCAACGCCTTGTGCACCCAGGGAACCAGGCGGATAGGTTACCGATTCACAGTCGTATCTGATGTTACCCGCAGCGACGTTAGTAACGTCGCCATGGATGCAGACGGTACATTTGGCGCCAATCTCAATATAAATGGGGTTGCTTTCCTGGTACCAGCCCCATGCGTCATTAATATTCAGTATGGTGTTTTGGTTGAAGCCCAGGAACAACGAATACGCCGGGAAAAAGAAATTGGGAGATGTGGAAAACACAACCGCTTTGTTTGGAACAAGCCCCCCACTCAAGACGACGCTTGTAACAGAAGATGTATTACCGCCTTTATTCAGGCTACTCATAACAGGATCATTTAGCGCTGTAACATAGCCCTGTACCGCATAGTCTTGGTTGAATGGGGAGTTTTTCGTAACGATTGCCTGGTTGCCGTAAGACGCTTTTCCGCCGTTGATAGACACTGGCGTTGCATTTGACGGCCCCGCGACTCCAAAAAAAAGTGAGTAACCAGCATTCGTTTGGGCACAACTGGTGATTCGAGTATTTGACGAATCTGTGTACTGACGACACTTGGCACAGTTCGGAATTGTGCACTGTGGTCCAGACTGGTTATTGGCTATTCCTGCGGCATTGTTGGCTGTATCAGCGGTCTGGGCGACGGCATTGGCGACGCCCACGGTGAGCATCAGCGCAGCTGCTGCGGCCAGGGTCAATCCCACTCCGATTCCCAGGGATCTGCGCACAGCTTCCTGTAGCGTGTTTTTATTGAATTTCATGCTGATTCGGTATCTTTCTTGTCCAAAACTTGTTTTGGACAGGCTAAATGACGGCCTCCAACGGGTTGAAGCCTCGCTGGCCCCGTCAATGGCCTCAGGAGGTCTGTTCTGGCTTTTTCTTGCGTAGATTTGGCCCGCTCGCGCACCGCTTCCAGCCCGCTCGTATTTTCAACCGGCTGTGCGTTGGCAAGGGCTTCATTTTCTGTTGTCGTCGGTCCGCTGAATGAATCAACAGGTCAGGCTGTGAAAAACAAGCTCAATGCCTTATCTTGGACAGCAGTGGTTCCTTATCCGACACCTGTTTTTCAAAGCCCTATCGCGAAAGCCCTACCGCGCCGGTCGTAATCGTGCGGGTAAAGATCGCGCCGGTCAGGTTCGCGCCGGTAAAGTTCACGCCTTGCAGGTTGGTGCCGGTAAAGTTCACGTTTTGCAGGTTTGCGTTGGTCATGTCCGCGCCTTGCAGTTTCGCGCGTGTAACGATCGCGCCGGTCAGGTTCGCGCCTTGCAGGTTCGCGCCGGCCATGGTCACGCTGTCCATGTTCGCGCCGGCAAAGTTCACGCCTTGCAGGTTCGCGCGGTCGAAGTGTATGGAAGAAAGGTTCCTGCCGGAAAGGTTGCTGAATTGCATCGACGCGTACCTAAGATCTGTCAGAAGTGTCATATTGGTCAGGTCACAGCCTGCATAATTCAATGTACCTGGCGTGTCAATTAAAGGGCACTCCGCATGCGCGACGGAGCCCATGATAGTCAAAGCCATCAGGGCCGATGCTGTACGTCTCAGGATCTTATTGAATTTCATTTGAATCAGTTTCATAGTAGAGTTGTTTGCTTTCTCGCTCCGCAATGTAATCAGGTCCCCAGGCGGCTTCCCTTGACCTGGGAGCACAATCTAATGGTACTACAAGTACCTCCAGCCTGCCCTCGTCCGCTGGATGCCGTCTTGTTTAAGCGCAGCGGCTCGCAGCTCCGGGAGCGACAGGTTGAAGCTCCAGAAGTATGTTGTGTTGTTGGTGGTAGTGGCGCGGACGTTCTCCGCAAACGCGCAAGTACCCAGTTGCTTCCCAAGTGGTCCGCAGCCGGGGGACAGCAAGCCACGGTTCTCGCGGGGGCTGGCTTCTCGTGCTGCACCAATCTGTACTCTGCACAGGTGACAAAATGCTGACGCAGTAGCACAAATCCGGCCACCCGTACCAGTTGGTTGTTGGTCTGCGGCACCGGTTTCGGCGTCTTCAACGCAGCGGGGACGAAGGGCTTGAAGTCGGTTGCCGGCACGGTAGCGGCAACTCTCGGGGGCGTGGATGCAACCGCGTTTTATGCAGGCAACACGCCCCGCGTAACGGACGGTCTGCAGCAGTTCCATCTCCGGATTCCTGCTGGCAAGCTTCCGAGGGCAGCGCAGCGCCAAGGAATTATTTTCTCAATCCAGTCAATCACTTACGCGCGCCACCCGCAGATGTTGCACCACCCTCATGCTCCAATTACAGTCGAGAGCAACCAAATGCGCAAAACAGGCCAAATCCCGAACCCCTCCGGCTTCCAAACCAGCCCTGCGTCCGGCCCCCGCCGCCCCGGAAATCCCGCAAAAACGTTTTTTTACGGAACGAACCCAGTGATCTCGCTGAAAACAAAAGGAAAACGCCACTTCGGACGCCGGGTTTGTGCGGGTTTTTTACCCCCAAACGCCGGGTTTTCCCGGGTTTTTACCCCACTTTTCCTGCACTCCCAACCCAGCCAAAATCCACACGCCCGGGCACACTTCCACCCTCCATGCCTGCTTCAGCTCAGCCCGAAACTACTCCCACTCAATGGTTCCCGGAGGTTTATGCGTCAGGTCATAAAAGACCCCGGCGATCTCCGGTATCGCCATCAGCCGCTCCGCCATCGCGTGCAGCAGTTCATCCGGCATCGACACAGCGTCTGCCGTCATGCCGTCCACGCTCTGAATCGGCCGCAAAACCACCGACTCCCGAGCTTCGCCCGCACCCACCGGGATCAGAATCACCGGAAACTGCCAGACATCTTTATCGAAACCCGATTCGGCCGACATCTCCCGAACCACTGCATCCGCCTCGCGCAGCAAAGCCACCCGGCCATGCGTGATTGTCGAAGCGTAAACCCGCAAATTCGCCAGCGGTTCCCGTGTCGCCACCCGCGCCATCACTCGGTTCACTCCGGACGTTCGGTTTACCAGCTCCGTCGCCTGATCCTGCAGCCGCGAAGCTGCCGTCGGGAATGCATCAATCGCCAGCACAGGCGCATACGTCCGGAAATCGCCCTGCACCCCAACCGACCGCACTGGAACAAGGTACCCGTCCGGTACTCTCTCCACGTGCAAATCTTCATCGGCGCACAAGCACCGAATTGCCAATCCCGGACCCGGGAACGGATGCCGCTCCAGCAACATTGGCGCCAGGCACAGCTCCCGCCCAATCGTCCGAACTTCGTCCTTGTAGAAATCCGCCAGCGGCTCCACAATCAGCCCGGCTTCCATCAGTTTCTGGATCCCCGGCACGCGGTTGTGGTGCGTCTTAATCGTCGCCGCCTTCGCCGTTCCTCCGGACTCAATCGTGTCCGGATAAATCGTGCCCTGGCCCAGAATCCACTTACCGCTCAGCAGGCCAATTTCCTCGATGATGCGTTCCTGAATCTTGACGAACTGTTCACCAATGATATGGCGCTTCAGTTCCGGCTCCCGGATACCTTCCAGCGCTCCAAGAAATTCCTCAGCCGCATCTTCAATCCGCACCAGCCCAAGCCCTGCGAATGTATCTCGCACAAACTGCGTCTCGCCCTCGCGCATCAGGCCCGTATCCACATAAACGCCGCGCACATGGTCCACGCCCAGCGCTTCCAGGCAAAGCATGAACGCAACCGTGGAATCCACGCCCCCCGAAACGAAGAAGAATACCTTCCGGTCGCCGACCCGGTCACGAATTTGCTGTTTCACCAGCTCAACCCGTTGGCCAGGGTTCCAGTCTTTCTCGCAACCAACAATGTCGAACAGGAAATTCGACAGGATCCGCATTCCCTCCGTCGAGTGCATAACTTCGGGATGGAACTGGACGCCGTACATCTTCCGTTCCCGGTTCTCAATGGCCGCCGTTTCACAACTGGTCGTACTGGCCAATACCGAGAACCCCGGCGGTGGCACCGCAACCTTGTCCTTGTGCGACATCCACACCTGCTGGTGATCGCTCACGCCAGCCAGCAGCGGCGAATCCGTTACTTTCAGGTCCAGCAGCGCCAACCCGTATTCGCCCTTGTCGCCCGGCTGCACCGTGCCGCCCAGCAGTTGCGTGATCAGCTGTTGCCCGTAGCAGATACCGAGCACCGGAATCCCGGCCTCCAGCACCGCAGCTTCCATCGTGGGGCAGCCTTCGTCATAAACGCTGCTGGGACCGCCCGAAATCACGATCCCGCGCGCATGGCGCAATTGCTCCAAAGGGGTTTCGCTTGCGAAAACCTCTGAAGATACCCCAAGTTCCCGGATCTTACGCGCGATTAAGTGGCAATACTGCCCGCCCGTGTCCAGAACCGCTATCTGTGTTTTCGAATCTACTTTGCCCGCCTCTCGACCACAATCTTGCGCGTGCTCGCCAGCAGCGCCTCGGCCTTGGGGAGCGCGGCCACAGCCGCTTCCACTTCCGGATCCGTCTGGATCTCGAACTTGCTTGCATCATCCACGCTGAAGCCGGTCTTGTAAATCTCCGCCTGCAGACGCCGCTTCACCTTGGTGAAATCCTTGGTAAAGTCCGCTTCCGTGAATTCAATTTTCTTTTCCAGCAGCCAGTTATGGAATTCATCCATATCGGCAGCCGTTGCCGTCCAGCCTGCCGGCAGCTTGTTCTTGTGGACCGCAAAGAAGTGCTTCGTGTATTCGCCGAAAGCGAACTTCACCAGAAGCTGCACTTCAAATGGCGTCAGCTTCTCAGGCGCGAACTTCTCGTCCGGGGAAATGCCGCCGCCGCCGTAAACCGTCCGGCCACCATCGGTCATCTTTACGTCATCCGGATTTCGCTGTTCGGTGTTGTTCCGGTAGTAGTAGTCGAAGAACGACACGTTGCTGTAATCGCGCTGGATCAGGCGTCCGCTCGGCGTGTAGTAACGGGCCGTCGTCAACGTCAGGCCCGTATTCTCGGCCAGCGGGAACACCGTCTGTACCAGACCCTTGCCAAACGTATTTTCACCCAGCACCCAGGCGCGGTCATGGTCCTGCAGCGCCCCCGATACGATCTCTGCCGCCGAAGCCGAATTGCGGTTCACAATCACCACAATCGGATAAGCCCTGCCCTTGTTTCCCGTCCGGGCCGTGTAAATCCGCTCCGGAGAGTTCCGGCCTTTGTGCGAAACAATCACATCGCCCTTGCCGATCAGATGATCCACAATCGAAACCGCTTCCGTCAGCAGGCCACCCGGATTGCTCCGCAGATCCAGTACCAGGCCCTTCAGGTGATCTTCATCCAGATCCTTCAGGCCCTCTTCGAACTCCCGGCCCGTCGTTTCATTAAACTGTTCCACCCGGATGTAGCCGATATTCTGCTTCAGCGAGAAGATCTCCGGCACAGACTTCCGGTTGATGTCGTCGCGAACAATGTTGAAAACCAGCGGCTTTTCGTAGCCTTCCCGCGCAATGTGAATCTGAACCGGCGTGCCCTTCTGGCCTCGCAGCAGTTCCGCCACCTTCGTCGAATCCAAACCCTCGGTCGACTTGTCGTTCACCATTTCGATGGTGTCGCCCGGCCGCAAACCAGCCTTGTATGCCGGCGAACCCACGAACGGAACCACCACCACGGTCTTGCCGTTCCGGCTCACCACCGACATGCCTACCCCGGCATAACGGCCACGCTGGTCTTCCCGCAGGTTTTCAAAATCTTTCGGGTCGAAGAAATTCGAGTGAGGGTCAAGCGTCCGCAGCATCCCCGGGATCGCGCCCTTGAAAATCGCCTTGTCCGGGTTTACCTTATCCGCAAAGTTCTTATCCACTGTGTCGTAAACATCGGTGAACTGGCGCATCCCGGACTGAATGTCTTTGTCACCCGACGCAGCCAAAGCCGGCTGCAGGCGCTGGCCATATATTCCGCCCACCAGCGCACAGGCGGCCAGGAGTAGCGGGATGAAAACAAAAGACCTGCGTTTCGTTGCCATGTGGTTTGAGGCCATGGAGGTTGGGACCGTCCTTTTTACTGAGTATAAACGATTGGACGCGAAGGCTCCCGAATGGTTCCCTCTATGCCTCAACCTTTACCGGAAGTCGCAAATCCTGGCCCGGGAAACTGCGCTCCAGCAGGCTTCCCAGCTGTGCGCTCGTCCCCGCATCAATGTTTCCACCCGGCGCCCGCACCCTGCCGCACCCAATCAGACCCCGCCGCCGCAGAATTTCCTTCCGAACCGCCAGGCCCGGCTGCTGCTCGAACACCATCAGGGGCAGATACCGCCTGAAAATCGCGTATGCTCCCTCCAGATCTCCCGCCCGCGTCCGCTCCACCAGCGCCAGCAGCACTTCAGGGAAGGCGAAGCCGGTATTGAAGCCGTCCGAGCCTCGTTCCAGGTCAAAGAAGCCATACAGAGCCCCCAGACCCGTCAGCACCGGAACCTCCAGGGCCGCTTTCAATACCGCGATCTTCCCCGGGCTGGGCACCGCTTCCGCCTTCACGCACACCACCGCCGGAACTTCCCGCACAATCCGCATCACCAGTGCCGCCGACATGTGAACCTCGGTCGAAGCCGGGTGATCCTGCAACACGATCGGCAATGGCGAATGTTCACCCAGTGTTTTGTAATAGTTGAATACCTGCTCGTCGGAGGGTGTCGGCTGCTTCGAAGGCGCAATCATCACCGCCCGAGCCCCCTGCTTTGCCGCTTCCTCTGCCAGCGCGATGGTCGCTGCCGTACCCGTATGGCTGCATCCGGCGATCACCGGCATGTTCCCTGCTGCAGCCACCGCCGTGGCGATCAGCGAACTTCGTTCACCGTCCGTCATGCGGTTCGACTCGCCCAGAACCCCCAGCAGCGTCACCCCCGTTACGCCCAATTCTCCAAAGAACCGGATCATTCTCCCCAGCGATTCATGGTCTGGCGATTCGTCTTCATGGAACGGCGTGGCCAGAATCGGTATTACGCCTGCGAGGCGGGGCAAAGGAGATGTTTTCATAGAAGCGTCCGGATTTGTCATTATAGGAAGGTGACTCTTCGCAGACTAGCCCTTCCTCTTTTCGTCGCCGCCCTTTGCTTCGGCCAGGCAGCCTGGCAAGCTGTCACCGATCTGCCGTCTGTGGACTGGAAAAGCCTCACCGGCCCCAAGAAAACCGCCGCCCTCCGCGTCATGCAGGCCGAAGGCTGCTCTTGTGGCTGCGATATGAAAATCGCCGAATGCCGCGTCAAGGACCCCTCCTGCAGCGTCAGTAAGAAACTCGCCGCCTCCGTCGTGAATGATGTCGAATCGGGCAAAAGCCCTCAGGCGATTCGGGCACAACTCCAGAAGGTGGCCGCCGAGGGCCCTCCGGTTCTCGACGCACCCGTAAATATCCCCACCACTGGTGCCCCGGTGCTCGGCCCCGCCAACGCAAAGATCACCGTGGTGGAATTCTCTGACTTCCAGTGCCCCTATTGCTCGAAGGCCGTCGTCGAAATGAAAGAGGTGATGCGCCAGATGCCCAACGTGAAGCTCGTTTTTAAGCAGTTCCCTCTCGAATCGCACTCCCAGGCTGAATTCGGAGCGGAAGCCGCTCTGGCAGCTCAGGCACAGGGTAAGTTCTGGGAGATGCACGATCTGCTCTACGCCGGTTTCCCCGATCTGACCCGGAACCGGGTGATGAGCTATGCCCGCCAGCTAAACCTCGACATCAAACGCTTCACCGCGGAAGTGGACAGCCACAAGTACAAGGCCCGCATCGAAGCCGAAGCGAAGGAAGGTGAGGGCTTCGGTGTTTCCGGTACCCCGAGCTTCTTCTTCAATGGCAGGAAGTACAACGGCGTCTTCACTGCTGCCGCCGTCATACCGCTGCTCCGCAAAGAGTTTAAATAAACTCTTACTTGTGTCGGACCGTCTTCTTCAGGCGGTCCAGTTGCTTTCGCGCCGTTTTCGACCAGGTACTGGTCCCGTCCAGCCGCAGGTAGCTCTGCCAGCAGCTGATGGCCTGCAGAATTTCGTTGTTCTTTTCATGCAGCAGCGCCAGATTGAAGAACGCGTCCGCATACTGCGGGTTGAGCTTGATGGCCTGCTGGTAGTACTTTCGGGCGATTTCCACGTTGCCTAGTTCGTCGTTCAGGTTGCCCAGGTTGAAGTGCGCCAAAGCGTATTCAGCGTCCGCCTCCATCGCTCGGTTATAGAACGCCTCGGCTTCGCGCAGCTTTCGGGCGCGGAAGGAAATGGTCCCCAGGTTCACCAGTGCCCCGGCTGCGTTCGGGTTTGCCTCAATAGCCTTGCGATAGGCCGCGATGGCCTCCGCGATGGGTCGGCCTGTCTCTTCCAGAGCCAGGCCTTTCTGGAACCAGTTTTCCGCGTCGTCCTCTTGCGCCTTGGTCCGCACCGCCGGCCTGGACGCAAAGGTGGTGAGCTTTTTAAGATCCTCGCCATCGAAGTCCAGCAGCAACTGTCCGCTGATGGCCTCCATTTTGTTGCCGGAAAGATGAACCGTAATGCGTTTGCCCTCCGCGGTGATGCGGAGTTGTGACAGGGGGTGCTGGACATCGTCCAGCCAGCCCAACAGGGCCGAAATGGCAGCCTGGATCCGAGACGTCGGGATCTTGAGCTCCCGCAGTTTCTTTAACGTCTTAAGCGCAAGAATATCGCCAAACTGGAAGTTGTCCTGCGGACGAATAAAGCCCTGTCTTTCCCAGGCTCGTAACTGCTGCCGGGTCACCCCGGCGATCCGGAGAATATCCTCACGGGTATAGCCGTTCTTCGCGCCGAAACTGGGGCTGGGCGTGGACATAGCGCTTCCAAAGCCAGATTAACAGGCTCCGGGAGACACAGGAACGCCCAGGGCAAAATTGCCCTGCAAAACGGTTACTTGGCGGGACCCTGAACGTTCTGCGGTTTTACTAGGGCTCGGTGTCGCTCACGGCGGCGCCCAGAGCAGCCTCCGTCTCGCCAACCACAACGGACGGCGGCGCAGCGGCCAGCAGCATGGGATACGGATCGACCGGGATGCCCCCGAACCACAGATGCCGGGGCCCCGTCAGACTGACAGCGAAATGCAGGTGCGGCGCGGAGCGTTTCGCGTTGCCTGTGTAGCCGACAAAGCCGATGACTTCCCCTTTGTGCACTTGCTGGCCCTCGTGCAGGTTCTTCGCGTAGTGGTCCAGGTGGCCGTAGAAGAAGCAGTATTCTTTACTGCAATCGAACATGTAAATGGAGATGCCACCGGTCTTGCTGCGATAGAGTTTACGGATAATTCCGTCGGTTACGGCCATCACCGGAGTTCCACGTTTTCGCATCAGGTCGATGGCGTTGTGCCGATGTCCCCGCCGCTTGTCAGTGAACTGGCTGCGCAACTCCCGGGGTTTTATTTCTGCCAACGGATAGCCCAGTTCCGGCAGCACCGGGCGTTTGGCAGCGCCGAGCATGACGGGGAGAATGAGCAGGACTGCAACCAGTACGGTTCGCATCGGAAGTCAGTATCATATCTTACCCACGACTACCACCTGTAGAGCCTGGTGGCGTTGCCTCCGCGGATCTTCCGGCGGTCGTCTTCATTGGCGTAATCGAACATCCCATCCAGCAGCTCCAGCTCTTTCTGGTAGGTGGCTAAGTCGTGGCCGAAGGCACCCCAGATCAGGCGGTTCGGGCCAAAGGCGTCGTAGATCTTCCGCACCATGGGCTTCATGTCCGCCTTGGCCGTGGAGTACTTCATCACAACCTTCGGGTATTTTGCCAGTTTCAGGACGTTGGCGAAGTCAGCCGGTGTGCCCTCGGCAACACGGCCCAGGTGGTCCAGGATAACGGTGACTTCGGGAAGTTGTTCCACGAGTTCCGCGATCTGCGTCGCGTAGAAGGGGTGGAAGTGCATCTGGATGGCGAGACCGAGTTGTTGGCAACGCTTCCAGGTGGCCTTCATTTCAGGGGCGCGCATGTCGCGGTCTTTGAGCGGGCCAGAACTGAGCGGGGGCAAACCTGGCTTGCGGGTTTGGTGGATCCGGAGCGCCACAATGCGACCAGGGTTCATCCCAACCAGTGCGGCGATCCGGTCGGGCGTGTCCCTGGCGATGGGATCGAAGAGGCAGGTGCCCTTGAAAAATCCTCTTACGTGTTCTTGCGAGAAGCAGTATTCCAGGTAACGGTAGTCATCCTGGTAAGGTTCGGGGTGGACGATGACGGCGTGGTCGATGCCCGCGGCTTTGGCGAAGGCGACGTAGGTTTCTACGGGGAGGGGTTCCGGCTTATACGGCGCGTTGGGGGCCAGGGGAAACCGCTTCTGGTCTGCGGCGAAGAGGTGGACATGCGTATCGACGATGGGCCCAGGGGGGTGTCCGGCTGCTTTGGCTGCAAGGGCTGCGGAAAGGGAAGTTAAAAGCGAACGGCGCGTCATCAACTTGGACAGTACCACGTTAAGGGACCAGTTGATGACGCGCCGTGAGGGCTTTATTGATGTAGTGTCGGACTAGCCGTTCATGGCCAACAGAAATTCGGCATTGCTGCGCGTTTTCCCGAGCTTGTCAATCAGCAGTTCCATGGTTTCCACCGGCGTCAGCGGGCTGAGCACGCGGCGGAGGATGTAGATACGGTTGAGTTCATCGCGCGGCATGAGCAGTTCTTCCTTACGCGTACCCGACTTGTTGATGTCGAGGGCGGGGAAGATGCGTTTGTCGATGAGCTTGCGGTCAAGATGGATTTCCATGTTGCCGGTACCCTTGAACTCTTCGAAGATCACGTCATCCATACGGCTGCCCGTATCGATGAGAGCCGTAGCGATGATGGTGAGCGAGCCACCCTCTTCAATGTTGCGGGCCGCGCCAAAGAAGCGCTTGGGGCGCTGCAGAGCGTTCGAATCGACGCCACCCGAGAGGACTTTACCGGACGGCGGAACAATGGTGTTGTAAGCGCGCGCCAGCCGGGTGATGGAATCGAGCAGGATGACGACATCGCGCTTGTGTTCCACCAGACGCTTGGCCTTTTCGATGACCATTTCCGCAACCTGCACGTGGCGGGTAGCGGGTTCATCAAAGGTGGAGCTGATGACTTCGCCGCGAACCGAACGCTGCATGTCGGTGACTTCTTCCGGGCGCTCGTCGATGAGCAGCACGATGAGGGTCACATCGGGGTGGTTGGTGGTGATGGAGTTGGCGATGTTCTGCAGCAACATCGTCTTACCGGTGCGGGGCGGCGCGACGATCAGGCCGCGCTGGCCTTTACCAATAGGCGTGACCAGGTCCATTACGCGACCGGAGAAATTATCGCGCGTGGTTTCCAGCTTGAACCGTGAATCCGGATAAAGCGCAGTCAGATTATCGAAGAAAATCTTGTTGCGCGTTTCCTCTGGCGGCTCGAAGTTGGTCGCGTCCACTTTAATGAGGGCGAAGTAACGCTCGCCTTCCTTGGGGGGGCGGATCTGACCGGAAACCGTGTCGCCGGTGCGGAGGTCGAAGCGGCGAATCTGCGAGGGCGAGACGTAAACGTCGTCGGGACCGGGCAGGTAGTTGTATTCGGGAGCGCGGAGGAAGCCGAAACCGTCCGGCAGGCATTCGAGAACGCCTTCCGAGAAGATGAGCCCGGCTTTTTCGGCCTGCGTTTGCAGGATCTTGAAGATCAGTTCCTGTTTGCGGAGGCCGGCGGCGTTCTGGACGCCCATTTCCTTGGCGATATTGTTGAGATCGACAATGCTCTTGTCTTTTAGCTCAACCAGATCGAGCGTGCCAGGGCGGCCCTGCTGCTGTTTGCGGCGAAGCTGGCCCGGGTGTGACGCGGGGGCAATGCCGGTGGCCGTTTGCAACGTTGGCTGCGTGACGGCAGGCTGCTGAGCAGCCGCTGGTGCGGTGACGGCGGGCGGCGGAGCCACAACAGGTGCGGCCAGGGGGGCATGTGGCGGACGGAGCGGCTGTCCGGACACCGGTCCACTGGCGGCTCGCTGCTGCGCGATCGGGATCCCCTGGGGGGCTCTGGGCGCAACTGGCTGAGCTTGGGGGGCGGAAACCGGGGGGGCAGAAACAGGTGCGACTGCTGGTGCAGCCACAACCGGGGGGGGCGATACAGGGGCTGCCGCTACTACAGGTGCGGCTGCGACCGGAACCGCCACAGGGGCATCCACTGCCTTGGCAGCCGCAGATTTCACAGCAGGTCGGGCGGCGCGGGGCTTCTCGGCGGGAGGCGGCTTGATTACAGTCTCCTCAGTTCTTTCAGCGGATGCTTCCCGGGCGGGAGCTTCTGCCGGCTTCTCGGGAGCGATTTGCTCCTGAGGTGGGGTGTCTATTTCCGTGGTGGGTTTGTTATCGTTATCGCTTGCCAAATTTCCCTCACTCCCCGGCCTGTTACGGCCGAGAACGGCAGAGGCTCAGCATATTTACGGATACCTTTTATGCTTTGCGACTGCTCTGACTGATTCAGTTTGTCGATTTTGGAAGCAACAACACGAAAAGGATGATTGTTGGCCTCGAGCCATTCTTTCAGGTCGAGATCCTTGTCCATCCAGCCGCGTCGCGCGTCCACAATCAGAAAAGACATGCCAAGTGTCTTTCTTTCTTTCAAATAGCTTTCAATGAGCCGTGCCCACTCTTGCTTCGATGCCAGAGGCACCTTG
The DNA here is from genome assembly GCA_903929755.1 of uncultured Acidobacteriia bacterium. Classification (GTDB taxonomy): domain Bacteria; phylum Acidobacteriota; class Terriglobia; order Bryobacterales; family Bryobacteraceae; genus BOG-234. The sequence continues at coordinate 15,700 of CAIYVZ010000200.1, forward strand.
GCGTAACCATAGCCGGGCAGATCGACGAAGTAGAAGCTGTCATCTATGCGGTAGAAGTTGATGGACTGGGTACGGCCAGGCGTGTTGCTGGTAAAAGCGAGGCCCTTAATCCCTGTTATCGCATTGATGAGGCTGGACTTGCCGACGTTACTTCGCCCAAAAAAGGCGACCTCGGGCAGCCCGTCGGACGGGAAGTGCTCGGGTTTATTTGCGCTAAGGACGAATTCTGCTTTCAAGTCTACTACACCAGGAGAGGGGAGATTGTGTACGGGCGGGTAAGCTCCATTGTACTCTTTTTTCGGGTAGCGTGGGCGCAGGGGAATGGGGCATATGAAATTTCACGGATTCTGGACGTTTGATAAGGCACATGGCCCGGCTGGGAAGCGGCCAGGTGCCTGCCGCGAATTCTGAAAATTGACTATGCGTGCGCGAATTCGTTGTGGCCGGAGACAATCAGCAGCAGGTTGCCGGTCTCCGACCAGATTTCCGGATGCGTCGTATCCTTTCCCATTACCACAAAATCGCCTTTTTCATAAACCAACTGGCCCCAGCGAATATCGCCTTCCAGTACCAGACACTGTTCGGTGTCACCGTGTGAGTGAGCAGGAAGCTTGGCCCCGGGCTCCATGCGCACCAGATATGTAGTCTGACCGGTAGCCTGGTCTCTGAATAGCTGACGAGTGTCCACGCCAGGAATTCCGGCACTTGCCCAGCCACCTTCGTTCCGGCGCACATCGGCCAGTGGCCGTAGCTCCTCATAAGCGGCCACGCGAGACAGCAGGCGATCTTTGACGGAGGGGCGGGGCAATACCGGCCGAACTGCAGCCACCAGGGAAGCCACTGCTTCCTCCATTTTACGGACTTCCGGGCGCCGGACGCCGGTCGCCTGACCGGGTTTCAGTAAGCCCAGGGCGACCAGGGCGGCAGTGCCCTCATGGTCCTCTTCAGATCCAGCCATTGTTTTGTCGCTTAAATCGCCCAAATCGCCTCCGTACTGATCCTTTCCCGTGTTCACGCTCTTGCCCCCCGCGAAATGCCCCCTGTTTGCTGCTCCAGCAGGGCTCGCACTTTTCCGAGCGCCATCCGAATGCGGCTCTTCACCGTGCCGAGGGGCTGTCCCAGCCTCGTCGCAAGTTCCGAGTGGGTGAAACCACAGAAAAACGCGAGTTCCAGAACTTCTCTCTGCTCCGGCGGCAGTTCCTTCAGAACCGCAGCTACCTGGCGACGACGCCGAGCGTCTTCCGTTTGGGTTTCCGGAGAGGCATCGCCCGAAACGAGTTCCCCCAGCGTCTCCAGCTCAAATACCGGAGTATCCGCCTGCGTCTTCCGCTGCCGGATCCGGTCAATCGCCATGCTGCGCGCCATAATCACCAGCCAGGACTGAACCGAGCCTCGATGAGTGGAAAACGAGGAGGCCTTCTTCCACGCCCTCATGTATACATCCATCAGGACCTCTTCGGCGTCTTCGGCACGGCCCAGCATCCGCACCAGCAGACCGTTGAGAAGAGAAGAAGTTTCGTCGTACAGTTCCGACATGGCTTCCTGTTCGCCACGCGACATCCGGGCCACTATGCTGGCCAGCAGTTCCGCGCGTGTCTCGCGTGCGGGTGGCGCAGGGGATTGGAAAGGTTCGTTCATCAGTCCGAAACAGAGCTCTTGCGCTGCAGCGACCAGCATAACTTAAACCGCACCTCTTGGTGTGAATTCCGGCATACTCTTGTGTTACGCACAGAACGGGATTCCGGATCACCTGCGAATCAGGAATTTGAAGGCCGGCAGATGCCGCGCTTGCTGGCCCGAATGAAGCGGATCAGGTGCGCAGTATCGTCCCCGGCGAGAGTCTGCCCGATCTGAACAAGGGCTTCTTCGAGCTTTAAGCCCTGTTGATACAGCAGCTTATACGCTTGTTTCAGGGTGCTTACCCGAGTCGCGCTGAAGCCCGCTCGCCGAAGCCCCACCACGTTCAGCCCAACCGGTTCCACATTGAAGCCCGAGTAGAGGAAAAAAGGCGGGACATCCAAATTGACGCGCGTATTGCCGCCGATCATCGCCAGTCGGCCGATCTTCGAAAACTGATGGACCACCACGCCGCCCGAGATGAACGCCTGGTCTTCGATATCCACATACCCGGCGACCAGAGCACAACTGGCAATTACTACGTTGTTTCCAACCGTTGAATTATGCGCAATATGTCCCGAAGTCATGATGTAGTTGCCGTCGCCAAGCGACGTAACCGACTCCGGCTGTGTCCCGCGCGAGATTGTGTAATGTTCCCGGATCTTGTTGCCGTTGCCGATACGGAGGTAGCTTCGCTCGCCCTTGAAGTTCTTGTCCAAAGGATCGGTGCCGAGCACAGTACCGGCCGAGATCTCGTTGTTCTCACCGAGCGTCGTCCAGCGCTTAACGAAAACGTAGGGCTCCAGCATGCACCCGGCGCCGATGACGACGTCGCGCTCCACCACGCAAAACTCGCCAATTCGCACACCGGGGCCTATAACGGTGTCCTCATGGATACGAGCGGTGGGGGCGATGGTCGCCGAGGGATCGGTCACCAGACCATGATAGCGACGGCCATTGCTAAGGCTTCTTCGTCGCCGGTTCGTGCTGGAGCGGCATGATAGTCACCGAACCTGCCGCCTCAATCTTACCGGTCGCCTCATGAAAGGTGGCAGCTTCCGCACGAACGATCGTGTACCCATCGCAGACCAGCTTGCCGTCTGCGCCAATCGGCAGGCAGACCTGAGATTGAATCTCTACCGCCCCTGCCATTCGAATAACCGAGGGGTAATCACCATCGCGCACAATGCTGTTCGCCGTGAGACTCACCCGGGACCCGGACGCCAGCGCGACCACCAGGTGGAGCGGTGCCTGAGCGCTAAGCGGGGAGACGAGGCAGAGGAAGAGCCAAATCGCGATTCGCATGAGATGCTGACGGAATCTCCCCGGGTAAGGTTGCGCTTCAATTTACTTATCCTGATGGGTATTTGAGAATCCTTCACGTGTTAGCTGGCACAATGCCGAACGCGCAACCCCTCTGCAAAGATTGGTGATTTTCGGTTTCTGCTGTTCCACGCAGGGTTTACAATTGGCACTGCGGGAATTGCGGTAATCCTGCTGCAGGCTGTGATTCGGCACACAAGAATTCTGTATTAAGTGGAGCGATTTTGAAAAAGTGGATGCGGTTTAACGCAATCGGGATGATGGGCGCACTGGTGCAGTTACTGGCGCTGCGAGTCCTGCTTTCAACCGGCATGCACTATCTGGTGGCCACCGCTCTGGCAGTGGAACTGGCCATGCTCAACAACTACTGCTGGCACTTGAAATGGACCTGGACCGACCGCTCGTTTGAGGGTCGCGTCCGGGCGTTTGTCCGTTTCCACGTGGCAAACGGGACGGTGTCGATCATCTCGAACGTACTTCTCATGCGGTTGTTGGCCGGGCAGCTGCATTTCCCGCCGCTGCCGGCCAACCTGATCGCCATCACTTCCATGTCGGTGGTGAACTTCATGCTCGGAGACCGGTGGGTCTTTCGGGAAGAGCTCACCAAACCGGGCTAAGCCTTAGCCCGGGCCAGCGCTTACGCGTGGTGCAGCGTTGGGCCAGCGAACGCCGTTTCCCTGGAACCGGATTCGTTCGCCGCCTCTTCATGGCGACCCAGCAACCGAAGAGCAGCGCCCGTAACATTACCCACGGTGAAGCCGAATTGCGCAAAAATAACGTCGCCGGGAGCCGACGCGCCGTAGGTGTCGATTCCGATCCTGATGCCCTCGTCGCCCGACCAGCGGTCCCAACCGAACGTGGAACCAGCTTCGACGGTCACGCGTTTCTTCAGGCCCCGCGGCAGGACGCTCTCGCGATACGCCGCGTCCTGCTTTTCGAACAGGCTCATGCCGGGCATGGAGACGACGCGAGCCTTCACGCCATAGGTCGCCAATTTTTCCTGTGCCTTCACGCAGAGGCCGACTTCGCTGCCGGTGCCGATCAGGATAACGTCGGGGCTGCCACCTTCCGATTCCGAAAGAATGTAAGCGCCCTTTGCGAGGTCTCCTGCTCCGGAGCGGGAGTGATCCAGGTGCGGAACGTTTTGGCGGCTGAGGACGATGGTAGTGGGGCCGTTATGCTGCACGGCGAATGACCATGCCTCGGCTGTTTCGTTGGCATCGGCCGGGCGCAGTACCGTGAGACCCGGAATGGAACGAACGGCGGCAAGGTGTTCAACCGGTTCGTGAGTGGGACCGTCTTCCCCAACTCCAATACTGTCGTGGGTAAAGACATAAACGGCCCGCAGGCCCATCAAAGCGCCCAGACGCAACGCAGGCTTCATGTAATCGGAGAACACAAAGAAGGTAGCGCTAAACGGCAGCAGGCCGCCGTGAGCCGCCATGCCGTTTACGGCCGCCCCCATGGCGTGCTCACGCACACCGAACGCCATATTGCGGCCCGCATAACCCCAAACGCCGCCTACCGCACCAAGCGCGCCAGCGGGGGTTCCCGGAGCCTGGAAATCACCCAGACCTTTGAGGGCCGTGTTGGTGGAGGGGTTGAGATCGGCAGAACCCCCCACAATATTCGGAATGTTCTTTGCCAGAGCGTTTAGAACTTCCCCACCCGCCACACGCGTGGCAATCGCCTTATCCGACGGCTTCCACTTCGGGAGTCCCGAATTCCAGCCTTCCGGAAGCCCGCCGGCGATCAACGTCTCCAGTTCCTTTGCTTCCGAAGGGAACGCCGCCCGATAGGCCGCCAGCTGTGCCGACCACTCCACCTGAGCCGCCGCACCCTCGGTAACGGCTTCGCGAAGATGGCTCACCGCTTCTTCGGGTAGCCAAAACTTGTCTGTAGAACCCCACCCGAGGTTCACCTTGGTGGCGGCGAGTTCGTCATCACCGAGCGGGCTGCCGTGCGAGGAGCAATTATCCTGCTTCTTCGGGCTGCCGAAACCAATATGGGTCCTGACCAGCAGAATCGACGGGCGCGACGCATCAGCCTTTGCTTCCGCGATAGCCGCCGAAACAGCCTCTACATTGTTGCCGTCTTCGACGGCGATGGTCTGCCAGCCGTAGGCTTCGAAACGCTTCCCAACATCTTCGGTAAAGCAGAGGTCGGTCCCACCGGCCAGCGTAATTCGGTTCTGATCATAAAGAACGATCAGCTTGCCCAACTGCAGATGTCCCGCCAGTGAAGCGGCTTCCTGGGTGATCCCCTCCATGAGGCAGCCATCGCCGCAAATGGCGTAGGTGTAGTGGTCGATGATCGCGTGGTCCGGCTTGTTGTAGGTTGCGGCAAGCCAGGCTTCCGCCATCGCCATTCCGACGCCGTTCGAAAATCCCTGGCCCAACGGGCCGGTGGCGACTTCCACGCCAGGAGTATGGCCGCGTTCGGGATGCCCCGGCGTCTTGCTGCCCCACTGCCGGAAGGCCTTGATATCGTCGAGCGAAAGATCGTAGCCGGTCAGATGCAGCAGGCTGTAGATCAGCATGGAACCGTGACCGGCGGAGAGGATGAAGCGGTCCCGATCAAACCAGGTGGGATCCTGCGGGTTGTGCTTCAGGTGACGCTTCCAAAGCGCGTAGGCCATGGCGGCAGCGCCCATCGGCATGCCTGGGTGGCCCGAATTGGCATTCTGGACTCCATCAGCGGACAACATCCGGATGGCATTAATCGCGAGGTCTTCAAGCCTCTGGTTCTGTGTTTGGGGCACGAACTTTATTTTAGCGGCCCTGTTGGGTTCTTTACCGGGAAGATTCCATTTGTGGCTCATGCCGGACCGGAAACTTCACCGAGTTGGCGATGAAGCAGAGCTTTGCCGCAACGTTGTGCAACTCCGCGGCCCGTCGAATATCGGAGGCGGCACTGATGGTCACATGAGGGCGCAAGACAACTTCGGAAAAGGCACCGGATCCGCTGGCCTCTTCCACCATGTTGCCAAAAGCGGAGTCCACGTAAGCTTCCACTACCACCGCGTTGACGGCGCACAAATGCAGATACCAGAGCATGTGGCACTGGCTGAGACTGGCCACGAGTAGCTCTTCAGGGTTGTAGCGTGCCGCGTCTCCCCGGAATTGCGGATCGGAGGAGCCTGGGATGGAAACTGCTTTTCCGGGTGCCGCGACTTCATGATCCCGCGAGTAGTCGGCATAGCCCGTGGTGCCCACCCCCAGGTTCCCGGTCCAGCGAACGCTCGTGACGTACTGGTGTGTTGTGGCCATACAAAGAGAATACGCTGGCGGCTGGAAGTTCAGTTTCAGACCCAGCTGAATCACGCGGGTAAGAACTCAGCGCGGAATCCAAGTGAACGCCGCTCCCTGAGCTTCATTTTCTTCGTGGCCGAGAAGTCGATGTTCTCGGTGCCGGGCAGGCGGATGGCATCGGTCCGACTGGTGGCACGTACCGTGACGCCCGGTGAGCAAACCGCGACAATTCGTGGATGTCTGCGGATTTGGTAAGCTTGGCCTTTCCACATGACTAACTATCTCGACATGACAGGCAAGACCGCCCTGATTTCCGGAGCCTCCTCCGGCATTGGAGCCGCCACCGCAGCAGTGTTCGCCAATCTGGGTGCCCGTGTGGCCATTGGCTATCTCAAGAATGAAACCGGGGCCTTTGCCGTGCGGGACGCCATTTGCGCCACCGGCGGAACTGCGATTGCGGTGAAGGGCGATGTGCGCCAGGCGGTCGATATCCGCGCTGTCGTGGCACAAACGGTGGCCGAACTCGGCCCCATCGACATTCTCATCAATAACGCCGGCTGGCTGGTGGAACGTCAGAAACTGGCCGATATCACCGAAGAGCGCTGGGACGAAATCATGGACCTGAATCTGACCAGCGCGGTTCTGGCAACTCAACTGGTGGTGCCGTCCATGATTGAGCGGAAATCTGGTTCCATCGTGAACCTGGTTTCCATCGCTGGCCGCAATGGCGGCGGTCCCGGGGCGCTCGCGTATGCCACTTCCAAGGGCGCGCTCATCACTTTTACCAAGGGTGCCGCGCGGGAACTGGCGCCTTACGGGATTCGCGTCAACGGAGCCTCTCCGGGCGTGATCGACACGCCGTTCCACGAAGTTTTCTCCACACCGCAAATGATGCAGAACTTCGTCTCCGGCATTCCCATGGGCCGGACGGGCACGTCACTCGAATGCGCCAAAGCTATTGCCTTCCTTGCCTCCGACGCCGCCAGCTACATTACCGGCGAGACGCTGGAAATCAACGGCGGCCAGTTGATGCTGTAACGGCCTCGTTAAGATAGAAGTTAAACCCATGAGCCCCCAGCAACAGCAGCCGAAGCTGCCCATACCCGGAGTGTCGAACCTGATTGCAGTTGGAAGCGGTAAAGGCGGGGTCGGCAAAACGACCATTTCCGTCAACCTGGCCATTGCCCTTTCCCGAATGGGCTACCGCGTCGGCCTTTTGGACGCCGACGTCTATGGCCCGAACGTTCCGCTCATGATGGGTACCAACCAGACCCCCACCGCGATCGGCGAACGGATTCAGCCCCTGGAGAAATACGGGGTAAAACTGATGTCGATGGGCTTTCTGAGCCCTGGCGACAAACCCCTCGTTTGGCGTGGCCCCATGCTTCACTCCGTCATCCAGCAGTTTCTGCGGGGTGTTGACTGGGGCGAACTGGATTATTTGGTGATTGACCTGCCGCCCGGTACCGGAGATGTGCAGTTGTCCCTGATCCAGACCGCTCCGGTAACCGGCGCGGTTGTCGTCACCACGCCGTCAGATGTTTCGCTCGAAGATGCGCGTAAGGCTGTTCGCATGTTTGAACAGGTTCGGGTCCCGCTGCTCGGCATCGTGGAAAACATGAGTTACCTGCAGTGCCCTCACTGCGATGAGCGAATCGATGTCTTCAGCACCGGTGGCGGCCGCCGCACTGCAACTGACATGGGCGTGAATTTCCTGGGCGCGCTGCCTTTAGATCCCTTCGTGAGGGTAGGCGGGGATACAGGGAATCCGGTGGCGCTTTCAGGCCCGGGAGATGTCCGTGCGAAGGGCTTCTACGACCTTGCCGAACTGGTAGTGGAACAGGCCAGGTCGGCCGCAGAACAGCAGGGCCCGACCATTACGATCAGCGAATAATTACCGGAAGGGGAGGACCTAGTCCTCCTCTTCCTCCTCTTCGGTGTGCCCGCTGCCTGCGGTCTCAACGGGCATGCTGGCCACATCCAAACCACTGTCCGCTGCCTCTTCTTCTCGGGGTGCTTCATCCTCCGAGTCGTTCCGCGTGTAGTAGTACGTGTATTTGCTGTAAAGCTCACCAGCCCGGGCACCGTTGGCCACAATACCGAGAACATTGTTCTCGCACAAGGTCTGCATGGCGCGGATCACATTGTCATAGGTGGTAGAGCCAATTCGCACGACAATGAGAATCCCGTCAGTCAGCGTGGCCAGGAGGTTCGCATCCGCCGAGAACAGAAGTGGCGGGGTGTCGAGGATCACCCAGTTGAAAACCTTCCGAAACGCGTCAATCGTGTACTTCACCTGACGCATATTCAGCAACTCGAGAGGATTCCGGACTTGCGTGCCCGCGGGCATGAAGTACAGGTTGGTGCCCTCAATGCGGCGCACACATTCTTCAAGAGGGCGCTCGGCCAGCAGAAAGTCTGAGAAGCCCGGCACCTTATCGCACTGAAACATATTGTGGATGACGGGACGGCGGAGATCAAGGTCGGCGATTAGCACCGGCGCTTCCAACTGCGCTTGGGCAAGTGCGAGATTGATGGCCGTAAATGTCTTACCTTCGGCAGGTGAGGCACTGGTAACCACGATGGCATGCAGGTCCTGTTGGCTCTGCATGTGGTTCAGCCGGGTTCGCAAACTGCGAAATTCTTCGCCCGGAACTTCGTGCGGGCGTTCAATATCAATCAGGTGCGACTCCGGTGCCGGCCGGAAGGGAATTACCTTGCAACGGGCAAGGAAGTTTCGCCAGTCTACCTGTAGCCCCTTTGAATCCGGGCTCCTGACAATGCCCCCGGGGGTATTGTAACCAGGCAGGTCAACGGCAGCAGGTTCGGAGGCAACGCGGCTTTCCTCCGCAACAACCAGAGACTGAGCGTCCGGTCGGGAGGTTGGCTCAGCGCCTTCTCCGGGCGCGGCTTCGAGCATCTGCTCGGCCCTGCGCAATGCGTCGTGAACTCGGCTCATGGTTCTGGATTCTCTTTCGGTTCGGACCCGGTTCTGGTCATCAGGCGGTCAGCGTAACTGAATTGTAATAAAATAGCGCAGCGCACACGGAAATGGTACCGACGATCACAGTCGCAGACCAAGCCAGGTAGGCGATTCGCTTCTTGCGCTTCACCAGCATCGTGTTCTCCAGAAGCGGAATACTACAGAGCACCGGAAGGTTCGTATAAGCCCGAACATCCTTCAGATTCTTCAGCGAAGAGTCCTTGGCCTCCTGAATACCCGCCATTGCCAGCCCCAGTACAAACGCAAGTGCGATGCCGGCCCCAATGATCATGATTCGGTTCGGGTTGGAAGGATTCACGGGGAGTGACGGCGGATCCAGAACTTCGAGAGCCTCACCCGCCTTGCGCTGAATCAGGTCACTGTTCTGTGCCGTCATTTCGGATTTTTTCAGCATTTCCTGGAACTTCTCACCCGAATTCTTCTGGTCGCGCAACAGATCAGAGTACCTGGCTTCAATCTGCGACGTTTGCGCCAGCTTGTTGCGGTAATCTCCCATTTCCTTATTCAGTTTTTCCAGCTCTTTTAGCCTGAACTCGCGCTCCTGCTCGTTGATTCTTAGCGCCGTCGTGTTGCCGTCAATTTGGCCCTGGATATCGTTCTGGGCCTTTTGCGCGGCAAAATTCGTGGGCCTCTTCAGAACTTCCCGGGGCTTCTTATCCTGGTCTTCAAGTTCTTTTTCGTAACGAAGCGCCAGTTCATCGCGTTCACGCTTGATCACGGCCAGGCGCTTGCGCATGTCCCGAATCTCAGGGTAAGTTTCGCGGAAGCTCTGCAGCAATTGGGCCAACTGACTATCCATAGCCTCAATTTGTTTGTTTCGCTGCAGTAGCTCCTCGTTCTTCTTGACCATTGGGCTGCCGGGAACTGACAAATCCCCGGCGTCCTTTTCCATCATCACGGCGAGCTCTTTGTTCTGCCGCAACGTGGTGATGTGCTGCTCAGTCAACATCTTGTTCTGCGCCAGTCGGTTCAGATCATCGTTGATCCGGGTGACCTGCGCCTGAATGGAACTCAGAGCTGTTATGTTTCCAGCCGTCTGTTCCGGCAGGCGACCCTGGTTTTCAGAGCGGAATTTGGCAAGCTCTTCGTTCGTCTTTTCCACATTGGCTTTCGCCTGGGCGAGCTCGTCCCCGAAAAAGTCCTTCAGGAGGTTCTGTTGCGACCGCTGAGAATTCTGATTTTCGTCGATAAATCGGGTAATCAGCTTTTGCACCGTGTTCTGCGCCTTGAACCGGTTCTGGTAGGCAAACGTGATGCTGAACGACGACGCGTGCTTGGTAATCAGGCTCTGCATCGAGGTGTTGATCTCGATCCGGAGATCCTTCGCCTTCATTGCCTCAATTACGTCTTCAAGAGGCTTGCTGGCCCTCTCTTTGGGATAGAGGTTCAGATCGGGAGCCTGAATCAGATTGGAGAGGCTGGTACGGCTCAAGATATTGCCCTCCATCTGCATGATCCGCTCAGTCAGTTGCTGATTGATGGTTGTGGGAACCAACGCCTCGGAAATCTGTGCCGGGACAATTTGCATCACCGCCTTCGAAACATAGGTATTCGGAAGGAGATACGCAACTACGATGGAAGCCACCGTGCCCGCAAAGAGCGGTCCGATAATCCAGCCCATATGGCGCCTGGCGACGTCAATGTAGTCTTCCAGATCGAGCGGGCGGCGAGAAATGGCTACATAACCCTGGGAGCCTGTCATACGTGGTTACCTTTAGTCGGGAACGACAATCCTGTCCCCATTCTCGAGGAGAATATTCTGTTCCATGTGCTTTCCCCGGATCACGTCCTGGTAGTTAAACTTCAGCTTTTCAGTACCCCGGAGAACATAGATCTTCTTCAGATTGGCGAAATCCTTAAACCCTCCGCAGCTCGCGAAAGCGTCCAGGATGGTGACATCGCCCACTAAAGGAAACTCCCCCGAGCGGAGACATCCGCCAAAGATTGAATACTTCTTACTGTTGATTCGAAGGACCTGAACATTCACTTCCGGCTCGATAATAATGCTCGTCAGCTTGTCTTTCAGCCCCAGCGTCAGCTCAGCAACGGTCAGGCCACTGGCCACAACCGGGCCAACAAGGGGAAGCGTAATTGTACCGTCGGTCGCAACGTCCACCAAGCCGCTGAGCTTAGGGTCGTTCCAGACTTTAACCTCCAGAACATCCAGGGGCCCGATCACATAGGGTTTTGCGTTTCGGGCAGGAGCGGCCCCGCGGCCAGCGCCACGCGCGGCAGTCGGCGGCGCGGCAGCGGCCGCGGGCAGAATAACCGGGCCAGCCGGAGCTTGCGGGCCTGCGGCAGCAGGCGGCGGAGTGTAATCCAGGTCCGCACGCGGTCTGTTGCCCGATTCCTGCTGTTTTACTGGGGCAGGAGTGGCAACCGTACCAGCCCCCGGGTCGGATTTAGTGACGGGCGCACTTTGTCCTGGTGCCAGCATGGCAGCAAGCACAAAAACGCCTCCGGTCATGAGCAGCAGCTTCATGGCTTCCTTATTGAATCTTACCAACTTCTCTACCAGCTTAAACCCTAGCAGAAGCTCGGCGTAAGGTATACGGTATCTGAACATCACTCTGCTAAAATCGGGAACAAAATGCCACCGTCTCCACGCTACTTCCTCGCAAAAACCGATCCCGACACCTACCCCGTCAGCCAGTTGGAAAAAGACGGGCAAACCGTCTGGGACGGAGTTCGCAACGCGCAGGCCGTCCGGGCGATTCGTGAAATGAAGGCGGGTGATGTGGTCTTTATCTATCATTCTATGGGAGAAGCGGCCATTGTGGCGCTGGCAGATATAGTCGGAGATGGCCGGCCGGACCCCAACAATCCGAAACTGGCGGTAGCCGATTTTCGTTTCCGGAAAATGGTGACCCCGCCCGTCACGTTGCGTGAGATAAAAGAATCCGGCCTCTTCCCTGACTGGTCTCTGGTTAAACAAAGTCGTCTTTCCACAATGAGCGTCCCGGACGAGTTTATCGGGTGGTTTTTCGCCCGCCGCCCATAGCTACCTGTCTCCCTATCGACAAAAAACAGCCCGGGCAGCAGATCAACCTGTCTGGAAAAGAGGAAAAATGCAGATCACGGAAATTCTTGCCTACCAGGTCGGGTTACCTTTGTTTGAAGGGAGCTACAAATGGTCGGGAGGTAACTCGGTCGATGTCTTCGATTCTACGGTCGTAGAAATTCGTACTGACGCAGGGATCACTGGTTTTGGCGAAATCTGCCCCCTCGGCCCCGCCTACCTTCCTGCCTATGCGGCAGGTGCCCGAGCTGGTCTGGCGGAACTCGCGCCCCATCTGCTCGGCCTGGACCCTACCCATCTGGGCATCTTCAATCAGGCGATGGATCGGGCAATGCGTGGCCATCCCTACGTTAAATCTGCCCTGGACATGGCCTGTTGGGACATTCTTGGTAAGGTGACCGGGCAGCCGGTTGCCGTGCTGATGGGCGGTCGGTTTGGGGACGATTTCGTGCTTTACCGGGCTATTTCCCAGGACACGCCCGAGGCTATGGCCGAAAACGTGGGCGTCTACCGCGCCCAGGGTTACACCAAATTCCAGCTCAAGGTGGGCGGTAACCCTGACATCGATATCCAGCGGATCCACCGGGTGGCGGCTGAACTGCAAACCGGTGATGTTCTGGTCGCCGACGCGAATACCGGCTGGACCCAGCACGGCGCGATTCGGGTTGCCAATGGGGTTCGGGACGTGGATGTTTATCTGGAGCAGCCGTGTATGCGCTACGAGGAGTGCCTCGCCGTACGCCAGCATACCGATCGTCCCATGGTTCTTGACGAAGTGATGGACGACGTGGCGATGGTCCTGCGCGGCTATAAGGATCAGGCGATGGACGTGATCAACCTCAAAATCTCTAAGGTGGGTGGCCTGACAAAGGCACGCCAGATCCGGGATCTGTGTGTCTCGCTGGGAATCGCGATGACCATTGAGGACACCTGGGGCGGAGATATTGTAACGGCGGCAATTGCTCATCTGGCGCACAGTACGCCGCCGGAGATGCTGTTTTCCGCCACCGATTTCAACAGCTACGTCACGGTCAGCATCGCCGAGGGCGCACCCCAGAGGCAGCACGGTCGGCTGGCCGCTTCGAGCGAGCCAGGCCTGGGAATTCAGCCCCGCTTCAACGTTCTGGGCGCGCCGGTTTACCGAACAAAGGACCGGGCTTAGCCGTGAAGCGGCACCGCCGACCGGCCGTGACGCGCATCTAAGAAGGCATGAAACCGGATTTCACCGGGGTTTGGAAGCTGATTCGGGGCGAGAGCGAGTTCGCCTTCCTGCCGCCCCCACGCCTGCGCATCGACACAATTTCGCACGTGGACCCTCAGTTCCATGTGCGGACCCGCCAGAAAGATGCCAACGGGGATGTGACCGTGGACCGTGACCTCACGCTCGGCGGCAACGCGATCGAAATCAGTATCCGGGGACGGACGCGGCAAATCCGTGCCACATGGGACGACAGCATTTTGGTGGTGGAAACCCTGTCGCAAGTCAGCGGGAGTAACCGGCGCCTGGTGGATCGCAGGACCTTAGACCCTGGCGGCACCTGGCTTACGCTGGACCGCACGCAGGAGCAGCCGGGCGGAGATGTTCGGCAACGCTTGCGCTTTCGACGCTTAGGCTGATCGCTTAGGCTGATCGCTTAGGCTGATCGCTTAGGCTGATCGCTTAGGCTGGTGACGCGGTCCGCGGGTCCGGCAGGCGGCTTTTGTCCCTACGCCGTTGCCGCTTGCGGTGAAGCAGACAGAGCGGTGGCAACAGTGGCAAGCAAAATATCCTTGCGAACTGGTTTCGCCATATAGCCGGTGCACCCAGACTGCAGACATTTTTCCCGGTATCCCAGAAGAGCGTGGGCCGTAACCGCCACAATCGGAATGCGGGGGGTGCCAGAGAGTGTTTCATGCAGCCGGATCTGGCGGGTAGCCTCCAGGCCATCCATTTCGGGCATTTCCAGATCCATCAGGATCAGATTATAGTTTTGCGTGGCCGCAGCTTCCACTGCCAGGCTGCCATTTTCTGCGCGCGTCACAGAATAGCCATTCCTGGTGAGGTGCCGTTCGAGGATGGCGTAGTTAACGTCGTGGTCTTCCACAATCAGAATTCTGGAGCCAGGTGATGCGGCGACTGCGGCCCCAGCGGCGGGCTGCAGCTCCGTGGGGTCGGCCTGCTCGCTTTCCACTGCCACCAGGGGCAGGGTAACTTCAAACCTGGAACCCTGCCCCGGCACGCTCTCCACGTTAATCTCGCCGCCAAGCGCATCCACCAGAGACTTCACGATACTCAGGCCCAGGCCGGCACCGCCCTTTCTGCGTGTCGTAGAACTATCCCCCTGAAAGAAGCGATCGAAAAGGTGAGGTCTGGCGGCGAGAGAGATGCCTGTGCCACTGTCGGTTACGGAAATTCCGAGGTGGTTCTGGCGTCGGATGATGTTAATCGCGATAAAACCAGCATCGGTAAACTTTATCGCATTTTCGGCCAGGTTCATGACGATTTGACGGATGCGAGTCGGATCGTCCAGGATGCGCGTCGGCAGGTCCGGGGCGAAATTCAGATGAAAAGCTAATCCCTTGCGGGCGGCACGTTCCGCAAGGGGAATCAGCGCTTTTTCGAGGTGAGGGCGCAGAGCAAACGCGCTCCGGTCCCACTCGAACTGACCGGCTTCGATTTTTGACACGTCCAGAAGGTCAGATATGAGCCCCAAGAGCGTTTCGGCATTTTCGTCAATACGTTTCAGATGAGTTGGATACTCAGCAAGGGCGGTTTCCGTCCGGGCCAGTTCCACGCTGCCTAAAATGACATTCAGCGGGGTCCGCATTTCGTGGCTGATCGTGGCAAGGAAATGAGTTTTTGCGTCGCTGGCTGATTCTGCAGCTTCCTTTGCTGCTTTCAGGTCGGTCTGGGTTCGGCGAAGCTCCGTTATGTCGGTTTGAATGGAGACAAAACGTTCCACGTTCCCCGTCGCGTCAAGAATCGGCGAAATATGGACCGCTACCCAGTATTCCTCGCGGGCCTTGGTGTAGTTGAGGATCTCGCACTGGAACGACCGGCCTTCCCGCAGGCGCTGGCGAATCGTCTCAACAGTGGCAGGGTCCGAGCGGGGACCCTGCAGGAGCTCTCCTGGCTTGCGCGCGACTACTTCCGCCAGGGTGTAGCCGGTCTTTCGGATGAACGCGTCGTTGACCCATTCCACGCGGCCTTCGCAATCGGCGATGATGACGAGGTTGTCGGTAAAACTGGCAACAAGCGATAGCTTCGCAAGTTCTGCCTGGGCAGCTTTCTGCCGGGTTACATTGTGAAGAATGCCCACGGCTCCCCCCTCATCGCGGGCCGCGACCGAGAGTTCCATCCACACGACACCGCCGTCTCTGCGTCGAAACCGGACCTCCGGCCTGCTCTGTCCCGCACGGGCGTCGGCCCTGACTGCAAAGTGATGAAGCGCCTGATGGAGGAGCGGCTGGTCGTCTTCCACCACGAAGGATGCCAGTGGGGCGCCCAAACTGCTGCCGGGTTCGTAATCCAACGCGGTTTTCCAGGCCGGATTCAGGAACGTGAGACAGCCATCCGGGGTAGTCTCGAATACGATTTCCGAAAGAAGTTCAATGCGGCGACGCATCTTCTTTTCGGACGCGACAAGCGCTTCCGTCAGGCGATAAGTGGCCTGAATATGGATATCGTTGTTGAGCAGTGACTGCTCGTTATTGTCGGGCGCTTGCATCGCCTGCATAAAGAGAACTGAACGCAAGCGGCATAAACGGTGCCGGCGTGAATTGTTCCATGAACGCCCGATTCGTCATCACCTCGGCATAGAGGGGGAAGATATGGTTGCAGTAAAAGTCCTGCTCGGCGGGAGTCCGGGCGGAGACGCAATCGGACAGAACGGTCACCTTGTAGCCTCGTTCATAGGCGGCGCGGCCGGTGGAATCGATGCAGAGAGAGGTGATCATGCCGGCCAGCAGCAGGTGGTGGATGTTGTGGGCGCGCAGCACCTGGTCAAGTTCCGTGTTGGAGAAGGCGTTGAAGCCTTGCTTACCGTTGACGTAGATGATCTTGTCGCCGAATGCCAGTATCGCAGGAATTGTGTCGGCACCGGGGGAACCGGCCCTGAACGCGCCGGAACTCTTGATGGCTCCCAGAATCCCTTCAGATTCGGCCATCGCCCGGTAGTCGGGAGTCAGGATGATGGGCGTGGAAATGAGCACCATGCCCGCGTCCGCAGCGACGCGCAGCAGCGTAAGGGTATTGGCGAGGGTTTCATCAACGCGGTTCGTACCTTCCACGACACCCCGGAGAATACCGTTTGCGGCAAAGTAGTCATTTTGGTATCCGACGAGGAGAATGGCTGTTGTCTTGGGGTCCATGCACGGCTGGTAGCTGCAACTCAGGGGCCAGCCACGAATCCAGCGAATCCTCAATGATTCGAGCCTTCGCTGTTCCGGGGTATTCCGAAACGAAACACAACGCGCCTGGAAGGTGTATCGTTTTGGGTAACCTCCGGCGGGTTCTGTGTTCGCCTGTCGCAGTCGGACTACCTGCAGACGCCCTGGGGGGCCGGGCTGGAAGAAACGGCCATGTTCAAACCGTTTTCGCGTCCGGGTGCGTCCAGCCTTTTCTGTAAGCTCTGGTCAGGAGCTGGTTGGCTTCCGGATCCCCAATAACCTGCTGCTTCGCGGGATCCCAGGCCAGCTTACGCCCCGTTTTCAGCGCCAGGTTGGCCAAAATACACGAAGCCGTCGAAATATAGCCCTGTTCGATATCTGCAACCGGGTTCGAGCGTTTATCAATGGCGGCCAGGAAGTCCATCATGTGGTGACGCACGGCGGGCGCCACATGGGTTTCCAGGTCCTTCTCCGTCTTGTCTTCCGGGTACTTGTCGAATTCGTACGTGACGTCCTTGTGGACTGGAGCAGCACCCTTGGCGTTCGGGATGAAGTCATACGAATAGACGCCCACTTTCAGAACACCCTTTTCGCCATAGAAGGTGGCACCCCAGCTGTGCTTCGGGTCAGGCTCTCCGGCGTCACCCCAGGTCCGGTGGTTCCACACGATGTTGAGGTCGGGATACTCGAAAGTACACATCTGGGTGTCGGTGATGTTTGCCTTGCTGGCCTTGTCCATGACGATGCCGCCCTCTGACGAAATGCGCGTCGGCCAGCCGAGCTTCATCATCCACCGCGTCATATCGAACATGTGGATGCACATGTCGCCGACGATGCCGTTGCCGTATTCCATGAACGCTCGCCACCGGCGCGGGTGTGTCCAGGCGTTGAAGGGGCGCATCGGCGCCGGGCCCGTCCAGGTTTCATAGTCCAGATTCGCGGGAGGGGCCGAATCGGGCGCATCGCCGGTGGCGCGCATGTGGTAATAGCAGTGAATATCCACGTGGCCGATGCGGCCAAGTGCGCCGGTGTCGATGAACCGTTCCTTCGCTTCCACAATGTGGGGCGTGCTGCGGCGCTGGGTTCCAACCTGCACCACACGCTTGTATTTGCGGGCGGCGGCCAGCATGGCCTGGCCTTCGGTCACGTCGACGCTGATGGGCTTCTGCACGTAAACATCAGCGCCGGCCTTTACCGCATCAATCATGGCGAGAGCGTGCCAGTGGTCAGGCGGCGCGATGAGGCAGATGTCGAGACCGCTCTGTTTGAGCATGTCCTTATAGTCGTGAAACAGCTGCGGCTTCTTGCCGGACTTCTGGCGGGACGCGACCAGGGTGGCGGCATTTTCGAGCATCGTGGAATCGACGTCACAGAGCGAGACGACTTCCACGGGCTCCACCTGAATGAGGCGCAGGAGATCAGTCTTCCCGTACCAGCCGGTGCCGATGAGGCCAACGCGGCGCGGCTTCGCGGGGCCCTGCAATGCGTAGGCAGGCGAGGCGGCGTAAGAGGCGGCTGCGGCTGCAGTCTGGAGGAAGTTGCGACGGTTCAGGTCGGCCATATGACACAAAGTATATTGCTCTTCCAGCCACAGCGCCAACGTTGACGGCATGGTGCCAGCCTCGCTATAGTTTGAGCCGGCAACGAACTAGTGAATACTCAACGTTATGAAGTGTCGCGCCGGAGCTTTGCTCTGCTTTCGGGAGGGTTTCTTGCGGCTCAGATCCCGCTTCCGGGGGCAGGGAAGCTGTCGGCTGCGGAAGTAATTGGCCAGATCAAGGAAAAGCTCGGCGGCGAATGGCCGGAGGGTGGCCTGGACGGCTTTAAGGCCGGTAAACCAGAAATACCAGTGACTGGAATCGCGACGACCGCCATGGCGACGCTTGACGTTCTGCAGAAAGCGGCGAAGGCGAAGCTGAATCTGATTCTGACGCATGAACCAACCTTCTATGGAAGGCAGGACGGACCAGCCCCGCCTCCCGCTCCCGGTGGTCGGGGACGCGGCCCGGCCGGTGTGCCGCCGAACGATCCCGTCTATCAGGCCAAACGCGAGTTCATTGAGAAAGAAGGCCTTGTCGTTTTCCGCCTGCGGGACCACTGGGTTGCGCGCCCCGAGAAACATCTGACGCTCGGCCTGGCGGAAGCTCTGGGCTGGCAAAAGTACGCAGTGCCAGGGGATGGAATATACGATATTCCTGCCGCGACGGCCGAAGATGTGGTGGCTACGATTCGAAAGAAGCTCAACTTGCGCGGCGGGTTGCGCGCCGTGGGCGACCGGAAGGCCCGGGTGAAACGTGTGATGCTGCAGCCCGGTCTGATGGCAGTGGCCACCATGTGGAAGAACTACCATGACGTCGATATGCTGCTAACCGGCGAGGTACGGGAGTGGGAATGCGTCCACTACGCGGCCGACATGCTGGCAACGGGTGAGAAGCGCAACCTGGTGACGGTCGGGCGAGTGGCGTCGGAAGAACCTGGAATGCAGGCGTGCGCGAAGTGGCTGACGTCAGCCATTCAGGGTGTTCCAGCGAAGTGGATAGACGCCGGTGATCCCTACTGGAGGGCGGTCTGATGACAGCACGCGAAACAATCGAACTGGTGAAGCAGAATCTGGGCGTGCCGTTCAACCAGGCGACTTACCGGGACACGTTCAAGATCGGCGATCCGGACACGCAGGTAAAGGGCATTGCGACCACCGTGATGACTACCTTCGACATGATCCGCCGTACCCAGGCGGCCGGGCTGAACCTGATCATCACGCATGAGGACACCTGGTGGAATGACCGGGATGAGACGAAGGATCTGACCGAAAATCCCCTGTACAAGATGAAGTCCGCGTACTGCAAAGAGCACGGCATCGTGATCTGGCGGTTCCACGACCATCAGCACGCGAAGAAACCGGACCAGTCTATTGTGGGCTCCCTGCGTTCGGTGGGAATCGAAGATGAGACGGCGACCATGGGCGGTGGGAAAGTCTATACGATTCCGGAGACCACCCTGGGCGCGTTTGCCTCGGATATTAAGAAGCGGACGGGGTCGCGAGCGTTTCGCGTGGTGGGCGATCCGCAAGCGAAGATCAGCCGGATTCTGCTCGGTCCCGGATACGCATCACCAGCCCTGCGGCAGGACGTGGACGTGGTAATCGGCGGCGAATCGCCCGAAACCGACGGAACGTTTGATAATCCCGAATACGTAATGGACGCGGTGACTTTGGGGATCGTGAAAGGCCAGATTATTCTGGGCCACGTGGTTTCCGAAGAACCAGGTATGGAAGAGTGCGCGAAGTGGCTGCGGACGTTTATTTCCGGCGTGCCGATTCAGTTCATTCCGGCTGGCGAACCATACTGGACGTAATCGCGCTTACAGACCAAAGATCTGCCGCGTATGGCGCAGGCTCGCTTCCAGGTCTTCGCGTTCTTTCTGTGCCGCCTGAGCGCGGTCGGTTCGCTGGAAGTCAACGGGCTTGCCTCGTTCGGCAATCTCGGTGAAGCGCTCAAAATTCCACGCCGGAACGTCGCGGTAACCATCCCAGAATTCCGGCTTGCGGTAGTTGAATGGCCGCGGAGGCGTCACGATGCACTCCATGGAGAGCGCCTTGCCGGGGCAGAGGGCGGCGTACTTGCGGCAATACTCATCAATATTGACGTTGCCTTCGCCCATGCGGACCCAGCTAACGGCAGCGCCGTCCGGAGTGCGCCACACAGCGGAGTCGCGGACGTGACTGGTCAGAACGTAGGGGTGAAGTTGCTCAAGCGTGGAATGCGGATCTTCCAGCGTCCAGCACGGATTGCCGGAGTCCAGGCAGGCCCCGACGAAGTCCTTACCGGCGGCCTCGATCAGGCCTTTCAGCTGCCAGCCCTGCATATCTCCGGAGTGGTTTTCGACGGCGATCTTGATATTGGCATCCTGAGCCTTCGAGCGGACGTTGCGGAGCACTTTCACCATCGCGTCGATGTGCAGCGCGAGAGGTCCGGGCTTTCGGTCCTCGGAACTGCCCAGAACGCAGCGAACAATCTTTGAACCAACCAGGCCGGCGGAGATGATCATGCGGGAAAGTTGCTCTTCCGCCGTGCCTTCTTTCGCTTCAAACATCTTCGAGGAAGGGCAAATCGACTTCATCCCCAACTCCACCTCAATACCTTTTTCTTCAGAGTATTTGCGAACTTTGCGGAGGTTGTCGGGTTCCAGATTGCCGATGAAGCGCACTTCCGAAAAGTGGACGACGCTGACCTTTTGCGCCGCACAGTAATCGAGGTACTGGAAGGGCGTGTAGCCAGACGTCCGAATGCTAAAGAGGTCGATGCCGAGCTTGACGGGCAAGGTGGCGGTGGTCTGCGCAGCTTCACCTGCTGAAAGGAGGGGCGCGGCTCCGGCAATTGCAATCGCGTTTCGGCGGGTCATGGAAGGCAGTTTATCAGGCAAGGAGGCGCAAATTCGGGATATCGGCGAAGTCTTTGGTGTTGAGGGTCCAGAGCATCGCATTGTGGACGACAGCGCAGCCGGCAATTGCGAGATCGACCTCCCTGCCGCGAGCGCGGCCAACATGCTTTCTGTAACGCCAGTTCGGCCGGACCGCGGGGGCCGCGAAGAAACTCGTAGTAGACAAGCGACGGAACGCTGATTCGCTTGCGGCTCTCGATCAGATTTCGAAGGCGAGTGCGAACCTCGGCCCCCGCCACCAACGTGACGGCTTCAATCAGGACGGAAGTATCGAGAAGAATCACAAGTCGCTGGGAGTGCGGCGACCACCGCCTCGCCGAGCCGCCCGAATCTCGCGAAGCTCCCGGTCAACTTCCTCGCGGCTTCGCAGCGCGACCGCCGGTAACAGCGTGTCGAACGCGCGCAGCATGCGATCCCGCTCCTCGTCGCTCAGCCGATCCAGCCGGGCATGATAGTCGTTGATCGCGTCGCGCACAATTTCGCTCCTGGGGCGGGAAAGACGGGCCGCAGCGTCGGCCAGACGACGGTCGCCGTTTTTCATTACATCAGCGTCATGGGGTCAACATCAATCACCAGCGCGGTCGCGTTCCACTTGTCTTTCCTGGCGAAATTGCGAGCCCGCTGCAGCAGGGCATTCAGGTCCTTCCGGCTGGTCGATTTCACCAGCAACTGGTAGCGGAATTCATCCTTCAAACGAACCACGGGAGCTTCCGCCGGCCCCATAATGCGCATGTTTTCCGGAACTGGCGTCAAAACGTGGCCCAGCTCCGTACTCATCCGTAACGCATCTTCCTGCTTCGGGGCGCGGATCAGGATGTTCGCCATCGCGGAAAACGGCGGGTACTTCATGAAGCGGCGGAAGTTAATCTCTTTCTCATAGAACCCGGCATAATCCTGCGCTCCCGCGAGACGAACCGCGTAATGGTCGGGATTGACGGTCTGCATGTACACAACCCCCGGCAAATGGCCGCGTCCGGCGCGTCCCGCCACCTGCGTCAACAGCTGGAAAGTCCGTTCCGCCGCGCGAAAATCAGGCATCCCCAGCCCCACATCTGCCGACACGACTCCCACCAGCGTGACGTTTGGAATGTCATGCCCCTTGGCAATCATCTGCGTCCCCACGAGGATGTCGTAATTGCGCTCACGAAAGTTGTGCAGGATGTCTTCGAACTGGCGTTTCCCGGTAACGGTGTCGCGGTCCAGACGCGCGATGCGGGCCTCGGGGAATTCGGTATGGAGTTCATCCTCCACCCGTTCAGACCCTGCTCCCATGAACGAGATGTGCTCGCTTTCGCAATCCGGGCAGACCTGCGGCACTTTTTCGGCATAACCGCAGCAGTGGCAAAGCAGGCGACGATCGCGGCGGTGCCACGTCAGCGTGACCGCGCAGTTCTTGCACTCCACCCGTTTTCCGCAGGCCCGGCACGTGACAAAGCTGGAAAATCCACGGCGGTTGAGCAGGATCATGGCCTGTTCATTATTGGCGAGGCGCTCCCGAATCGCATCACTCAGAGCCCGCGAAAAGATGGCATGTTTGCGAGTCTCCAGAAACTCCTGGCGCATATCGACCAGGTGGACCGTGGGCATAGGCCGGTCCGCAATGCGCTCCGGCATTTCCAGCAGCGTGTACTTGCCGTTTTCGGCATTGAAACGGCTTTCGAGACTAGGTGTGGCCGACCCCAGAACCACGCAGGCCCCAGCCGCCTGGGCACGAACAATCGCCACGTCCCGACCGTTGTAGCGAGGAGTCTCCTCCTGCTTATAACTGCCGTCGTGCTCCTCGTCCACAAGAATCAGACCAAGGTTGTTTACCGGGGCGAAGACCCCGGAACGTGTACCCACAACCACTTGCGCCCCGCCCGCCCGAATCCTGCGCCACTGGTCGGCGCGTTCGGAATCAGAAAATGCCGAGTGAAGAATCGCCACCCGATCTCCAAATCGGGCATAAAACTGGCCCGCCACAGCAGGCGTGAGCGCAATCTCAGGCACCATCAGGAGCGAGCCGCGCCCGGTAGCGAGAGCGGAATCGATGGCATTGAGGTAGACCTCCGTCTTACCCGAGCCGGTGACACCATGCAGCAGAAAAGTGCAGAACTTCCGCGATTCGACGCCCGCGTGGATCAGGTCGAAAGCATTCCGCTGGGACGCATTCAGGTCATGCGGAGCCCGAATCGGAGCGCTGCGGATGGCCATCGGTTCCGGCGTCAGCGTCACCAGTTGTCGGCGCGCCAGTGACCGAGCCGCAGTGCTGGAGTTCTTCACCAGGTCTTCCAGTTCTGCCAGATTGTGGGAACCAGGATGTAGCGAGAGGAACGCCAGCAGTTCGCGTTCGGCCTTAGGCAGTTTCCCGGTCGCCGCCGTTTCGGTCAAAGCGATACGGAGTTTGGCGGCAGGGGCCCGAAGGGGATCGCGGTCCGTGTTCACCTCTTCCACGGCGACCCAGCCTTTCTTCAGCAGCGATTTCAGGGCATTGTCGGCTTGGGGCAGCTTGCGTTTCAGGTGTTGCAGCGAAAGAGACCGGTGCTCCAGCATCGACATCACCTGATTGAGCGTGTCGTCGGCAGTCGCCGCAATCGACAGCTGCTTCGCCGCATCCCTGCCGGAATCGGTCAGCGTGTAGACCTTGCCGGAGCGCACATCGTTCGCCAGCGGCAGCATGGAACGCAGCACTTCCCCCAGCGGCGAACAGTAGTAGCCCGAAATCCAGCGGCCCAGGGTCAGAAGCTCATCGCTCAGAACCGGTTGTTCATCCAAAAGCCTGAAAAGATCCTTCACCGGAACGCCGGGCGGATCATCGTGAACGCGCAGCGCTACACCCGTCAGCTTTCGCGTCCCAAACGGCGCGATAACCCGGGCACCTGGTTTGACGCGGTGCTGTAGAGTCAGCGGCAGAGAGTACGTGAAGGGCTGATCGAGAGGGACCGGCAGGCTGACATCGCAATAGCGAGGCAAGTTACAAGTTTAGCGGGCCACGAGGCAGGAGGGGGTAATATCTGAAAAGGTATGGGACCAACAACTGGCGGTGCCGCTCCGAATCCGGGGCAAATCATCGATGTTCTGATGGGTTTTCGGGAGAGTGCGGCGCTGAAAGCCGCGATTGAGCTGGGCGTCTTCACGGCGATCGCGGAAGGTGCCTCCACCGCCGCCGAAATCGCCACCAAGTGCGACGCCGCCGAGCGCGGCATGCGAATCCTCTGCGACATCCTGGTGACCATGCAAATGCTCTCCAAAGAGGGTTCGGCCTACGCGAATTCCCCCGCCGCGCGGGTCTTCCTCGACAAAAACCTGCGCACCTACATGGGCGGCATTGCGGATTTCATCTGCGGCCCCGAAATTGCCCACGGCGCACTTTTCACGACCGCTGCCTGCGTGCGCAAAGGCGGAACAGTGATGCCCGGCGAGGGCACCGTGGACCCCGACAACCCACTATGGGTTCGTTTTGCCGAAACCATGGGCCCCATGATGATGCCCGCCGCCATGGCGATCCCCCACCACGTTCCCGCCACCGGCCCCCTGAAGGTTCTCGATATCGCGGCCGGGCACGGCTTCTTCGGAATCCAGATCGCCCTGCGTAATCCGGAAGCGCAAATTGTGGCTCTCGACTGGCGCGCCGTGCTGGAAGTGGCACAAAGACATGCCGCGCAGGCGGGCGTGGCGGACCGATATTCCACAATCGTGGGCAGCGCCTTCGACGTGGATTTTGGCGAAGGTTACGACGTGGTTCTGGTCACCAACTTCCTGCACCATTTCAGTCTGGAAACCAACATTGGCCTGCTGCGCAAGGTGCATGCGGCCCTGAAGCCGGGCGGCAGCGCGATTATGCTGGAGTTCGTGCCCGATGAATCGCGCGTCACGCCCCCCATGCCCGCCCGTTTCGCGATGACCATGCTGACCGGAACCCATGAGGGCGACGCCTACACCTTCGCCGAACTGGAGCGCGCCGCAAGCGCCGCCGGCTTCGCCCACAGCGTGCAACACATGCTGGAGACCACGCAATCGGTTATCATTTCAACAAAATGAGTCTTCAACTTGTAAAGCTCCACCACGTGTCACGGCAGACGAAGAAACTGGCGGAGACACTCAAGTTTTATACCGAGGTAATGGGGTTCGAAGAGGTCGCCCGGCCCCCGTTCGATTTCGATGGCGCGTGGCTGTTTGGCGCCGGAATCCAGATCCACCTCATTGACGAGCCGTTCACTGACCCGTCCCTGCCCATCAATACCCACGAGAACCATATCGCCTTCCAGGTGGAAGATATGGACGCCTGCGCAAAAGTTCTGGACCAGCACGGGATCACGTACCACCGGCAAACAACCCCGGCGACGGGAGCCCAGCAGATGTTCTTCCGCGACCCGGAAGGCTGGCTGTGTGAGTTGGGCTGCCCTCCGAAAGTGACCGCGTAAACCCGCTGGGCGGACGATCCTGCGGCTGGCGGCTTTACTCGGCCAGAATTTTACCCGGATTCAGAATCCCCCGGGGGTCCATCGCCTGCTTCAGCGTTCGCATCAGCGCCAGTTCCTCGGGCGTCCGGCACATCTTCAGCCACTCCCGCTTTTCCAGCCCGACACCATGTTCGGCGGAAATCGCGCCGGTTCGTCCGGTCAGGCCACCGTACACGATCTCCTCCACGCCATGCCGGGACTCCGCGTCCCCGGAACCCACGTGGATATTCAGATGAAGATTTCCGTCTCCCATGTGCCCGAACACGAATGCTTTGTGCTCCGGCCAGCGGGCGCTCAGGCGCGCACGGACCTCCTTCACATACTCGTCCATGTGCTTAATCGGCAGGCTGACGTCAAAGCCAAACCACGGGCGGAACTGATGGAACTGGTCCACGTCATCCCGCATAGCCCAGATTCCGGCGCGTTCGTTTGCATTCAGGGCAACCACGCAATCGGCGGCCAGCCCCTGATCCATCACGCCTTCCAGCGCGGCACTAAAACGTTCGCGATCCGTCGCCTCATCCGACCCTAAAGCGTCCACCAGCACGTAGAGAGGGTAGGTCTGCGGCAGGGGCGGGTGCTGCTTCGCGGGCGGCGTCGTCACCAGGCTGTAGAACTCGTTCCACATCACCTCAAACGCCGACAAAGTACCGCCCAGACCAGCATTCAGCTCATTTAGAATCTTCGGCAGGCTGGCAAATTCATTCACAGCCAGAAACGCGGTATTCTGGCTCCTCGGCTGAGGTTGCAGGCGCAGAATCGCTCGCGTCACTATACCCAGCGTCCCTTCTGACCCGACGAAGAGCTGTTTCAGGTCGTAACCGGAGTTGTTTTTCACCACGGGGTACATGGAAGAAATGATCGTCCCGTCCGCCAGCACCGCTTCCAAACCCAGGATCAGGTTCCGCGTCATGCCATAGCGGATCACGCGGTTGCCGCCCGCGTTGGTCGAAATCAAGCCACCGATCATCGCCGAACCACGCGCGCCCAGGTCCAGAGGGAACAGCAACCCTTTCGCCTGGGCGGTTTTCTGAATAGTCTCAAGAACCACGCCGGCCTGCACTGTCATGGACGGCGCGGCCTCGTCAAGCTCCTCAATCTGGTTCATCAGTTCCAGGGAAACCACAACTTCGTTTTCGTTCGCGTGCCCCCCTTCCACCAGGCCCGTCAGGCCTCCGTGGGGAACAACTGGCTGGCCCGCCGCGTGGCAAAGACGCATCACGGCGGAAAGCTCTTCCGTAGTACGCGGGCGGAACAGCGCCGCCGCTTGCAGGCTGCTGCGCGAGATCCAGCCAGCCGAACGGGAAGATACTTCATCGCCGGTGAGAACACCGCCAGGACCAAGCGCGGCAGTGACGGCAGAGAGGAGTTGAGAGTCAACCATGAGTCAAATTCAGGATAGACGATGGGGGCGAAAGGCTGGCGCATCCGATACTGGAGTCTAGTGTCTGCTCCTCTCATTGAACTTAAAAACGTCACCGTCATGCGCGGTGACAGCATTGCTCTGCGCAACATCAGCCTCAGCATCGGCGCCGGGGAACACGTTGCCATCCTCGGCCCGAACGGCTGCGGGAAATCCACGCTGATTAAGACCATTACGCGCGAATGCTACCCGCTCGCGAAACCGGAATCCAGCGTTTCCATTCTGGGGAAGAGCGCGTGGAACGTGGTGGAACTGCGCGCCATGCTGGGCATCGTTACCAACGATCTGATGACGCAGTGCACCCGCGAAATCACGGGGTTCGACATTGTGCTCTCCGGGTTCTTTTCCAGCATCGGCATCTGGGAGCATTACGAAGTTACCCAGCGCATGCATGCCCGCGCTCACCAGGTTCTGGACATGCTGCAAGCCGGACATCTGGCCGATAAACGGGTAGACGAGATGTCCTCCGGGGAAGGTCGCCGCATGCTGATCGGCCGGGCCCTGGTGCACAATCCGAAAGCGTTGCTGCTGGACGAACCCTCCACCAGTCTCGACCTGTTTGCGCAGCACGAGTTGCGTGAGACCGTGCGGACCCTCGCGAAAGCCGGGCTCGGCATCGTTCTCGTCACCCACCACCTCTCCGACATCATCCCGGAAATCGAACGGGTCATCCTGATGAAGGGCGGCCAGATTGTCGGAGACGGACCCAAAGCGGAACTCCTGACGGCGGCCAACCTGCGGGAGCTTTTCCGGGTGGATGTGGAATTAGCCGAGCGGGACGGGTATTATCACCTCTGGTAACTAATAAGTGAGTAAAAGGCGACCCTCAGTCAATCCGCATCCCCGCTGGCCGGTGGTTCTCGCCATCCTCGCGATCTGCGTTCTGTATTACTTCCTGCCCGAACATCTGACGGTGGGCCCCGGCTGGCTGCTGTTGGTTGTGTCCCTCGTGCTGTTGATCCCGACGATGCTGACGCACCGCACGGGACACATCAACCTGAACGAAATCTTCGCCTATCTCAGCCTGTCGGTAATTACGGTCGGGCTGGTAGCCTCCCTCACCCTGCTGGTTATGCGGTTACCCCAGCACAAAGACGCCCCCGTAATCCTGCTGGAGGCGGCCTCGGCCCTGTGGGTTGCAAATATTCTCTTATTCGCCTGCTGGTACTGGAAGCTCGATGGCGGCGGTCCCAATCAGCGCGACGAGAAAGGTGTCCATCTGGACGGCGCGTTTTTATTCCCCCAAATGACCATGGATGAGCAGCTTCGCATCCGCATGGGAGAGCACGAATGGAGCCCTGGTTTCGTCGATTACCTCTTCCTCGCCTTCAACACCAGCACCGCGTTTTCGCCAACCGACGTGCCCGTTCTCTCGCGCTGGGCCAAAATTCTGATGGTGGTCCAGTCCCTGATTTCGCTCACCACCGTCGCCCTGCTGGCCGCCCGCGCCGTCAATATTCTATAGCTTCGGCTTCTCCTTTCACTACCAGATACTCGGCAGCCAGTTCCTCAAACTCAACCGGCGTCACCAGCCGAAAGCGAATTTCCAGCGAACAGAACCGCCGGATGTCATTCTGCATCTCCTCCCCCGGCAGTTCCGCCCCGGCAAGATAAATCTCACCCGCCGCTACCCGAAACGGCAAAACGCGCCACTTCCGGGCCACCGAGGCTGGCAGAGTGCGCGTAATATGTGGCGAGACCTGTTCAGGCTCGGGCTTGCCAAGTTCCAGGTGATTCTGCAGCGCCAGCGCCGCGTAAAGATCCTGGTCGGTAATGAACGCCAGGTCGATCAAGTGCTCACCGAGGCGGCGACCCGGCGGTTGCGAAGCCAGCGCTTCTTCCAGTTGGGCGGGCGAGATCCAGCCCGAACCTGCCAGAATCTCGCCCAGGCGCTTCCTGTCCGGCAGCAGTGCGCTCCTCGAAGGATATGCATGTTCCGTCTTCACCCAACGCAGGGGCCGGCCCCGAATTCTGGCATTCCCGTACGTCCAGATCGCCCGGCACGTGGCGAAACAGTTGATCCAGTTGCCGGCGACCACCCGAACCGGCACTCCGCAAGCGAATCGCAGGCCGTAAACCCTCCACGAACACCAGCTCCGGAACGCCACGTGAAGCCCCTGGATACTCAGGCCCGTGGCCACGAAAGGGGATATACCCGACGCTTCCCGGGCTAGTCCCCACGCGTGGCCAGTGGACTCAGCCCACGCCAGAGTCGCAACGCCGTAGAGATAAACCAGATTCGTCAGCGGCGTTACCAGATTTCCCACCACGCCCTTGCGATCGCGCCAAAACCAGTAGATGTAGCGCATGGATTCGGAAAACCCATGGTGCTCCCACGATTGCAGCGTGATTCCCAGAACCCAGCGCGACCTCTGCCTTACCGCCGCGCCAAACTTGCGCGGAAAATACTCACGAGTCGCTATCGGGCGTCCGAAACGAAAATGGATTGGAATAAACCGCTGCGACAGGCCCATCGCGTGGATACGGAAGCCGTTTTCGTAATCCTCGGTCAGGCAACCGGGCTCAAAAATCCGGTTTGAATGCCGCTCCGCCAGCATTTCCAGCGCGCGGCGGGAAAAACCGGTGCCCACTCCGTTCGACGGGATAAAACCGCCCATCCACTGCCGCGCCACCATGTCCTTGAACTGGTATTCGGCGAATTCGTCGCAGTAGACGCCGTGAGAAATCTCCCGCAGCGGCGTCGGCAGCGCCAGCACTGGAATCTGCACCATGTCGTGCTCCTGCGCATAGTAATTGATCCAGCGAAGAGCGTCAGGGTCAATCAGATCCTCCGCGTCATGCGTCAGGATCATGTCGAACCGAACATCGTGCTCCTCTTCGTAGAGCAGCATCCGTTGGTAGATCCAGTTCAGGCAGTCCGCCTTCGAAGTAGGGCCGTCGTGAGGACAAACGGACAAATGCACCTGCGGGTAGCGCTTCATCGCCTCGCGAATCGCCGCCAAAGTGGGCGCATCGTTCGGATACGCGCCCACGAAAAAATCGTATGTTGGGTATCTCAGGCGCGAAATATTGTTATCCAGCATCTTCTGGATAACGCGATGCTCGTGCCAAAGGGCCACAAATATGGCCATGCGCTTCGGGGGCGCGGCGTCGAGTTCCGCCTCAGTGGGGGGAGGTTTCCCGCATCCCGTAAGCCAGGTTACGGCGGCGGCGCAGTCGATGACCAGATCATCGACACCGTTGATCAATACCCAGATCGCGAGCGGGATCAGGAGGCCCGCGACCCAATGGTCTAACTGCCACAACCGGCTGTGCCCCCAATACCGATAAGTGCCGAAACGGACCAAAGTTCTCACTTCCAGGGAAAATAAAGTTGAACCTGGTTGGGTGTGTGGTGATAAACTCACCCCGTGGTCCGAACCCTCCTTACCTGCACACTTTTTGCCGCTACCCTGGCAGCCCAGAAGCCCGTTTTCACTGAATCGTTTGAATCCGGCAAGATCGATCCCGCCGCCTGGGACACGCGCGTCGCCGGCACAGCAACCGTCGCCGTAGAACCCGTGGAAGGCGGTCACGGCAAGTATGCCCTCCACGTCCACTACCCGGATATGGCAGCCGCCAGTTATGCCTTCGTGGTGGCAACGCACCTGCCCGATTCCGTCCGGACCCATTTCTTCGGCCGCGCCTACATGAAGGTTTCGCCAGGTCTGGGAGTCACCCACAACCCGCTGATCTTCGCCGGAGAACCGGGCTGGCAGCTTTCAAAGTTCCACGAAATCGGCACATCTCGCGGCATGTGGATGCCGTCGTATCAGGAGAACAAGTCGGTGCGCGGCCAGGGTCGAGGAGAAATCACCTACCGCACGGAAACAGCACCGCAGTATGACAAATGGTTCCTGATCGAATGGGAATTCAACGACGATCCGTCAGCCATCACTCTCTGGATTGACGGCGAGAAGATCCAGGCGCCCATGAATGGCCAGAAGGTCGATACCGTAACCTTTGACTGGCCGAAAGGCAGTGGCACCGTGAAAAACCTCGTCGGCGGCTATCAGGAATTCGGTTTCGGCGCCCGCGTCTGGGGAGCCCCACCAGCCGGTTTCGATGTCTGGTACGACGATATTGCCATCGGGACATCGCGTCTCGGCCCTGTCAAGTAGCCCGCCCCAGGCCAGCGGCAGCCCCGCAATCAGGTGGTTGACGAAGTACTTCTGCCGTCGCTGAAACACGAGCCAGCTAAACCCCGCGAACAGAAACACCGACACCTGACGTGCCCCGGAACAGGCGGTTCGAAACGGGCGCTTCTGTTCCAGCCGGGGACTGAGGAGTACGTCCACGTGGAGGAACTCGTGCATCAGTTCATGCCCGAAATGGCCCAGCGTCGGCGCGTGGCCTTCGTGCGCGGCCTGCCCACAGGATGAGCCGTATTCGCCGTGCAGAACGGCGTCACAGTTCAGGCAGTTGGCATGTCCGCTGTCGGCGATATGTTCCACGGTCTTCTCAGATTACGCCAGAGCGATGCGGAAAGTTGATAATCGTTGAATATGTTCCGATCATTGTTGCTTCTTCTTGCCACCGCCGCATTTGTCACTGCGGCGGATAAACCACTCTACGTATTTGATAACGGCCTTGGCCGTGGGGAAGTAACGGTAGCGCAACAGACGCAACTCGCGAAGCGGACAGGCTACGCGGGCGTCTTCTACGCCATGCCCGGCAACACGCCGGAGTTCCTCGCAGCGCACAAGAACGAAGGTCTCCACCTGCTCGGCATCTACACCGGCATGAACCTCTCCGACGCCAAACCGGGTTACGACCCCAGTCTCCCCGCCGCCATAGAACAACTCAAAGGCACCGGCGCCATCATCGGCTTCAACGTAAACGGCAAAGCCGCCAACGGCGACGAACTGGCCGCCAACACTATCCGCGAAGTTGCCGACATGGCCGCGAAATCCGGTCTTCGCGTCGCCATCTATCCCCACTACGGGATGCATGTGGCACGCCCGGAGGACGCGCTCCGAATCATCGAAAAGGTGCAGCGACCCAACGTCGGCCTCGTCTTCAACCTCTGCCACTGGCTCCGCAGCGGCGACGAACCCAACCTTGACCTCCGGCTGAAGCAGGTGATGCCCCACCTGTACCTGGTAACCATCAGCGGCTCCGAACACGACGGCGATTGGGACCGGCTGATCCAGACTTTAGACAAAGGTTCCTATGATGTGAAAGCCTTTGTCAGGAAACTCGAAAGCGCAGGTTACAAGGGTCCCATGCTGCTGCAGCACTACAATATCAAGGGTGATCGTGAGCAGAACCTGCGGGCGTCCATGAAAGCCTGGAGGTTGTTCTAGTGCCGATCACGCGCCGGGAATTTGTCACAGCCGCCGCCCTGGCACCCGCCGCCGCAAAAGCCGCCAGCACCCGCCCCAACGTCGTCATGATCATGACTGATGACCACGGAGCCTGGGCCACTGGCGCGTATGGCTGCAAAGATATTCGGACCCCGAATATCGACGCCCTCGCCGCCGGTGGAGCCCGCTTCACCCGCGCCTTCGCCTGCACGCCCGTCTGTTCCCCAAGCCGCATGACCTACCTGACCGGCACCATCCCCTCCACCCACGGGGTGCAGGACTGGCTGGTTCCCGAAGACAGCTTCGGCCCCACCACACGCAACTGGTACGCGGGTCTCACACCCTACACCGAAGTCCTCGCCAAACACGGCTACAAGCTCGGCATGTGCGGCAAGTGGCACATGGGGAATGACGACAAAGCCCAGGCCGGTTTCACGTACTGGGCCTCCATCCCCGGCGGAGGTGGAACCTACCGAGACCCCACCTTCGTCGTAAACGGCGAGACACGTCCCATGAAGGGCTTCAAGACCGACCTCGTCACCGATTTCGCCCTCGACTTTCTCTCGCAACAAACCGCCGAAGCGCCCTTTTATCTGCTGCTGCCCTTCTACGCGCCGCACACGCCTTTCGACTACCAGCCGGAACCCTACCGCGCTCCCTACGCCGATTCAAAGTTCTCCTGCTTTCCCCGCACCCCCATGCACCCCTGGCAGAATCGCGGCCTCGCCAACAACCACAACAACACCAAAAGCATGCAGGCCTATTCCGCGCTCATCTCAGGCGTGGACCACAACATCGGCCGCATCCTGAAGCGCCTCGAAGAAATGGGGCAGCGAGAGAACACGCTCGTCATTTTCTGCGCCGATCAGGGCTGGAACGCCGGCCACCACGGCGTCTGGGGCAAGGGCAACGGCACCGTGCCCTTCAACATGTACGAGGAATCGCTGCGCGTGCCCATGATCTGGAACCACCCGGGCAAGATCAAGCCAGGCCTCACGCCTGATCCCATGGTTTCGTCCTACGACTACTTCCCCACCATTCTGGAGTACCTCGGCATCACAGCGCCGCCGGACAAAAGGCGCGTCGGCCGAAGTTATGCCGCGTTCCTGCAAGGCAAACGCCCGCAGTGGAACAACCGCCTTTACTTCGAATATGAGTACGTCCGCGGCATCCGCACTGAAAACCTGAAACTGGTAGAGCGCACCAAAGGCCCCAACGGCGAGGACGGCCCCAGCGAGTTTTTCGACCTCGAAGCCGACCCGGGCGAGACGCAGAATGTGATCGCCGACGCGCGTCATCGCAAACAGGTGGATACCCTGCGCACAGAGCTAAAATCGTTCTTCAACAGGACCGGAGCCCCGCCGCTGGAAGCCTGGCGGACCACCACCAAACAGACGCTTACCCGCGACCTGCCCATAGCCCCGAAGCCTTAGTCGCGGGGCCTCACATACCAGTCCAAAGCTTCAGCCACAGCCAACCGCTGCGGTTCCTGAGGCGCGTCCGGATGTGTTGCCCGGAAGCGATCCAGCAACATCTGCCGCAACCGTGACGCGGCATCGGTCTCCTGCGTGACCACGTTATCCACTTCCCCAGGATCCTTCGTGAGGTTATACAGCCGTTCGTAGCGGCCAGGCGTCGGGTTGTCTGTCTCATACCCGTCGGTCCGCTTCCGCCGCCCCGAACAAAACATGTACTTGTACTCCTTCGTCCGGATGTACGCTTCCTCGTTCTCCAGATACTCACTGAAGATGTGATTCCGCACCATCACCGGACGCCGACCCTCCAGATAGGGCCGCAGCGTGTGGCCATGCTGCACGGCCAACGGCTCCAGTCCCATCATGTCTGTAATGGTGGCGGGAACATCGATATGTTCCGTAAAATCCGAAACCACCCCGGCCCGAATCCTCTTCGGCCAGCGCATGATCAAAGGCACGCGCAGCGCCTGGTCGTAACCGCAATGCTTCTCAAACCGGCCATGCTCGCCCAGGCAATAGCCGTGGTCGGCCATGTAGACAACGTATGTGTTGTCCTCCAGCCCCAGTTTCTTCACCGCGTTCAGAACCCGGCCCACGTTGTGATCCAGAAACGCCGCCGACGTGTAGTAAGCCGCGCGAATCCCGGCCTTCTCTTCCGGCGAAAGATCGCGGAAGATATTCGGAATCTGCCAGCTATCGGATGCCGCCACCGCAGGCGCGGGGTACCGACTCGGCGACAGACGATTCGTATATTCCACCGGGAAATCGTACGGCGAATGCGGCTCCTGAAAGCTGGTCCACAGCGCGAACGGTTCGCCGCGATGCTCTTCCAGATACTTCGCCGCCTGGTTCGCCAGGTACGTACTGCGCATCTCGCCAAGACTCCTGCCGAACGGCAGTTTCTCCGAGTTGAGCCAGATCCGCGCAGGGTCCTGAAACGGCTTCCATTGAGGCTTCACACGCAAATCCGCCGGCAAAGGCTTCGGCTGGACATCCTTCTGCCAGGCGCGCGTCAGCTCATTCTCGGTCATCATCACGTCGAACCCGTGAAGACCAGCCTCCGCAGGCCGATTGAAGTGCATCTTCCCAAAGACCGCAGTCTTGTACCCCGCCGCCTGAAACTGTTTCGCCAGCGTGGGCTTCCCCGCATCCAGAGGCGTCGGCAACCGCGTCACCCCTGCGGCGTGCGGCAACTGTCCGGTTAAAAACGACTGCCGCGACGCCGTACACACCGGCGCATTGCAGTAGTGGCCGGCGAAACGCGTGCCCTGTTTCGCCAGCGCATCCAGGTTCGGCGTGGAAGCCAGCGGGTTCCCATCTGCGCCCAGCGCGTACCCGGCGTGGTCGTCGGCCAGGATGAACAGGAAGTTCGGCCGTTTTGAGGTGGGCGAGGAAAGCGGCGCCCCCCGCAATTGCGTTACGGCGGCAGAGGCCGCCAGCAGTTCTCGTCTGGTCATATAGGACTCGTTCCGGTTATGTTACTCCACCCCTTCCCCTCACTCCGTTGTATTCTTGGATTTGACGTCCTCCCGCCCGGCCGCGTACGACATGCCTGTTCAGCCCGGCTCTCCCGCGCTGCAACTCAGGCACCTCGAAGCCGCCATCGGGCTCTCCGTTCGTGGCAAACCCGAAGTCGTCCGGCTCTCCCTTGTCTGCCTGCTGGCGCGCGGCCACTTGCTGATTGAAGATGTCCCCGGCGTCGGAAAAACCACTCTCGCCCAGGCCATCGCCCGTGCCGTGGATGGCAGTTTCCATCGCCTCCAATTCACCAGCGACATGTTGCCGTCCGACGTCCTTGGTGTCACGGTCTACAACTCGCACTCCGAGCAGTTCGAATTCAAGCCCGGGCCCCTCTTCGCGAATTTTCTCCTCGCCGACGAAATCAATCGCGCCACCCCAAAAACGCAATCCGCCCTGCTGGAAGCCATGAATGAGCAGCAGGTCTCCGTGGAAGGCCGCACCCTGCCGCTGCCTGATCCCTTCATGGTGATCGCCACCCAGAACCCCGCCGAGCACCACGGCACCTACCCTCTGCCCGAATCGCAGCTCGACCGCTTCCTGATGCGCCTTTCCATCGGCTATCCCGAGCGGCAGAGCGAGCGCGAAATCATTCGCCAGCCCGACGCCCGCCATACCCTGGTCACCCCCAGCGTCATCGGCCCCGGCGAGCTTCTGGAATACCAGGAGTTCGTCGCACAAGTGAAGGTGGACGCCGCCATCGTCGATTACATGCTGACCGTTGTGGAACGAACCCGCACGCATGAAGGTCTGTCGCTGGGCGTGAGCCCGCGCGGTTCTCAGGCCCTGTACCGCGCCGTGCAGGCACTCGCCGCAATGGAAGGTCGTGCCTGGGCCCTCCCCGACGACGTAAAATTACTGGCCCCCAAAGTCCTGGGGCATCGCGTGATGGCCGCCGCCAGGGCCGGGTTGGTTTCACGCCGCCAGAACGCTGGAGCGGCTGCCGGAGAGCGCATCATTGAAGAGATTCTGGCCTCCGTCGAGGTGCCGCTTTAATATGCTCCGTCGCGCCAGCCGCGCCCTGGTCCTTACCGCCATTGTGACGGTCATCGCTTATGCGCAGTGCTTCAGCGATTGCGGCCTGCGTCCGTGCGAACCGGAACACGCTGCACCCGGAAGTTGCCACCACGAAGCCCCACCCAGCCAGACGACAGCCTGCGCCCACCAACACTTCGATTTCTCATCCCCCGAAGCCCGCATCCCGAACGGTGTTTCACCGCTGCTGATCCTGGCTGAAATTCCGTGGCGCACGCCGCAAAGTTTCCTCACCGCAACGCGCCCCCCGGTTCCCTCCACATCCCCGCCCGCCAGTACTTTCATCTCCGCACCCCTGCTACTCCGCGTCTAGCCCTCGCGGCAATCGCGTAGTCGTAAATTGCTGTCCCGCCCTATAATCCCAGGAGAATTATTCATGAACCCGCGAAGAAGCTTCTTCCGAAGCCTTCTCGAATTCGGCACCGGCGCCGCTGCGTTGTCGCAGGTGGCCACCGCCCAGCCCACGCTCTCCCCCGTATCCGTCCAGACCCCCGATATCGCCGACCTCCCCTTCACCCTCGACAACGGCGTCAAGGTCTTTCACCTCATCGCAGAACCCGTAAAACAGACAGTCATCCCCGGCCGCACCTTCGACCTTTGGGGCTTCAACGGCAGCGCCCCCGGTCCCACCATCCAGGCCACCGAAGGCGACCGGATCCGCATCATCTTCGACAACCATCTGCCCGAACCCACCGGCATCCACTGGCACGGCCTCGAACTTCCTATCGAAATGGACGGCGTCCCCGGCATTGGTCAGGATCTTGTAAAACCCGGCGGACGCTTCATCTACGAATTCCCTCTGCACCAAAACGGGACTTTTTTCTATCACCCCCACATGGCCATGCAGGAGATGGTGGGCATGCTGGGCGGCTTCATCATCCACCCCAAAACCGCGTACACCCCGCACGTGGCCCGCGACTTCCTCATCGCGCTCCAGGAATATTCTGTACTGCCCAACAGCACCATCCCGAACAGTATGAGCATGGAATTCAACTGGCTGACGTTCAACGGCAAAGCCGGTCCCGCCTCCACGCCACTCATCATCAAACAGGGTGAGCGCGTTCGCATCCGCATCATCAATCTGGGCATGGACCACCACCCCATCCACCTTCACGGCTTCACCTTCTGGGAGACCGGACGCGAGGGTGCCCGCCAGCCCGAAGCCATCTGGCCCCGCGGCAACACAACCCTCGTCGGCGTCGCCCAGGCTCGCGACATCGAATTTATTGCGGATCGCCAGGGGGACTGGATGTTCCACTGCCACCTGCCGCACCACATGATGAACCAAATGGCGTCGCGCGGTGGCATCACCAACGGCCCCCTCACCGCCGCCGGAATGGCACAGGCCATGTCGGATATGCCGGGCATGGACCACGCCGCGCACGCCGCCGCAACCGCGGACCTGCCCCCCAACGCCAACCAGATCCCGCTGTTCCCGCAGGATGCCTTCATGGAGGGTCCCATGATGGCCATGGATAAAGAAGTCGATAAGCCCGAGGCTTACGGCCTGCCGAAGAACTGGAGCGGCTTCGTGGGAGGCATGATGACCCTGGTGCGCGTAATGCCGCCCGCAATGTTCGACAAAGTGATGGAACTGAAGCGAGGCAACCATGCTTAGGAAAATCGCCCTCGTCACCCTCGGCATGGCAGTGGTCGCCCTGGCCCAGAAGCAACCCCTCACGTTTCGTGGCAAAGTCCAGCAGATCAACGCCGCCAGCGGTCGCATCACCGTAGCGGGCGAAGCGGTAGAAGGCTGGATGGCCGCCATGACCATGGCCTACCCTGTCGCCGATAAAGAAATCCTCGCCACCCTGAAACCTGGCGACGCCATCACGGCCACCGTCTACGCCGGAGACATGGCGCTGCACCATGTCACCATCGTCAAAGCGCAAGACGCACCCGGTGCCTTCTCCCTCGAAACCCTGGAACAACTGGCGCTGAAGAACAACCCCACCGCCGCCCAGGCACAGGCCAATCTCCGCGCCGCCACCGCGCTCGCAAAGCAGGCAGGCCTCTATCCCAACCCTACCGTCGGTTACTACGGCGATGAGATTCGAGGAGGCTATTCCGGCGGCGGCAAACAGGGAGCCTTCGTCAACCAGACCATCGTGATGGGGGGCAAACTTCAGGCTGCCCGCAAAGTGGCCACGCTGCAAGCCGCGGAAACCGAAACTTCCGCCGAACTCCAGCGCGTCCGCATCCTGAACAGCGTCCGCACTTCGTTCTATCGCGTGCTCGCCGCCCAGCGACTCGTGGCAGTCCGCCGCAAACTGGAACAACTGGCCCACGAAACCGCCACCACCGCGGGTCATTTGGCCAACGTGGGACAGGCTGACAAACCCGACGTCCTGCAGGCGGAAGTTGAACAGGAACAGGCGGCCATCGGAGTCACAATCGCGGAACAGACTCTCACCGCGGCATGGCGAGTCCTCGCCGCCGTCGCCGGGCAACCCGACCTCCCTGTCACCAAACTCGAAGGAGATCTGGATGCCGTCCCCCAGTTCACCTTCGACGAAGCCCTCGCCCTCACCCTGCGCGATAGCCCCGAAGTGAAGCTCTCTCAAGTCGCAGTCGCCCGCGCCGAGGCCTCCCTCACGGCCGCAAAGAAAGTCCCCATCCCCGACCTGCAAATCACCGGCGTCATCGCCAACAATTTCACCCCGCTTGAGACCACTCACCTTCCAGCCGGGGTCCAGAGCGCCGCGCAGGTGGGCGTTCAACTCCCGCTGTTCAATCGCAACCAGGGCAACATCGCCGCCGCTAAAGACGGCATCGAAAGCTCCCGCCAGGACGCCGAACGCGTCCGCCTCCAGCTCCGGCGCAACCTCGCCGCCACCTTCCGCGA
The DNA here is from genome assembly GCA_903929755.1 of uncultured Acidobacteriia bacterium. GTDB lineage: Bacteria > Acidobacteriota > Terriglobia > Bryobacterales > Bryobacteraceae > BOG-234. The sequence goes on from CAIYVZ010000200.1 coordinate 54,766, forward strand.
CTACGACGCCGCCCGCACGATCGCCCTCCAATACAAAAATCAGATGCTCCCCAGGGCCGAACAGGCTTATCATTTGTATCAAGCCAGTTATCGAAAGATGGCGGCGGCATATCCTCAGGTCCAAATGTCACAGCGAACGCTTTTCCAACTCGAAGTCGAATACGTGCAAGCGCTCGAAAACGTGTGGCAGAGCGCCCTGGCCATCCGGGGCTTCGGGCTGATGGATGGTCTGGCTGCCCCCGCCAGGAGCCTGGCACCGTAAATGAATAAGAACCTCCTTTGGGCTGTTACCGGCATGCTGGGCCTGCTCCTGATCGGCGCGGGTGCGGCGCTGATCGCGCTGCAGACCACCGCCGGAGGCTTCAGCGCCCACGCCGAACCTACCGCCATCGAAGCCTGGGCCGCCACGAAAGCCCGCCAGATGGCCATGCCGGCCGGCGCGCTGGCGACGCACAATCCCGTGCCACCCTCCCCTGGAAATCTCGCCGAAGCAAAGGAACACTGGGCCGACCACTGCGCCGGATGCCACGCCAATGATGGCAGCGCCGCCAACACCATGGGCAGACAGATGTACCCGCCCGCTCCCGACATGCGCCAGGCCAAAACCCAGAATCTTTCTGACGGCGAACTCTTCTTCATCATCGAAAACGGCATCCGCCTCACCGGTATGCCCGCCTGGGGCAACGGGACCGCCCACAGCACCGAAGCCTCCTGGAAGCTGGTCCACTTCATCCGGCATCTGCCGAAGCTCACCACAACCGAGATCGCCGAAATGGAGAAAATGAATCCCAAGAGTCCGGCCGATCTGGAAGAAGAAAAACAGGAAGAAGAATTCCTGAAGGGTGCCACCCCGGCCCCCACCGCCCAGGAATCGCATCACCACTAAACTTAAGGACTACCCACCATGACGCGCAGATCAACCCTCGTAACCACTTTCATCCTGTTGCTGACCGTCACCGCAGCCTTCGCCCACAACGGCGTTGAGCACGTCCTCGGCACCATCAAAGTCCTCACCGAAACCTCCATCACCGTGGAGACCCCGAAGCACACCTCCGTGACAGTAGAGGTAAGCGCGGCCACAAAATATGCGAACGCGAAGGGAGTCGCTACCGCGAGAGATATGAAAGTGGGAGATCGTGTGGCCATTGACGCGAAGGAAGGCACAGACAACAAACTGTCCGCCCTCTCCGTGAAAATCGGTGCGGGAGCCACGGCCGAGCACGCCGACCACAAATAAATCCCTGGGGGTCTAAGACATCGGGGAGCTATGACATCGGGGCTCTTAGAAAAAAAAGATCTCTGAGAAAAAACCTTCCGGCCCGCACTTATTAGGTTGGAGGCCAGAAGATCAGACTCTTGTCGCTCAGCCTGTTGGCGGCGGTCGCGCTTGCCCAGGTCCCTGTCTCCGCTGATGAGGCATCCGCTAAAGACCAGGGTAAGGACCCCGCCTACCCCGCTCTCACCACCGCGTTCGAAGCCCTGCGCAGCCACGATTACGACCGCGCTGTAGCCGATTTCCGTGCTGCCGCCGCCCTCTCGCCGCGCCGTACCGACATCCGCAAAAACCTCGGCTACACGCTGCTCAAAACCGGCGAATCCGAGGCCGCCCGCGAAGAATTTGGCGTCGCCGTGCAACTGGACCCCGCTGACGTCCACCTCGCCCTGGAATACGCCTTCCTTTGTTTTGAAGCCCGCGACGACGCCCCGGCGCGCAAAGCTGAAGCCCGCCGCATCTTCGCCCGGGTTCGCGACACCACCAGCGACACCACCCTTCGCACCACCGCAGCCCAGGCCTTCCGCAACGTGGATGAACCCCTTGCCGCCGGAATCGCACGATGGCAGCAGGCCCTGGCTACTTCAAAACCTAACTTCAGCGCCCATTACGAGTTAGCGCAGCTCGCCGAGCAGCGGGACGAACTGGCGCTCGCCGCCGCTAACTACCGCGCCGCGTACCAAATCCTGCCCGAGCGCAAATCCGTGCTCCTGGAACTGGCACGTGTGGAAAAAGCGCGAGGGAACCCCGAGGGCATGGTCGCCGCCCTCCTCGCCGCCACCCGAGGTGCCGAACCACGTGCCGCCGAACTCGCCCGCGAACGCATGCCGGACCGCTACCCCTTCGTCTACGAATTCCGCCAGGCTCTGGAGCTTGACCCGAAAAACGCAACCCTCCACCGCGAACTCGCCTTCCTGCTGCTCAGCATGTCGGAATCGAACCAACTGCCCCGCCAGCAGGCCGAAGCCGAATTCAAAGAGGTCCTCGCCGGGGCCCCGAACGATTACCTGGCCGCCGCTCAACTTGGCCTCCTCTACCTGGCCGACAAACGCGACGACCTCGCCATGCCGATCCTCAAAGACGTCCTTGGCCATGCCGACCCTGGAACCGCCAATCGCGTCCGCCTGGCGCTAAAAATGCCGCTCGTCCTCGAAGAACACAGTCAGGACGAAACACCCCTCGATCCCCGCATCCTCGGCGAACGCAGCTACAACGCCGGCTTCCTGAAGGACGCCCTCCGCTACTTCACCCTGGCCCACGAAACCAACCCCATCGATTCCCAGGTTCTGCTTAAACTCGGCTGGACCAACAACCTCCTCCACAACGACGCCACCGCCGTCAAATGGTTCAACGAAGCCCGCCACAGCGCCGACCCCGCCATTGCCGCCGAAGCCGCCAAGGCGTGGACCAACCTCCGCCCCAGTACCCAACTGGTCCGGACCACCGTCTGGACTTACCCCGTCTTTTCCTCGCGCTGGAGCGATCTGTTCGGCTACGGGCAGGCAAAATCTGAAATCCGGCTCGGGAATCTCCCCTTCAAACCCTACCTCTCCGCCCGCTTTGTCGGCGACATCCGCCGCACCAGCGAAGGCCCGCTGAAACAGGCGCTCTCTGAATCCGCCATCATCTTCGGAGCCGGAATTATGACCCGCCAGTATCACGGCGCCCTGGCATGGTTTGAGACTGGCACCGCCGTCACATATCTCCGCAAAGGTCACTGGCAGGACACGCGCGGCGGCATCTCCTGGTCCCGAAATCGGGGTGCCTCGCTCGGTGCCACCGAGGACGGCTTCTTCCTCGAGAACACCGCCGACAGCGTCTTCGTCAGCCACTTCGGCAACGACATTATTAACTATTCCCAGAACAAAGCCGGTTACCGCGCCACACTCGCTGGCATCCCCACGCAGTTCTTCTGGTCCGCCAGCATGACCTTCGACATAAAGCACCAGTACTGGGCCAACTTCGCCGAAATCGGCCCCGGCTTCCGCCTCCACCCGCCCGGCCTGCCGCCCTCCGTCACCGTCACTGTCTCGGCAATTCGCGGCATCTACACCATCAACGACGGCAATCCCCGCCGCCCCAATTTCAACGACCTTCGCGCCGGAGTCTGGTATGCGTTCACTAAATAGCCTGATCCTCGCCGCCTGCCTCGCAGTTCCGGTCTCCGCCGGAACCTTCGCGGTAATCGGCGCCCAACCCGGCCCGTGGCCGCAAATGCTCTCTTCCGTGGGCCACTTCCCTGTCCCCGCAGCGTCAGCCGAAATCTTCGTCGCACCTTCCGGAACGCCGGCCGCGCCCGACTGGCAAGCAAAAGTAAAAGCCGGCGCCGCCCTTATCCTGGAAGGCAACTCCCCCCTCGCGGCCAGCTTTGGCTTCAAACAGACTCAGGGCTCGGTCCCCGTCATCCACCTCGTCGATACCCACAACCCCACTCTGCCCGTTATCTGGTCGAAATCGCTGGAGATCCCGCGCCCCGCAGTCCCCGCCGAAGCCAAAGTCTTCGCCAAAGAGCGCTGGTCCGGACTCCCCGTGGAAGCTGGCTACAAGCTGGGTGCCGGTGCCGTCCTCTGGCTCGCAACCCCTCCCGGCGAATCCGGCTACGAACGCTACCCCTACCTTCTCCAGGCCCTCTCTGACCTCGGCTTCCCCCCGGCCTTCCGCAACTCCCGGCTCTGGGCCTTCTTCGACTACTCCTACCGGACCCGCGCTGATCCCGACTACCTCGCCGAACGCTGGCGCGCCGCCGGAATCGCCGCTCTTCACGTTGCCTCCTGGCATTTTTACGATTCCGCCCCTGATCGCGACGATTACCTGGCCAAACTTATTGCCGCCTGCCACCGCCACGGAGTTCTTGTATACGCCTGGGTGGAACTCCCCCACGTCAGCGAGAAATTCTGGGCCGACCACCCCTCATGGCGTGAAAAAACCGCCCTCCTCCAGGACGCCCAACTCGACTGGCGCAAACTGATGAATCTGCAGAACCAGGAATGCACCGCCGCCATCCGGGCCGGCCTGCAGACCATGATGTCCCGCTTCGATTGGGACGGCATCAATCTCGCCGAGCTCTACTTCGAATCTCTCGAAGGAGCCGGCAATCCGGCCCGCTTCACGCCCATGAATGACGACGCCCGCGCCGCCTTTCGCGCCGAAGCCGGCTGGGACCCTCTTGAAATATGGAGCGGGCGCCGCCCCGATTCTCCATCCCTCCGCCATTTCCTCGACTTCCGCGCCAACCTCGCGCGCCGGATGCAGGAAGACTGGCTGGCCGCTGCGGAACAGTTCCGCACGGCGAAACCCGGTCTCGATATTGTCCTCACTCACGTGGACGACCGTTTCGATACCGGCATGAAGGACTCGATCGGCGCCGATGCCGGTCGAGTCCTCCCCCTCCTCGACAAACACGCGTTCTCTTTCCTGATAGAGGACCCCGCCACCATCTGGAACCTCGGGCCCCAGCGCTACCCTGAAATCGCGAAACGCTACCAGCCCCTCACCACGCACCAGAATCGCCTCGCCATCGACATCAATATCGTGGACCGCTACCAGGACGTCTATCCCACCAAACAGCAGACCGGCGCTGAACTCTTCCAGCTCGTTCATCTGGCTTCCATCGCTTTTGCCCGCGTGGCGCTCTATTTCGAAAACAGCATCCTCAGACCGGATTTGTCGCTTCTCGCAGCTTCCTCCGCAGTGGTAACGTCCTACGCGAAGGACCGCCGCCGCGTCACGCTCGACTCGCCTGCGGGAGTCGAAATGCAATGGCCCGCCGAAGGAGCCTCCGTGGACGGCAAGCCCTGGCCACTTCTTGGGGCAGGAACTCTGCGTCTCCCGCCCGGATCCCACACCGTGGAGCCCGCTCCGAAACGCGAGGCCATCGCAGTCACTGACCTGAACGCCACACTTCGCACGGCATCCGTCGAGGGACGCAAGGTGACTTTCTCTTACGTGTCCGACAGCCGCGCCGTCGCACGATTCGACCGTCGCCCCGTTTCCGTGGATGTCGATGGGGCCGCAGTTGCAACCAGTTGTCTCGCAGGCAGCGATTGTGCAATGTTGCTTCCGGGCGGGGAACACAAGGTCACTATCCAGTGATCCGGGATTCCCGGATGACAGCCTCGGAATCCGTTGGTTCTGGGTTCAAGTCCTGGAAGGCCCACCAAATTTCATCCCGCAGTGCTATTCCAAAGCCTCACTACCGGCTCTGAAACATCGTGTTCATAGCCGAGGATGCTCAGGCTGGCCGTACTCAGCACGAAGTGCGCCGCGCCGTGTGGTTCCAGGCCGAGCCAGCGGGCGGTCAGTATCCGCAGGAAATGTCCGCTGGAAAAGATGAGGACGTTGGCCTTGATCTCGCGGATCCGGCCAACCACCCGGTCCGCCCGGGCTGCAATCTGTTGGGGTGATTCGCCCCCGGGACACCCGTCGCGGAAAAGGTCCCAACTCGGGTTCTTCTGCAGGATCTCGGTTCGTCGCAGGCCCTCATACTCGCCGTAGTCCCATTCCACCAGGTCCGAATCGACTTCAGCCACCGCGCCAAAGCCAGCCAGAGCGCACGTCCTCCACGCTCGCTGGAGTGGGCTGGTGAGCACCTTTTCAAATGATGGGCCGCGCAGTCGCCCGCCGAGGTGTCTCGCTTCTTCTTCCCCGTGCGGCGTCAGCGCGAGGTCGGTCAGGCCCGTGTGCTGCCCACTCATCGACCATGCTGTTGCTCCGTGTCGTGCCAGATAGGTGAGCGGGGTTGCAGTCAGCTGACTCATACTCCAAATATCGCCGACAGCTCCTGGTTATCCCCGAAAGTCTCCGTTACACTCTGCAGCCCCAGCAACCGATAGCTTTCGGTTTGGGTTTCATTGAAGAACTGATCTGCAGTGGTTTCATGGGGGAAGGTGCGGCTTTGCACGGCGTAGCTGCGGACATCAGTCGCTTCATTGCCTCGCAGCATCGGTTTAATGTAGACGAGATTCCCGTCCGGGACTCCGGCGCCATCGGCGCTGGAATAACGGATGGCGGCAGTGGCGTAGCGCTTTTTCCCGTCGCGAAGTTGCTCCATGCCGGCCTCATCGAAGACGATGTCGATGCCCTGGTCGATGCGGATCTTGCGCAGGGCGTTGCCCAGGTCTTCATAACCGAAGGCGGGGTCGCAACCGGCATCGAGGACGACAATGTTGCGGCACCGGCGCAACACCATTTCGTAGAGCGCGAGATTTTCAAAATGGCCACCATCGGAAAGATAGACATACGGGCTGTCGTTGGCGGTTAAGCCAAGAGCCTCCGTGGTGAGCCAGCGGGCGGCGGCGTGGGGGCCGGGATCCGTCCATGTCTTTTCACCCGCCGGGCCCGGATTGCCCAGCCATGCCCCCAGGCGCGCGTTCAAAAGAGTCATCGCAAAGCCAACGAGGAATGACGAATGATAGCCCATGCTGGGGCTGGCCGCAGCACCCGAAATTGTCATGGCAGTACCCAGGGTGATGCCGTTTTTCCCGCCGTATTGGCCGGATGGTCGGTAGCCGAGGTCGAGATTGCCGCAGTGCAGCGGCGACAGGGTGAACGATTCGGCTTTGCGCTGTTGCCAGGCAAGTTGTTGCGACCCCACCAGGTTCAGCGCCGTATTGACCACGAGGAACGGCTTTCGGGCCAGTTCCGACAGCGGAAAATCGTCGCTCTCGGCAAAGTCGGTGAAGACATCCCGATCTGCCGGGTTCTGATTGGAAGCGCGAAGGTAGGCGCGGACCAGGCGATTCCGGTACATGCCGTGGAGCGAGAACTTGTTGATGTCCATGAACGTGGCCATTAGGGCACCAAAGACGGCTAGCAGCACGGCGGCTCCCAACCCAGCCCACCAGGTTGTGTGGTCCAGCAGCGTGGCGTGCTGGTACCACTCAATCGGGCCGCTACCGGTAACAAGGCAATTTTTTTCAAAGGGACCACGGGGCGCCACTCCGCCCAGGCTATTGAGCGCCAGATTGGTAACCAGCGATATCCCCAGGCAGAACAGGAGGAGGGCGACGATGGAAGCGATTGATGGTAAATTCGCACGTATCTTCTCAGCGATCGCTGATTTTCCTGAACCCATCTGCGACACCCTGCTGAACCAGGCCCCGGCAAGTCCGGCGGCCCCCAGAATCCCCTGCTGCCACCCGGCCCAGCCGAAAACAACGCCAGGGAGCAGCAGCGACAGCGCACAGAGACCGACCCATCCGACAGCGAAGATCTTGAGCCACGCCGAGCAGCGGGCCAGCCATTCCCGGGCATCGTCATTCGCTGCGGCGCTGGAGAAGCCGACGAACAGCATGATGCCCACGTCGGCTGAGAGCACCAGGGCCGGTGGCGCGATGGTGATGTATTGTGGCCAGGTTGTTGCGGGCAGTACCTTGTTTGCCAGAAACCACGCCAGGCTGCCCATGGAGGCTGCCATGCACAAGAAAGCCCCGCTGAGAGGACTAAAGAGAAGTCCGAGCCAGGTCCGAAAGGGCGTGCGGTGAACCACCAGGAAGGCGATCCAGCTGCCTCCCGCAGCTGCCAGGGCCCAGGGCGCCAGGCTCAGGAACGGTGTCTGCTCGGGAAAGCCGCTCACGAGGTACTTGTCATCCCAGAAATCGAGCGAATCCCACGCGGTGAATGCGAGGGCTGAACCAACCAGGGGGACCAGCACGGCGCGTAGAAACGTTGCATCCGAACACTTGGCGCCGCCCACCCCAGGGATGTAGCGGGCCATAGAGAAGAATGTGATGGCAAGCAGCACCAGGCTGGAAACCGGCAGAACTTTGTCCACAAAGAACGAATCGGAAATAGCGAGGGCGCTGCCGTGAACGCCGCAGTACGCTTCGCCAATCGTAGCCAGTGAAAGCAGGATTCGGGGGACCATCAGGACTGCGGCCAGCAGGGGGACGATCACCAGCCAGTTGAGCGAGATGTTGCGGATTACGGTGGCGATCAGCGACCATGTGTCAGCAGAGAGTGCGCCCAGGCGCGGTGACAGGAAATTGTTGTAGGCGCGCAGATGCGCAATTGGCGGCGCTTCGCCGGGTTTTGAAGCCGCCGCCGCCTCAGGGTGAAAGCCCGGCTTGATTTGCCCCAATACCGCCCCAGGCTCTTCGCGTTTCATCCAGGCAGCCAGCCAGCTGCCGATATATCCGCCGCCCGAAACGGTGGAAAGATAGTGAAACTTTCCCAGCATCTTCTGCTGCGCCAAACCCTGCAGCGCCCCCAGCGCGAAGGTGGCGCTGCGAATTCCGCCGCCAGAGATGCAAAGGGCATTTAGCGGGCTTTCTGCCGCATGGATTCGCGCCCGGGTGTCGCTCAGGCTGGCTCCGGCCAGCTTCGCTTCCGGCAGAATGTGAGTGAGTTCCTCCGCCAGGACAGTGCCGAGGGGAACGGATGTATCCAGCTTTGCTGAGTTAGACATTTCGATATCTTTCGCCGCTGTGCGAAAAAGTGTATCAGAAATGCCGGTAAACCGCGTTGCTGTTGGGCGCTAAACCGGGGCGGATTTAGAGCGCCGCTTCGCCCCGGTCATTATTCCGAATGCGGATGGCGTCACCAACGTGATACACAAAGATCTTGCCGTCGCCAATCTTGCCCGTCCTGGCCGCCATCATGATTGTTTCAATTACTTCTTCTTTGCGGGCTTCTGCCACAACCATTTCGAGTTTCGTCTTCGGCAGAAGATCCACATTGTATTCGCGGCCGCGATAGATCTCTTTATGCCCTTTCTGGCGCCCGTGGCCGCGGACTTCGGTTACGGTGACTCCATCGATGCCCGCGGCCTTGAGGGCTTCGCGGACCTCTTCGAGTTTAAACGGCTGAATAATGGCTTCGATTTTAAACATGACGATTAATCCTCGAACGCGTATCCTTCTTCGCCGTGGAGGGCGACATCCATGCCTTCGGCTTCCTGCTGCTTATCCATACGAACCGGCGTGATGAGTCCGGTTACCTTCAGTGCAATCCAGGTACCAACCAGCGCGAACGCGATGCCGATAAGTGCGCCGATGAACTGATTCAGGATCTGGCCGGGGTTACCATCCACCAGGCCCAGCGGCGCGGCCTGACCATTGGCCAGCTTGAGCGCGTCGTTCACCGCTCTGGTGGCGAAGACTCCGGTCAGCAGGCAGCCAATGAAGCCGCCAATGCCGTGGACGCCAAAAGCATCCAGGGAATCGTCATAACCCAGCTTGTTCTTCACCAGCACCACCATGTAGAAGCAGACAAAACCGGCGATGAAGCCGATAATGGCGCCCGAAACCGGAGTCACAAAGCCAGCGCCCTGGGTGACGGTGGCCAGGCCGGCGACGGCGCCGGAGATGGCCCCCAGCGCGCTCGCCTTGCCGCTCTTGATACGCTCGGCCACCATCCACGACACAGCTCCGGCGGCGGCTGCGAAGTGCGTGGCGACAAATGCACTGGAGGCCAGCGCCGAGGCGCCCAGCGCGCTTCCGGCGTTGAAACCAAACCAGCCGATCCAGAGCATGCAGGCTCCGATAAAGCTGAGAACCAGACTGTGCGGCACCATCCGTTCCTGCGGGTAGCCGCTCCGTTTCCCGATCATGATGGCCGTCAGGAGGGCCGAAAAGCCGGACGTGATGTGGACGACCGTGCCTCCCGCGAAGTCGAATACCGGAATCCTGCCACCGAGGAACGGATTCAGGTAGCCACCTTTGCCCCAAACCATGTGCGCGATCGGGACATACACAAGGAAAAGCCAGAGCACAGAGAACACCACCATGGCATGAAATCGGACGCGCTCCGCAAAGGCCCCGGCGATAAGCGCGGGCGTGATGATGGCGAACATCATCTGGTAGGCCATGAAGGTGAGGTGCGGGATAGTGGGGGCGTAGTCGGCATTGGGCGCGGCCCCCACGCCGTTGAGGAAGGCGTAGCGGAAGTCGCCGATGAAGGCATTGCCTTCGCCGAAAACCAGGCTGTAACCGCAGACTCCCCAGAGGAGGGTGATGACAGCCATCATGACGAAGCTCTGCATCATGGTGCCGAGGACGTTCTTGCGGCGCACCAGACCGGAGTAGAACAGGGCCAGGCCGGGGCCGGTCATCATCAGGACAAAGGCGCAGCTTACCAGCATCCAGGCGTTGTCGCCCGCAGATTGAGCGGCCTTTACTGCGGCCTTCAGGGCTATGAGTTCAGGATCTTCCGCTGCCAGAACAGGCAGCGCACAGAGAAGTAGAGTGCATACCCGCAGGTATGCGCGTTTCGTGGGGGACAAACAAGGTCTCCTAAAAATGTGGCACTACGACGTGGGAGTGCCGAACTACACATTCTGTCTGATAGAGAGGGCTGGAGGCAACTGTTTTGTTAGTTTTGGCCTGGAATGCCGGTCTGCTACCCAAAAAGGACAGCGGCCCCGGCCAATAGAAACACTCCGGCTCTCTTGAACATTTTCTTGCGGTTGACGGCTTACTTGCCGGCAACTTGCACAAGCGTCTTGTAAATCAGATCGGTGCCCTGCTGCAGGCTCTCAATGCTGACGCGCTCGTCGTTGCCGTGCATCCGCGTAAGATCTTCCGCGCTGATGGGATACGGATAAATCCCATAGACCGGAATGCCCCGGCTGCGCCATGCGGCGGAGTCGGTACCGGCCTGGAAGAGATACGTCGTAACGGGGACGTTGGGAAATACTACGTTCGACTGCTGGACCAGAGCCCGGAAGAGCTCGGAGTCCTTGCTGGATGGCTTCATGCGGCTGGTCATCTTGATGTATTCCGCGTAGGCGGCGTTGGTGCCGGCGGGCATGCCGCGGCCCCCGGCGTTGGTGACTTCCACGCGGGGGTCATTCACTACCGCCTTCATTTCCGAGATGAGTTCTTCCACATTGGTGCCGGGGATGGTGCGGAAGTTCAGGGTCGCCTCAGCGGAGCCCGGGATCACGTTGCCCCGAAACCCCGCATTCAGGAAAACGGGGGCAATCGTGTTGCGCATGATGGCGTGGAGGAGCGGATCTTTGCTGATCTCTCTGTCAGCAATCTTCACCTTTTCCGGATCCGTGCCCGCAACCAGGTCGTGGAAATACGTGGACAGGGGCGGCTTGCTGGTCTTTTCCAGCGTGGTGAAGAACTCTTTGGTGCTCTCGATCAGCTTCGGCTGGGTGTCGTAGTCGCCGATCTTGCCCATCGCCTTCGCGAGCGTGAAAATGGCGCTGTCCGGGCGGGGCATCGACGCATGCGTGGAAGTGCCCTTCGCCGTTACCAAAAGAGACACACCGGATTTATCGGCCGTCGAAATGCTGACGTAGCGGACGGTACCGTCCGGATTCTTGATGATCCAGCCGCCCTCATTCAGGGAAAATTCGCAGTCGATCTTGTCGAAGTGGTCTTTCGCGAGCCACGCCGTGTTGTAAGACCCGCCTTCTTCGTCGGCTTCAGACAGGAAAATAACGTCGCGCGAGAGCGGGACCTTGTTCTTCGCCAGCATCATGACGGCTTCCGCGAACACGGCGAGGCCACCTTTGAAGTCGATAGCGCCGCGGCCGATCACGTAGCCGTCTTTCACGACGCCTTCGAACGGGTCAACCGACCATTTCTCCCGTTCCACGCCCACCACGTCCGCATGGGCGGCCAGGAGGATGGGTTTCTTGCTGCCGTCGCCCTTGAGACGGGCAATGAAATGCGCCTTTGCCGGGTCAGGGGTGGTGATGATGTCGATCTGGAAGCCGAGCGGTTCGAATTTCGACTTCAGCAGGGCGGCAAGTTTCGCTTCGTTACCGGGAGGGTTGCTCGTGTTGACCCGGATCACTTCCGTCAGAAGTTTCGCGGTATCGTTCAGCGGCGTCTGAGCGGGCGCAAGAAAAGCGGTGGTTAGGAAAAGCGCAGCGGCGGTGAATCTGGGCGTCATCGGTCAACCTTTTCGTGTGAATCCGGCACGCGGCGGAAGTTCAGCAGGCTCGGCTGAGTGATGGATCGTTTATTATCGGCTTGCTGGCTGCGGGATGTCAATCGATTCCGAGACGCCATCCCAGAAGTTTCTCGTCGGTCCACGAGATTTTTCCCTTTCCGCTGCCAATCACGAACGCAACCGGGGCGTCGCCGTATTCAGCCACTCGCCGCGCCAGCCAGGAACTTGCGGTGGGGTTGGCGGCCAGCGCCACGGGGGTTCCGTCGAACCAGGCCACATCGGCATCGAGCGCAGAATTGTGCTCCTTGCGGGGGGCGGGGAGGCCGTAGGCTTTCCGGTAGAGGGCGATGGCCGCGTCCAGGTTCTTAACTCCGACGACCACGTGGGAGACACTCGCGTATTTGGTGCTGGTCGGCTTGCCGGAGGGGTTCACGCGAGCGTCGCGGGAGGTGAAATCGCGTATCAGGAAAGGGAACAACGAACCGCGCCGGCCGGGCCCCACCGTGGCTGTTTCCCAGTCGAGTTTGGTGCCATCCGGGCGGATCCGGCCGGAGCGCTCAATGGTCCCGGCGGGAATTCCGGCCACGTGCAGACGGTTGAGTTCGAGGGTCACATCGGGGACGCGGATGGCGAACGCGCAGGGTCCGGCGTTATTTCGAAGGTACACCGACCACGCGTGTTCCGCGACCGCTTTCGGGTCCGCCTGCTTCTGAATACCCATCAATTCCAGGTAGGAACCGTCCGGGAAACTGACGATCGCCATCTCGCTGGCGTGGTTCTCGTGAGGGCCTCCGTATTCGGTGGGGACTCCGGTAGCCTTGGTGAAGGCTTTGCGAATCGCGTCGAGGTTCGTACCCGCGACGGTGACGTGGTCGATATGAAAATCCGCCGCGGTGAGGGGTCGGGTGAACAGGGCAAGAACAAGAGCCAGCTTCCACATGGATAGACTGTACCTTAATCGATAGACTGTAACGCATGTGCAAACTGGCTTCGTTTCTTCTTCTCGCTGCAATGTCCTGTGGTGCCCAGGCAGGCGGCGACGATCAGGCCGTGATTTTACGGGTTCAGGCCTTATTTGACGCGATGGCGGCGCATGACTCGGTGGCCGCGACGGCGCTGGTTATTCCCGGAGGTCGGCTGATGGTGTCGCGCGCCAACGGGACCCTATCGAACAGTACTTTGGGCGAGTTTGCGGCACGTCTTGCCACGGCGAAGTCTCCCTACTTAGAGAGGATGTGGAATCCCAAGGTGATGGTTCGCGGCGGGATCGCAGTCCTCTGGACCGAATATGACTTTCACACGGCAGGCAAGTTGACGCACTGTGGAATCGACAGCTTTCAGTTGGTGAAAACTGCGGAGGGCTGGAAGATTTCATCGCTCGCTTACACAGTTGAACCCACCGGTTGTGCTCCCAGTCCACTCGGTTCTCCTCCATCTCAATCGATAAAGTAGACAATGCACATTGCGGTGGCGTTTGTCAACCCGTTGTAACTGAAGTGTTAAGGTCGCCCTCCCGAATTTGCTATGCTATGCCCATATAACACCCCAGTAATAGTTTTGGGGGGCAGATTCGGGAAGGGTTACATGAATAAAACGAAGGAATCGCAATTCGCAAAGCGTCTGCGAACCGTGCTGGTGCTTGGTGTTTTAGCATCCGCGGTGGTGTCAAGCTTTTTGTGTAAACGTCGATTCGCCAGATGTCTTTTTCTGGCCCGCCACCCGTAATGCTTACCGGATATGACCGAGCCTTGGATTTTCTCTTACCCAGGCCGTTCTGCTCTGAGAGCGGGTCCGGTCA
>CAIYVZ010000201.1 GCA_903929755.1 uncultured Acidobacteriia bacterium
ACAGAATGGCACTGCGCTGCTGTTCGAGCGCAACAAGAGACTCTGGCAAATGGCACCTCCATTCCTAACGTATCAGTACGTTAGGAATATAGCCACAAAAAAGAGCACCGCTGATCCATCTACTTTCATGTCGCACACCCTGGATAATTCTCCTGACCCCCAACCGCCCCCAAATGCAGTAGCATAAATCTGATCGCCATGACATCTCTCAACACCCTGACCCGCCGCCAGGCCCTCGCCGCCCTCGCCGCCACCCTCGCCAGCGCCGCCGACCGTCTCCCCGCCAATCTCAACGTCAAATGGGCCGTCACCCTCGCCCTCTGGGGCCACTTCAAACCCGTCAAATTCACTGACGTCCTCGACATCATGAAGGACACCGGCTTCCCCGGCATCCGCCTCACCAGCTTCCCCCAACTCCTCACCACCTACCAAATCACCGCCGCCGACATGGAAAAGGAAGTCTCCAAACGCGGCCTCAACGTCATCACCATCTCCCACAACGCGCCCTTCCACGACCCCGCCCAGCAGGACAAAGTCATGGCCAGCTCCCGCGAAGCCATGACGTTCCTCAAACGCTTCGGCGCCAAACACCTCGTCTGCTTCACCCCCAGCCGCTCCAACCTCTCCGAATTCGCCTTCAAAACCATGTGCGACTCCTTCAATAATGTTGGTGAAATGGCCAACAGCATGGGCTTCAAAGCCGGACTCCACAACCACCTCGACCAGATGGTGGAAACGCCCGCCGAAATCGACCGCTGCATGAAGCTGACCGACCCGAAGAAATTCTGGTTCTCCCCCGACACCGCCCACCTTCTGCTCGGTGGCAGCGACCCCGCCGCCATGGTCCGCAAATACAAAGATCGCCTCATCTTCCTCGACTATAAGGACGCCAAGTGGACCGAACCCCAGGCCGAATTCGTCGAAGACAACGGCAAGACCTACCCCAAGGACCACAAGACAGCCCGCTTCCTCAACAGCATCTACGACCTCGGCGATGGTGCCGTCGATTTCCCGGCCCTCCACAAAGTCCTGAAAGAAATCAACTACAAAGGCTGGCTCTGCGTAGATCTCGACGCCGCCCGCAAAGGTCCGCGAGCCAGTTACGAACGTTGCGGCCAGTACGTAGTCAACAAGCTCGAAAGCATCTACAAGTAGGATGCGGCGTCGGGCCCGTCCCCCAAAATCACATTGATATACTCCTGATGGAGTTTGAGTCGTTTCAAACAGGGATACAGAAAGGTTTCCAGTAATGAGAAAGTTATTCACACTAGGCCTCGCAGCGGCAACAGCCACCTGCGTCATTTGGGCCGCCGACTGGCCTGGCCAGAGCGGTAGTCCCCAGCGCGATGGCTGGGCCCGCGCCGAAAAAGCGTTCACCAAAGAAAACGCAGCGAAGATCGAATTTCTGTATAAGTACAAGGCTGAAAACCAGGCCAGGGGTCTGAACTCCATCGGTTCCCCCGTCGTCAACGGCTTCCTCATCACCCACCTCGGTTTTAAGGAAATGCTCGGCTTCGCCGGCAGCGGAGACAACGCCTGGAGCGTGGACGCCGATCTCAACCGCATCATCTGGAAGTCTCACTTCGAGTACAAAGCCGACCGTCCCCAGGTCACCAGCTCTACGTCCGTGTGCCCCGGCGGCCTTACCTCCGCCATGGTCATGCCCGGTTCCGCCAGCGTTGTCGCCGGAGCCCGTGGCGGAGCCCCACCCCCCGGACGCGGCGCAGCTGGTCGCGGCCCCGGTGCTGCCGCTCCTGGACGTGGCCCCGTAGCCCCCCCGGCCATCGCAGCCCCTCCCGCCCCCCAGCTCATGGGAGCCGGTAACTTCGGCCGCGGTGCCAACTTCGCCGTCGTCTCCGCCGATGGCTCCCTCCACGTCCTGAACTCCTCCACCGGCGTCGAACGCGCCACCCCCATGGTTTTCGCCCCGGCTAACGCTAAGCTCGCCGCGCTCAACACGATGAACAACATCATCTACGGAGCCTCCCTCGATAACTGTGGCGGCAACCCCAACGCCCTCTATGTTCGCGACCTGAACGAAGCCACCCCCCGCATCTTCACCTTCGAAACCGAAGGCGGCTCTGCGGCAGGCGCGGCAGGCACCGCCATCGCCACGGATGGCACCGTCTACGCCCAGATCCCCGACGGCAACGGCGAAGTCGCCGGCAAATACAACGACACCGTTCTCGCCTTCACCCCGGAACTCAAAGTGAAGGACTACTTCACCCCCTCCGGCACCCTGCCCGCCACGAAGAAGGGCGTTCCCACTCCCGGCGCAACTCCCGCCGTCTTCACCTTCAAGGGCCGTGACCTTGTCGTAGCCGGCAGCCGCGATGGCCGCCTCTACCTCCTCGACGCCAAGTCCCTCGGTGGTGCCGATCACCACACCCCTCTCTTCCGCACTGAAGCCGTCGCCGCAGCTGAGACGAAATTCAACGGTGCCGGCTTCCAGGGCACCTTCTCTACTTATGAAGAGGACAACAACGGTCCCCGCTGGATCTATGCCTCGGTCTGGGGCCCAGTAGCGAAAAACACCAATGGCGCCATCGTAGCCTTCCAGGTCGAAGACCAGAACGGCAACCTCGTCCTCACGCAGAAGTGGACCTCCCGCGACATGGCCACCCCCGCCCCCGTCGTCACCGCCAACGGCCTCGTCTTCGCCCTCTCCATGGGCCAGTCCGCCCGCGCTGCCAAAGAAGATGGCACCATCTACTCGGTCGCCGAAAAGAAAGCCCTCGCCACCAAAGCCGTCCTCTATGTTCTTGACGGCGCAACCGGCAAGGACCTCTACAACTCCGGCAGCATGGCCACTACTTTCTCCAATGCCGGTCTGGCCATCGCCAACCGCCGCATTTACTTCACCACCAACGACAACTTTGTCTATAGCCTCGGCTTCCTCGCCGAACAGCCCCAGCTGACAGGAAAGTAACCACAATGAGAATCCAAAAAACACTACTGATTGCGGCCCTTGCCTGCACCCCGGCCTTCACCGCCGACTGGCTGATGGACGGCGCCGATGTCTTCCGCACCGCCTGGCAGAAGAACGAAACCATCCTCAATCCCGCCAACGTGAAGAACATGCAGATCCTCTGGAAACTGCAGCTCGATAACGTTCCGCAGCAGATGCACTCGCTCTTCTCGCCGCTCATTCTCGATAACGTCCGCACCTCGTCCGGCATCAAACAGGTCGCCATTGTGCAGGGCATCTCTGACAACATCTATGCCATCGATGCCGTCGAAGGCAAGATCCTCTGGAAGAAGCATTGGGACTACCCCACGCCCGCCAACGTTCGCCTCAACAACGATGACCCCCTCTGCCCCGAAGGCGCGCTCGCCGCTCCCATCGTGGGCCCGGTCGGTCCCGATGGCCGCCGCTTCCTCTGGGCTCTCGCCGGTGACGGTCGCCTCCACAAAGTGAACCCGGCCGATGGCGAAGAACTCGCCCAGCCCGTCCAGTTCATCGGCGCCAACGCCAAGGCCTACGCCCTCAACATCTTCGATAACGTAATCTTCACCACCACCGCGCAGGGCTGCCACGGCAACCCCAACAAAATGTGGGCCCTGAAGCTGGATGACCCCACTCACACCGTTATGTCCGATACCCCGAAGTCCGGTGGTCTCTGGGGACGTTCCGGTGCTGCCATCGACTCCAACGGAGTCGCCTGGGCCCCCACCGGTGACGGCCGCTACGACAAGGAATCCCAAACCTACGGCAACGGTCTCATCGGAGCCAAGGTTGTCGGTAACGACCTCAAAATCGTCGACTACTTCATCCCCTCCAACTGGAGCTGGCTCCAGAAGCGCGACCTCGATTTCCAGGTCACGCCCGCCATCTTCAAGTACAAGGGCCGCGAACTCATGGTCACCGCCAGCAAGGAATGCCGCGTCTATCTGATGGACGTGAAAAATCCCGGCGGCGAAGACCACCAGACCCCACTCGACCGCACCCCCCTCATCTGTAACGAGGAAGTGAACTTTGCGGCCGCCGGCATCTGGGGCTCCATGGCCACCTGGGAAGACGCCCAGGGAACCCGCTGGGTCCTGACCCCCTTCTGGGGACCGTCCCACCCGAAGTTCAAGGTGCCCATCTCCAACGGCCCCGTCACCAAGGGCGGCATCGCAGCCTTCAAGGTTGAGGAGAAGAACGGCAAACTCCAGCTGACCCCGGCATGGATGTCCAGAGATATGGACCAGGCCGAGCCGCCCGTCATCGCCAACGGCGTCATCTTCGCCATCGGTTCCGGTGAGAACACCTACCAGGCCTACCCCGACCTCGGTCTCCGCGATTCCAGCAAGATGCGCATCGCGGCTTCCACCCACGCCACGTTCTTCGCGCTGGATGGCCAGACCGGTAAGGAACTCTACTCCAGCGGCAACCAGATCAAGAGCTGGGTCCACTTCGGTGAACTCGCAGTAGCCAACGGTCGCGTCTACGTCGGAACCTACGACAGCATGCTCTACTGCTTCGGCCTCCCCGGCACCAAGTAAGCCACGGTCGGGGACCCCTCTACAAAACGCGTTGTAACCTTTCAGGGCGAGCATGCTAAAGCGTGTTCGCCCTGAATTTTTGTAACAGTTCAGGTAGGGCGGGAATTCTTGAGTAGGGACGTGGGCGGTTGTGCCAGGCGGTGTGAGCGGATGGCGCTGTTGAGGTAGTCGAGAGGGTGACGGTTCTGCATGCGGCAGGTTTGCGTGACGGTCAGCAG
>CAIYVZ010000202.1 GCA_903929755.1 uncultured Acidobacteriia bacterium
CAACCTTCTCAACCTCCTGACTTGTGCGTCAGTGACCATTTGTGTGCGCTCCACAGCGCTTCAAAATAGTCTTCTATCGTTGTCGTTTTTTGGGGAATTTTAGTTGTCGTTGATGGGTACTTCTAATTGTCGCCAATCACGGTGTCGAGTTTTCGACCTCAGCGTCGACCTCCCAGATCGATCCAACTGTGATCGCTGCACAAGCCAGCAGAGCAACAGTGGTGGTTGAGTGCTGGAAATAGGGCCTCCAGCGGCGCAATTTTCAAACGGTTGGCGCGGGGGGGGATTAACATTTGGGGGAAATGAGGACCTGCGCTCGCCCTGACTGTCGCAGGTACGAGATCCAGGGAAACGAGACCCGCGCCTTTCTCTGCCAAGGGTCACTTGAAAACTACGCCAAGTGCCGCCATCGTCTTTTGAAGTAGATCGCATTGCACCAAACCGGGATGGCTGCAAGGGCGCTCCCGATAACCAGATCGAAAACAGCAACTTCACCACGATGTGCCAGGAATGCTGACATCGCAACCTGCAGAGCAATTGTGGAGAAATAGGCGAGGACGCCATACTTCCGGCGCTTGAATATTCCTTGGGCGGCATAGAAGGCGCTTACGGCGAGGGCCAAATGACACAAAACAACCGGATCGGCCGACCGTTGCGTGTCAGATACAGCAATAATATGGTTCACGCAGACCATTCCCGCACCAACACCCGCTAAGGTCGCCCATCGATACGGTAGATCTCCCAGGGGCGGCGTGCGATAAGAAAACCAAAACACGAGGAACCAGAAAACTACCACAATCGTAATCACTGCAAGTCTTTCCAGCTTTGCACTTAGCCCATTTGACAGGGTGTCTTTTGCCCATCCTACTGGTGAGGCCAGACCCTCCCAGACCGTCCGCAGCAAGCCAGGTTTCTTCTCTAATACAGAGCGACCAATTTCGATGAACTTGTCGATAAGCGGATCAGGTGCCTGCGCATAAGACGGGATCGAACGGAGTTGCGCTCGCCGTTGTTCTGGAGCCTGGTTAAAAAATCCAGGCTGGCTGAAAATCGTCCTGAGGCTCTTCTGCTCATTCGGGTCTGTGAGCGTTGGGAGCTCCGACATTGGCGCCGCTGGGGACGACTCAACCGGCGTTCCTGCTGCCCCGTAGTTTTTGGCGATCTCGTCAATACTCTGGTCTGCCATCCGTGACGGAATTTGCGTAGGCTGTGCGGCTGGCGGAGGTGTAGCCCGCCCCTCCGCGATAGCCTGGAGATCAAGTTCCGCATGCCTTCCGGAAATCTCGGTGCAGGTAAAGTCACTGGATCCACGAGTGCACTTCCATGACACCGAGATATACTCCGGCTGCTCCCTACGACCCCAAAATGTGATTTTTATTCGATGTGCTGGCCCGGCATCACAGGTCAAATTCGAAAAGGCATACCCCACCGAACGTTGAGGTTCAGGAGCCACTGTATCGGCGTTGATTTTCCGTTCAAATTCGTCCAGCACTGGATCGGATCTGTATGGGCTCGACGTGCAGATCCTGCTTTCGCCTACCAACCAGGTTCCGTCAGCCGAGATCCAGCTCTCCTCCGGGTGCGGAATCCAGCCCTCCGAATCGGCCAGGTCGTATACCCTTGGCCCGAATACAAACACGGTCCAGAGTGCCGCCGCCAGCAAGGCCACAAGCACGGTCCAGCCTACCGCCGACCACCAGCCCTCCCTCAGGCCCCCGACCACCGTCTGCATGAATGGCTTGCCGAACGCCATCCAAATCGCCCGATGGATTCGCCCAGTCTTTTCGCCCATACCCCGCCTTGAATTGGCGTCTCGACGAAGATTTCGAGACCTTCACCAACGCCAGTGCGATGCGAATTCTAATTCCCGGATTTCGGTTCACGCTAGTAGCGTGCTAACCGGATTGGGACTTGCCGCGCTGGTCGTCGTCAACTTGTTAACCAAACGCCATAAATCCCGCACGTCTTGATCGAGCATCGATACCCGCCAAGCCAGCGTATCATGTTCAGACCGCACCCTTAGCTCACGGCGTAATTTCGTCACGAGTTGATACGAGCACCTGCAGATAAAAGCGATTTCGCGTGGCCCACAGTCGCTCGTGGTCAGCATCAGCCGAACCCGCTTGGATATGGCTCCGCGCTTCATGCCCACAGTATAGGGCGACGACGAGCATTCACACAATCAAGAAATGCATGCCCGACGCTAACTTAAATAAAAGCGTATTGGTCAATACGCTTTTATGGCACGGAAGCCCCGCAAGATTTTGATTTTTTGAACGAGGCGGGCGGGATAAACACGATTCCAGGTCCGCCAGCACTTTGCCCCCCTACCCCTTCGTTATAGCTTCGAGCATCTCGATAGCTCGGACGAAGTGCCAAGGTAAAGGTGCCCGGAGTCTCTTTTGGGTTCGGCGCGGCTCCCGAGGATGCAGAATTGTGCCGATCCAGCTATATAAGGGGCCAAAAACGTTGTGCGACGCGTGTGTTCGTGCCACCTCATACGAAAACCGTAATTCCTCTAAGTCATTTAGAATCAAAGGTGATACTTTATCTGTAGAATTAGTATTGAAAGTTCTGTTTTACTCAGGCATACTGAGGATATGGCAATGGCGTTTGCATACCTGAGAGTGAGCGGCAAAGGACAGGTTGGCGGCGATGGCTTCCCCCGGCAGCGGGCAGCGATCAAGGCTTATGCGGCGGCGAATGACTTGAAGATCATGCGGGAGTTCCGGGAAGAGGGCGTTAGAGGAACCATCGAAACA
Organism: uncultured Acidobacteriia bacterium; assembly: GCA_903929755.1. GTDB lineage: Bacteria > Acidobacteriota > Terriglobia > Bryobacterales > Bryobacteraceae > BOG-234. The sequence goes on from CAIYVZ010000202.1 coordinate 2,763, forward strand.
ATGGACCGGGCCGCATGGTCCGAAATGATGGCAACACTCCACTCGAATGGCGTGAAAACGATCATCGTAGAGAAGTTGGACCGGGTGGCGCGTGACCTGATGGTTCAGGAAGCCTGTATCGCGGACCTTCGAAAGCACGGGTTCACCCTGGTATCGGTTCAGGAACCGGACCTGATGGCGAACGACCCAACGCGGGTTCTGATGCGGCAGCTAATGGGCGCGGTGGCACAATACGATAAATCCCAGATCGTGGCCAAGCTGAGGGGCGCGCGGATGCGTATGAAGGCGACGGAGGGCCGTTGCGAGGGCCGGAAGCCCTACGGGTTCTACGACGGGGAGGACGCCGTTATCGGGCGCATGAAGGCGTTGCGGGTGGAGGGCTTAGGATTTGACCGGATTGCGGCTCAGATGAACGCTGAAGGGCTGCAAACGCGGACTCGGGGACGTTGGCATGGGGTAATGGTGAACCGGATTCTCAATAGGGTTAGAGAGGGTTTATGAAAAAGCTTTTCACGCTCGGACATCCGAGCAAGTGCACCGAATTCACGTATCGTGGTTCCGCAAGGGACGGAGTCACGCTGGACCAAACCGGGGCCCCGCGAATTGATGCGGCGTTTTTTACAGCCGCCCTCGCGCAGTTTGCCGGGAGTGACATTAAGGGGGGATTCAGCATGACGGACCCGCCGAGAGATGGTTTCGGGGAGTGGGTCCTGAAAAACTCGCCTGTTCTGAACTCGCGAGCGCTCAGTCCCAGGCACGGCTCGTTCATGGCGGCGATCTTGTGCGATGAGGCTGGCGTACTGAGCCGACTCGAAGGCCTCGCAGTTTGGCTAACATTTCCAAGGATTGCGCAGTCGAAGGATCTCCATCCTACTCAGGGGAAGGGAAAGTAATGTCGATTCTGAAACGTGGCAAGACGTACTACGCGGACGTGACGGTGAACGGGACCCGCTACCGGGAGTCGCTGGAAACGACGAACTGGAAGGAAGCGCAAAGACTGGTTAAGGACCTGATTGCGAAGGCAACGGAAGGCAAGGCAGCGCCACCTTCAGCGAAAGGCAGCTTTGCGGCTCTATCGCTGGCCGACGCGATGACGCAGTTGATAGGGGAGCGCACGGGCCGCGTGTCCGAACGAACCACCCGCATCGACAAGGAACGTAGCAAGGTTCTGAATCGGCATTTGGCCGATGCCAAAGTTCGCAAAATCGATGCGGAGACGATTCGCTGGTACCAGACGGCGCGAACTGCCGAAGGCGTCTCAGGTCGAACAATAAACCTGGAAGTGAACCTGCTTCGCCTGGTCCTGAAGCGGGCGAAGCGTTGGAGCGCGGTTGCAGATGACGTTGCCAACATGCCGGAGAATCACGATGTGGTGGGCCGGGTGTTGACGCTGGAAGAGAAACTGAACCTTTTCCGCATGGCATCCAGCAAGCCATCATGGCTGGTAGCGTACTGCGCGGCAGTGATCGCGGTCAGCACGACTTGCCGGAAAGTTGAGATACTGAACCTCCGATGGGCAAGCGTTGACCTTTTCGCCCGCGTGATTCACATTCGTCGCTCCAAGACGGCAGCGGGGCACCGCTCAATCCCGCTCAACTCTGACGCGATGGAAGCGTTGGCAAGGCTCAGGCAGAGGGCGGAAGCCTTCGGCGGCGGCACGGCTGAAGATTACGTGTTCCCCGCATGTGAGCGCGAAGTGATTGATTTCGCCCGCCCTCAGAAGTCTATCCGCAGCGCGTGGCGCAATCTGACGAAGGCAGCGGGGCTGAAGGGGTTCCGATTCCACGACTTGCGGCACCAGGCAATCACGGAACTCTCCGAAGGGGGCGCATCCGATGCAACCATGATGGCCGTCTCCGGGCACCTGTCAAAGCGGATGCTGGAACACTACAGTCACGTCCGAATGGCGGCGAAACGAACTGCAATCGATGCTCTGGGCGGCGGGCTGATGCAACCCGTGACGGTATTGGCACCAATGGAAGGCAAACCGTCCTGAATGCGGCACAATTCGGGGTTACGACACAAACCACGACACAAACGCTTGTGAGGGGTTCGGGAAATCGGTGTAAGTTATTGAAAGGAATGGTGGGCGGTCACGGGATCGAACCGTGGACCTCCTGCTTGTAAGGCAGGCGCTCTAACCGGCTGAGCTAACCGCCCGAAAAGTATCGAGCCGTAAACGGTTCGATGCAGTTGGAACTATAAACCTACTTTATCATGCCCGGGACTCCACGTTTTGGGCCACCAAACGTCACTCATATTGAATGCGTGCGCTTTTGGTATCAGTGTTGTTGGCGACAGTGGCGATGGCAGCCACTGAAGCGGCCGATTCACCACGGGAAGCCGCGACCGCTCTTGCCCGCCGTGCCGCCCGTGCCGAGAAACTAAAACAGGACGCGCAGGCCTACCTCTATTACGCCGAAGCTTCCGCGCTGCAGCCGCAGAACCGCAAATACGCGGGCAAAATGGAGGCGCTTCGTACCCGCGCCACCCGGCAATCCCCTCCGGTAATCCCGAAAGCCGGGAAATCTGACGGGGATGCCACGCCCGAGCCGGAGCATCCCTTTGTCGAGCCCTTCGACAACCTCACCGAGCGGGAAATGGCGCAGAGCCGGGAACTGAAAGACATTCCCGCCCTCCGCGGCCAGTCCGGCGTGCAGAGTTTTGACCTGACCGGCACCTCCCGCGAGCTGTTTGACAAACTCACCACCGCCTACGGTTTGGAAGTGGTCTACGACGGCGACTATCCAAAAACCGACGCGCCTATTCACTACAAGGTAGATCCGTCCACGTTCCACCAGGCTCTCGAATACCTCCAGGTTGCCACCAGTTCCTTCATCATCCCCCTCTCACCCCGCGTCATGATGGTGGCGAAAGACACCCAGCAGAAGAGGACGGAACTGGAACAGACGATCTCCGTTTCCGTCCCGCTTCCCGCCATCTCCACCACGCAGGAGCTGACTGAAATCGCTCAGGTGGTTCGCCAGGCCACGAACGTGGAGAAAATCGCCTGGGACACGTCGCAGGGTCGCATCGTGATTCGCGACCGGATCTCCCGCGTTGTGCCGGCGGTTGCGTTGCTGGACCAGCTCCTCTCCTACCGGCCCGAAGTCATGATTGATGTGGAGTTTCTCCAGGTGTCTTCCAGTGACCTGAAAAACTACGGGTTTCACGTAACCGACAGGCTGCAAGCCTACTACCTGGGCCAGATCCTGCGGAGTGCCACCACCACGTCCGGCGTGGCCCATCTGCTCACCTTCGGCGGCGGCAAGACACTGATCGGTTTGGGAATCGCTGAGGCGCAGGCCTTGTTTAACGAGACACTCACCACGTCCAGGTCGCTCTACCGTGCCCAGCTCCGCTCGGTTGCCGGCCAGAACGCCACGCTGCATGTCGGCGAAAAATACCCGGTCATGACGAACGGCTATGTCGGGACCGTCAATTCGTCGCAGGGGACGCTCTTCCGTCCGCCTCCCTCGTTCACGTTTGAGGACCTCGGCTTCTCCATGAAGGTGACTCCTTACGTTCATGGCATGGGCGAGGTGACGCTGACGCTGGAAACCAGCTTCGAAGTTCTAACCGGGCAGGCGGTGAATGATGTTCCAGTTATCGGGCGGCGCGCGATGAACGCAACCGTGCGACTACGGGACGGGGAGTGGGCGGTACTTGGCGGCATCATGGCCACCACGAAGTCGAAGGCTTCCAGCGGCTTGGCCGGGTTTTCCCAGCTTCCCCTGCTCGGCCACCTGTTTCGGGATGTTTCTATCGACGACGAAGACAGCCAGGTTTTGATCGGGATTCGCCCACGTCTCCTGTCGCTGCCGCCGGATCAGATTGTGACGCAGCGGCTTCGCGTCGGCCCCGACGTTCGCCCCTACACCCGGTTCTAAAGCAGCGTGCCGGCGAGTTCGGCCAGCGTGATGGGCGCAGCGGAAGTCGCGTCCTTCGGGAACGCCGGACCCACAGCCACTGCTTCGCTGTGATCCTCAAACCAAGCCAGGAAATTTGATTTCTCAGCCCCCGGCAGACGTTGTTGATTCAGCCACGTGTACCAGGCTCCCATGTCGGCATCCACCAGGGAGCCCTGCGGGTCGAATTCGGCCTTCTGCTTCTGCCCTTCCGCCAGCAGTTCGTTCATCTGCTTATCTTTTTGGCGAGGGGCAAAGCGTGTGAACATGGTGAGCGGCTGAGCGCGGCGAAGCGCCTCACGGGCGGCCCATTGCACGAAGGTGGTGGAAAAGACCTGGGTTCCCGAGCCTTCCGTCAGCAGGCTTAGCTGGAAGCGGTTGAGCGCCGCGTCCGAGCCGTCTTTCATGCCGATTTCATCGGGCTGAATCTGCGCCAGTTTTGTGCGGAAAGCTTCGGGATCCCAAACGGGAGCCTCGTAGATCTTCTGCATGCGGCCCTGCAGTGCGGCACGGGCAGGCGTTAGGCCGGCCCACGAAACTTTGGCGACTCCCGCACCGAGATTCAGAGGTGCGCCGCCATCGATATACCAGTGCGCGTAGGGTTCCGGATACTTTGCCGCACGTTTGGCCACTGCCTCCAGCAGCGCCGCGACTCCCGCGCCGGGCTTCACATTCGGAAAGTAGGTGCCCTGCGGACGAAGCTTACGGAACAGACGGTAGTTGTTCTCGCGAACACCCTGGCCGATCGCCACAAGCCCGACCCGGTGCGTCGGCAGGGGTTCATCCGGAAATGCGGTAGTGGCCTTGTCCATGTAGGCGACGGCCCCGGTGCGGAAGGCATCAATTTGCTGCGTGGTCCAAAGGTGGGCGGTCAGCTGTTCTGTGAACACCGCGGGCTGGGAGACCCATTCGGCTTTCTCCAGTTCGCGGGAAAGTCGAAGCTGGACAAACGGAGCCAGTGCGGCCTGAAACTGTTCCGCGTTCAAGCTTTCCAGGTAGCGCAACTGGCGATTCAGATCCCGCCGTTCCATGGGGAACCGGAAGTCATAAACGATCAGCTCTTTGAGCAACAGCGGAGCGAAGCCAAGCGGCAGGCGCTGCAGCGTTTCCAGATGCTTTTCGGCAAGTTCACGGGCCTGTTTGGGGTAAGTGCTGAAGTTCTGCGAGCTGAGTTCCAGGGGCAGCATGGTCAGGCCACCTCCACGATCGGCGTGCCGGGAGACAGGCGGGCATCGAAGCCGAAGAACTTGCCCAGGGTCGGAATCAGATCGATTGATTCCACGGGCCGGTCAATTACTACGTTCTGTTTCACGTCCGGCCCCAGGACCATCATCCACGTGGTTCGCGACATGGCGTCGCCGGTGCGGTGGTGCTGGAACCCGTTGCCGCCGGCGTCGATATCGGAATCGCGGCCGAAATCGGGCAGGATATACATGTTCGTCTTGTTGGCGTACTCGGGGTGGGTCTGGATGGAGCGCCACAGTTCGGCGCAGAGTCGGTCGGCGCGCTTGATGCCGTCCACGTAGAGAGAAAAGGTGCCTGAGTGGGCGATATCAATATCATGCAGCGTGACCCAAAGCAGGCTGGGGGCCAGTTCCTGCATCAGGTGCTTCGCGATGTACACGGAAAGTTCGTCCGGACTGCCCAGCCCACCCGCGTGGGAGGTGAAATCATCAGACGACAGCTTCAGCACCTCGGCCATTTGTGCCAGTTCAATCTGCTTGCCCGCCAGGGTGGGGGCGAACAGCGGCGTTTCGTAGTTGTCGCGCAGCAAGTGCTCATAGCGCGAGCCGTCAGCGGTTCGCGAAAGAGCCGCGGTCAGCAGGCGTTTCGGGAGGATGACGCCCGCGCCCAGACCCGGACCGTAAGCCTTGTGTCCACTTTCGCCGATGCGGGCAAAGCCATTCGACGGGGCCACCACCCAGGCATCCGTAGCCGGGCGCTTCAGATCTTTGCGGAAGTATTCGAAAACCGTGGGATTGTTGGGCGAGACGGAGGCGAAATTATTGAAGTTCTCGTACACGCCGGTCACGATGCTGGCCGTGGCCACATAGTGACCCAGAATGCCCTTGTTCACAACCTGGCTATAAAAGGTAGCCTGCGGGATGAGTTCATTCAGAAGATGCGGGATGTTCTCCTGGCCATCCGGCATGAAGGTCTCATCGTCGCGAGCCCCGCCGCCGAACGTGACCACCACCGCTTTCCGTGCCTTGGGGGCCACAATGGCCTGGAGCGAGGCTGGTCCAAAAACGGAAGCTGCAGCGCCCGCGCCGGTGATGAGGCGCAGGAATTCGCGCCGGTTACCGGAGATCGCCTGCGCTACGTCGCGCGGACTGGCCGCGCGGCCATTGGAGTATCGAAGATCGGAAAATCGCTTTACCACTATTGCCCCTGGGCGTATCGCCGCGTCCTTTTATGATATCGAAAACAGCGCAGCGCCCGTCAGGGCTTTAACGGTGGCGTGGTGGCCGGCGATTTTCGGTGATGTGTGGCCTGTTCGTACCCGTAAACCAGTTGCAGCAAGCGCGGTTCCGACCACGCTCTTCCAAAGAACGTAACGCCTGCAGGCAGTGCGCCATTGCGTGTATAGCCCATTGGCACCGTAATGGCCGGGAAGCCGGTGGTCGGTGCAAAGACCTGGCTGTTGTCTCCGTGTGGCGTGTTCAGGTCGCCAATCAGGCGCGGCGGATTGCTCCAGGTCGGGTAGACGAACGCGTCGAGTTTGTATTGCGACATGGCCTTGAGTACCGCCTGCCGGAACTTTTCCCGATACTCCCGGTCCGCCTGGCAAGCCTCCGATTCCGGCCCATTCACCGGATCTTTCTCCGCCGTCTCCAGGCGCCGCTGCGCCGAGGGATGAAAGCCGCCTGACTGGATGATTTCGGCCAGGCTCTTCACCGGGACCTTATCTCCCTGCGCTTCCAGGTAGCGGTTCATATCGTATTTGAAACCCATGCAAGCGCCGATAGCTCTCGCACGGCGGATTTCCGCAAGGCCTTCGATCGTGGCGGGATCAACGATGGTCGCGCCCGCTTTCCTCATGTCCTCCACGGCTGCCAGGAAAATCTTCACCACTTCGGGGTCGGTCGTCTCTCGTTCGTAGGCCTGGCGCAGGATACCGATCACCGCTCCTTTCAGGCCCTCGGGCCGCAGCGACGGGGCGTAGTTTAGCGGCAAATGCGCACTGGCGGCGGTGGTGACCGGATCATTGGGGTCTGTCCCCACAATCACCTGGAATACTTTCACGGCGTCTTCTACGGTCCGCGCCATCGGGCCAGCAATATCGGCAAGAGTACTAAGGGGTAAAACTCCGGCGCGGCTGGTCAGGCCCATTGTCGACCGGATTCCCACCAGCGCCTGGTGCGCGGCAGGTCCGCGAATCGAATTGCCGGTATCGCTGCCCAGCCCGACCAGTCCCAAGCTCGCCGCAATTGCCGCCGCCGTACCGCCACTCGACCCTGCGGTAACGCGATCCAGCGCGTACGGGTTCTTCGTGTAGCCAGGCAGGATGGAACTGACCGTTTCATAAGGGGTGAACGCCCATTCGGCCAGATTCGACTTCGCCAGCACTATCGCGCCGGCCTCTCTTGCTCTTCGGACCTGAAACGCATCCTGAGCGGGCAGGTAACCCTTCAGAGCCAGGGAGCCATCGGTCGTCTGCAGGCCTTTTGTCTCAAAGTTATCCTTTACAATCATCGGGACGCAGTGCAGAGGTCCGGTCAGGCCCGATGCGGCAAAGCGCCGATCCAGCTCCGCCGCATCTTTTGTTACATCCGGATTCACGAGGATGATCGAATTGATGGCCGGGCCGCTCTTGTCATAAGCCTCGATCCGTTTCAGGTAGAGGCCGACGAGGCCGCTACAGGTTAATCCGCCAGACTGGAAGGCTTCGTGGACTTGTGCAATCGTCGCCTCCGTCACTTGAAAGGGGGAGATTTGAGCGGGAATTGGAGCAGGGAGCAGAACGGCTAAAAGCAGGAAGCCGGAGAGCCAGCGAGTCGCCATAACTGAGCATATCCGAATGGGGCCGTCCAGGGTGAACTTCCAAATTTCATATTTTGGTTGACGCACTTGTAATAACCAGGGTAGTCTGAAAGGGTCGTTTATCGGGCACCATGACATCTGATGGTGTGGATGCCTTCACCGAACACCTGAGCCGTACACAGTTCGGAGCCCACCCAAGGAGAGTCGATTGACCTGGAAACGAAAAGCTATAGCAACGTTTGCTTTTGTTTCCCTCCCCGTGTTTTGTCAGCAACCCTCCCTTAGAACGTCCTTCCTCTCTCCCGCCGCCATTCACAGGCCTGCCGCAGGCGTTGCCGCGACAATCGTAGAAACTGATAAGCTGCCGTATCTCAATCAGTTAGCGAAGCAGCTGGGGAAAGATCCGGTTTCTCTCAAGCCCAGCGCCTCTGACCTCTTAATCCAGCAGGCGGAAGAGAAATTCCGCAGCGGCCGCAAGTTCTACCAGGATCGCGACTTTGAGAAGGCGCGCGCCGAGTTTGATGCGTCCATCGACCTGATGCTTCGTGCCTCAGAAAATCCGACTGACCGTCCCCTGTTCGAATGCAAGCTGGATGAGCTGGTGGATTCCATCCACCGCCTGGACCTTGCTGGCATGGGCGCGGCCGTGATCGAAACCCAGCCCCAGTTCGAAAAAGCCCCGAACGAAGATATCGTCCAGATGACGTTCCCGGTCGATCCCCGCATTAAGGACCGCGTGCAGTCCGAGTTGAAGAACATCTCCTCGGAACTTCCCCTGATGGTGAACGACACGGTGCTGGGCTACATCAACTACTTCAGCGGCCGCGGCCACCGCACCATTGAGTACGGTCTGGCTCGGGCAGGGAAGTACCGCGCCATGATTTCGCGCGTTCTGGCGGAAGAAGGCGTGCCACAGGAACTGATTCACCTGGCGCAGGCCGAATCCGGCTTTATCCCTCGGGCCATTTCCAGCGCCGCCGCGGGTGGCATGTGGCAATTCGTCAAGTTCCGCGGTAACGAGTACGGATTGATGCAGTCGCCGCTTACTGATGATCGTTTTGACCCTGAGAAGGCGACCCGCGCGGCGGCAAAGCATCTCCACGATCTTTACAATCAGTTCGGTGACTGGTATCTGGCCATCGCCGCCTACAATTGTGGCCCCGGTTGCGTGGAAAAAGCCATTGAACACACCGGCTATGCGGATTATTGGGAACTTCGGTCTCGCCGTGCAATTCCGGCCGAGACAACGAACTATGTTCCGATTATTCTCGCCATGGCCATTATGGCGAAAAGTCCCGGCGAATACGGTTTGGATCAGGTGGTACCCGAGCAGACGCTGGAATACGACAGCGTGCCTTTGGGCGCGTCCACGAACTTGCCCCTGGTAAGCGATCTGACCGATACCCCGATTCCGGAACTGCAGCAGCTGAATCCGTCTCTGCTGAAGAGCCTGGCGCCTGCGGGGTTTGTCCTGAAAGTACCGAAGGGCGCTGGCTCCGTGCTGACGGCTGGGCTGGACAGTATTCCCGCCGAGCATCGCAACGGCTGGAGGCTGCACCGCGTGCAACAGGGTGAAACGCTTGCGTCGATTGCCCAGAAATACAGCGCGTCCACGAAGACAATCACCACCATGAACGGAATGGACAACAGTTCTCCGGAGCCGGGCGACCAGTTGTTGATTCCCGCCAGCTTGAAGGAGCCTGCACCAGCCCGTGCGGCCCTGGCAAAACGTACTACCGGGAAGACGGCCGTTGCGCGCAAGAGTGCTCCGGCCCGCCCGGGTGTTGCGAAGGGTAGGGCCACTGCAGCGGTGAAAAAGACTGCTCCCCGGACTGCCGGAACCCTGGCCCAGGTAAGTACTTCCCGCCCTGTTGCACGCTAATCGACGGGGCCTTTCCCGTCCGTAAACTAAAAAACGGTATGCTATTGTTGACCGCTCCACTACGAGGCAAATGGCATGTTCAACGACCTGAAGCTCGCCGCTATCGACGAAGACGAAATGGAAGATTTCCGCTTTGATGATGATTCGGATCTGGATGCCCGATTCGATGAAATCGAAGACGAAATCGACGAAGAGGAAGAGGAAGACGACGATGACGATGATGGCGGGATACTGGCCGCGATTACCGAAACCGTTCTGATCATGGTCGCGGAAGCGGATGCCGAGGCGTTTGGGGTGAATCCTGACGCTGCCGCCCCCGCTGAGGCTGCGATGCCCGTAGAGCGGGTGCCTGAACGCAAGCCTGCCAGCAAAGCGACGAAGGCTGCTCCCGCGAAGAAGACCGTTGCGAGAAGAACGCCTGCGAAGGCGGCTCCTGCGAAGGCTGCTCCTGCGAAGGCCGCTCCTGCGAAGGCTGCTGCTGCGAAGGCTGCTGCTGCGAAGGCCGCTGCTGCGAAGGCCGCTGCTGCGAAGGCTGCTCCTGCGAAGGCTGCTCCTGCGAAGGCTGCTCCTGCGAAGGCTGCTCCTGCGAAGGCTGCTCCTGCGAAGGCTGTTCCTGCGAAGGCTGCTCCTGCGAAGGCGGCTCCCGCGAAGGCTGTTCCTGCGAAGGCTGCTCCTGCGAAGGCTGCTCCTGCGAAGGCTGCTCCCGCG
>CAIYVZ010000203.1 GCA_903929755.1 uncultured Acidobacteriia bacterium
CAACCGTTACAACATGGCGGTGAAGGATTTGAAGAAGGAACTGCCCGCTCTGTTGCAGCGGGTGGAAGAGCTTCATGAATTCAATCCGATGCTCGGCCACCGTGGCTGCCGTCTGGGCGTCACCTACCCCGAGATCACTGAGATGCAGGCACGCGCCATCTTCGAAGCGGCCGTTCAGGTTGCGAAGAAGGGCGTGAAGGTTCTGCCTGAAGTGATGATTCCGCTGATTGGTTCGGTGGAAGAATTCGAACACCAGAAGAAGATTGTTGTCCGCGTGGCTGAAGAAGTTTTCACCAAGGCCGGCGTCAACGTTCATTACATGGTGGGAACAATGATCGAAATCCCCCGCGCGGCGCTTACCGCTGACCGCGTGGCCGGTTCGGCTGAGTTCTTCTCATTCGGTACCAACGATCTGACGCAGACCACGATGGGTCTTTCCCGCGACGACTATACGGCATTCCAGAAGGAATACGAGCGGGAAAAGATCTTCAAGGCTGATCCCTTCGCCGTTCTTGACCAGGAAGGCGTTGGCAAGCTGGTGAAGATGGCTGTCGATGCGGGTCGCAAGGCACGTCCGGGCCTCGAGGTGGGTATCTGTGGCGAGCATGGTGGCGAAGCGAGCTCGGTGCAGTTCTGCCATAAGATCGGCATGGACTATGTGTCGTGCTCTCCGTACCGTGTGCCGATCGCCCGTCTGGCGGCCGCGCAGGGTGCGATTCTGGCGAGCGGGGATGATTCGCAGGTCAACCGTACCGCGTAGTTAGTAAGTCAGAAGCAAGTGGAAAGGGGCGGCGCGAAAGCGCCGCCCCTTTTTTGTGGCATCAGAAAACCTCACCGTATCTCGGGAATCCCGGAGAACGGATCTGAATATTTAGCTTCGCAAACCGCCTTCCAACATTCAGGTCTCTTTGCCCACTCGGAAATCATTCTCCCGCCAGCGGAGTTGTGAAGCACCAGATTGATCTCAGCAGCCCATGTTTGAATTTGCACTCTCAACTCCGACGATATGTCTTGGCGGATCCAGACCCGGCTGAGATCAAACCTTGGACCGAAACGATTGGAGATAAGCGACACTACAAATGCGGCAACATTCGCCTGAGCTTGTCGGAACATTGGCCGCACCAATGCCTGGGCTCTCTTGAAAAGAATGGCTTTGGCAACCATCAGCTTATAGGAAGGAACATCAGGCAAGACTACCGGCCCTTCTGCGTCGCTATTGGCCAACTCCCCCATGAACCTTTCGAAGTTCTTTTGCGTCCCCAAGCTAACCAAGTCAGGCCGCTGTTCCCACGCATTCAAATATTTTGCGAGATCCGTCTTGGTTATCTTTCTACTTGTTGGTATCGACTCCTTGAGCTGCCGCAGGCGCGCTGGTGTCGTGCCTTCGCGCAAGAGCATGGTATTGTAGCTGCCTGCCGCACGCTCATAGAACCACCGACCGATCCCGTCTGGACAGTACGTCGATAACGCAAGGTTCTCAATCTGAACGTGAAAAGGCTTGTTCGCGGAGAGATCCGAGAGCCTAACAGAGTTTTGGCTATTCGCGAACCTGGAGATGTCAGAAATGAGGGCTTCTTCAATGGTCGAATCCTGGGAGTGCAGGATGATGATCTTCGCCGGCACGCGCACCATGCGAAGGTCCACCGCAGGATTCTTCTTCTTGGTGAAATATATCGACGCGGTTGTTTGGCCGCCATTGGCGATCTGCAACCCCTTTAGCCAGAGGATGCCAGGGCCGCCATCAGCGGTCTTACCTAAATGAACCTGATCGGCAACAATTACGATTCCATTGTTATAGGCCATGAAGCGACCCGGGGTGACCGTTAGCGTATCGCGAATACCCTTGTTCACCTTGCCAGTAGCACTCAGAAATGACCGGACGTTTGCTTCCAGGATCCGTGCGCCGTACTTTTCGTAGATGAAACGGAGCGCTTCACCCGGGATGACGGTCAGCGCATAATCGTATTCCTCAGCCTCCCCTGGGACATAAACGCAGGGAAGGGCACCACCCGACACTTCTTCAAAGTTCACGACCAGTTCGTCCCGCGGCTTGCCTTCAGACCAATGCCGGTGCAGCCGTTCGATATCCATTACTTCCAGCTTTACTGTCTTCCCACCCACTTCTCGCGGCTTGAAGTTCTTGGCCTTAGCTTGCCGGTCCGTCAGGACATACACCCTGATCTGATCAAGGCTAGGGTAGCAATCTTGAATTGTGATGGTGAACTCATAGGCTTCGTCGGACTCATCCATTGTCCTCGCCAGCCGCCCCTCCACGCATTTTGTAAGAAACTTCAAGCATTGGTCAGCCGCAGTCTTTGTTTCGGCGTCGGTTATCGGAGTCACTTCATCGACGCCGTTATAGAGACTAACGAATAGATCAAGCTGGTCAGCCTCTTCCGAAAGGGCATACCCACTCAGTCTCAATATTGAGTTGCCTACTTTCTTGGGAGAATAGTGGCAGATCCTTGGCTCAAAGGTCATTCCGATCTGCGACATATGTTCCATCACGACGGACGAGAAGATCGACTCCGCGTAGGGATAGCCGTTTTCAGGGTTCGCAAGACGATCCCCTATCTCCGACCGCACCTCAGCTTGCGTCTGCCTTAGAAATTCTAGAAGATCCATTACCTAAACAACCCCCAAACAATAATCATCGAGATCAAATAAAAGATAAAGAGCCTTGTCCTGTGGCGGTATCTTCCGGGTAGACTCTGTGGCTCTGGCGGCTGACGGCAAGGCAATCTCCGCGCGGCTAGTCAGCGGGCCCATATTCCTGTTCCCAAAGAATATTGTTGACCTTGTACTCGATCTTTAGCCCCGAGTCGCTTCCAGGAAAGCTGATCCCAAAAGCGATGATTGGCGGAGTACCCGGAGGGAATTTCGCATCCGCCTTCATGGGGTCCAACGCGTACAGGCCGAGCACACCTCTGTCCGGGTGTGCAGGGATGCCGTCACTTCCGAAGCCGCGAATCTTCCTGATCGCGGGGCCGCTTGGCGCGTCAGGTTCCTTGCTTGTCCTAAGACGAGCAGGATCAGCTCGCCAAACCGTGCGCGTTAGCGAAAGCGCCGCAGTCCACTCACCCTCGTTAAGATCAATAGCCTCATCGCGTGCCGTCATTAGCCTGTTGATCGAATACCTGTTCTCGTGCCCGCCCTCGGAACTCCGCTGCAGCATGCTGACGGTAATATCATTCGAGATGGCAACCTCGCCACCTTGCCCACCTCCGATTAGCGCGACAGTCCAACTCGTCAGTTCGCCGACAGCTACCATTGAACGGATAAATTCCATTAATAAGGGCCCATTAACCTTATATGCTTCCGGGTGCGTTCTGTACGTCGCCAGGAATCCTATGATATAGGACGCCGGGATATTCTCCCAAAGGCACCCTTGCCACTGGCTCCTGCTGCCACTGCGCACTCGCTCCGGATCGAACTGCGGCAAGGGCAATCGTGACACCAAACTTCTGAGGGCACCGAGATTTTCGTGCAAACTGTCAGTATCGCGGTAGAGCGCAACGGTTTCGAGCAGTTGGCCGCTAAAGGACAGCATGAGATTTCTAGCTGTTCTCATCTTCAGACGGGAGGTCACCATTAGAGTAGAATGAGACTGGACTTTCAGGCCATATTCCCGTGGCGTGGAGCCACTTGCCGCCATTAGATCGAACTCCTCGCGCAACTCTTCTGCTGCATCAGTAATGTGCCCAAACCATTCACATAGTTCCGTGGTTGTGTAGAGGCGGCAAAGGTCGAGGTAAGTTGGGCGATAACCAAACCAACGTCCCATTTGCATCAGAGTGTCATACATGCGCGAGGCTCTTAGAAAGTAGCTGACGCATAGCCCTTCCAGGGTAAGCCCCCTCGCCAGTTTATCCCCGCCGATCACGATAACTTTGAGGCCTGTCCCCTGGGTGTCAGCATAGTCCAGCGCATCCTTTGCCGTACCGTTGACCATCTTGACCTGAATATCGCGCAGGACGTCTGGAAGCAGCTCCAGTAGTTCAGCCCATGTCGCATCGCCAGGGATTACCGACTCGGGGCACGAAGCACGGACCACTGCCGAAGTTGGCTGGAAATCTTCGTCCCATAGCGCCCGAAACTGCGCCAATATGGGTTCGTGATTGATGTGCCGCAGCAGTCTCTGACGGAGGTGTCGAATGTACTCCTCAACCTGACAGTGGACGGCCCGCTGCACTGCCGTAAAGCGGGTTACATGGACCAGCATAGAGCAATGCTCATTTTCGTGGCCGCGCTGACAGCGAATGGCGCACGCCAGGATGAACGCATGGATCGCGCTCTCGAGGGACGGTGGAATGGCGTCCTCCGCATGGTAGCGAGGTTGGTGCCAATTCTTATGTTTCTGCGGCATCCATCCGCCTTGCCCATCGGGGGCCGCGTGGTCAACGATTGGCCGGACAAGCGGTAGTCCTCGACTGCGACCTTCACCAGACTTGAGGCCAAACACTCTCGCTGGACCCACGTAGCTCGACGCGGCACCTAGGTTGACTATGAATGCAGAGGGAAATAGGTCGGGGCCCTCGTTCCTGGTGGCACCCCGTTCATGGATGAAGATGTTGGCGAACGGCGTCGCGGTATAGCCTACATACGCTGATCGTGTAAATGCATGAAGGATTCGTCGAACGCTCCTGTTGATGGCCGTTGGCTGGTGATTCTCATCCGGCAGCCCGTCGCTGTCAAATAGCTGCTCACCTGTATCGACTGAAGCGTGATCAGCCTCATCATCGATCAGCATCAGCGGCAGATGCGCAACGAGCCGCCTTCCGGTTTCCTGGTCCTGCGTGTTTGCCACATGGTCCCTGATCCAACTGTACAGGCGGTCAAGAACAGTCTTGTTCTTTTTGACCACAAATAGCCATGGACGTTGCTCGGGCGTGATACCAAGATTTTTTGCAACGCGGGTATTGAAGTCACCCTTGTCGGAGCGATTCGTGGCCCAGTTTGGCCGGATCGCGGGGTCACCGTCAATCTCGCCGACACCAATGACCCTAATCTCATCCTGAACCGGTTTCGTTTCGAACCCAAGAAACCCCTCGTCAAGCCGCATTTGCGTCTGCGAACGGAGATTATTGTGGAGTCCGGCGAGGACAATGATGATTTTGTAACCGGCGTCTGCAGCCTTACAGATCAAACCGGCGTAGTTGCCAGTCTTCCCAGACTGGACGTGCCCTACGACGAGGCCGCGCCGATCCCAGGGACCATCTCTCGTCGGATCTTCCAGCAATCCCAGGATTGTGTCACTGGATCGATCAAGGGCCTCGACTGCCCTGAAGGACAGCTTCCGCTCAAGCCACTCGCGATGGCGCTGCCAATAGCGCCATTCCCGGCGGCGGGCAGCATTCAGCCACTGGACGTGGCCACTGTCGCTGCGAAGCATAGTATCCTGCCCTATCCATAGACTGAAACGCCTAAGCAACTCATCTGTGATGGCCTCCCGATTCAAATTGTGACCCCATCTGGGATTGATCCGGACAACCATCTCCATTTTTTCGGCAATGAGCGCAGGCGTTATCAGCGTCCTGTCCTCTTCGTCGAGAAGAAGCTCCTGCACAAATTTGACTATTTTCTGCTGCGTTTCATCTATCGAGGCACTCAAGTCGTTGGCTCACTTTTCTCGTTCGGATGGCGCACGCAAAGCCATTACGAGCTCAGGATAATTGTGGAAAGGTTCAGTGCGCAGCAATTGCTCTCGGGCCAGCATTGGCGACAGCCCCTTTCTGACTGTCAGATTATTAAACAGCACGTCAAGGACTGCGGCGACATCGCCGTGTTCTGAACCCGCAAACCCTGTCCGTGGAGTCTCTTTCGATTCTGTCGTGTCCAGCCAAATCCGTTGAACAGGGATCGTCTCCTCAATGACGCGAAGCATTGCTCTAACCTGAGGAGCGAGGTCACCGGATTCGTCAAGTACAGCCAGAACCGCAGGGTGGCTCAAGTCAATACGGTACCGCATGCCACCCAGGAAATGTTCCGTGCGCCACGCCAGGGTGAGCTTACCTCCGGCAACGGGCACTATCTGTCCCCGATGGGCAAAGACCCGCCTTGCCCGTCCACGAGTATCCTCCGCAAGACGTGTAAGCCGGCTTCTCACTGGCAAGGGAGGGCGCGCCGTGGATTTTCGAATGTCGATTTTCCATTCGGCATCAGCGGTGTTGGGTATATCCAGGCGAATCCTGGCCAACCGGTGCGCCTCCTCTTTCGTCCACGAGCGGGAAGGACCAAGTCCCAGCCAGTTTCCCGCTACTAGGAGCCTGTCGGAAATAGATTTGGACGAACGTAGAATCAACAACTTACAAGCCAAAACTCACCGCCGATTGTCCGTAAGTTGTTGATTCTACGTAGCGGATTTTTTCATCCCGACACGCTCCTAGGAGGCGCTCATTCCGGTAAACATAAAACCCTTGCTGGGCTGTCCATCCGTCGGGGCCCGCACAAGAGAGGTACTCGTGGGCGCTAAGCCGATCTTTGTGTGGAAGGACGTGGCACTGGACCTCAATGGTGCCTAAATCAACAGCCAGGCGATCAACCGGCGAAGACCAGGTCGCCGGGTGGCTCGCAAGGAAGGGATCCCAAGGTGCCACCGGGCGGCCATTGATCGTCAAGTTGAGTCGCGGGCAATCCCCACCGAGAAAGCGGTGGAAGACCATCGCAAGGTGGCCTTCGATCTTATCCATCAAGTCAAGAAAATCCTGCTCGGCAAAGCCAGAAGGAACCAATCGATCAAGGAGTTCCCATAGGACTAAAGTTCCACTAGATGTGGCATTCAGGAGGCCGAGAATCGGCTCCACCCCCGAATCCGGGCCTTCCAGTAGGTGCCAGCCGCCGTCTTCGCTTGCGGCCAGAACATCAAGATCCCACCGGAGGCAGTGAGTTTCACCCCCTTTCCGGCTTGCTACGGTCAATCGGCGACACTGGGAGAATGATGCCGTCTTGAGTCCGAGTCCAAAGCGCCCCAAGTCTTGGGCAGTTCGCGCGTCCAGGGGGCTGCGTTCCCCAAAACGCATCGCTCGCTCAAGCTCCGCATCGTCCATGCCCTGGCCATTGTCAACTACGACGATTCTGCTAGCCGGACCGTCCCAGAAGAACAGGAGTTGCACTTGATCGGCAGACGCAGAAATACTGTTGTCGATAATGTCAGCAAGCGCACCCGCAGCGGTGTAGCCCAGTCCACGCAGAGCCTCGGTCATCGCGCTAGCTTTGGGTGGGACATTGCGGGACTTATTCCGAACCATCATTAGCCCCTTCATTATCCGCATCGGGATCGGCGGCAGGAGAGCTCAGCAATCGAATCAGCTTCCGTGATATCGTGCAACCTTCATTATCCGCATCGGGATCGGCGGCAGGAGAGCGTTCGCCCCAGAGTGCGAGTATGACTCCACACCGCGACGGATGCCTGAGTTTCCTGAGTGCCTTGGCCTCCACTTGTCGGATGCGCTCGCGAGTTACTGGCGGAACAAGAGACTGAGCTATGTCTTCGAGTGTGCGCCCACCACCGCCATCCAAACCGAAGCGCATCCTGATGATCGTAGCCTCGCGATGACGCAAAGTTCCTACCAGAATCTCAGTCTGCTCCCGCCAATCTTGAGCCAGTAGATGATCGAAGGGGGAGGTTTCAGGTGCAACCATGAGATCAACGACGATTTCATCATCATCTCCTAGTTGATTCGGAAGCGTCTCGAATGCGACAGGCTCCTGTTCCGCGAGGAGCATTTTGCTTATCCTTGCGACTGGTATCTCCAGTCGCCAAGCAATGTCTTCCCGAGTGGCTTCGCGCCCCATTTCCTGTCGTAGTTGGCGCTCTGCTGACCTTAACTTGTTGATTGACTCGATCATGTGTACCGGAAGGCGAATGAGTCGGGCCTGGTTGGCGATGGCGCGCGTTATTGCCTGACGAATCCACCAAGTACCGTAGGTCGAAAACTTATACCCGCGTCGATAGTCGAATTTCGCAACAGACCGAAGCAGGCCAAGATTTCCTTCCTGAATGAGATCCGAGAGGGACAAACTGCACCAGGAATATTTCCGGGCTATCGCGATCACGAGTCTGAGGTTAGCGGCAACAAAGGCGTCTCTGGCAAGACTTGCTTGTGCAAGGCCCGATGCGATCAGACGATACGTCTCGGTCGCCCCTTCCGTCATTCGAGCGATGTCCGCGAGGTGTGAGATGAAGGGCCATGAAAGTTGCAAGGCCATGACTTCGTCGGTGAGTAAGGCAAGACTGCGGGGCTCCCCAATAGCCCTGCCAGTGAACGCTTGGCGATTCAAATCGCGGATGACCGCCGCCCGCGCCGCAAGGTCGCCACCGAGGGCAGGAGCGATCAATTCGCTTGGTCCGTCCTCGTCAGACTCAGCTACAACCAGATCGTCAATTGCGTTAGGTTCTGGGACATCATCGGGGTCCGATACACCGACTCCATTCGGAACATCCAGGTCGACCATATATTCCAGGGGCGTCTCGTTGTTGAGAATGTCTCCCGCAACCCGAAGAATTTCTGCGACCGTGGTCGCGCACTTGGAGACCGCACGGACAGCAGCGGCCAGACCCGCTTCAATCTCTTGGCCGAGCCGCGTTTCTTCCTCCCGCGAAAGTAGCTGCTCCCGGCCGATATCCTTCAGATACGCATTAAAGGGATCGCCAATGGCCGAGTTCAGATCTTCCAGGAACGTCAAGGCCTCGTGAACTAGCATCCGTGAGCTCTGACTCCCGTCCTCGTCGTACGCAGGGTCGGAATGGCGAACCACGTCCGCCACAGGATCGTCGTCAATTTGAACGCCAAGGTCGCCAAGCGTGAGGCACAGTCGCTCTATGACATTACCGTCTTTCTCCTGGTCCTCGCCGCCAACGAGTTCATGGATTCGCTGTAGCGGTACGATTCCGTCACGAAGGCCCTCGAAAAAGAGTTGCCGAATACGATTGTGCGCATCCGCGTCAACAGTTTGCCCGAACCGTCCCAACTCAACTTCAGGGAAACTGATATCAACGTCGGACCAGTCCTCCGCTGTGTCGATGAGGATGTGCGCGTTGATTTTGACCTGAAGGGCAGCGGCTGCTGACAGGTATACAGAATCTCCTGCCGGGGGCGGAGATTCAATCTCCTCTTCCCACTCGAAGATATCGGGGCAGCTATTCCCTATCGCATCGAACTCGGCGGCAACAGGCACCACTTCATCCGTCGTCGCAAGTGAATTTGGCGCATCCAATTCCCAATCCGGCAGATATTCGTGAATTACCGCAACGGCCGCAGCGTGACCTTTGCCGAGGGCCAGCGCAAACGCGTCGTTGCCGGTCTTGTCGAGCATCAGCGCGTCCGCACCTCCCTCAAGGAGCAGACGACAAAGTTCGCTGTCACCCCTTACAGCCGCAAGCATTAAAGGTGATCGACCGTCGCCATCTGCTGCATTGATGTCGACTCCGCGTTGGAGGTGAAAGCGAACGGAAGGCCTTGCACCCGACAAAATAGCCAACTTGAATAGCGGATTCAAGGTGCGAAACCAACCGATATTACGGGGAATAACGCGCTACCAGTCACCTCGGAAGCCGACGCTCTTCAAGATCGATTTCCTCTGCCTTGCGGCGAATGAAATCTTCACTCGAATTCGGGAGATGGGCCATCTTGCCGCGGGCGCTTCCTCTCGGAAGAGACGCAGGGCGGGCACCTAACTGCTTCAAAGACTCAAGCAGTTGCGCCCTGTCTAAATCGGACAACGCACGAACCTGGAGCAACACGTCGTGTAGCGAGACTTCCGGTACCATACCTCGATTCTACTGCAAAGTTCCGCGGCAAGTTCGGCGTTCGCGCCAACGCGGATATCCCCCGTGACGCGAAGGTTGCCCGCCAGTTCGGTGCCGAAGGCATTGGCCTTTGCCGTACCGAGCACATGTTCTTCGCCGAAGATCGTCTGCCGCTGGTGGTGGCTATGATCCTTGCGAAGGACGAAAAGTCCCGCCGTGAAGCCCTGAAGAAGCTGCTGCCCCTGCAGCGCGCTGACTTCGCCGGCCTCTTCAAAGCGATGGACGGCTTCCCCGTCGTCATCCGCACGCTCGACCCCCCACTCCACGAATTCCTG
>CAIYVZ010000204.1 GCA_903929755.1 uncultured Acidobacteriia bacterium
GAACGCTTCGTTCGCAAACCACCACAACCGCTGCCAGCCCCTCAGGAGGTCTGGATCAATAAACCACTACAAGTACCCTCAGAGATTAAAACTCAGTAATCTATGCTTCCTGGTGTCTCAAAAGTGTTGACATGCACCGGGCGTCGAGGTCGGTGAAAGAGTCCGCTTCGAGGTTCTTGATGATGTGATGGTTGATGGGTCTGTCATCATCCCGGGCGGCTCCGTGGTCGTTGCCGGGGTGACGAAGTCCCGCGACAAGCAGGTGTTTGGCCGCGCAGGACGTCTGGCCCTGACATTGGACTATGCCATTGCCGCCTCCGGTGAGAAGGTTCGGCTGCGTGGCGGTAACGCGCCGAAGGGTGGTACCCGAATCGATTGGGTCGGCGGCGGGGTAACTGCCACAGACCTCGTGTTTTATCCGGCTTGGCCAATTATGGTATTCGTTCGGGGCGCTGACGCCTGGATACCGGAGGGCTTGGAAGTGACGGCGTTCGTCAACGGGGATCAGTCGGTTCACATTCTAAAGTTATGAAGTATCCGCTGCCACCGAACCGTGGCTCGCACGGCAGCCACCCTGGCTTGAGTACGAACCCCAAGCGCGCCGCTGAGACTGGGCTTCACCCGCGTCTGATCGTTGGTGCGTCCCGGGAGGCTGCCAGCATCGCGTCCATGATCTCAGCCCGATAGCGAAAGTTCGTGTGTTTTAATCTGTTAAACGCTTGCGCGAGGTCAATCAGGCCGTACTTCGCGGCACGCACCAGCAATCCCAGCGTTCCCGTCACAGCCAGGCCGCTACGAAGAGCCACTGCCACGCCTCTTCGGTCGTCCATTAATACCAGGTCGGCCTTTATCTCGGTTGCCAACAGGATAGCTGCTGTTTCGCCGGCCCCCAGGCCACCCGGAAAATACAAGGGTATCGACGAATCGGGAGCGGCATAACTACGCCGGATCTCAACCCACAAAGGCGGTGCCGAGATCCATGTTCGTACCGGCGCGGGCGTCTCTGCCTGGGACAACTCGTCACGGACCGCTGATGGAACGATTACCGTCTCAAAAAGCAACGAAAGCACGTCAATGTATCCGATCAATACCAGATAATGAATCGGTCCGGCATCGGCAACAACCAGTCGCACCCGTCAAATCCCGAGCTTGTCGAGGCTGGCTACCTCGCGGCGGAAATCTTCCAGTGTGTACTCGATCCAGACATCATGGGCCTTCAGGAATCCATCCAGCTGGTAGCGTGTCGTAAAGCCAAGCATGCGGCGCAATTCATCTTCCGTCAATCGCCCCTTCTTGTATTCTTCCAACGCCAGTGCTTCAAGCGCGCGCCGGGACAAGTCGCAGCCACCTGCGGCAAGCAGAGCGGCCAGATCGTCCGGAATGTCCACGGTCAAATTCATTTTTGATTGTCTAATCCAGATTAGCGCGAATCCCGTGTCTTCGCCGTGCGCTGTAGAAAATCACCCCTTCCTTCCCGCCATGTTATTGTCGAAGCTTGTGAAGCCGATATATATTGGGTCGCTCCTCGCCTTAACCGCCCTCCTCCTCCCCGCTGCCGATAGTCCTTTGCTTACAACAATGAGCGAAGAACTGCAGCGGAATTTCCAGGTCCTGAAGCAAAAGGGCGATACCCCGCCTTATTACCTCGCCTACGAAGTCTCCGACATCGAAACGCACGAGGTCGGAGCCACCCTCGGGAACGTCAACTCCCAGCTCGGAACCCACAACCGCTACCTCGATATCACCCTCCGCGTCGGCGACCCCAAACTCGACAACTACCGTCGCGTCCGTGGCGACAGAATCCAGTTCACCGCTGCCACGCCCATTTCCGTTGACGACGCCCCCGCCGCCATCAAGCCCCGTATGTGGCTCGATACCGACCGCATCTACCGCGCCGCCGTCGAACGCCTCGTTCGCATCAAGACCAACCAGCAGGTGAAGGCCGCCGACCGCGACCAGTCCGCCGATTTCTCCAAAGAAGAAGCCTACGCCCACACCCAGGCTCCCACGAAAGTCACCTTCGACGAGAAGCAATGGACCGACTCTGTCCGCCAGTGGTCCAACGAACTGCGCGCTTTCCCCGACCTCCTCGGTTCCGCCGTCCAGGTTTCCGCGCAGACCGATAACCGCACTCTCGTCAACACCGAAGGCACCCGCGTCGAGCACGGCCGCGGCTTCGCCCGCATCGTCATCACCGCCTCCGCCAAAGCCAAAGACGGCATGGACCTCTCCGACTTCGACTCCTTCGAAGCCTTTGGCCCCAGCGGCCTCCCCCCCGCCGATAAGGTGAAAGCGGCCGTCCGCCAGGTCGGCCAAAACGTCCAGAATCTCCTCGTCGCCCCCACTGCTGAGCCCTTCGTCGGCCCCGCCATCTTCTCCGGTCGAGCCTCCGGCGTCTTCTTCCACGAAATCTTCGGCCACCGCATCGAAGGCCACCGCCAGAAGGACGAGTCCGAAGGCCAGACCTTCACCGCCAAGGTCGGCGAAAAGATCCTCCCCGACTTCCTCTCCGTCACCTTCGATCCCACAAAGAAACAGATGGCCGGCATCGACCTCAACGGCTGGTATCAATATGATGACGAGGGCGTTGCCGCCCGGCCCGTCGTCTCCGTTGAAAACGGCATTCTTCGCAACTTCCTCATGTCGCGTTCGCCGATCGAAGGCTTTGATCACTCCAACAGCCACGGCCGTCGCCAGCCCGGCCTCGAAGTCGTCTCCCGACAGTCGAATCTGATCGTCTCCAGCACTAAAGCGGTCACTGACGCCCAGCTCCGCCAGCTCCTCATCGAAGAAATCAAGAAGCAGAACAAGCCCTACGGCCTCTACTTCAACGACATTACCGGCGGTTACACCACCACCGGACGCTCCGGCGCGCAGTCCTTCAAGGTCATCCCCATCATGGTCTACAAGGTCTTCGCCGATGGCCGGCCCGACCAGCTCATCCGCGGTGCCGACATCGTCGGGACCCCCCTCGCCAGTTTCGCCAAAATCCTCGCGACTTCCGACAAAGTCGATGTCTTCAACGGCTACTGCGGAGCAGAATCGGGAAGCGTGCCCGTCTCAGCCGTCTCCCCCGCCATCCTCATCTCAGAAATCGAAATTGAAAAGAAAGATTCAGGCCAGGATCTCCTCCCCCTCCTTCCGTCACCCCTGAGTCCTTCAATCCAGAAAGCAGCCGGACAGTGAGTTTCCTTAAATCTTCCGCGGCCCTCATCCTCACCGCCGCCTCGCTCTTCGCCGCCGACCCCCTCTTTGACGGGATGAAGGCCGAGCTCCAGCGCGCCCAAACCCTCTCCCTGGGCCAACTCGATAAGCCCTACTACATCTCCTACGCCCTCGACGAAGGCCATGTCTGGTCCGGCCAGGCCACTTTTGGCGGTCTCATCAACTCCGCCAACAGCCGCTTCCGCATTCCCGAAGTCCGCCTCCGCATCGGCGATTACAAATTCGATAACACCAACTTCGCCGGTGGTTTCGGCGGAGGTCCTCGCTACGATCTCGGCGCTTTCCCTCTCGATGACGACCCTCTCGTCGCCCGCCGCTACTACTGGCTTGCCACCGACTCCGCCTACAAAGGTGCCCTCACCGTCATCGCCCGCAAGCGCGCCGCCCTCCGCAACGTCACCGTCAGCGAAAATCTGCCCGACTTCGCCCCCGCGCCAAAATTCACGCTGCTCAACGAATTCAAACCCATCACCTTCGACAACAAGACCTGGGACGACCGTATCCGCAAAGTCTCCGCCGTTTTCAATAAGTTCCCCGCGCTTCGCACCTCGCTCGTCGAGTACAGCGCCGTCGATGGTTTCCATCGTTTCATCAGCACCGAAGGCACCGAAGTCAAGCGCCAGGAAGACGCTGGCTCCGTGCAGATCCGCGCCTCCGGCCAGGCCCCCGATGGCATGATCGTCCGCGACTGGGCGCTCTTCTATACCGACGACATCAAGACCCTCTTCCCCGAAGCCACTCTCACCAAAGCTGCGCAGGACGTAGGTGAACAAGTCCTCAGGCTCGCAGCCGCCCCCCTGGGTGAAAACTACTCCGGCCCCATCTTGTTTGAAGGCGTCGCCGGCCCGCAGCTGATGGCCGAAGTCCTCGGTCGAAACCTCCACATCTCGCGCAAGGCCGTCGCCGCTCCCGGTGGCGCCGGCCAGTCCTCCGCCACCGAACTCGAAGGCCGTCGCGGCGTCCGCATCATGCCTGAGTCCTTCGATGTCACCGATGACCCCTCCGCTCCCGGCTTCGGCCACGAAGATGTCGACGAGGAAGGCGTCCCCGGCAAGAAGCTCCAACTGGTCCAGAAGGGTGTGCTCAAGGAATTCCTCCGTACCCGCCTGCCCGTTCGTGGCTACAACGAAAGCAACGGCCGTGCCCGCCTCGGTGGCAGCACTCCCGCCCCCACCAACCTCGTCATCACCTCCAGTGACACCAGCTCCGTAACCGACCTCAAAAAGAAGGTCATCGATCTCTGCCAGCAGCGCGGCCTCCCCTACGGCATCATCATCCGCAAGCTGGACTTTCCCTCCACCGCCACCCTCGAAGAGGCCCGCAAGATCCTCGGAGCCGCCGGCAATTCCGGCCGTGCCGTCAGCCAGCCCCTCCACGTCTACAAGCTTTATCTGGATGGCCGTGAAGAACTCATCCGCGGCGTCCGCATCCGTGGCCTGAACGCCCGCTCTCTCAAGGACATCCTCGCCGCCGGTAATGACACGGTCACGCTGAACTACCTCGAAAACGGAGCGCCTTTCGCCCTCCTCGGCTATGGGCAAAGCACCGCCGCCGTTTCGGTCAGCGCCCCTTCCGTCGTCATCGACGATCTGGAACTCGTGAAAATCGACGACGAACAACCGAAGCTTCCGGTCGCCCCCGCTCCGGCGCTTTCTGCCTTGAATAAATGAGAATTCTCGGGCGCTATGTCTTTCGCGAGATCCTGACCAGTTCCTTGCTGGCCACGGTCCTCGCCACCTTTATCATCTTTCTGCGCGGCATTTCGCCCCTCGTGGAATTGCTCGTACGCTCCGGCAATGGCCGCGTTTTCCTGAAGCTCTGCGTCCTCGCGCTGCCCCCGGTCCTCCTCCTCAGCATCCCCTTCGGCGTCCTCGTCGGCATCCTCATCGGCCTCGGCCGCATGTCCAGCGATAACGAAATGGTCGCCATGCGCTCCGGCGGCGTTCCCACCCGCGTCGTGGCCATGCCGGTCCTCGCCTTTGCCATGCTCGCCATGCTCGTCGCCGGCCTCTGCTCCGTCTGGTGGAGCCCTCTCGCCATCCGCTCCCAGTACAAGCTCCGTAACAAAGTCGCGGCCTCGCTCATGACAGCGAACGTCGTCCCGCAAGTCTTCCAGGAACAGTTCACCAACGACAACACCGTTCTCTACGTGGACGATGTGAAGTCCGGTCTCGGCCCCACCGTTTGGAGCGGCGTCTTCATCGCCGACCTCACCCCCGGCACGGAACGCAAAACCGGCCTCAAGAACGCGCCCACCGGCCCCCGCATCACCCTCGCGCAGGAAGCCATCGCCGTTCCTGACCCCGCCCACAATCGCATCCAGCTCACGCTGAAAAACGAAAGCGTGCACGAAGCCCCCTATCACTCCATGGCGCCCCGCGGAGCCACCATTCTCCGGCAAACTCAGGTCCAGGAAGTCCGCGCCAAGCCCTACAAGGAAATGCTCACCAAAGAGCTTTGGGCCTACATCAAAGCCCACGACCGCAAATCTCAGGAAAGCATCGACGGTCGTATCGAGTTCCACAGCCGCTTCGCCCTCCCCGTCGCCTGCATCATGCTCGCGCTTGTCGGTATCCCCCTCGGCGCGTCGTCCCGCAAAGGGGGCCGGTCCTCAGGCTACGTCTGGGGTATCCTGCTCGCCTTCTTCTGCTACTACCTCGCCTACATCAGCCTCACCAACACCGCGTCCAGGTCGCACTCCATGCCCGCGGAACTTGCCGTCTGGCTGCCGAACCTCGCCTTCGGGCTCGCAGGCCTCGTCATGATCTCCCGCATGGAACTGCCCGGAGACCGCGACCCCATCGGCGCCCTCCGCCTCGCCATTCTTCGCTGGATCGCCGGCCTCGGCAATCTGGCGAAAGCCACCGAACGCACCGCCGTCGCCAAAACCGGCTTCCGCTTCTCCATCTTCCAGTTGATGGACACCTACGTTCTCTCCCAGTTCCTCTTCTATTTCGCCCTCTGGCTCTCCGCCTTCGTCGCCATGACCCAGGTCTTCAACTTCTTTGACCTCCTCGGCGACATCGTTAAGAACCACATCTCGCTTGCCAGCGTCCTCAAGTACCACTTCTTCCTTACGCCGCTGCTCATCTACGACACGCTGCCCATCAGCGTCCTCCTCTCCGTCCTCGTCACCTTCGGCGTCCTCACCAAGAACAACGAAGTCACCGCCTTCAAGGCCTGCGGCATCAGCGTCCGACGCCTCGGCCTGCCGGTCGTCCTGATGAGCGGTATCCTGAGCGCCGCCCTCTTCGCCGCCGATTATTCGTGGATTCCCCGCGCCAACCAGATTCAGGACGCCATCCATAACGAAATCAAAGGCCGCCCCCAGCAGACCTATCTCCACCCTGACCGCAAATGGGTCATCCACAACTACAAAATCTTCTACTCCCGCGGCTTTGACGCCACCGAGAAGACCATGATTGAGCCCTGGGTCTTCGAGATCGATCCCCGGACCTTCCGTCTCGTCCGCCAAATCAACGCCAACCGCGCCCGCTGGCAACCCAACATCAAACAGTGGGTCTGGGAGCAGGGAACCGCGCGCGATATGTGCGGTGTCGATGAGTGCGGCGTCCGCAATTTCACCGTCACCACTTTCCCGGAAATCACCGAAGTGCCCGACGATTTCCTCATCGCCGTCAAGCAAAATCGCCAGATGAACTATGCCGAACTCGGCGATTATCTGAAGTATCTGCAGGACCGCGGCTTCGACACCGTCAAACTGCAAGTGCAGTACTACCGCAAGTTCGCCGTCCCCGCCTTCGCCCTCATCATGGCCCTGCTTTCCGTCCCCTTCGGCTTCCTCGTCGGCAACCGCGGCGCTATGGCCGGGATTGGCATCAGCATTGCAATTGCCATGGGGTACCTCGGGGTTGGCCAGTTATTCGAACAGATGGGCAACGTCAGTTATCTGCCGGCGGTAGTCGCCGCCTGGGCTCCGGATGCCCTCTTCTCCCTCGGGGGCCTCTACCTCATGCTCAGAATGCGAAGTTGAAAAAGGTAACGCCGATGCGCCTCCTACGTCTACTAAAACCAGTGAAACCTGTATTTTTTCTGTCTCTGCTCACCGTCCTGCCCCTCTTTTCGCAGGACTCGCGATCCATGGAGTACGCTGTTCTTCTCGATCAGCCCCCCGTAGCCGCTCGCTTCCATGGCACCGAACGCAATACCTTCGCCGCTCAGTCGCTCCGTCTCCAGGTGCGCGCCCAGCAGACCGTCCTTAAGGAAAAACTCCACACTCTTGGGCTCTCCGTAACCGGCTCCAGTGACACCCTCGTCAATGCCGTCTACGTCAAAGCCAGCCGCGAACAGGCCCTCCAACTGGGCAGCCTCCCCGGTGTCCTCGGCGTATCTCTCACCACCCCCCTCCGCCGCAAAATGGACCGAGCCCTCGACGCCAACGCCGTCCGCCAGGCCTGGAACAGCGTCGGAGGCCCCAGCCAGGCTGGCACCGGCATCAAGATCGCCATCATTGACAGCGGCATCGATCAGGCCCACCCCGCTCTCACCGATCCTTCCATGAAGGCGCCCCCCGGCTTCCCCGTCGGCGACCCCAACTTCACCACCGGCAAAGTCATCGCCGCCCGCAGCTACATTTCCTCCCTCAGCAGTTCCGACCCCACCCTCTCCAGCCCCGACGATTTCTCTCCCCGTGACCGCGTCGGCCACGGCACCGCGCTCGCCGCCATCGCTGCCGGAGTCGCCGTCAACGCCCCGCTCGCCGCCATCTCCGGCGTCGCCCCCAAAGCCTGGCTCGGCAACTACAAGATCTTCGGCACTCCCGGCATCCACGACACATCTTCGACAGCCCTCCTCGTCCAGGCCCTCGAAGACGCCTATACAGACGGCATGGATATTGCAATCCTCGCCGTTGGAACTTCCCCGATGACCGCGCCCTTTTACGGCCCGCTCGATACCGCCACCGCCTGCTCCGGCACCCAGCTGCGAACCTACATTCCCGCCACCACCTGCGATATCAATGCCTACGCTGTCGAACACGCAGTCCAGGCCGGCATGCTGGTCGTCGTAGCAGCCGGCAACGATGGTTGCGCCGGCCTTACCTGCCCCACGCTGGGGACTATCGGCTCGCCCGGCACGGCCCCCTCCGCCCTCACCGTCGGCTCCACC
The DNA here is from genome assembly GCA_903929755.1 of uncultured Acidobacteriia bacterium. Lineage (GTDB taxonomy): Bacteria > Acidobacteriota > Terriglobia > Bryobacterales > Bryobacteraceae > BOG-234. The sequence goes on from CAIYVZ010000204.1 coordinate 8,353, forward strand.
ACCAACGCGCACCTTATCTACAACCAGGTGAAGGTGAATGGCACTTCCTGGAAGGGGTATTCCGGCAACGGGCCCAAATTCACCGGCCCCTTTACCGGGTCCCTCATTGACCTCGGCACGGTCGCCACTGACGCCACTATGTGTTCCGGTGCGCCCGCTGGGTCTCTCACCGGTAAGATCGTCCTGCTGGCCCGCGGAACCTGCGCCTTCTTCCAAAAGGTGACCGCCGCCCAGACCGCCGGTGCCATCGCCGTGCTGATGTACGACACCGCTTCTGACGCTATCCTGCCCCCCAGCTATCTCCTCAACGAAACAGGCATCCCCATTGAGTACGTCGGCAACACCGCCGGCCTCGCCATCCGCGCGGCCGTAAAGGGCAACCCCGGCCTCACCATCACCATCGACCCCACGCTCGTTTCCACCGACGTTGGCTCCGACGTCATGGCTTTCGATTCTTCCCGTGGCCCCGCCCTTGGTACCAACGGTCTGAAGCCTGAAATTGCGGCCGTCGGTTCCGGCATCTATACCGCCACCCAGCGCTACGATCCCAACGGCGATGTTTTCGACGTCAGCGGTTACGCCGCCGTCGATGGCACCAGTTACGCCGCCGCCATGGTCGCCGGTTCGGCGGCGTTAGTGAAGCAGGCGCACCCCGGCTACACCCCCGGCCAGCTCAAGAGCGCGCTCGTCAACACCGCCTCCAACGGAGTCGTCACTGATGCCGACGCTGGTGGTCTGGCGCGCGTTACAGCAATCGGGGCCGGTAAACTCAACGCCGCCGCCGCCGTCACTTCCTCCATTACCGCCCAGCCCTCCGTGGTCGGCTTCGGCCTCATCGGGACCGCTCTTCCCTCCGGAACCACCGTCACCCTCACCAATGCAGGAGCCGCGCCGGTAACCCTGAACCTCGCCGTCGCAGCCCGCGATTCCGACTCCAACGCCTCCGTCACCGTCAGTCCTGCAAGCGTCTCCTTAGGCGCCGGGCAGTCGCAGATCGTCACCATTGCGCTCAGTGGCCGAGTCCCGAACGCTGGAACTTACGAAGGGCAAATCAACGTCACCGGCGGAAGCGGCAACTTCCACATCCCTTATTCCTACCTGGTGAGCGATAAAAAAGCCGCCAACGCCTACCCGATTATCGGCGACAACTACTTCGCTGTCGTTTCCGAATACCCGGTCCTCATTGCCTTCCGCGTCATTGACCAGTACGGGGCTCCTATCGTCAACGCCCCCACCGCCTGGCAGCCCTCCGCTGTCATCGACTCCAACTACGCCGACCAGGCCACCGACGTCTATGGCATCGCCGCCGCCTATGTCCGGGAAGGACGTACCACCTCCATCCAGGCCATCGACGGGTATATTTCATCCACCATCGGCTGGGAATTCTACCATTTCGTCAACTTCACTCCCTACATCTCCAAAGGGATCTTCAACGCCGCCACCCAGCTCTCGGGCAGCCTCGCCCCCGGCTCCTACGCGACCATTTCCGGCGTCGATTTCTCTTCAACCCCGGTCATTCCCGTTACCGGCTATCTCCCCCTGTCGCTTGGCGTCGTCTCGGTTACCTTTGACGCGCCAGGCGTCAGCGCCGTCGCCCCCATTTCTTACATCAACCCGACCCTCATCAATGTACAGATCCCCTGGGAACTGCAGGGCCAGACCTCGGCAACCGTCAAGGTTCGCTATCACGACATGGCAGGTCCCACCTACAACCTGCCCCTCGCCGCAGCCTCCCCGGCCTTCTTCGAGTACAGCGACGCCACCAACGGCGCCCTCTCCGTCGTTGCCCAGGACCAGGGTTACGCCCTCATCACCAGCCAGAACGCGGCAACCCGCGGCAAGTTCATCACCCTGTACGCCAACGGCCTGGGGCCAGTCGATAACACCCCCGCCACCGGGCAGCAGTCCAGCGGAACCGTTCTCGGCCGCACCACTTCACAGGCTGTCGTGACCATCGGAGGCCAGCCTGCCCAGATTCTCTTCAGCGGTCTCACCCCCCAAACCATCGGCCTCTACCAGATCAACGTCCAGGTCCCCGCCGACGCGCCAACCGGTCTCCAAACCCTCAGTCTGTCGATTGGTGGCGTCGCCGCGAAAGCCTCGCAGATCGTGATCCGGTAAATTGCCACCAGCCGGGGCGTCAACCCGGCTATAATAACCCTTTGGATCTGTCTGGTCCCGAACGCCCCAATCATGCTCGCAATTCGCATCAAGCTGGAAAAAGAAATCGCCGCCCTGGAGTACGAACTCCGCAACGAACTTCCCCGGGAAATCCTGAAAGCTCGTGCTCACGGCGATCTCAAAGAGAACGCCGAATACCACGCAGCGAAGGAGCGCCAGGGCTTTGTGAACGCCCGCCTCGGCCAGTTGCAGAAGCGTCTCGGCGAATTCGCCATGATCGATCTTGCGAAGATTCCCCGCGACAGAGTCGGCCTGTTTTCCAAGGTCGACGTGCTCGATCTTGTTCGCGACGAAGAGATCTCTTACGAACTTGTCACCAGCGAAGAAGCGGATGCCCCGAAGGGCAAGATTTCCACCGGTTCCCCCATCGGTCGCGCCCTATTGGGCAAAGAGATAGGCGATACTGTTAAGCTGCAAGTTCCGGGTGGAGCCAAAGAGCTGGAGATTTTACGGCTCAAGACTCTCCACGACCTCCAATAACCACTAAACCATGACGTTTTCGCGCGGCATCGGACTGTTTTTCGGCAAGATCATTCACTGGATCGTTGCCGGTCTTGCTTTGTCACGCGTCCATCCCAATGTCCTTACCTTCCTGGGCCTCGTCATCAACGCCTGGGCCGCCTGGCTGTTCTCCGCGGGTAACTTCTGGTGGGCGGGCATTGTGGTGATCGGCGCCGGGCTCTTCGACATGGTTGATGGCCGCGTCGCCCGCGAAACCAACCAGGTTACCAAATTTGGTGGCTTCTTCGATTCCGTCATCGACCGCTATTCCGATCTCGCTGTTCTGGTCGGCCTGCAGGTCTACTACGCTTCCATCAACCGGTATTTTTACGTGGTGCTTTGCGCCCTCGTCATGATGGGCACCGTGATGGTGAGCTACACCCGGGCGCGCGCGGAAAACACCATTCCCCGCTGCAAAGTCGGCTTCATGGAACGCCCGGAGCGCGTCGTGCTGGTTATTCTGGGGGCACTGGCCAACCGCATGCCCCATGTCCTCTGGATTCTCGCCATCTTCACCAACGTTACGGTCATCAGCCGCATGATCTACACCTGGCAGGAAACCAAAGGTCTGGAAGACGCCCAGCTTCGCTCCGTTCGCACTCCTGCACGCCAGCGCCGGTAGTCGTGTCATCCCACCGCTTCGGTAATCCAAACACCCGCCAGTTCCGTACTGTTCACTGCAGGTGGCGTGTCACGAATTAAAACAACGTGCTACCTTGAGGGTGATTCATGCATATTCCCGACGGGTATCTGAGTACGCGGGTCTGGATAGCGACGGATCTGCTCGCAGTGCCTGCCGTTGCAGTTCTCGCGCGGCGCGCTCAGGCGAAGTTCGATCACCACCGGATTCCCCTGATGGGGGTGATGGGGGCGTTCGTTTTCGCCGCCCAGATGATCAATTTCCCGGCAGGGAACGGCACCAGCAGCCACCTGGTGGGGGCGGCCCTGCTTGGCTGCTTGCTGGGGCCTGCCGCGGCGGCTATCGTGATGACCGCGATTCTGGCCACCCAGGCTCTCTTGTTTCAGGATGGCGGGCTCCTGGCACTGGGCGCAAATGTCTTCAATATGGCCATCGTCGGCGTCTTCGCCGGCTATCTGCCTTTCGCGGCGCTCAGGGGCTCTCGTGCCGGCTTATTCCTTGCCGGGTTCTGTTCGCTGCTCAGCGCGGCGGTACTTGCCCTGAGCGAACTGCTGATCTCCGGGGTGTCGATGCCCCCCACCATGCTTAGCATCTCTTTCGCGTGGTTCCTGGTCTCTGCCGTGATTGAAGGCGCGCTCACTATGGCTGTCGCCGTAGCTCTGGAACGGATCCAGCCCGGCTGCCTGCGGAAGCCGACTACGGGTGGCCGGGCCTGGGTCTTCGCCGGAGGGGCCGCTGCCCTGCTGGGCTCAGCGGGCTGGATGATCGCGTCGGACCGTCCCGATGGCCTCCAATCGCTGGCCCTGAAGACCGGAATTTCCGGCAACGCCACGTCCATCATCACCTCGCCCCTGGGCGCTTACCAGGCGTCGTTCGTGAGCAATCCGTGGCTCGCAAAGTCAGTGGCCGGGGTGGCGGGCCTCGTCGTCATTTACGTGGTTTGCGTGGCCCTCTCACGAGGTCTCCGGGCTACCGGAGAAGGCGCCTGATTGCGGCACGCACGCCTGGAACTCTGGAGCCGGGGAACTAGTTTCGCCCATCGGCGGCACCCGGCCGCCAAGATCGTGGTTACGCTCGCCTTCCTTGTCTCCATCGCGACCCTGCAGCCCGCGCACTGGCCCCTCGGGCTGCTCTATTTCGCCATGCTGAGCGTGCTCACCTGGGCCGCACGCCTGCCCGTCCTGCGGGTACAAATGGCAGCGTCGGTGGTCCTGCCCTTTGCCACCGTCTTCGCGATTTTCAGCTTCTTTGCCGGAGCGCCGGAAAAGGGTCTGGCCATTATGGCGCGCTCCTGGCTCTCCGCCTTCACCACCGTGTTGCTGATGAGCACCACTTCACAGCCCGATCTGCTGGCCGGTCTCGAAGTGCTCCATGCCCCGCGTTTTCTTGTCCAGGTCATGCAGTTTCTCTACCGCTACTTGCTGGTGCTGCTCGAAGAGGCCAGCGCCATGCGGGCGGCCGCTTCCAGCCGGGCCGGGAAGTTGGGCTCTCGGGAATTCCGGCGGGCTGCCGCCGCCGCCGGAGTCCTCTTCGCCCGGTCGTGGGGCAGGGCAAACTCGATCCACCAGGCGATGACGGCCAGAGGCTTCGACGGCGCTATTCCCCGCTTTCGTGTCTTACGTCCGAACCTTGCCGATGCGTGGTACGTGCTCGGCCTGGCGCTGCCCGTTATCGCGGCCAGGGTGGCCCTGCGATGAGTCGGATCGTTGAAGTTCGTGGCCTCTGCTACGCCTGGGAAGACGGTACTGAGGCGCTGCGGGGCATCGATTTCAATCTGGATGCCGGCCAAACCGTGGCTTTGCTGGGCCCGAACGGCTCGGGGAAAACCACCTTCGCTCTCCATCTCAACGGGCTGTTGCAGCCTTCGGCAGGCAGCGTTCTGATTGACGGCGTTGCCGTGAGAGGGAAACACCTGGCGGCGATTCGACGTAAGGTGGGGCTGGTCTTTCAGGATTCGGACAACCAGTTATTTATGCCCACGGTGCTGGAGGATGTCGCCTTCGCGCCTCTCAGCGCCGGGCTGAGTCCGGAGCAGGCAACCGACAAAGCCATAGCCGCGTTGCGTCAGGTGGGGATGGAGAGCAAGTCCGGCAAGGCGCCCTGGCACCTCAGCTCCGGGGAAAAGAAAAGGGTCGCAATCGCCGGTATATTGGCGAGCGACCCTTTGTTACTTGTTCTGGATGAACCAACTACTTTTCTGGACCCGCCGGGACAAAGAAGTCTTGCGACTCTTTTGGCAGGTCTGCCGCAAGCTAAAATCCTGATCACTCACGACATGCCATTCGCCCGTTCGTTAGCGGCGGAGGCTGTGTTCTTTCAGGAAGGCTCGATTACGGCGCGAGGTTCGCTGGAGCAGATAGTTACTCAGTTCGACTGGTAACTATTAAGCTTTTTCGCCGCGACTTGCGGCCCAGCGCTTCTTCTGTGCCAGCGAGATGCGCTTGCGTGCGGCCGGGCTCAGGACGCGAGACTTCTTACCTGTTTCGGACGCCTCGGGAGTTTCCTCTTCCGGGGCTGCCACGGCGGCTGCGGGAGCGGCCACTTTCTTCGGGCGGCCGACGGGGCGCACTTCAACACCAAGCTGTTGCTTGATGTGGGCGATCTTGGCCAGAATGCTGTCTCGCTCCTGCTCCAGGTGACGGAGAGCGTAGCTGAGAATTTCGGCGTTATCTGTTGCTGTAGTTAGTCTTGCCATAAGAATCTGAAGTATAACTCTATCATACAAGGAGGATAATTATATGCGTTTTGTTATTCAGCGAGTATCCCGGGCTACGGTAACTGTGGCAGGGGCAGTTACCGGGGCTATCCAAAAAGGGCTGGTGGTTCTGATTGGGATCTCATCGGGAGATACAGAACAGGACGTCGCCTCCATGGTGGAGAAACTGGTGAACCTTCGGATCTGTGCCGATACGGAGGGCAAGATGAACCTGAGTGTCCTGCAGACGGCGGGCGGATTATTGCTGGTCTCGCAATTCACGCTGTATGGGGACTGCCGTAAAGGTCGGCGTCCGAGTTTTGAAAAAGCGGCTCCGCCGGAGCGTGCCAAAGAGCTGTATGACCTGGTTGTTGCGACGGCAAGAAAAACCGGGTTGCATGTTGGTACCGGTGTCTTCCGTGAACACATGGATGTGGAGCTGGTGAATGACGGGCCAATCACCATCCTGTTAGATTCCTGTGAATTGTTTGGCTCGAAGTAAACCCCAGGTGGCGAGCAGCGTCTACATAAAGGAATGCAAGCCGCGACAGAATGGGCTCCAACCGCGATGGAACGGGCTGCGGAACTAACGGACTTTGATGCGGTGGTGGCCGAGTACTGGCCGCGCATCTATAGGTTCGCCCTCGGGTCATTGCGAGACAAGGGTGCGGCGGAAAGTCTGGCGCAGGATTGTCTTCTGAAGGCATGGAAAGCTCGTGACAGGTTTCGTGGGGAAGCTTCGGTTTCCACCTGGCTGATGCAGATTGCGGTCAATCTGATTCGGGACCGGATTCGAAACCGGCGGTTGCAGTTTTGGAAGCGAACCACGGAGGCTTCGGTTGACGATCTGATTGTGGCGGACGGGAAGAGTTCGCCGGAGAAGGCGGCGTCGGCACGGCAGCAGTTAGCGGCGGTTTGGAATGCTACGGCAAGCCTTCCGGAAAGACAAAGGACAGTGTTTCTTTTGCGCTTTGTGGAAGACATGGATTTGCTGGAAATCGCCGCGGCGACGGGGTTGAGCGAAGGTACGGTGAAGGTCCACTTATTCCGGGCTTTGCAGGCGGTTCGGGCGAAGGTAAAAGGAGCGGGGCAGTGAGCGAGCATCTGAATGACCGGCAGTTTTCGGAATGGATGGCGGGCGAGCGGCCTGAAGAGTTGGTGGCGCACGTGGGAGTTTGTGTGGCGTGCCGCGGTGAGGTTGCCCGGTTTGACGCGCTCCTCGGGAGTTTCCGCGAGGGCGTGCGGAGTATGTCAGCCGAGGCACCGGTGATCCGGGTTCCGACCGCCAGGTGGGTTCCTCGCCTGGTGCTGGCGGGCGCGCTGGCGGCACTGCTGGCGGCGATCACGTTGTATCCGCCGAGGCCGGCTCCTGTGGTGGTGGCGGCGGTGGAAGTCTCGGATTTGGTTTTGTTTGAACAGGTAAATGCGCAACTGGCACGTCGGGTTCCGGGGGCTATGGAGCCGCTGGCGGCGCTGACGTGGCCGGAAGGAAAGAGTGAATAAAGGCTTATGAAACGACTTAGTGCAGCATCAACAATTTTCCTGCTGGCAGGCGCTGTGCAGGCGCAGACGCCACCTCCGGCACCGCCTCAGCCACCACCACCCCCGCAGGCGCAGGGGCCAGGTCCGGGGGGTGTGCGCGGACGCATGATGGGACGCATGGGCGGTGGGGAGATGGGCCCGGCGCGCGGTGGCCGTGACAGACAGCCGGGGCCTGGCGGGCGGTGGTGGAACAGCCCGGAGATGGTGCAGAAGATCGGCATAAATTCCGAACAGCAGAAGAAGATGGACGACATCTTCCAGGCGAATCGGTTGAAGCTGGTGGACCTGAATGCCACGCTGCAGAAAGACGAAATGATTCTGGAGCCGCTGATGAGCTCAGACGCTCCGGAGGAGACGAAGATTCTGGCCCAGATCGACAAAGTGGCGCAGGGCCGCGCGGAACTGGAAAAAGCGAATGCCCGGTTTCTGCTGGGTATTCGCCGGGTGTTGACTCCGGAGCAGTGGAAGAAACTCCAGGCGGAGCGGCCGGGGCAGGGTGGTCCCCGGGGCCCTGGTGGGCCTGGGGGGCCGCCGCCTCGTGGGCGTTAGTTCGGGCGATTGATGTACTTCTCGTAGAGCTGCCGCTGTTTGTTTCCCATGTCGGAGGGTTTGCCCTTCACGAAGACCTGTTTCACGGTAGTGGTGGCTTCGAGGGGGTCTCCATCAGTGAGGATCAGGTCGGCCCATTTGCCTTCTTCGAGGGTGCCGATCTGGTCTCCGACGCCCCAGATTTGGGCGGCGTTTATGGTGACGGCCTTGATGGCTTCATCGTGGGGCAGGCCGAAGGCTACGGCCTGGGCGGCCTGGAAGGGCAGATTGCGTGAGGCCAGGTTGGCGTTGCCTTCCAGCGTCCCGATGGAGAAGAGGATGCCGGCCTTCAGGAGATCGGCAGGCGTGGTGTACTGGCGGTCGTAGGGATCGTCCTCATTGAGGGGCAGGGAGAGCATGGGGCCGAGGACGACGGGAACGTTGTGCTCCTTAATCTCTTTCGTTACCTTCCAGGCTTCCTGGGCATCGAGAAGGATGATTTTCAGCTTCTGCTTGTCGGCAAAGGCGAGGGCGTCCTTAATTTCGCGCTCGCGAACGGCGGTGATGAGAACGGGTTCTTTGCCTTCCAGAACGGGGATCATGGCGTCGAGTTTCAGATCTGGCTTGAAGCCTGCGGGCTGCGCTGCTTTGAGCTGCATGTAGCGGCGGGCGCTTTCGAAGAACTCGTTCAGTTCGGCCATTTCCTTGTCGAAGTTCCGTTTGGCTTCGGTGAAGCTGTTGCGGCCTCCTCCGCCGGGGGCGTCTCCTGAATCGAAGGCGAAGTTGCCGCGCGGGGTGGCGATGGCAGGCATGCGCATGTGGAGACCGGCGCGGGGTTTTATGCCCATTTCGTCGGTGGTCCAGCCATCGAGATGGATGAGAGAGACCTGGCCGGAGATCAACTGGCCGGCGGGCATGGTGAGCGCCGAGGTGATGCCGTTGAAGCGCGTGACCGGGATGTGTTCGCTTTCCGGGTTCACGGCGGTGAGGGCGACCAGGTGCGGGTTGAACTTGCCGAGTTCCGTGGTGTCGGACGTTTCGCGGACGGAACTGATCTCGACGAGGCCGATTTCGGTGGCCGCGTCAATCATGCCGGGGTAGACGTGGAGGCCTTTACCGTCGATAATTTTGAGATCTTTGGGGGCGGCCAGGTTCTTGCCGACTCCGAGGATCTTGCCGTTGCGGACGATGACGGAGCCGTTCTGGATATCAGCACCGGAGACCGGGTGTACGGTGGCGCCTTTGATGATGAAGGAGTCTCCACCGGCGGCCGGGGCTCCGGAGATGCCGGTGGCGGCGGGCTGGGCGAACACGGCGGAAGCGGTGGCGATGAACGTGACTAGCTGTTTGAATCTCACTGGTTGGATCCTTCCTGCGGCGTGGTGGGGGGGGGAGTTGCGGTTCCGCCTCGTCCGCCGGGGCCGCGCTGGTCGGCGGAGGCCTTCTGGATGAGCGCCTTCTTTTCGAGGTCCTTCTTTGTACGGTTGGCGATGTCTTCGTCGCGGTCAAAGTACGGGTGACCGTCGATCCAGACCTTCTCCACTTTGCTGAAATTGGAGAGAGGATGGGCGTCGTAGAGGAGCACGTCGGCATCCTTACCGACTTCGAGCGAGCCGACGCGGTTGTCGATCTTTAGCTGTTTTGCGGGGTTGATGGTGACGAGCGAGAGGGCTTCGGTCTCGGTGAGGCCACCGTATTTCACGGTCTTGGCGGCTTCCTTGTCGAGGTGGCGCATGAGCTCGGCGTCGTCGGAATTGAGGGAGGTGAGGACGCCCTTCTTCACGAGGATGGCGGCGTTCCAGGGGATGGCGTCCTGCGCTTCCAGCTTGTAGGCCCACCAGTCGGCAAAGGTGGAAGCCCCGGCTCCATGGGCGGCGATTTCCTTCGCGACCTTATAGCCTTCGAGGACGTGCTGGAAGGTGCGGATCTTGAAGCCGTAGTCGTCGGCGACGTGGATGAGCATGAGGATTTCGTCCTGCCGGTAGCAGTGGGCGTGGACGAGACGTTTGCCGTCGAGAACTTCGACGAGGGCGTCGAGTTTCAGGTCGCGGTTGGGCGGGATGACGATTTCGCCTTTGGCGGCTTTGGCGTTGTAGGCGGCCCAAACGGCCTTATAGTCCTTCGCATCGTTGAAGGCTTCGCGGATGACGTCTTCGACGCCCATGCGGGTGGCGGGGTAACGGGCTCCGGTGGGGGCTCCGGCGAGACCAGCGGCCACAGCCTGGCCGGCTCGCTTGGGGTTTTCTCCGAGGGCGAATTTGATGCCTGGCATGGCGCCTTCGAACTTCATGGCCTGGGCGTTCTTACCCCAGCGCATCTTCATGACGATGGTTTTGCCGCCGATGGAGTTGGCGGAGCCGTGGAGAATGTTGGCGGTGGTGACGCCGCCGGCGAGGGCGCGGTAGATGCCGATGTCTTCGGGGTTGAGCACGTCCTCAATGCCGACCATGGAGGAGACAGAGACGCTGCCTTCATTGATGGCTTCGGCCATGATGTGGGAGTGGCAGTCGATGATGCCGGGCATGACGAATTTACCGGCTCCGTCAATGACTTTGGCTCCGGTGGGGGCGAGGACCTTCTCGCCGATGGCAGCGATCTTGCCACCCTGGAGGAGGATGGAACCTTTCACGGTGCCGTTGGTGATGGTGAGAATGGTGGCGTTCTGGATGAGAACGGTGTCGTTACCTGAAGCCGCACTCTGCGCGGCGAGTTTCGTCAGGAACGGGGTTGCCACCGGGGCGGCGAGGGTGATTAAGAGAGTTCGGCGATTCATCTGGCAGGACCTCCACGTCCGGCGCCACGGCCACCGTTGGGGCGGGCGGGGGCGGCTTCTTCGACGGGGGGTTCGAAGCGGGCTCCGTCGATGAAAACGTACTTAACTTTGGTGCTGGTGGCGAACAGATCGCCGTCTGCAACTACCAGATTGGCAATTTTACCCTTTTCGATGCTGCCGATGCGGTCAGAAACTCCGAAGATTTCCGCAGGCGAGAGGGTGAGGGCGCGGAGGGCGGCGGCGGGGTCGAGACCGGCGTCGATGGCCTTCTTGACGGCGGCTTTGAGTTCGCGCGGGGTGGCGACGCCGTCGGAGTAGAAGGCGAATTTGATGCCGGCTTTGGCGAGGGCTCCGGGGGTGTTGGGGGCTTTGTCGCGCAGTTCGAGGATGCGGTCGGCTTCATCGAGAGCGGGGTCGGCGTCGGTGGCCTTTTCTGGGTACTTGAGGCTGAGCAGGACGGGGGTTCCGGACTGTTTGAGGACATCGATGGAGCGCCAGGCTTCGTGGCCACCGTAGAGGATGGCGTTGACCTTGACGTCGTTTATTTTAAGTTCCTGGGCAAAAGCCAGCATGCGTTCCACTTCGACGTTGCGGGTGGCGGGGAGGAGGATGCGCTGGCTGGCGAGGACGCCTTCGAGAGCGCGGTCATAGGCGGGGCGTTGGAGGCCTTGCGGGTGTTTTTCGTAGATGGCTTTGGCGAGCTTGTAGCGGTCGGCGTCGAGATAGATTTGGCGGATGTAGGCGATGGTGCCCATGAGCGAGCCGGGGTAGCTGCGGAAGCCGGCGGTGCGGAGGGAGAGGTACTGGCCGACGGCTTCGGCAAGGACGAGGTCACCGGCGCGTTCGCCTGCGAGGTTGATGACGGAGCCCTGGCCGGAGAAGATGTTGCCGGTGGGGAAGGTGACGGCGGAGGTGAAGCCGCCGTTGCGGGCGGTTTCGAGGGCGCGGTCATTGGGGTAGAGCTGGTCGGCGGCTTTGATCCAGGAGGTGGTGGAGGGGCGGTCTTCGGGGCCGCGGGAGGCGGTTTGGCCCTGGGGTGCCGGAGTGGGGGTGGGGGCTGCGGGGGCTGGTGCCGGGCCGCGTCCGCCGCCGCGCCCCCCGGCAGCAGGGGCGGCAGAGGTGGGGGGCGAGTTGGTGAGGCCCCAGTTGCTGAGACCGTCGACGAGGCCGGGGTAGATGGTGAGACCTTTACAGTCGATGACCGAGGCGTCTTTGGGTATATTGAGGCCGGGGAGGTTGGCTCCGACGGCTTCAATGAGGCCATCGCGGACGAGTACGGCACCGTGATCGAGGGCAGGGCCGGAGACGGGGACGATTCGGGCGTCCTGGAGGAGCCAGGTTCCTTTTGTCTGGGCGAGGAGGTGAGGCGGGGCGACGCTGGCGAGGGCGAGCGCTGTTAACGCTGCGGTGGACCAGCTGGCCGGCAAGCGGCGGGATCGCCAGAGTGCCGAGAATCGTTGGGTCATTTTTCGGTGCATCTCCTTAAAACGGTTGGGTGCTTGCGTGCAGCATGGGGCTGCCGGAAGATTCCTCACGCAATGGTAACAATTGTTACGCAGGGCGGGATTACTGGTGTTTTGGGGCTTGAAACTCGACGGGGAGGCTCCGGGTTTTGCGCCTGGGTTCCTGGGCCTGGGTCTATTGTAGCGATTTTGGCGCATGGAGTTTCAGGCGGCTTTGGGGAGGCGGCTGGGGGTTACGGGCGGAAAATTAAAGCCGCCGCGCCAGGGTTCGGAGTTGTCCCAGTTGTTGCGTTTGTAGAAACGGGCGGATTCGAGGGCTTCGCGGCGTTTGATGACGGCGATGAGATTGGTGGGTGAAAAAACAAAGCCAC
>CAIYVZ010000205.1 GCA_903929755.1 uncultured Acidobacteriia bacterium
CCGTGTCGTTCATGCTGATGATCAATCCCCAGCATCCAACCCCTTCTCCTCAGGCTCACCTTGCGTGAGAATCCGTACCCCCCTTCAGGCTCATCTTGCATGAGACAAGAGTCTCCAGCCCTCCGCCACACCCTGCCTGATAGACTCCAGGTTCATACAGAACGGAGGGTACTCCAGTGCCTTTTTACCGGAGACCAGGGGCATTCGCTTCCCTCATCACCGTTTCCCTGCTGCTCACCTCTGGTTTGGCACCTGCACCCGCCAAAGCCCAGTCCGCCGCCGCCGGTGCTCTCGAAGGTTCCGTGAAAGACGCCTCCGGCCAGGCCCTTGCCGACGTCACCATCACGCTCCGCAACATAGCCACAGACGACCACCGCACCGCCCACGCCGACGCCTCCGGCACCTTTCACTTCTCCCTCGTCCCCATCGGGACCTATGAGATCGAGTTCCGTCACGAAGGCTTCAAAACCTCGCGCATGGTGGACCTCACCATCAACGCCAGCGAAGCGCCCTCTCTCGACGCCGTCCTCGACCTCGGCGACTTCGCCACCACCGGCGCCTGCACCTGCACACTCCGCGCCACCGCGCCCTCCACCGGTACGCTCGTTGACCAAAAGACCATCACCGCCGTCCCTCTGAATACCCGAAACTTCACCCAGGTTCTCTCCATGTCGTCCGGCTCCTCCTCCAGCGTCTCCAACGCCGGTGCCCTCGGCCGCGGCACCTCCAGCGTCAACGTCAACGGCAACACCACCGCCGGCGGCTACAACATCGACGGCGCCTGGGCCCCCTCCACCGTCCCCAACCCCGACGCTATCTCCGAATTCAAGATCCAAACCTCCCAGAACGACGCCATGTTCGGTGCCATGGTCCCCTCCACCAACCTCATGACCAAACGCGGCGAGAACACCCTCCACGGCAGCCTCTGGGAATTCAACCGCAACGATATTTTTAACGCCAACGCCTTCTTCTCCAACTCCACCGGCCAGCGCAAACCCCACCTGAAACAGAACCAGTTCGGCGCAGCCGTCGGCGGCCCCGTCAAACACAACAAACTCTTCTTTTTCGGTTCCTGGCAGGGTACCTTGCAGGTGAACGGTCTTGACCCCACCTCCGTCGCCAACCTCATCCTCCCCGGCCTGACCGACGACCGCTCCGCCGCCACCCTCTCCCGCCAGTTCTGCCCCGGCCTCCAAAAGGCCGGTGACGCCCGTTACCAGACCTTCGCCGGCGGTCGCCAGCTCGATTGCGCCAACGGCTCTACCGCCACCACCGCCCCCATCAATCCAGTTGCCCTCCAGCTCCTCCAGATGAAAGGCACCGACGGCCGCTACCTCATCCCCACCCCGCAGACCCTCCTCACCAGCGGCGCCAACGCGGGCCTCGGCTTCTCCGCCTACAGCGTCCCCTCCACCTACAACGAGCACCACTTCATCGGCAACAGCGACTACACCATTTCCCCCAAACAAACCCTCTCCGCCCGCGTCTTCGCCGCCACCGTTGACCAGCTCCGCTCCTTCGGCTCCCCCGGCGGCTACCCCGGCGCGCCCATGACCCCCGGCTTCGGTTCCGCCCAGGCCCTCTCCGCCGTCGATTTCGCCGGCAGCGTCCGCGTCACCTCCCAACTCTCCCCCACCACCGTCAACGAAGGCGTCGTCAGCTACACCCGCAATCGCACCGATACCGTCGGCGTCAACACTCCCGCCGCCTCCCAGGTCGGTATTACGGCCGTTGATCCCCTCTTCCCCCAGGCTCCCGAAATCACCATCCTCGGCCCTCTCGGTTCCTTCCGGCTCTTCGGCACCGACCCCAACGACAATCACTTCGAAACCCGCACCTTCACGTTTTCCGACAACGTCTCCCTCGTCTACGGCAAGCACCGCGTCCGCACCGGCGGCTACTTCCTGAATCAGTTCAATGGCCGTACCGATACCGGTGGAGCCCGCGGTAAAATTACCTTCCAGACCTTCGAAGATTTCCTCGTCGGCCTCAGCGCCGCCGCCAACCTCAGCCCCACCAACCGCTCCAATATCCAGACCGTCCAGGCCAACGAAGGCGTCGGTCCCTTAGGCGATGTCCAGTATCGCTACCGCCGCTATTACGGCGCCGGTTTTGTGCAGGATGATTACAAGGTTGCCCCCCGCCTCACTTTCAACCTCGGTCTCCGCTGGGAATACGTTGGGCCCTCTCTCGATGAGGCCGGCACCATCGGCAATATTTCACTCTCCGCCATCCGCGCCGCCGCCATCCCCCCCGCCTCCGGAACCCTCGCCGGCAATACCGTCGCCGCCAATTACGACCCCAGTCTCATCAATCCGTACACCGGCCAGGCCTTCGGTGCGCCCCCCTCCGGCGTCACCCTTCGCGGTTCAAAAAGCTTTTACGATAACGGAACCCCACTCACGAAATTTGCTCCCCGCGTCGGTTTCGCCTGGCAACCCTTCGGTACCAGCGGAAAAGTCGTCGTCGGCGGCGCTTACGGTTGGTTCTACCAGGCCCCGCTCTTCAGCGGCAATGCCGCCAACGCCCCGCTCTTTACCTCCGCCCCCTTCGCCCAGGGCTTTACCAACTCCGACTCCAGCAACAACCTCTCCACCTTCTCCAAACCCTTCCCCACCACTACCCTCGGTTACGTCCCGCGTACCCTCACGTCGCAACTCTCTGACCGTCTCGCCGGCCCCGAGTACCTCGTCCCGCGCCTCCAGCAGTGGAACCTCACCATCAAATCCCAGCTCGGCCACCAACTCTCGCTCGACCTCGGCTACGTCGGCTCCTCGGCCAATAATCTCCAGCTCTCCCGAGGCCTGAATCAACCCCTCCTCGCCTCCGCCGCACAACCCCTCAACTGCGGTTACGATGGCGACACAACCCACTGCATCACCACCAACACCGCCGCCAATGCCGCCCGCCGCGTACCCGTCCTCGGCGAAACTCCCACCGCGCTCACCACGAGTGAATTCAGCGGAGCTTCCTGGTACCACTCCATGCAGGCTACCCTCCGCAAGCAGATCTCGCATGGCTTAACCTTCCAGGCCGCCTATACGCTCTCGAAGGCCGAAAACAACACCAGTGTTCTCAATGACCAGAACACTCTCGCGCTCTCCAAAGCCCGCGCGTCCTTTGACCGCAACCAGCGCATGATCACCAACTTCGATTACCAGTTGCCCCTGCCCGTCGGCACCTCACGTCTGCAACAAGTCCTCGCCCAGGGCTGGTCCGTCTCCGGCATCGTTCTGTTCCAGAGCGGCCTCCCCATGACGCTGACTGACCCCAACGGCGGCACCGTCTACGGTCGCGCCGCCACCTCCACCATCACCATGTGCCCCGGCGCCAGCTACAACTCGCTCGCCACCGTCGGCTCTATCTCCTCCCGCCTCGGACACTGGCTCGACTCCACCGCCATCTGCGCGCCCACCGTCCTCGGCAGCGACGGTTCCGCCGGCTACGGCAACGCCGGCCAAAGTATCCTGAACGGCCCCGGTCAGGTAAATTCCGACTTTTCCCTCGGCAAACGTACCCGCGTCGGGGGCATTCATGAAAACGCCGAACTCGCCTTCCGCATGGAGTTCTACAACGCCATGAATCACGCCCAGTTCGGCAATCCGGGTACGGCCCTCCGCACCGCCACCTTTGGTGTCATCACCCAAACCGCTGTGGCCCCCCGCCTCATCCAGTTCGGCCTCAAATACCTCTTCTAATCCAAAAAAGCAAATTCTGGGCCCCAAAATACAAAAAGGGCCGGCGATCAGCGCAACTTTGCTGACCCCGGCCCTCCCTCGCAAACTCCGCGTCCGCTAGTCTTCGTCGGCGCGCAACTTCGCCAGCACTCCCAAATCCTCCAGCGTCGTCGTATCGCCCTTCACGTCCCCACCCGCCGCCAGTTCCCGCAGCAACCGCCGCATAATCTTCCCTGACCGCGTCTTCGGCAGCGCATCCGTAAACCGAATCTCATCCGGCTTCGCCAGTGACCCAATCTCCTTCGCCACCCAAAGCCTGAGCTCCGCCTTCAAATCTTCCGTCGCGTCCGTGCCCAGCTGCAGCGTCACAAACGCCACAATCCCCTGGCCCTTAATCTCGTCCGGACGCCCCACCACCGCAGCCTCCGCCACCAGCGGATGCGCCACCAGTGCCGACTCCACTTCCATCGTGCTCATCCGGTGTCCCGACACGTTGATCACGTCGTCCACCCGGCCCATCACCCACACATACCCGTCTTCATCCATCCGCGCGCCGTCGCCCGTAAAGTATGACCCCGGAATCTGTGACCAGTACGCGTCCTGATACCTCTGGTTATCCCCGTAAATCGTCCGCAGCATCGAAGGCCACGGCTTCCGTATCACCAGGAAGCCTCCCGACCCCGGCGCCACCGGCTCACCTTCCCGCGTAACCACTTCAACCTTGATCCCCGGCAGCGGTCGCGTGCACGACCCCGGCTTCGTATCCGTCGCCCCCGGTATCGGGCTGATCATGATCGCGCCCGTCTCCGTCTGCCACCACGTATCCACAATTGGGCAGTTATTATGCCCAATCACACTCCGGTACCACATCCACGCTTCCGGATTAATCGGCTCGCCCACGCTCCCCAGCAGCCGTAACGACTTCAGCGAATGCTTCGCCGGCCAGTTCTCGCCCAGCCGCATAAACGCCCGAATCGCCGTCGGAGCCGTGTAGAAGATGGTCACCTTATGGCGGTCAATAATCTCCCAGAACCGGTCCGGCTGCGGATGCGTCGGCCCGCCCTCATACATCAGAATCGTCGCGCCGTTCTGCAACGGCCCGTAGACCACATAACTGTGCCCCGTCACCCAGCCAATGTCGGCCGTGCACCAGTAAACATCCTCATCCCGGATATCGAAAACCCACTTCGTCGTAATGTACGTCGCTACCGCGTACCCGCCCGTCGTGTGCAGAATCCCCTTCGGCTTCCCCGTCGTCCCCGACGTATAAAGCAGGTATAGCGGATGCTCCGAATCGAGCGGCTCTGCCGGGCACTCGTCCGACGCGTTCAGCATCAGCTCATGCCACCAGTGGTCGCGCCCCGGTTCCATATGCTGCACCGTCCCCGACCGTTTGTACACCAGCGAATGCTTCACCGACGGACAATGCCGCAGCGCCTCATCCACCGCCGGCTTCAGCTTCACTTCCACCCCACGCCGGAACGAACCGTCCTGCGTGATCACCGCCACTGCCTGCGAATCCGTTATCCGGTCCACCAGCGCCTGCGCCGAAAACCCACCAAATACCACCGTGTGCGGAGCCCCAATCCGGGCACAAGCCAACAGAGCAATCGCCAACTCCGGCGACATCCCCATATAAATGGCCACCACGTCGCCCTTCTTCACGCCCAGCGACTTCAGCACATTCGCGCACTTGCAAACTTCCGAATGCAGTTGCTGATACGTCAGCGTCCGAACATCACCCGGCTCGCCTTCCCAAATAATCGCCGCCTTGTTCCGGCGCGACGACTTCAAATGCCGGTCCACGCAGTTGTGCGACAGATTGATCTTCCCGCCCACAAACCACTTCGCCCACGGAGCATCCCACTCCAAAACTTTCTTCCAGGGCTTGAACCATTCCAGTTCCCCCGCAATCCGGCCCCAAAAGCCCTCCGGATCACGGTCTGCCTCGTCATAAAGCGCCTGGTAGTCGTCCAGCGACTTCACGTGGGCGGCAGCGGAAAACCCCGCCGATGGCGGGAACAGACGGCGCTCATTCAGCGTCGATTGAATGTCGTTAGAAGGTGTTTGCTCGGACATGCTGGGTCTTACGTGATTTTACAGCCTTGCGCCTACCGGACGCTCTACTACCTGATCCGTGCTCGACTCTGCCAGGGGCTGCCGGCGAATTAGCCGCCCCCCCGCTCATCCCCGGCATCAGTAACCTCATTCGCCCACACCCGGAAACTCTCCAGCACATTGGGCCCAAACGTGGTAGTGATCGCGACGTCGGAGGCATCACGGCCCCGCGCCATCAGAATCCTGCCGATACGTGGTACCAGGTTCCGGGGATCGAAGGTGTGCCAGCGCCCGCCGATCCACGCCTCGAACCAGGCCGCGAAATCTCCAGGGGCGTGTGGCGGTTTCGTGCCCACGTTGCTCAGGTACCCCGTGCAATAGCGCGCCGGAATATTCATGGCACGGCAGAAGGTTACCGCCAGGTGCGCGTAGTCGCGGCAAACCCCTGTGCGCTCGTAGTACGCCTGTGCGGCCGTTCGCGTGGAGCGCGCATTTTGGTAGTTGAACGCAATATGGTGATGAACGTATTCGCAGATGGCATGCACACGAGCAAACCCGGGCGCGGTGCCACTGAAAAGTTGCCACGCCGTGTCCGACAGCAGGTCCGTCTCGCAGTAGCGGCTGCCCAGCAGGAAGATCAGCGCCTCCTCCGGCAGTTCCTCCACCGAATCCTGCCCCGCCGCAAACTTCATTTCGTCCGGTTCCCCGCTGTCCCGAATCACCCCGTCCGCAGTCAGGCGTATCACGCCGGGAGGCGCCACCATCCGTGCGCACAGGTTCCCGAACCCGTCCCGGTAGCCCGTCACCGGAACGAACGGGTCCGTGATCAGCCGGTCCGGGATAACCAGGTCGTACGCCCGTGAATAGTGAATGTTCACGTGAAGAATTATCGGCGTCGGCTGCGGAAAGCTGTATATTAATTCAAAACCAAGTCGGAGCTGCAAGGATAACTCCTGTCTCGAGCAACGGTAGACGGGGCGTGCCTGGGAGTTTCACCTTAACATGGAACGCCCCGTTCCCTCCCCGCCAACGGAAGCCCGGATACCCGAATACTTTCCGTCTTGCGCTCATTTCGTAGTACGCTGGCCACATGCCCATCCTGATCATCCTCCTCCTGGTCTTGGCGTTCATCCTCCTCTCCGGCTTCCGCATCGCCCGCGAGTACGAGCGCGCCGTCGTCTTTCGCCTCGGACGCTACACCGGGCTCCGCGGGCCGGGCCTCTTCTGGCTCATCCCGCTTGGTGCCGAAAATGAAAACCGCGTCGATCTCCGCATCGTCACCAAGCCCATCGAACAGCAGGAGACCATCACCCGCGACAGCGTCACCGTCAAAGTCAACGCCGTGCTCTGGTACAAAGTCGATGATCCCAAGAAGGCTGTTCTTACCGTCGAGGATTTCCGCGGCGCTGTCCAGCAACTGGCCCTCACCACCCTCCGCAACGTCATCGGCCAGCACGATCTCGACGAAGTCCTCAAAGAGCGCGACAAGATCAACACCCTGCTCCGCAAAACCGTCTATGAAACCACCACTCCCTGGGGTGTCACCGTCGAACTGCTCGAGATGAAGGACGTCGAAATCCCCCAGGACATGCAGCGCGTCATGGCCATGGAAGCCGAAGCCATGCGCGAAAAACGTGCCCGCATCATCAAAGCCGAAGCCGAACTGGAGGCCTCCCAGAAACTAGCCGACGCCGCCCGGCTCATGGTAGGCAACCCGGCCGCACTCGAACTGCGCCGCATGCAGATGGTCTCCGAAGTCGGCGCCGAAAACAACAGCACCACCGTAATCATGATCCCCGCCGAATTCGTCCGCATGGCCGGAAGCTTGTCCCAGTTCCTCGAAGGCAAACACAACACCTGACCCGGCCCTTTACTTTCAACCTCAGCCACCGCAGCGGGGCTTAATGTCATAGAATAGGAACCCATGAAGAGAATCTCCATCCTCTCGCTTTTCGCGACCCTGCTCGCCATCAGCTACGTCCGCGCGAACGACAATACTGCGGTCAGCGGGCAGGGCAAGATGAAGTTTAAGGTGCTCTACAAGTCCGACCACCTCCCCCCGGAAGCACAAAAGGTTCTCAAAGGCGCGCACGGCGGCTTTACCGTCGATCTGTCCAAGGGTAAGGGCGAGACCTACTTCGCCCTCAAGGGCGCCGGCATCATCCAGATCAGTGCCGATCTCAAAACTACCCGGATGCTCGATACCCCGGAGGAGATGAAGAACACCAACCTCCACAACACGAATATCTGGCATGCCCCGGACAACAAATCCCATCTCATGTTTCCCGGCAATGAGGCCAATAAGGTTTTTATGACCGGTTTAGACGGCAAGCTCGATGCCGTCCTCTCTGCCCCGGAACCCGGCGTTGACCTCGGCAACCCGGTCCCCAACGAATACTTCAAGTCGAAGAGCCCGTTCATTCCCACTGACGTCGAACAGCTGGACGGAAAGCTCTACATCACCACCGGCTATTCAAAACTCGACTACGTCCTCACCGCCCGTATTTCGAAGACCAGTCCCGTGGAACTCGCCTGGAATAATCTCTCATTCGGCGGCAAGGGTAAGGGCGTCGGCCAGTTCGACACGGGCCACGGGATTACCGTCCCCCCCAAAATGAAGCGCCTCGACATTGCGGATCGCGCCAATGGCGAAATCGACCGCTTTAGCCCGGACGGCAAGTACTTGTCCACCGTCACCATGCCGAAAGATTCCTTCCCCTGCGATACCTACTTCCTGGGGAAATATGTAGCCGTGGCCTCCCTCAACAATCCCGACAAGACCAAGGGTGCCGCCATCTACATTATGGAGAACGATAAAGTCATCTCCACCATCCTCCCCAAAGAGGAACTCGGCCTCACCAACTTCATGCACATCCACAACGCCGTGCTCCGCCAGATCGGCAAGAAGTTCTACCTGATCGCTCAAGCCTGGAATCCCGGCGATTTCACCGTCCTGGAGCAGGTTCAGTAGCCGATACACGCAGCGCAAACGTTCCCCGGAACCCTCACCGCACTCGGTCTCGCCGCTCTGTCGGCCTCTCCGGGTGCGGTGATTTCGTTATGCAGTAAACCCGCCTCGTGTTCCGCGCCACCACCCAGTTCAGCGACGCCCGGCCAGCGCCACCGTGGGAACAAGTCAAAGTCATCCCGGCCTGGCTCATCCCCAACAATGACGCCGCCCCCTGGGTTATCTTCCTCCACGGCAAGGCGTCCGACATCTCCTCACGCCCGAACATCGTTCATTACCAGCTGCTCCGCGAGCTCGGCATGAACGTGCTGGCTCCCGAGTATCGCGGCTTCGGCGGTTCCAGCGCCGTGCCAACCGAAGCCGGTCTCGCCGAGCGAAGAGGCCGCAGTGATTCTCGAAGGAGCCTCCGCTTCCGTCGTCGCCATCGGGCAGCAGCGTTACCCGTACTTCCCCGTTCGCCTGCTCATCCGCAACCCGTCCGAGTCCATCCAGCGCATCGCTAAAATCGGCTCCCCCGTGTTGTTCCTGCACAGTCCGGAAGACCAGACAGTTCCCATCCGTGAAGGCCGCCGCCTCTTCAACGCGGCACTCCAGCCCAAAGCAGTTCGTCGAGGTGCGCGGTGGCCACAAAAACGCCAGTCAGACCGATCCGCATTTCTTCACCGCTTTCTCCAGGGCCTGCAACTGCTCCCCTGCTGCGTCCTCAGTAACGAACCGAAAGCTGACCGCCCCTCACCGTGCCCTTCTGCGGATCCGCCAGCCGAATCTCCACCTTGTGATTCTTAGGCTTCAGCGACGTCCCAACCGGAAACCCGACAGCGTACTGGGTGCTCGTCTCCAGCGCAATCGCCCCCCAAATCGTTTTCATCACCCCCGGATCCATCGCTGTCGGATCGTACGCACGGCCACCAGTCGCGTCCCCAAGTCGCTTCAAACCCTTGGCCTCCGTCTCAAGATCCTCCAGTTTATTGGCCCGGTTCCGGGCCGCCTTCAGCTCATCCGAGACCCGAGGAGCCTGCGTGGAATTCTTCTTTGAATTCGCCTGTGGCAGGGGTCCCACTTGGTTCATTTGCTCTGTCTGTATGGCTGTCTGCAGATTCCGGCGGGCGATGCCGAGCCGCTGCAGCAGGTCCGCGTGCCCCAGCACCACTGGATATACCGCAATACCCAATTCGTTGCTTAGCCCTGCCGCTCCGCTTGCGTTTGCAGACTTCTCCAAAGCCTCCGAGAACACCACCACCATTCGCGATGCCTGTCCCGGCGTGGACGCGGCTTCCTTCAGGACCGCCACCAATGCTGCCGTCGTTCCGCCCGTTAACCGTGGCCCAACCTGTTCTCCCGCACCCCCGGCTCTCAGCGTGTTAACCGCTGCCGTCAGTGGGGCCACTCCCGATGTCGGAAGCGTGTACCGGTTCAATGTTTTGCTGAAGCCGTATACTGCAAGTTTCACGCCAGGCAGCGCATCAAGGAACGCCTCCTTCAGCATCAGCGGGTCCAGCAAATCCATATCCATCACACCGCCGCTGGTATCGAAAACCAGCGTTACTTCCACCGGTTTGGCCGTTGTGGAACCCTCGCCGTTTTCGAAAATCGTGAACTTTCGCGGCGCGCCGTCTTCCAGCAAAATCACGTCTTCCGGCTTCACCCCGGGGACGTAGCGGCCGTCCTGAACCACGTGGAACCGCGCGGTGGCAAGTGTGGCCTCAGCTTCCTGTGCCTGCAGCAGCGAACCCGCAATGCCCAGGCACAATATCACTTCGCCCAGCTTTCTGGTCAACTCGGACGTCAGTTTCATCGGTTTCTCCAATTCAGTCGAAACACCGATGAGTTATCACCGGGCAAATAACAACGCAGAACAGCCTGATTAGCCTATCAGTTTATTTGTGCCGAGATGTACGCTGTTTATTTCCCGCCGTAAACCTTGCGAATGAAATCAGAATCCGGCCGGCAAAGCTGCCTCAATCCTGATCTGCTCTCCGCTAACCGGGTGGTGAAATGTCAGATATTGGGCGTGCAGGAAGTAACCTCCATCGCCCGGCAGGCCAGGCAGATTTTCCAGCGGCTGGCCCGTTAACCCGTACAAAGGATCGCCCACCAGCGGATGGCCAATCGACGCCAGATGGATCCTGATTTGATGCGGTCGGCCCGAATACAGGCTGACCTCAAATGTTGTGGTACCGGTTGTGCCTGATCTGCCGCGGGAGATCACCTTTGCCAATGACTTTGACGGTTTCCCCCCCAGGCTCGCCGCCCACACCGAACCGATCAGCGGGTGCGGCACCAGGCCAATGGGTGTCAGGATTTCGTACTCGTCCAGCTCTGCCACGTTTTGCGCCAGCGCCCGGTAAATTTTCTGAATTTTCGGTGTATTCCAGTCAGCAAACAGCTGCGCGGCCGCCTGCGCTGATTTGGCGAACAGGACGATACCCGTCGTCGCTCGGCCCAACCGGTGTACGGGATTCGCGCTCGGCGTTTGCTTTTGCACCAGCCGCAGCAGCGTGTTTTCCATGAACCCCCCGCCCGGCAGCGTGGGCAACCCGCTCGGTTTGTGAACCGCCAGCAGATGCGCGTCCTCAAACAGGACTTCGAACTTCTGAGGCGCGTCCGGTTCCACCCACGGTGGACGGTTCCACACCAGCGTTTGGCCCAACGTGACCGCTTCGTTGCCAGTGGCCGTCACGCCGCTGAGCGTCACTTCGCCAACGTTCAGTTTTTCCTGCCACGCTTGCGGCGTCGAGTGGGGGTAAAGGCTTGCCAGGTGGGAAAGCAGCGTTTGTCCATGGTATTTGCTGCTGATGGTTGTCGTGTAGGCGTAGCCCCGGTTGAGCATGTAGTTTGAGTCTAAGTGATGCCCGCTCCCGTAGCGGAACGGTGCGCAACAGTTTTTGGGGAACAGAATGTGGGGCAGGTTGTTAACCTGCGGGCCGATTGCCAATCGGCCCACCTCTTTCGGCGGGCGGTTGCGTTCACTTCGTACCCCGCTTTCCAGGTTGTGACCGGTAGAGAAGTTCGCGCAGATCAGTTCGGTGGCCCCCCCCATCGAATTTCAAGACTGGGCAACGTCAAACATGGACACCGTTTCTGAAATCGAAGGAAGAGGTGAGAGCAGACACTATCGCAGTCGAAAGACCTGGCTTAGCTGGACGTGCAACTCCTGCGGCGCATGCTGGCGTTGGACCTTGATCTTGCTCTCACCCTTCCGTGCGGCCGCAAGGTCGTAGGCAAGCTGCATTCGCAACCACGTCTCTTCCGTGCTGCCGAATGCCTTTGTTAGCCTGATAGCCATCTCCGGGCTGATCCCGGATTTTCCGTTCACGATGTTGTTAAGCGCCTGCCGTGTGACACCCAGAGCCTTTGCGCCTGCGGTCACCGTCAGCCCCAACGGCTCAAGGCAATCGTACCGGACAATTTGACCGGGATGTACGGGATTCTTCATGGGCATAACTGTTTCCCTCTTTCTGGTAACCGGCTCGCGTCAATACCGCATCCTTCCAGGCGCACGCGGGCACCTTTGCCGAAAGACTCTGGTTTGTCCCGGCCTCACGCCACACTGCGGCGTTTGCGCGGTGGCTTAACCGACTGCACCGCAAGGCGCAGCCCAAGCGAATTCAGCACCGCGGCGAGGCTGATCAGCGAGGGATTACCGGACTCAGAAAGCGTACGGTAAAGGCTCTCACGATTGAGTTGGCTGCTCTCCGCAAGCTGTCCAATTCCTCCGTGGGCATCCGCCACATCGCGCAACGCCATCAGGAACATCCGCGGATCTTCTTCCTGCAGACTCGCATTCAGGTACTGCGCGGCATCTTCGGGATTCTTCAACGCCTTTAGCAGGCTATCCCGGTACGGTACAGTCGTCAGGGTCTTCGGCATTCAGATACTCCTTCCAGTACTCTTGTGCGCAGGCGATATCCTTCGTCTGCGATCTCTTTGAACCTCCCCCCAGGAGGACCACAATGACGGCGGAGCGCCGCCCAAAATACACCCGGTAGCCGGGACCAAAATCAATCCGCAACTCCTCGACGCCGGAACCGACCGCGCGCGCATCCCCAAAGTTCCCGGCGCGAACCCGGTTCAGGCGGATTCGAATGATCGCCTGCGCACGCTTGTCCTTTAACCCCGCGAGCCACCGCTCGAACGGGATCGACCGACCGCGCTGCAACAGAAGAATGTGAACTTCTCCAAGCACTGCCTGATTGTAGCTTATCGGCTACAATTTTTCAACGCGGTCTGCCTACCCATACCCAACCGCCTCAAAACCCCAACCGCCGACTCCCGAACCCCGGCCCCATCCCCAAACAACCACATCCTCGTCGCACGCCAATCCACCCGAGCCTCCCGGCTCTGCTCGCACCACGCCCCCGCCACCCTCAAAAACATCCCCCATCAGCACATGCCGCAACTCATGCGCCACCGTATTCACCCCGAAAAACGGCGCCTGGTTCCCGTGCGCCTCCACCATCGAAATCACGCACACGCAATACCCCTCATAAATCGTCGCCGCCCCCGCTGCCGACCGCCCGTTATCCCAATCCAGCGGTACCCGATCCGCCAGCACCAGATTGATCACGCCCCGCTCCAGGCCCCCAA
Organism: uncultured Acidobacteriia bacterium; assembly: GCA_903929755.1. Taxonomy (GTDB): domain Bacteria; phylum Acidobacteriota; class Terriglobia; order Bryobacterales; family Bryobacteraceae; genus BOG-234. The sequence continues at coordinate 13,291 of CAIYVZ010000205.1, forward strand.
ACCGAGGCTTCCCGCTCGGATGCTTCAGCACCGCCCCCACCCGGTCCGTCACCCGCAGCGAAACCCCGCCCCGCGCCAACATCCGGAACGCCTCCTCCCAAACCTCCGCATAAAAACGCCGGACCCGCGCCTCCCCGCACCGCGCAAACCGGTCCATCACCCGTAAAATAGGAACCTCAACCCGCCCCGGCGCACCCCAAGCGTCCGTCGCCCCCAGCAACGAAGGCCCCCTCAGCCATTGCCGTCGCGTCATATCCGGTCAGCACAATGTTAACGCCATGAATCGCGGGTGAACTGTCGCTCTCCGCATCAACGGAGTCACGCAGACCAACCGCCGATCCCGAACCCGGGCCTATCCCAAAGAACGTCTGACGAGGTCGGAAAGCAGAACCCTCTTCCCGTCCGGCGTGAACTTCAGGCGGTCCGATCTTGAACCGCGTTGCCTCGGACTTCTTCATGGCGGCGAGACGATTCGTTCCAGTCGTCGTTGTGCGTTCCCGTCGTGGACTCAATCTACCGCAACGGCTTTGGCGTATTGACGAAGGTCTTAAACAGCGAGCGGAACTCCTGTCATGTTCGGAAGGTCGCCTGCCTTGATTTTATCAGTCTGAAAAATGGTGCCAACCCGCTTGGATATCCGGGGTTGGCTTAGATATCCGCAGCTACTTATCCATGAATTCTCTTGCGAGCGCGTCGAACTCTTCCATGGAGTGGCATACCTGCTTCTGGCCGGTCGGCGAGACAACGTGACACTCCACCGGATTTATGTCGTTGCTGAACATAGTGTACGCAGCGAATTCTTTTTGCTCAAAAGCATCCCAGATACTCTTGGTAGTAATTATCTTTGGACGAGCGGTGCTAAAGTCCGTATCAGTAATCTGGATGAAGCATTTGTTAAGCGCCAAATTGTAATGGTTAGTTTGTGCAGCTAATGGGTATTTTTTGAGTCCATTTTCTCTGAATGTGCGCTCCGCCTGCTGAGAGCACTCCCGCTTAAGAGCCAAGCTTGCAGATGTAGCCCGGACATTTAGTTTAGATGTTAGCTCCTGATTCTCCTTTTCCAGTTTGGCAATGCGGGCCGAGTCGCAACCGATTAGAAGCAGCGTAGAAATGGCGACGAGCAGGCGCATTGAGAGAAATTCTACCACGAATGGCCTACTTCAAGGGCACCCGCAGTCGCAATAAGGTTCATCTCGCGCGCTCAAGTAGCGAGTGTATTATCGCTACTGCACCTGATGAAAGTGAAGGCTATCCAGTGGCCCGGGACGGGTTTGCTGTCCATGCGTGTGCCGGAATTGAAGCATTCAGTCGAACACGGGTGGGCTGGGATAGCCCTCTCCGGCATCGGTCTCATAAACTTCGGTCTTGATTGTTGATGACAGGGCTTCAAGGCTTCGAAACAGCGTTTCTTGCGTCACTTCGAGAGACGCCAAGTCTCGGCGAAGCGACGGCTTACACTCGCCGGGGATTTCATATCGAATGATTTCCTGAGGGCCGCTCAGCAGACCTTCAATCGTATTCTCCTGGCTGGGTAGGGGGTGAATTGTGAACCGGCTGGACTGGGCCAACATTCGAGGAAACTCCAAAGGTGGAAGAAACGCTATTGGGTGTCGCGGAATTGTGGATATCCCTAGCTTCTGCGCGAACTCCTCTTTCTTCTTCGTTTCCCCCTCGTTACAAAATGCTTCGGCGGCCATGTAGTGAATAGACGGCCGATCGAAGGAACTCAAGAAAAAGCCGCTTCGATTGTTTAGAGCATCAGGTCTTACGCACCAAATCTCGCCGGGACACCCGGGCGAACCCGACACTGCAAAATAGAGCGCGACGAGAATGCTTTCGGTCCAATCGAGCAATCTAGTTGGGGTTCCGTAGTGCTGCATGCGTAGCAGCCACCGGATATGGTCATTCCAGGCGGGCATATTGTATTCGATGGAACCCGCGCGCAAGCGGAAGCGCTCCGCAATCCAAAACTCACCATACCCCCCTCGTGGCGTAGGTGGAGCCCGATAGACCGTCGGTGTGAGGTTTCCGAATATCCTTGAGTGACCACGAAACCAACTGATCGGAAGTGCGGTCCCGATCTTGATCGCCTGGTCAATAGTTCGAAGATGAGAGGTGTGTACCAAACTCGATTTTCACACCTCCTTCGCCGCATCATGCCTCTCGCATCAACTGCGCCACGAGCTTCGGTTGTTTCGCCGTTTGATCAGACGGTTATCGCCGATGCCTCTGGCGGTGAGGGAGAAAACAGGACCGGGCGCTGTTGTCCCTAAGTCCCCCTCGCGGACAGGTGGCGACCGGCGACTCACGACCGCAGTTCCCCTGAAAACCGAATCGCAATGGTCATGTCTTAAATGCTGCTAATCTCTAGATCAGTGGCCATCGACGATTTCCCGCCTGACGCGCTCGAAAAACAGTTTCAGATGGAGGATTCATCGGTGTCGCCGGTGAGCAGAGTTCTCCTCAAACTGCTCTCGCATCTCGTTCCTGTCGTCAAGTCCGATCTTTCCGCGCCCTATGGTGAAATCCTGAATCGTTTCATGGTTTGGCTTCGCGAACGAAACAGCGCGGATTCGTCCGTACGCATCCAGTTGATGGTAGCGACGCTCCGCGATGAGATGCGCAAGATGGATCACTCGTTAAGAGCACTCACAGAATCACTTTCCTCGGATCAATTAGATTCCCGAGTTCGCACGGCGTTTGATCTCTTTCTCGACGGGGCGAGAAAGGCCGAGCAAACGCGGTCAGAAGATCGAGTAAGACGCATCGCCATTATTCTCGGTAACGCCGCTGTCAGCGCACAGCCCATCAATGCCGACGATGTCGAAGAACAGATGCGAGTGGCGATGGATGTCGGGGACACGGACCTAAAGTATTTGCGGGAACTCGTGCGGATAACTGGCCGGACGGTCGCGGATCAGGGCCGGATTACCAGGGGAAATGCCTATCAGCAGTGGGAACACGGCTTTTGGGGCACCCGAATCAACCCGGAAATCGACAGCGTGTTTAGCAAGCTGGAAAGCTTTGGTTTGGTATCCCGGATTCCCCCGCCGAATAACCTGAACATCAGCGCGGATTTCCAGAGCCGGTACGCGCTGTTGCCGAAGGGATTGAGCTTCTCTCAGTCGATCACTTCGCACGCTGATGCAACATGATGACGGTGGAGACGTTCCGGGCGCGACGGTAGACGCTCGTTGGTCTGATTTGTCGCCGATCTGACGCGGGCGCGATCATAGTGACGGGCGGCTCATTATGCGCTGAAATCGAGCGACCCCAGAAGTCCGGACGTGGGAAGTTGCGGTCTGAAGAGTGCCACTACAAACCCGACGTCACCCGTATTTCCCGATCTTCCCTACTCACCCACGCCCCAAAGGCTTCCGGCAATCGCACCAGACAATTTGACCGGGATGTACGGGATTGTTCGTAGGCATGGCTGCTTCTGCCTCTTTCTGGCGGAAGTTGACCAAATCAACGCTTCGCTCCGCGAGTCTCCAGCTCGTCAATCATCTTGGCGCATAAACTCATCTCCATCCGCGCCTTCGCCGCGCTCCGCCTCGGCAAGCCCCTTATCCATTCTCCCGCGGAGTTTCTGTAACTGAATGACGCGCACTTCGTCTTCTTGCGCCATTAGACGAAGCACCTCACGAACAACGCCGCTCGCGGAACTGCAGCACCCTCCATCTCAACGGTCAAATGTACATTCATGGCAAACCTCTTTCATTCCGGATTGAAAACCGCCCCAATTATCAGTACCGGGAATTTTCTAACTTTCTTCTCAGTCCCCTCAATAACTTACGCCAAAACAGCCCTCCAACCCCACCCCCCAACTGCTATCTCTCAAGCAGAAAAGGGAAACAAATGCCGACTCACTCACAGCTCCTCGCGAACCTCGCAAACTCCATGCAATCCACCGGTCCCCGCACGGAGGAAGGCAAAGCCAAAGCCCGCTACAACGCGCGCCGCCACGGTCTCACCGGCCAGTTCTACGTCATGGACGATGACGACCGCCAGGCCTACCTCACCTTCGAAACCCGCCTCTTCTCCGACCTCAAACCGGTCGGCCCCTGCGAAGAACAACTCGCCGTCTCCATCGCCCAGGACCACTGGCGCATGAACCGTGCCAAAGGCATCGAATTCAACACCATGGGCCTCGCTCACCACGAAAACGCCGGCGCAATCGGAGCCGACTCCGCCGAAACCGAAACCGCCGTCAGCCACGCCCAGGCCTGGCGCTCCGACAACAAAGCCTTCGCCAACATGGCCCTCTACGAGATCCGCCTCCACCGCATCATCCGCCAAAATCGCCAGGACCTGACCGAACTCCAGGCCAAACGCCAGGCCGCCGAAGCCCGAGCCCGCGAAGAAGCCGAACTCATCCTCGCCAACGAACTCTCCAAACAACCGGCCGAACCCATCAAAGAGGAGAATAGTCAGTTCAATGGTGCACAACAGTCCGGCCTTATCCCCACCTCCCTCATGGGTCTGGACAGTATTCAGGTCAATGGCTTCGTTTTTTCCATCAAAAAAACTTACCGCGAAATGGCCTGGAAGCAAACCCTCGCCGAAGCCCGCTGGTACAAATCGCAGAACTGGGACCGCACCAAACAGCCCCCCTTCGCCCTCCTCAACTTCCCCAAGGCCGCCTAACCCAACTCACTTCACCACACGAATCCGATGATTCTCCGAATCGCCAATATAAACCACGCCCTTCGTGTCCACAAACACCCCGTGCGGACGCGCCAGCTTCGCGCTCTTCGCCGCACCATCCGGACCATCCCCGCGCTCGCCCGTCCCCGCCAGCGTCGTAATCGTGCCCCGCGCATCCACCTTGCGGATCGCATGGTTCTCCGTGTCCGCGATATACAAACTCCCGTCCGGCCCCAGCGCCACGCCCTTCGGCCCCGCCAGTTTCGCCACCTTCGCCGGCCCGCCGTCCCCCGTGAAACCCTTCTCCCCGGTCCCGGCAAATCGCGTCATCTTGCCCGCCTTCACGTCCATCTTGTAAATCGCGTTGCCCTCCCGCAGCGCCAGGTAATAATCGCCCTTGGAATCCACCGCAATTGCCCGCGGACCAGCCAGCGGAGTCCCCGCAATCCCCGCCTCATCGCCCGCCTTGCCCGTAACCCCCGTCCCGGCCCACGTCTCCAGCTTGCCGCTCTTCAAATCCAGCTTTCTTATCCGAAAATTCAGGATGTCGCAGATCAGCAGCCCGCCATCCGGAGCAAACACAATCGAGTGCGGCTGCCGGAACTGCGCCGCCGTCCCCGGCCCGCCATCCCCGCCATACCCCTCTTTGCCCGTCCCCGCGACAGTCGAAATGATCTGCGTCTTCCGGTCAATCTTCCGCACCACATGCCCCAGCCGGTCGCAGAAAAACAAATCGCCGGCCTTATTGAAAGCGACCTCATACGGCTCATCCAGCAGAGCCGCCGTCGCCGCACCGCCATCGCCCGCGTTGCCCTTCTGCCCCGTCCCCGCCACCACCGTCAGCTTCTTCGTCTTCAAATCCAGCCTGTCGATCCGGTGATTGCCAACTTCAGTGAAATACAGCGCCCCGTCCGGCCCAATCCCCAGCCCAAACGGTTGATCCATCTTGCCGCCGTCCAGCCCAGCCACGCCCGTCCCGGCAATCGTCGAAATCGTCTGCCCCAGCCCAGCTGCGGCAATTATCAAAAAAACACTCAATGTCTTCATTTATTTCTCAATCGCCCCCGCCGCCATCGTCAAAAACGCGTTAATCTCATCCGACACATCGCCGTTGCCGTTCGTCCTCTGCATCATCAGGACCCCCACCAGATCTTTCTGGAAATCCACAAACTCGTACGTCCGGTAAGCCCCGCCCTTCACCACCGACCCCACCGAGTTGTACCGAACCGTCGCCGCCCCGTTCCGCACCACTTCGTACCCGAACCCATGCCCCACCCCCGGCGCGAACCCGGTCTTCAACTCGCCCGTCAGGCTCGTCGCCATCAGTTCGATCGCCGCCGCCGAGAGCGCCCGTTTCCCGTCCAGCGTGCCCTTGTTCAGCACCATCTGGTTGAACCGGAACATATCCTCCGCCGTGCTGAACAGCCCGCCCTCCGGAGCCGCCACCTTAGCCTCCAGCGTCTCCTTTTCCCGCTGCACCGCACGCTCCAGAGTCGTCCCTTTGTCCGTATACAAAGCGGCGACCCGCGCCTTCTGCGCCGCGCTCGGGAAGAACGTCGTATCCTTCATCCCCAGCGGCACAAACAGCTTTTCCGCCAGAAACGCGTCATAGGGCTTTCCCGAAACCACCTCGATAATCCGCCCCAGCGTCGCATACCCCAGGTTGCTGTACTTCCAGCTCGTCCCGGGTTCAAACAAAAGCGTCGCCTTACCCGCCGATTCGGTCGGCCCGCCACTCGGCAGACCCGAAGTGTGTGTCATCAGATCGGCAATCGTAATCGGCCTCGAAGGAGCCACCGCCGCGCACTCGGGCGTGCATTTCGTCACCTTCTGGCCCTTAAATTCCGGCAGATACTTCTCCACCGGATCCATCACCGAAATCCGCCCCGCGTCCACCAGCACCATGATCCCGGCGCAGGTCACCGGCTTCGTCAGGCTCGCAATCCGGAATATCGTGTCCTTCCGCATCGGAGTCTTCGCCTCCAGATCCGCATACCCCACGGCATCGAACGCCACAATCTGCCCGTGCCGAGCCACCAGCGTGACCACGCCCGCAGTCTTTTGCCCGTCCACAAACTCTTTCATCCGGACCGGAATCCGCGCCAGGCGCCCCGCATCCATCCCACCATCGGCAGCCAAAGCCGCCAAACCCAGCAATCCGCACAAAATTCGCATCAAACGGATTCTACAGGAACCCTTTCCAAAAGTGCGACAATAATCTCTAAGGACGTGAAAACGCTCGCCGCCATAGCTCTGCTCGCCACCCTGCCCCTCCTGGCGGGCACCCCCGATTCCAGGCGCGACCCCAGCGCCATCGGCGGTCGCAAAGTCTCCGGCGGCATCAATCTTTACAGCCTCGAAAAAGAGCTCGCCCTCGGCAAACAGCTTTCTGAGGAAATCCGCAAGCAGGCCCGGCTCGTCGAAGACCCCATCGTCGCCGAATACATCAACCGCCTCGGCCAAAACCTCGCCCGCAACTCCGACGTCACCTTCCCCGTCACCTTCACGCTCCTCGAATCTGAGGAAATCGGAGCTTTCACGCTCCCCGGCGGCTACATCTACGTCAACACCGCCACCCTGCAGATCTCCGACAACGAATCCGAACTGGCATCCGTTATCGCCCACGAACTCGGCCACGCCGCCGCCCGCCACGCCACCCGCCAGGCCAGTGCGCAGAAGGTGTTGGATCTCGCCACGCTCCCCGTCGCCATCTTCGGAGGTATCGGAGGCTACGCGCTCCGCCAACTCGGCGGACCCCTCGCTTTCTTTCGCTTTTCCCGCGATTTTGAGACCGAAGCAGACTTCCTCGGCCTCCAGTACCTTTGGAAAGCCGGCTACGACCCCGAATCCAGCGTCAATATGTTCGAGCGCGTCGAAGCCACCGAACGGACCCGCCCCGGAGCCGTCTCCCAGCTCTTCCGGACCCACCCCATGACCTCCGACCGCATCGCCAAAACCCAGCGCGACATCGGCCAGGTCCTCCCCAACCGCGACCAGTACGTCATCAATACCTCCGACTACGAAGAAATCCGAGCCCGCCTCAACGGCCTCCTTGAAGTCCAGAAGGCCAAGGACGCGACCGCACCCCAGGCCCCCACCTTGAAACGCCCGAACGAACAAAATGATCGCTTTGAATCCGACAGATCGGATCGTCCGGTTCACAGGCCATGAACGTTCCTATCTCCGGACTCTGCATCCTCAGCGCCTTACCGCTGACGGCCACGGGAGCCCTGCGTTTCCCCGGTAGCCACAGCAAAAGCGGCACCTCCATCTCCCTCAGCAAACGAGTCCACGTCAACACCCTCATCACCGAGCCCGGCACCGCCGAAATCGACTGGAGCAACCTCTACTCCTTCAACTCCGGCGACTACGCCATGCCCTCCGCCCTCAAATACACGCCCCGCGGTACCAACGTCCTCTGGGGCCGCACCGAATACAGCGTCAGCGCGGATTCAAACACCACGGCCGTCAACGCCACCGCCGTGGTCCACGATGGCCCGCACTTCGATTTCGCCATCGCTCCCTTTGCCTCCTTCTACCTCCGCGACGAATCCGGAGCCCGCCTCGGCTCCACCGCCATCGCCCGCTATGACAGCGGTCGCAACAGCACCGGCGTCACCGCCACCTGGAGCGGAGCCACTCACAGTTCTCCCAACAACCCAGCCGGCCTCTTCGACCTCGGCTTCGGTTACGGACGCAACCTGCAAGGCTCCCCGTTCCTCGAAAAGTTCACCCCCCACACCAACCTGATCCTCGAAAAAGCGACCGGCCAGCAAAACACCGTCGCCCTCTTCGAAGGCATCGAATTTCAAATGACTGAGCGCTTCGCCCTCGACCTCTCCGGCCAGCATTTCTCCCTGAACCACGGCCCTGCCGATAACCAAATCGTCCTCGGCCTCACTGTCAATCTGGGGCATGCCCACTAGCCATGCGATTCGAATGCCAGCGCGGTTGTGTCAACTGCTGTGACCAGCCAGGGTTCGTTTACCTGACCGAGGCGGACCACCTCCGCATCGCCGCGCACTTGCACCTCACGCCCGAAGCCTTTCAGGCGAAGTACCTCTACCGCACGAAGAACCTGCGCCGCCTCCGCATCCCGCGCAAAGTCCAGTGCGTGTTCCTCGGCCCCGAGGGCTGCGGCATCCACCCGGTGAAGCCGCTCCAGTGCAGCACCTTCCCCTACTGGCCCGAGTTACTCGACAACCCCATGGAATGGGAAAAGACAAAGGAGTGGTGCCCTGGTATGAGCCACGGCCCGCTGGTCAACATCAAGCTCGCCAACAAGCAGGTGAAACAGATGCGGGCCGCTCACCCGCATCTGTATCAAGGCTGATCCGCCCAGATATCGTTCGGCATCCTGACCTCCGGCCGAGCCGGTCGGAACGCCTGCTGCGCTTCGTCCGAAACCTTCGTTTGGTCAACATCCAGGTACTGCAGGTTCGGGAAGTTATCCGCGATCCTGGCCAGACCCTCTTCGGTGATCCCGGTCTCCCAAAGGACCACTTCCTGCAGCGAGGGCAGCTGGATCAGCGTATCCAGAATAAGGTCGGTCACGCCCGTGCCGCCAAGGTTAATCGACTCGAGCGAGCGCAGGTGCCCAATGTGTGAAGCGCAGGCGTCCGTCACCGATGTCAGGCCCAGATTCAGGGTCCGCAGCCCGGGGATTTGATCCAGCACGAAGAGGTCGTCATCATGGGTGTCCGTGCCGTAAAGATTCAGTTCCCGAAGTGCCGTCATGTTGCGGATCGCCCGGACGCCGGTCCCGGTCACCTGAGTGAAGCTGACGTCCAGTTTCTCCATCCAGACGCACTCTTCCAGGCGCATCAGGCCGTTGTCGTCGAAGCCAGTTTCATCCACGCTCAGGATGCGCAGTTCGTGCAGGGTAGGGAAGGCGTCAAACACCCGTCCGGTGATTTCGGTTTGCCCGAGCACGATCACTTCCAGCCCGGGAAAACGCCCCAGCGGCTGCACTTCGTCGTCGTTCAGCGTAATGAACTTCGGCCACTCGTTGATGAAGCCCTGCAGGTCGCCTGGATCGAGTTTGGCCAGCGGGCGCAGGTCCCGGGAGGTTCCCGCGATCCGCAGAATCAGAGATCTGTTGAACGGTACGGTCAGCGTACCCTGCGCGGGGCCCGCGATGGTCTGCGGGGCCTCGATATCGCGAGGGGCACGGTGGGAGAGTTCGCCCAGGCTTCGACCCTCGGGAAACCGCAGCTCCCGCCACATCCGGAGCGCCGAAAGGTCACTGGCGGCGCGTGCCAGAAGGTTCGGGAAGTCCTCGTGGGCAAGCTTGGCATTGGCCCCCGCGATGACGATCTGCTCCATGGCTCTGAGCACGTAATCCGAGAGCTGCTGCAGCAGATCGGTCTCGTGCCGGATGGCGTATTCGTACCGCTCGCGAAGCTGATTGGAAGGTGATGCTGCCAGGGCCGCAAGCTGGCGGGCGGCGTCCCCGTTCTCGTCCGTGTCGCGGGCGCTGGCAAGCAGTTCCAGGCGAACCATGTCCTGCTGTTGCCAGGCAGCGTTCACCTCAATCATGAGCTTTTCGCGGACTTCGCGGCGGGCATTGTCAGACGCCAGATCGGGATGAAAATTGCGAACCAGTTCGCGATGAAGCCGCTTCATCGCTTCCAGTTCCACTTCAGGTCGGCTGAGAGCTTTGGCGCATTCTTCAGCGGTCTTTATCACCTGCAGGGAAGCGGCAATGGCGTCCTTGTTGGTCGCCGACATGAAGCGCGCTTTCGCTTTCGCAGCCAGGGCTCTGGCCTCGTCCAGCTTCACATAAGGCCGGCCAACCGCTGTATAAAACTGGCGTTCAAAGGTGTGAAGATGGGCGCGCAGCAGCGCCAGTTCCAGTTGCCCGACCGAGGATTGCATGCGTGATTATTTCTTCTTCTTAAACATATCGATGATCGACTGGGCGGCATTGGCAGGAATACCCTGGGGCGTAATCCCACCGGGCATCAGATTCTTCAGCTTCATCTCTGCGAAGCGGGCCGCATCAGGCGCGAAGCGAGGTTTATCAAAGGTCCCGGTGATGATGACGGGCAGGACCAACTCCCCTTTGTTGTTGGAGAGCGCCGTGGACAGAAAGCCGCCTATGCCTGTGCCGCCGACCTTCTGGCTGAAGGCCTTATCGAGGATGGCGGTCGCCTTCAGATTAATAGTTTGGTCGACCAGGTTGATGGTGCCGGCCGCAGCGAGTGAGCCGCCATCCATGACCATCTGGAGGTTGTTGGTAGTGGCCAGACCGTCTTTGAAATCGACGTCGCCGCCGAGTTGGGCGATGTTCGTGATGGATTGCGAGTTGCCCTGGTAGCCGAGGAATTTGCCCACTCCGGCGAGCTCCTTGAGGATGTCCGTCCCGGCCAAATGGCCGTTAGCGAGGCTGGCGGTTAGCTTGCCGTTCAGCGTTTTTGGCATGTCACCCGCGCCAAGTCTCATGCTGAGACCGCCATTCGCGGCAAGGGCGCCGTAGAGCAGGTTCTTGAGGGAAGTGGTGGCCGACAGGAGTTGATTGGCTTCCACGCCAACCATCTTCAGGTCCAGTGAAATGGCCGGGACCGCGGGGCGCAGATCAACCGTCAGGCGACCGGCTTGCGTGCCCCCGAAGAGCTTCGCGCTCAGCGGCGATAGTGTCAGTTGTTTGTTGAGATAGAGGGCCTGTGCCTGAACGTCGGTCAGCTGAAGGCCCTGGCTGATGAGGGTGCCGACGCGGATGGTCCCCTGGGCGTACATCGCCGAGGGGGGGCCGGACGGCGCAGCAGAAGTTGATGCGGCGGGCAGCTTCTGCCACTGGTCCACGTCGAGCTTGTCGGCTGTGAGATCGAATTTGATGGAAGGTGTGGCGAAGTTGGTGACAGAGCCGCTGCCCTTGATGTTGGTCCCGTCGAGCGAAGCCTCCAGGCCGGAGACGCTGGCGGAGCGGCCATCGAGCTTGATGGCTGCAGACTTGATCCCGAGGGGCTTCGTGAGCGACGCGAGCTTCAGGTTGACGTCACGCAGGTTGGCGTTTCCCGCGTACTCGGGAGCGGCGACTGGACCCCGTACGGCGACATCCAGAGAGACCGAACCGGTGCCGCTCGCTTCGGGTCCACCGAAGACCTGGACCAGGGCGAGAACTTCAGCCAAATCGGAGCCGGGGAGGCTGAGTTTGGCATTGACCGTAGAGGCCTTGGTGTCGTATTCGCCGGAGCCTTTGGCCGAGAGCTTACCCGCCGTAATGTTCAGCGTGGAGGCCTGCAGTTTGCCGGTGGCGGTGTCATTGACGACATGGAAATCGAGGGCCATCGGAATGTTCAGGGCCTTGCCGCCGCGGGTAGCATTGGCGAGATCCAGGCGGCCGGAAATAGTGTTGCGCGTCTGGTCCGACTTGAGCGTGACATCGCCGGAAAGGGCACCGTCGAGAACCGATTTGGAACCGGCAAATGCGGTCAGCCCGGACAGCGAGGCAGCTTTCGCGGTGAGCTTGCCATCCGTCGGCGAACCTTCGAAATCGAGGGTGCCGCCTTTCTCGCCGGGCAGGTGAACGGTGGCCCTGATGTTCATCTTGCGGTTGGGGCCGATGCCGGTGACTTCGGCGTCCAGGTGCTGGTAGACGGACTTCGAATCGAAAAGGGAGATGGTGCCGTCTTCGATCTTCAGCAAGTCGAGCGTGACGGGTTTACCGCCGGAGCCGTCACTGGTGGTGAGGTCGGCGTAATTCCACTTGCCGGCCTTGTCCTTTGCCAGGGTAATGACGGGCGAAGTGAGGACCAGCGAATCGACCGAGATCTGACCTTTCAGCAGAGCGAAAAGGTCGGCTTTCACGTGGATGTCTTTGGCCTTCGCGAAGGGCTGACCCGTTGCGATCTCGGCCTTTTCGCCAATGGCCAGGTCCTCGATTCCGACACCCAGGGGGAACAGGCTGAGGCTCATCTTGCCGAGGCTGACCGGGCGGTGGAGTTGCTTTTGCAGTTCGCCTGCGATCTGGTCGTGAAAACGGTTTGGATCCACCAGCAGGAAGAGCGCCGCCACACTCAGGAGGATGGCTCCCACTGCAACGCCGACGATAATCAGAGCCTTCTTCATAGCTTCAGGCTCTCACATTCTTCTGCAGAAGTTTCGCTACGATGCCGGTCCAGCCGGTCTGGTGGCTGGCACCGAGACCTTCGCCGGTATCTCCGTGGAAGTACTCGTAAAACAGGATGAGGTCTCGCCAGTGGGGATCGTCCCGATAAAGCGGTTCTGCACCGTGCGCGGGCCGTGCACCATCTTTGCCACGGAGGAAGAGCCGGGTGAGCCGGCGGGAGATTTCATCGGCGACTTCGTTCAGCGTCATCAGGTTTCCGGAACCGGTGGGGCACTCCACTTTGAAGTCTTCGCCATAGTAGTGCTGGAAGCGGCGCAGGGACTCAATCATGAGGTAGTTGATGGGGAACCATACGGGGCCGCGCCAGTTGGAATTGCCCCCAAACAGGCCGGTAGCGGATTCACCCGGCTCGTAATCGACGCGATATTCCTGGCCCGCAACTTTGATGGAAAACGGCTCTTCGAGGTGGGCTTTGGACAGTGCGCGGATGCCGTAGGGGGAGAGGAATTCGTTCTCATCGAGCATGACGCGCAGGACGCGGCGCAATTGGTCGGCTCCGGCGATGGAAAGCAGCCGGCGGTCTTTGCGCCCAGGATCGCTCATGCTGGCGACGTTCCGGGTCAGGTCCGGGCGGTAGTGGATAAACCAGTCCATGCGGCGCTCAAAGTCCGGGAGCTGCGTGATCATGCAGGCATCAATGGGTTCGACAGCGAAGAGCGGGATGAGGCCGACGATGGAGCGAATACGCATCGGCTCCATGCCTCCTTCGGGCGTGTGGAGAACGTCGTAGAAGAAGCCGTCTTCCTCATTCCACATCCCGATACCGGTTTTGCGTTCTTCCAGGTGTCCGAGGCGGTTGATGGCGTTGGCGATGAAGAGGAAGTGCTCCCAGAATTTGCTGGCCACGTCTTCGTAAGCCGGGTCCTCTTTGGCGAGTTCCATAGCGATGGCGAGCAGGTTGAGGCTGTACATGGCCATCCAGCCGGTACCGTCGGCTTGCTCGAGATGACCGCCGTTGGGCAGGTCCTTACTGCGGTCGAAGACGCCGATGTTATCGAGGCCGAGGAAGCCGCCCTGGAAGACGTTGTTGCCGTCGGCATCCTTGCGATTGACCCACCAGGTGAAGTTGAGAAGGAGCTTGTGGAACACGCGCTGGAGGAAGACGCGGTCGCCGACGCCGCGCAGCTTTTTATCGATGCGGTAGACGCGCCAGGCGGCCCAGGCGTGGACAGGCGGGTTGACGTCACTCAGGTTCCATTCGTAAGCGGGGAGCTGCCCGTTGGGGTGCATGTACCACTCGCGGAGCAGGAGGATGAGCTGCTCCTTGGCGAAGTCGGGATCGACCATGGCGAGGGGAATAGTGTGGAAGGCGAGGTCCCACGCGGCGTACCAGGGGTATTCCCACTTGTCGGGCATGGAGATGACGTCGGCGTTGTAGAGATGGGGCCAGTCGTGGTTGCGGCCGTGCATGCGGGCTTCGGGGGGCGGGGGACTGGCGGGGTCGCCGTGGAGCCAGTCGCGGACGACGTAGTGGTAATACTGCTTGGACCAGAGCATGCCGCCGAGGGCCTGGCGGAGGACGTTTTGGGAGTCGCGGGGAAGGGCGGGGAAGCCGGGGTCGGGGCTGCTGACCGTGATGTAGAAATCGTCGGCTTCGCGGATGCGGAGGTCGAAGATGTTGTCGAAGGCGCGGCCGGAGGTGGGGGCTTCGCGATTGTCGGTGAGGCGCATCTGGAAGGTGACTTCGCCGCCGGCGGGGATGGTGACCTGATAGTGGGCGGCGGCCTTGGTGCCTTGCGGGATGGCCTTCAGGCCTTCGACGCGGCCATTGACGACGGCATCGTTGATGGCGTCCTTGCAGTGGGGCTGCCAGGAGTTGCGGTAGAGGCGGGCTTCGTTGGTCTCGTTCTCAGTGAAGAGGATGGGGGGCGCGCCGTTGGGACCGGGTTCGAAGAGGAGCCAGCGCTGGCCGTATTTCGGCTCGTTGAGCTGGAGGGTGCCGGTGGAGACCAGCCGGGCGAGGGGTTTGGGGACATAGCCGCGGGTCTTCTCGTAGCCCCAGGCCCAGCGGTTGCGGAACCAGACGGTGGGGAGGAGGTGGAAGGGGTGAGGGTCGGGGCCGCGGTTGGAGACAGTGATGCGGATGAGGATGTCTTCGGGCGAGGCTTTGGCGTATTCGGTGAGGACATCGAAGTAGCGGCTTTCGCCGAAGATACCGGTGTCGAGGAGTTCGTACTCGCGCTGGGTGCGGTTGCGGCGCTGGTTTTCTTCGGTGAGGTGCTCGTAGGGGAAGGCGGCCTGCGGGTACTTATACAGGTGCTTCATGTAGGAGTGGGTGGGGGTGGAGTCGAGGTAGTAGTAGCACTCCTTGACGTCTTCGCCGTGGTTGCCTTCGTCGCCGTTGAGGCCGAAGAGGCGCTCTTTGAGGATGGGGTCGTTGCCGTTCCAGAAGGCGAGGGCGAAGCAGGTTCGTTGGTGGCGGTCGCAGATGCCGGCGATGCCGTCCTCGTTCCAGCGGTAGGCTTTGGAGCGGGCGTGGTCGTGGGGGAGGCTGGCCCAGACCTTGTTGGGATCGTCGGAGTAGTCTTCGCGGACGGTGCCCCAGGCGCGTTCGGCGAGGTAGGGTCCCCAGCGTTTCCAGTGTTTGGTGCGGGCGTTGGCCTGGGCGAGGCGCTGGTGCTCGGGGGTGAGGTTGTCGAAAGCCTGCGACGAAGCGGTTTGGGATGTGTTGGGAGGAATACCGGACGAGGCTTCGGACATGTCACTTCTATGATGGCGGGCGTGGTTGTTTTGGTGGGCTGGACCGGTGTCTGGAGTGCGGCGGGGGAGGTAGTGTCCTCGAATCTGGGTAAGTGCCTTCCGGGTTAATTGGTGGTGTCAAGCTTTTTGTGTAAACGTCGATTCGCCAGATGTCTTTTTCTGGCCCGCCACCCGTAATGCTTACCGGATATGACCGAGCCTTGGATTTTCTCTTACCCAGGCCGTTCTGCTCTGAGAGCGGGTCCGGTC
>CAIYVZ010000206.1 GCA_903929755.1 uncultured Acidobacteriia bacterium
ACAACCTTCTCAACCTCCTGACTTGTGCGTCAGTGACCATTTGTGTGCGCTCCACAGCGCTTCAAAATAGTCTTCTATCGTTGTCGTTTTTTGGGGAATTTTAGTTGTCGTTGATGGGTACTTCTAATTGTCGCCAATCATGGCGAGACCCCTCGGCCCGACAATGGCACCGAGGTTCTTCAGATCGGGCCCGACTGCCGCACCCGTGCCTTCCATCGCGTGACAGGTAGTGCAGGAAACGCCTTCCGTTGCCTTCCGGAATAACTGACGTCCGCGATCTATCTGGCTGGATACTGCCTGGCTGGATACTACCTGGCTGGATACTGCTGACTGGTCCCCTGCTTTCGGCTCTTCCGCTTTCAGGGGTGTGCTGAACATGGCCGCACCGAGAACGAAAAATACGGCGCGAAATACGAATGTCTTGAGCATAAAAACCTCCTGCAACTCGACGCAGGGGTACGTGCACGCGTGTTGCCAGAGTAAAACAGGCTTAGTTTCGCGTCAGAAGGGGGGCTTGTGGCTGGGGAATGTGCGGGATGGCGCAGGTTTGGGCCATCTCGCCTGGGTCAACAACTGGGTCTGGAGGTAATCCACAATCAGGTCAATTTGTCCGGGGGAGAGGGTTTTCTGGAAGGCCGGCATAAAAGCCCCCCCGAACCGGGTGCGAAGCTTGATGTATTCGCGGTTGGGTTTCATGGCGGACATGGGCATTTTCTCGCGATGGAAAAGCTGATAAAAGCTGGGGCCGAATTTTTTCGACTTCGCTTCGTCCACATCGTGGCAGACCACGCAGTTGCTGCGGTACAGCGCCTGGCCAGCCGGAATGCGCCCTTTTTCCCAGGCCGGAACCGGACGATCCGCAAATGCCGGAACCGTGGCTGCCAGGGCAGCCAGAACCAGGCCGAAGGTAATGGCGTACTTCATTTCACTTCACTCTCTCTGTTTTGATGCAGCCCGCCGCCCGCAGGATTTCCACAAATGTGTCGGCGCGCCCAGTTTCGCAGCGGACGCGCAGGCTCATGGACGCCGGGCCAATATTCGGCACAGGCGCTGCGGGGTCGCGCTTGCGGATGAGGCCACTCTCCCACAGAAACCAGAAGAAGGTGGCGAAGATCGCGCCCAGCATGGTCATTTCGTAGGTGATGATGCCGGTGGCCCAAAAGGAAAAGATGGGCATGCCGCCCGTTACGATCTCGTAGTTGTGTTGGGCGTAGTAGACGAACGAGGTGGCTGCCGTACCCAGGCAGACAGCCCCGGCGACGGCGGCCTTCGACATATGGGAGGGGCGGTCCAGAATGCCTTTACGGAATTCGATGGGCTCTTCGGAGAAGATGGCGAGATCGTTCGGGGTCAACCCGGCCTTCTTCAGGGCAAGAAGGGCTACCACGAGCGCGTCTTTGGAGCGGAATTCGGAAATCAGGAACACGGCTAGTCTTCCTCCTCCGGCGAATGGGGTTTGTATTCCCACACGGCGATGATGGGGAAGAGGCGGGCGAACAGCAGGTACAGCATGATCATGGCGGCAAAGGTGGCTACCGTAATCATCAGCTCAACCCAGCTCGGAGAATAGAAACTGGTGGCCGAGGCGAGGCGCGGGGTAACCAGCGTGGGGATGACGATCAGGTAGCGCTCCAGCCACATGCCGATCAGAACACCGACCGATGCGATCACAGCCGTTTTGATGCTGCGGAGTTTTTTGATGCCGAGCAGGATGACCGGGATGACAAAGTTGACGACCACCATGGTCCAGAACCAGAACGCGTAGTCGCCGCGGGTTCTCTGCCCAAAGACGGCCATTTCCTTGGGTTCATTGCCATACCAGATGGTGATGTGCTCAGACATGGTGAAGTAGAACCAGAGCAGGCTCATGGTAAGCATCAGCTTCGACATATTGTCGAAGTGGCGCTTGATGAGGTAGTTTTCGAGGTGTAGGGTGTGACGCAAAGTGGCCATCACGATAATGAGTGCGCCGATGCCGGAGAAGATGGCGCCAACCACGAAGTAGGGTCCGAAGATGGAGCTGTGCCAGGTAGGCGCGATGGACATGGAGAAGTCCCACGCGACGACGGTGTGGACGGAGATGGCCACGGCCAGAATAATGACCGCATTCAGCTTCATCGCCATTTCGAGCGCGTGCCATTCGCGGTCGCTGCCGGTCCAGCCGAGCGAGAGTGCGCGATAGAGTTTCCTGCGCCAGGGCTTGTTATGCGCGCCGAGCTGCGCCATGTCAGGAATCAGCGGCAGGTACAGATAAATGGCGCTGCCCGTGACGTAAGTCACGATAGCGGTAAGATCCCAGACCAGCGGAGACCGGAAATTCGGCCACATCAGGCGGGCGTTGGGGTACGGGATGAGCCAGTAGAAGAACCAGGCACGGCCCAGGTGAATGATGGGGAACAGGCCGCCTATCATCAGCGCGAAGAGAGTAATCGCTTCAGCGGCGCGGGTGACGGGTTTCCGCCAGGCGGCGTCGGTGAGGCGGAGAATCGCCGAAATCAGCGTACCAGCGTGCGAAATACCGATCCAGAAGACGAAATCTACAATGTAAAGGCCCCAGAAGACGGGGCGATTGAGACCGGTGACTCCCAAGCCATCACGAAGCTGAACACCCCAGGCTGCAAGGCCTGCCAACACCAGCAGGAAACAGACAGCAACCGTGAACCACCACTTCCTGCCGGCTCGGGAAAGAGGCCGGAAGAGGTCTTCGCGGATAATGCCGTAGGGTAGCAGTTCGGGATGTTCTGCCATTACCGGGCCTTCTCCAGATAGATAACCTTGGGTTTGGTGCCGAGCTCTTCCATCAATTTGGTGGCGCGGCCATCGCCTGCGAAGCGGGAAACTTTGCTGTCGGGGTCGTTGAGGTCCCCAAACACCATGGCTTCAGCGGGGCAGGACTGGACGCAGGCCGGTTGCACTTCGCCATCGGCTACCGGGCGGGAACCAGCGTGGGCCTGCTCTTCAACTCTCTTGATTTTCTGGATGCAGAAGGTGCACTTTTCCATCACGCCACCGGGGCGAATGGAGACATCGGGATTGTGCTGCAACTGCATTGGTTCGGGCCACTTTGGGTCAAACCAGTTGAATGACCGCACCGTGTACGGGCAGTTGTTGGCGCAGTAGAAAGTGCCCACACAACGGTTATAAACCTGTACATTCAGGCCTTCGGGATTGTGATACGTCGCGTTCACCGGGCAAACCGGCTCGCAGGGCGCTTCATCGCAATGCTGACACAGGACGGGCTGGTACTTCACCTTTACGTCCGGAAACTCACCTTCGTAATACCGGTCCACGCGAATCCAGTGGTTCACCCGACCGCGGGCAGCCTCTTCCGGATCCGACATGCCGATGTTGTTTTCCGCATGGCAAGCCACGACGCAGGCTTCGCAGCCCGTGCAACGGTCCAGGTCAATGACCATGCCCCAGCGGTGTGGCTTGACTGGATTACCGGTGGCCATGAGGTCTCTCTTCCTTATCGTGAGCGGAGTATTGAATCAGGTCTTTGCCGGGGCCCACGCGGGTGAGGCGGACGCGGGTGGCACCGGTGGCCAGATCGCCGGTGGCCGGCTCATAGGCCAGCGCCAGAATTTCCAGGGGGTTGACGCCGCGTCCCGAGGCGAAGCGACCGAAATGCTGGTGGCCACCTCCAATCGCCATGGATAAGACACCGGGAACCGCGCCGGGGTGGATGTAAGCGGGGGCCGTAATGGAACCGGAGGCGGATTCGAGCTTCACGTTGTCGCCGGTGGCAATGCCGAGACGTTGGGCGGTGACGGGGTCGATTTCCACCGGAAGGGACCAGACAGCGCTGGAAGCCGGGTCCGGGCATTCCTGCAGCCAGGGAAGGTTGGCAGAGGCACCTTCGTGGTGCTGCGGAGACAGGTACGGCTGCAGCAGGAAGGGTCCGTCGCCTTCGAATTTCGCGGCGCTGAAGCTGACGGCTCGCAGAGGAGCTGCAGCTTTGGGGGCTTTCTTCGTTCTTGCGGCTGGGGTAACAAGCGCTGCCGCTTCAACGTGGAATCCGCCTTCGCGAACCACCGTTTCCCAGGTTAGATCTTTCGGCAGCAGGGGTTCCGCGATCTCTTTGGCGGTGGCCGGCTGGAAAGTCACCTTCATTACGGAGGCGATTGCCGCTAGTGTTGCGGGCACGGACTGCGTGTCGTAGAGCGGCTGCACAAATGAGCCGCCCATAGCGAGAGAAAGGTGCGCTGCGGTTGCCGGGGCAACTGCCAGTTCCCCTTCCAGGGCGTGGTGAGCGGGGAGGATGATGTCGGCCCAGGCGGCGGAATCGTCCAGTGTGGTGGCAAAGCTGAGGACAAAACCGGCCTTCATGAGCGACTCGCGAACATGAGCCGCTTTGGGCGCGGTGTAGAGCGGATTGGCTTCGTCGAGGATGATGGCTCGCGCCTGTGCCAGGGATTCGGAAAACTTGACAGCGGTGAGCGGGTCGATGGCCGACTTTGGCGGAGCCTGCATGCCGCCGGGGGTTCCGATGGTCCCCAGCATCATATTGATGTAGTGGGACGCGACAATCGCGTCCACGGAATTTGTATGAATGGTGGAGGCGCCAGCCAGAACCAGTGGTCCTTCGGAACGGCCCAGTTGCTCAACCGCTGCGCGCAGCTTGCGTTCTTCAATTCCGGTGGCAGCGATAAACGAAGCAAGGTCGAGCGCTTGGAACGCCGCCAGAACGGGAGGTGGCAACGTGGCGGCTTTCGGGGCCAGATTCAACTCGAGCAGGATACGCCCGACTGCGCCCAGGAACTGGGCTTCCGAGCCGGGCTTCAGGGGCAACCACTGGTCAGCTGCGGCGGCTGTGATGGAGAGCCGCGATTCGGCATGGGCCAGATAGCCGCGAATTTCGGTACGCGCCTGCCGGAACGCCCCGAACTGACGCGCATAGTTGACGGGAGAAACCCAGCCACCCAGGAAATCGGCACCCACGCTGAGAATGTGGCGAGCGTTGGCGATGTCGTAGAAAGGGAGGCCCTGCCAGGCGAGGGCAATTTCGGCAGCTTTCCGCTCAGCGGCGTGCGATGCAACCGAGCAAACGAGGGGTTCCGGCGCGCCAATCGCTTTGGCAAAGCCGCGCAACGCCAGGCTGCGCGTGCTGGAAACCGTGCCGGTCACCAAAGCAATGCGGTCGGCGCCTTCGTTCTTCACTTTCATTAGTTGGTCGGCAGCTTCGGCAATAGCTTCTTTCCAGGAAATGGGCTGGAACGTCGCTTCGCCCCGAACCCCGGAACGCTTCAGGGGGCCGCGCAGACGGTCTGGATTATAAAGCGCCTGGACGCCAGCCTGGCCGCGAGCGCACAGGCGACCGCCGCTTACCTGGTCCAGCGGATTGCCTTCCAGTTTCTTGACCGCGGCCAGACGCTGCCGCAGCTTTTCGGTCTTGCCTTCCGTACTGCGTTCGATGATGCGTTCGCCATCCATCACGCGTGCGACAACTCCGCAACCGGAGGAGCAGGACGTGCAGACAGAGGGATGCCAGTACTCAACGCCGGGAATGAGATCCTGCTCGGGAACAAGCAGCGGGATCAGCTTATCGGTGTCGGTACCGCAGCCCGTGGCCAGGGCCCCGGCCGAGGCCGTCGAGAGGATCTTGAAAAAATTTCTGCGCTCCATTGTCAGTCAGGCCTTTTCTCAGTAGTGACAGGTCGCGCAGTCGTCAGAAGCGTTATTCTGCCGGTGGCACGTGATACAGGTCCCCATGTTGTGCTTCACCAGGGGCTGGGCGGTAATCGCGTTGGGCATGTCGCCGTGGCAGGTGGCGCATGGGACCTTGTGGCGGGCATGGGGACCGTGGCGGAACTTCACTGCGGCACCTTTCTCGAAGCCGTAAATCCGCTGCCAGGGAATTTCGCGCCCGCTGGCGGCAATCGCGGCCAGTTTCTTGATCTCGGGCTTGTCGGTGGCCACTTTGGCGTGGCAAAGCATACACTTCCGAACCCCAGGAATGGTTGCCGCGTCACTGGTATCGGCAGAGATGTGGCAGTCAATACATTTCAGGTGAACTTTATTGATGTGGGTGGAGTGGGGGAACAGAATAGGCTGCTCCCCGCGCACGTGGGGCACGACAAGGGCCACGGAAAAGAACAGCAGAAGATGATGCTTCACGGTACAGAGGACCGAAGACGTTGCTAGCAGTTTAGCAAATGTGACTTCCGCCTGAAGCCCGATTGAAACGGAAGGCGGGATTTCGCTTAGATGCGCCCCCGCTCGCAAGGAGAACATATTTTCTGCTCTCTTCGGGGCAAAGGCCCCCGGCGTCGTAACGCTGCCGGGTTCCCGAAAGCCCGTGATCCCGCTAAAATGGATTCATCTCCCCGGAGTTGCCCAGCAGGACAGTAAGAAGCCGCACCGACCATGTCTGACATCCCTTTCGTACACCTCCATAACCACACCGACTACTCGCTGCTCGACGGCGCGTGCGAAATCGACCAGCTCATGGAAGTCTGCGAGCAGCAGAAGATGCCCGCCGTCGGCATGACAGACCATGGCAACCTGTTCGGCGCGGTTCCGTTCTACAACGCGGCCAATGCCAAGGGCATCCGGCCCGTTATCGGCTGCGAAGTCTACGTCTCCGGGCAGGGCATGAAGGTTCGCTCGGACACGGACCGCTACAACCACCTCGTCCTGCTTTGCGAAAACCAGGAAGGTTATCAGAACCTGATGAACCTGGTGTCGACGGCCTATCTGGAAGGCTTCTACTACAAGCCCCGCATTGACAAGGATCTGCTTGCGAAACATTCCAAAGGCCTGATCTGCCTCTCGGCCTGTCTCCGGGGCGACCTGAACGAGAGTCTTCTCAACGACAAATACGACGTAGCCAAACGCTACGCTTACGGCTATCAGGAAATGTTCGGGAAAGAAAATTTCTTCCTCGAAATCCAGGACCACGGCCTCGAACAGGACAAACGCCTGACACCGCAGGTGAACCGGCTGTCCATTGAGACTGGAATCCCGATGGTGGCGACCAACGACTCGCACTATCTCCGGAAAGACGACGCCCGCGCTCACGAGATCCTCATGTGCATCTCGACGGGCAAGACCATCAACGACCCCAAGCGCATGCATTGGGATCATCCTGAGTTCTACCTCAAGACCCGCGACCAGATGATGGAGCTGTTCGGCGAACTGGAAGACGCCGTGAACCGTCCGTGGGAAATTGCCCAGCGTTGCCACGTGAAGCTGGGCAAGGTGGACGATCCGTTCCCGCGCTTCGATATTCCGGAGACGTTCAATACGGACACCTACTTCGCGTACATCGCGCGGCAGGGTTTCGAACGCCGCCGCCCCCGTTTGGAAGCGTTGCGCGCCTCGGGCTGGCTGAAGCACGATCTGGCCGAGTATGTGGAACGTCTGGAACGCGAAATCGCCATGATCCAGAAGATGCAGTTCCCCGGCTACTTTCTTATCGTCTGGGACTTCATCCGTTACGCGAAATCCATTGGCATCCCGGTCGGCCCTGGCCGTGGTTCGGCGGCCGGCAGCCTGGTCGGCTACGCCATGTCGATCACCGATGTGGATCCGATGCAGTACGGCCTGCTGTTCGAGCGCTTCCTGAATCCGGAACGCATCAGCATGCCTGATATCGACGTCGATTTCTGCATGCACCGGCGCGGGGAAGTGATTCAGTACGTTACGGAGAAGTACGGTCGGGATCAGGTCGCGCAGATCATCACGTTCAATACTCTGGCCACGCGCGCGGCCATCAAAGACGTGGGCCGCGTACTGGAACTGAGTTTTGCCGACGTGGACCGCATCACCAAGCTGGTGCCGAACACGCTCGGCATCAAGCTGAAGGACGCGATTGCGCAGGAGCCCGGCTTCAAGGAACTGGCCGCGAAAGACCCCCGCGTGAAGGAAGTTCTGGACGTGGCGCAGCGGTTGGAAGGCTTTGCGCGTAACGCTTCGGTACACGCTTCGGCGGTGGTGATCGCGCCGGTGGCGCTGAAGACTCTGGTGCCGCTGTCACGCACCAATAAAGAGGAAATCGTCACCCAGTACGACATGGATGGCATTGAGAAGATGGGCATCCTGAAAATGGATTTCCTCGGTCTCACCACCCTGACGCTCATTGACGACGCGCAGAAAATGATCAAGCGCCGCCATGGCGTGGACGTGGTGATTGATGACCTTCCGGTAGAAGATCCCGGTGCCTATGAAGTCTTCTGTAAGGGCTTTACCTCGGGCGTGTTCCAGTTCGAATCGCCGGGCATGCGCGACATTCTGCGCCGCTATCAACCGAGCCGGATTGAAGATCTCACCGCCCTGAATGCTCTCTATCGCCCCGGACCTATCCAGGGCGGCATGCTCGATGACTTCATTGAGCGCAAACACGGGCGCAAGGCCGTTCTTTACGATCTGCCCGAGCTGAAAGAACTTCTCGGAGAAACCTTCGGCATCATCCTCTATCAGGAGCAGGTGATGCAGATTTCGAATCGCCTGGCCGGCTACTCGCTGGGCGATGCCGACATGCTGCGCCGCGCCATGGGCAAGAAGAAGCCCGAGGAAATGGCCAAGCAGCGCCAGCGCTTCATCACAGGTGCGCTGGAACGCGGGCATCCTCAAAAGAAGGTCGAAAAAGTTTTCGATTACATGGAGCAGTTCGCGGGTTACGGCTTCAACAAGTCGCACTCCGCTGCTTATGCTTTCCTCGCTTTCGTCACGGCATACCTGAAAGCCCACTTTCCGGTGGATTTCATGGCCGCGCTGCTCACGTCGGAAACAGGCAACGTCGCGAAGGTGGTGAAGTACATCAACGAATGCCGCGACATGGGCATTCGCGTTCTGCCGCCTGACGTGAACCACAGCGAACTAACCTTCACGCCAACCCAGGATGAACAGGGTGATGCGATCCGCTTTGGCATGGGCGCCGTGAAGAACGTGGGCCAGGGCGCGGTGGAAGCGATCATCGCGGCCCGCAGGGGAAACGGCGCGTTTAAGTCCATCTACCAATTGTGCGAAAAGACAGACATGACCGCAGTGAACCGCCGGGTGATGGAAAGTCTGATTCGCGCCGGCGCCATGGATAACCTGGAGGGCACCCGGTCGCAACTCCTGCTGGCGCTGGATGGCGCGATGGAAGCTGCCGCCCGGGCGGCGAAGGACCGGGCTTCGGGCCAGGAAGGGCTGTTCGGGGGCTTTACGGAAGAAGAGCAACCTGAGCCTCAGTTGCCGAAGGCTGCCGACTGGACCGCGAAAGAGAAGCTGGTCGGGGAGAAAGAAATGCTCGGATTCTATGTGTCCGGGCACCCTTTGAACGATTACGCCGACAAGATCAGCGAACTGGCCACCCACGACTCTTCGAAACTGGAAGGCCTGGAGAAAGGCACGGAAGTAGCCATGTGCGGCGTGCTGACCGGCATCCAGCGACGTCGTAATAAGGAGGGCAAACCCTGGGCTTCCTTCGTGCTGGAAGACCTGGTGGGGGCGACCGACTCCATGGTGTTTACTACGTCGTACGAAAGCATCGCCGGGATGCTGGAAGAAGATAAGGCGGTCCTGATTCGTGGGATGGCGCTGCCGGAAGAGGGCAACCCCACCAAGATTTCCGTAAAGGAACTGGTTCCGCTGGATCTGGTTCGTGTGCCCCTTGCCACTTTGATCGGGATTAAGGTGCCGATGGGGAAGAACGGCCTCGACAGGGCTGCGGAGTTGCAGACTCTGTTCGCTCGCAAACCCGGAACTTCGGGAGTGCGGCTCAGGCTGGAGGCCTCCCGCGACTTCATGCTAACGCTCGATGTCCCGGCGAAGGTTCGTCCGGACAAAGAATTCAAGGCGGAAATTGAACGCATTTGCGGGCGGGATACTTTTGAGGCCCTGGCGCACTAGGGCGCTGAGGTTCGTCATAATAGTAGCCGAATGATCCGCATTCTGAGCGTCGCGATTCCCACCCGAATCCTAACGTTGGTTCTGACAGAAACGGCCATTCTGTTTGGCTGCTACTTCTTTGCCGCGTGGGTGGATCCGGATATCGCCGAGATTGGTACCTTCGTCCAGTTCGATGCTGGGCTGCAGCGGGCCGCCATCGTGGTGGGAACAATTCTTCTGGGCCTGTACTTCCGTGATCTGTACGCCCAGGTGCGAATTCGGAGCAGGCTCGAAATGATCCAGGAACTGATCACGGTTTTCGCAGCTGCCTTTATCGCGCAGGGCCTGATCCACTATGTTGCGAACGACTACACGCTCCCCCGCAAGATGATGCTGATCGGGAGTCCTTTGGCGCTGGCAGCTTTGATCGCCTGGCAGCTTTGATCGCCTGGCGGCTTCTTTTTGATGCCGCGGCGCGTGACGAGAAGGTGGCCCAGAGGTTGCTTTTCCTGGGTATCTCCCCCACGGCGCGTGAACTGGCATCGCATTTGCAGAGCCATCCGGAACTTGGAATCTTGCCCCTCGGCTACCTTTCCGACCAGAAACCCGGGCCGGACGCTGAATCCACGCTCCCCTGGTTGGGTGGTTTTGCCTTGCTGGACGCCGTGATTGAAAATCAGGAGCCGGGTTCTCTGGTGATTGCCCGGCGCGAAGAGATTCTTCCCGTCTGGAGTCACAACTTCCTGGAACTGGGCTTTGGGGGCATCCGGATCGAAGAGGTCAGCGCCCTTTATGAGCGCACTTTTGGCCGTATCCACGCTTCGGATGCCTGGCCACCCCGCTTTATCGTGGCGGACGTTTTTGAACCCGACCCGGCGATTTCCCGGTTGCAGGACATCTATTCTCCTGTTCTGGCAGCGGGGCTTTTGCTTTTTCTGGCACCTGTGTTGCTGGCGGTGGCGGCCTGGGTTCGCTTCTCGTCCGGGGGGCCAATTCTGGTGCGCCCGTGGCGGGCTGGCCTCGATGCTGTTCCCTTCCGCTTGTGGCGGTTTCGGATTGCCGGAGTGTCCGGTGGCCAGTGGCTGCGCCGCCGGGGTCTCGACGCCTTGCCTCAACTTCTAAACGTGCTTGCCGGACAAATGTTGCTTGTCGGGCCCGCTGCGGAACGACCGGAGTACGCAGCAACTCTGAGTGGCCTGATTCCGTTTTACAGCCAGAGAACCCGGGTAAAGCCGGGCATCACCGGGTGGGAACAAGTTCACCGCTTCGAATCGGGGGCTCCGGACACCTTGCGCCGTCTGGAGTACGACCTCTACTACATAAAGAACCTGGCACCTTCCCTCGATTCGGCTGTAGTAATGCTGGCGCTGAAAGAGCGCTTTCTCTAAACCGTTCTGGTCGGTTTCCAGATTACCGAGGCGGGCAGAAAGAATACCGCCATCGCGGTGAATGCGGCCAGATTCATTACCAGGAAAGTCCGGGAGGGGGAGGTTAATCTCTTCAGTGGTAACCGGGCGGGTACCAGAAAATTCACGGCGGCCAGCAGGACAGGCGCAAACTCCGCAGTCAGGGCAATGGTGCGAAATGTTCCCGCCGGAGCCGCCAGCGTTCCGCCCCACAGCAGCAGGAGCATCCATGGCAAGGCCAGGCGGCCAAATTTGTGTGACAGGAAATGCCACCGCATCCGGTTGCGAGAAGTAAAAAGCGCGGGAACGCGGGCGTAAACCTGCCAGAGGCCAGCCAGGGTCCGGAAGCGTCTGCGGAATTCAGTACCGGGCAGGGCGGGGTAGTCCCAGGCAATGGCGGCGGGGTCGAAGATCACCCGGTAGCCCGCAAAAAAGGCGCGCAGAGGCAGAATCGCGTCATCCGTCAGCGTGTCCGCGGGAATGGGGCCAGCCAGGCTTCGCCGCATCGCGTAGATGCAGCCCGTGGTGTTGAAGAGCGAGTCTGTTTCCGATTGCCGGCCACGTGCCCAGATCTCGTAACGCCAGTAGAGATCCATGTCTGCCTGCTCGCCGCTGTCACCGCTCTTTAAATGGAGTTCCCCGGTGACTGCGCCCACCGAAGGATCCGCGAAATTAGCCGCCAAATGCTGCAGGGCCGCGGGGTCCAGGGGCTGCCGGACATCGGTGAAGAAGAGGATTTCGTGCTTTGCCCGGGCGATCCCCAGGTTCAGGCATGCGGCCTTTCCTCCCTTCGGGGCTTCGATCAGAATCAACTTCGGTCGCAGTTTTTGCCACGCAGCCTGGTATTCCCGAACGATGGCGCTGGTTTGGTCGGTTGAGCCGTCCGAGATGACAATTATCTCCAGCAGTTCAGGCGGGTACTCCAGCCCGCACAGCGTGTCGAGCTTCTCGCGGATCAGGTTGGCCCCGTTAAATACCGCCATCACTACCGTCACGGTCGGTTTGTAGGAAAGGTCCTTCGCCACTGCAGGGGCTTTTCGTCCCTTCAGTCGCCACAGCAGCAGGGGATAGCCGGCGATGATGTAAATCGCCCCGGTCAGCCCCAGTGCGGATACCAGCCACGGCAGCAAACTCGCGCTCACAGAGGTACCTCAGCGGCTCTCTGTTTGGCCGCACCCCAGGGTAGTTGTTCTGAAAGGATCTCGAGATCCAGCCAGAGGGAACTGGCCTTGATGTAGTAAAGATCGTACTCAATTTCCAGGCGGGCGTCCCGAACTTCCGACGGTGACAAATACACTTCCGCCCAGCCCACCAGGCCGGGCTTTACCGAAAAACGGTGGGCGTAGAAAGGCATGGTTGCCGAGAGGCAGGCCGCGAACTTGCTGCGCACTGGCCGTGGCCCCACCAGTGCCATCTCGCCGCGCACCACGTTGACCAACTGCGGAAGATTCACCAGGTGGAAATGCTTCAGGACGCGCCCCACTGCTGTCTCGCGGCCCTCGGAATCCGTGGTGCGAAAGCGCTGGAGTCGAAACGGGATGTACTGGAAGCCGGCACATTCCACACTCTCGTTGACCGGGCCCGATCCAGAAAGGGCCACGGCCGCAGCGATTATGAGCAGCAGGGGCGAAAGGAGAACCAGAAAGGCCAGGCCGATCAGGTTGTTATATATCGCCTGGATTGCCATGGTCCGGGCGTCTCCGCGCAGGGCAGTGGAGAGTACCAGATCCACTGGCTGCAAGCGCTCGCAGCAAATTCTGGAAAATACCCGTTCATAGAGCGACGCGGCTTCCGTTACGCGAACGCCTTCGAGTCGAAGCTTCAGCAGGGTACCGGAAGGGAGTTGCTGGTCCCAGTGGGGCACCCCGATCAGGATCTCGGTGGGCTTTACGCTGGCCACGATTGCACCAAACTGGTCCAGACTTCCCAGAACCGGGATGCCGGGCGGTAACGGCGCCCCGATCGGCCCGCAGATACCCGCTATTGGAACCCGCAGGAACGGCAGCAGTCGCTTTGACAGGCCGTCATAGCCGACCAGCAGGATCTTGCCCTGAGGGGCATGGGAATGCTGCTGAGCCCTTCGCCACAGCGTAATGGCAATCGCTGACAGCAGACTTCCGCCAACCACGAGAAACGGCGTGCGGCGCGCCAGAATGCCGTACGTCACCAGCGCGTGCGTCAGAAGACTGAGACCGGTGCCAAAGCAGAACTGTTCCGCCAGTATGGCCCACGGATTATCCGGCCCCGATTCGTGGTCGTGGTCGCTGGTGTCTCGCAGCTGGGATGCCAGCCAAAATGCCAGAATGGCTGCCACACAACCCGCCAGAGTCTCACGGAGAGGTAAATCCCCGCCGAAGTATTTCAGGTAGGTCCCGTAGACGGAGCCAAAGGCTGTTGCGATCAGCGCGAGTTCCAGGAATCGCCGGGAACCTTGCTTACGAGCCATGAGGTCCCGTTACCGCGCCTGGGCCTTCGGGGCGCCCATGGGCTTTCCGGCGAAAGTATCCCGCAGGATTCCGGCAAGCTCGGGCAGGTTGATGGCCGCACGGGGACCGTCCAAGGCAACCGCCGCCCCCCCCAGTTCAATCACACCTGCCCCTGCCAACGGTACTTCGAAGCGCCAGGCGACAGGGCTATCCGGGCTGATTCCGGGTGTCAGCCGATCCTGTCTTGCTCCGTGAATTGGGATCCAGACCAACGAAACAAGACCTTCTTCCCTGCAGGCCCGAGTTAACAGGTCCCACCATTCCCGTTCGCCGGGCGCACGCAGCAGCGATTCCCGCAGGTAGCCCAAACGGGCCTTCGCGCCTACCGCCTTTCGAAATTCACCGAACAAGAGAGTTTTCGTGGCCTCAAATTCAGGGTAGCGCAACTTCCGGATTCCAACTCCACACACGATACAAAAAACTCCCAGCACCGCGGCGTGGTAACCACCAGCCATCGGCTGCCAGGTGAGCAGGAAGGCAAATACGCCCCCGGTCAGGGCCACCAAATACAAAGTTCCCGTCGCCTGCCGAACGGTCATGCCGCGGTCCAGCAGGCGGTGATGGGTGTGGCCCCGGTCGGCCCCGAAAAGGGGGTAATTTTTCAGAAAGCGCCGGACTACGGAAATGAGAACGTCGAAAAGCGGTACCGCCATGGCCAGCAGGGGTGGGGCGATGCTGGCCAGTGTCATGCTCTGCTGGCTCCAGATCAGGCCCAGACAGCCGAGCAGGAAACCAATGGTCAGAGCTCCGGAATCGCCCAGGAAAACGGTGGCCGGGTTGAGATTATAGACCAGAAAACCCAGTTGGGCAGCCGCCAACGGAAAAGCGATCAGCACCAGGGGCCCGTTGCCTTGAATAATTGCAGCCAGGCCCAGGGCCAGGGCGGCGAAGAAACCCATGCCGGAGCACAAACCGTCCAGGCCGTCGATCAAATTGAGCGCATTCGTTGTCAACAGGAGCCAAAAGACGGTTAGCCCCAGGCTGACCCATTCGGGCAGGTGCAGGCTGCCGAGCCTTTCGAGGCGAAGGCCGTTCGCGTAAACCAGCAACGCCGCGCCAATTTGCCCGACAAGTTTTACAGTCGGCTTCAGGTCGAAAAAATCGTCGATCAGGCCGGTCGCGAAGATCGCCACGGCTCCCGGGATCACAGCCCAGATCCAGTCTCCCGGCACCTGGCGGTCCAGGTCGGCCAGGCCGAGGAGCGCCAGTAAGAACCCTGCCGCAATTGGAATGCCCCCGACGCGGGGAATCGGATACGCATGAACTTTGCGGCGACCCGGGCGGTCCACCACATTATAGGCGCGAAAAACATCCCGAATTATGGGGGTTAGAACCAGCGATATCGCCAGAGCCTTGAGCGACGCGAGGGTAATGGGGCTCACGATTTACTCGCCCGAAGCACTACCGGAACCGGGTGTTGGCCCTGTGCCGGTTCCCCATGCTGCCTGAAGTGCCGTTACCGCGGACCGTTCCAGTTCATGTTCCGTCCTGACAACGCCGGTGTTGCCCTTGCGAGACACAACCTCCCCCAGATAGTAACGGTCGGGGGTGATGATTTCAACCAGCGTACCCACCGGTAACACGTGGCTGTCACCCGGTATTGTCAGCGTGACTGGCTCCCTGCCAGGCCCGTCAATGGTTGCGGAAACAAGAGGCTCAGGTTGTGCATCCGAACCCGCGAGGACTCGGACCTCCACCGCCAGTTGTTTATCTTCTGCCAGTTGTTTATCTTCCGCCACCGGTCCCGTCACCACTAGTCCCATCTTAGCGCCGGTGTGAATTACCGCTGTAAATTCCCGGTGTAACTTCTTAGTTTCCCGCGATATGCATTCCGGAACGGTTGGGCCGCCCGGAGTCGGGGCGGGCCGACTCCAGTCTCAGGTCTCTGGCCACCTCGTCATACATTTCGGCGGTAACCACAGGGCGCGCCATCGCGAAGCTGGTTAACAGAAGGTTGTCGCACACCGAATTAATCAGGCGGGGAATACCTCCCGTACCCTTGTGGATGCGGGCCAGCACGTTCGGAGGGAAGACGTTTTGATCCCGCAGGCCGGCAATACCCAGTCGTGTGGCGATGTAAGCAGTGGTTTCGCTGTCGCTGAATGGCCGCAGGCGGCAACGAAGGGCGATTCTCTGGCGGAGTTGGCGATATTCGTCCCGCTCCAGCTTTTCGTCCAGCTCGGGCTGGCCGGAGATGATGATCTGCAGCAACTTGCCGCGCCGATTTTCAAGATTACCCAGCAGGCGGATCTCTTCAAGAACATCCCAGTCCAGATTCTGGCCTTCATCCACAATCAGGACGGTGGTTTTGTTCTGATTCGCCCTCTCCAGCAGGATCGTGTTCAGGGCGATGAGAACTTCCGTCTTGGACGTCCGGGTGCACGGAAGGTCCAGATCGTAAGCGATCATTTCAAAAAACTGATCCGCCGTTAGTCTGGAATTAAAAATAAAGGCGAACGGGATCTGGTGAGAGTCCAGATGGTCGCGGAGGCATTCCAGCATGGTGGTCTTTCCCGTGCCGACTTCCCCTGTGAGCAGGATAAAGCCCTTGCGGCTCTGGACTCCATAGACCAGGTTGGCAAGTGCCTCCTCGTGGTGCGGACTGCGATACAAAAACGCGGGGTCCGGACTGAGGTTAAACGGGTTACTGATGAGGCCAAAGAAAGCCTTATACATTTGTGACGTCCTCAGCGTAGCACGCGCGGAGCAGATTCGGACCGCCTGAAACACCCGGGGGAGGGGGGCCGTCAGGGGGGCGTACCCCGACCGGCCGCAGAACGCGTTAGACTGAGAGGAGTTGTCTATGCAAATCCCTGGTCTTCGTCTCCGTTCATTTCGGGTTGCCGCCGGTGTGGCTTTCGTTACTGCCCTGGCTGTCGCGCAGCAGCCGATCCGCGTCTCCGTCAACGAAGTTATTGTCCCGGTTACGGTTACCGATGATAAAGGGCGCTTTGTCTCCAACCTCGATAAGGCGGATTTCCACCTGTACGACGAGGGCAGAGAGCAGAACATTGGCTTCTTCAGCCACCAGCAGTCGCAGCCGATCGTGATCGGTTTTTTGATCGACCAGAGCAGCGGCATGAAGATTCACTGGGAGAAGTACAAGGAAGCGGCCATGGAACTGATGCTGCACCTTCTGCCCGGCGATAAGAAATACAGCGGCTACCTGATCACCTACGGGAACGAAGCGGAACTGGTGGTGGATACCAACAGCGACGCTGAAAAGATGGTCGACAAAATGCGGAAACTGAAGCCTGGTGGCGGGTCTTCCCTGTTTGACGCCATTTATATGGCGTGCACCAGCCGCCGAACCGTGCAGGGTGAGCCGTTCGAGCCGCGTCGCGTCATCGTCATTATTGGCGACGGGCATGATACTTCCAGCAAGAAGAACCTGAAGGAAGTGATCGAGATTGCGCAGCGTAACCTGGTAACTGTTTACGCGATGAGCACGGTGGCTTTCGGGTTCCACACGGATGCGGAGGAAAATCTCACGCAGATCACCGAGCGCACCGGCGGCAAAGTCGAGATGCCGCTCAACAACCTCTATAAAGATATATCCGGCTATCTTTCCACTCCGTCCGACTATGGAAACTACGCCATCGCGGTCGGTTCCGGCGGCTATACGGCCGAGATTTCGGGTTCGATCTTCCGCTCCATCGCGAACCTGGGCGGGGAGATTACCAGCCAGTACGTGATGCGTTATACCCCGGATGTTGCTGAAAAAACAGACAATAAGCAATTCCGCCGCGTCAAAGTGACGGTCAACAATCTGCCCAATGTGATTATCAGGCACCGCGAGGGGTATTACCCGTTCGCGCCTCCGCAATAAGCTCATCTGGGGAAGGAGCAATTCCCTTCCCCTCCGTTTCCGGGTAGAATCGAAATTTCCGGGCATGGCATTCCGCACCTCCATTTCGCGCTATCAGGCATCGGGGCCCGCTCCGGTGATCTCCATCGACAGTCGGCGGACTGGTGAGTCTCACGCTGCCTGGTCCCTGTTGGAGATTGAGCGCCCCGGGCACCGTTCCGAGCCTCTGGGGATTCTGCTGGTGGATGAGGCGTCAGACAATCTGACCCGGCGGCTGCGTCCTGCCGTCGATTTTGCAGATCTGGAGGAACAGGCGGTCGACATTCTGGAGCTCTTAGGGGAAGATCTGGCCGCGAAAGCCCAGGAAATGGGCGGGGCGCGACTCCTGGCTTCTCTGGAAGATTCGCTGTCCGGCTTCTTTAGAATCAGTGACCGGACCCGCATCACCTATTCCGGAGATCCGCGCCGTCAGGTAGACAGGCTGTTTGACGAATATGTGGACAGCACGGTCCTGCCCTACGTGACGCATTTCCCGAAGTATGCCCTGAGGGCTGCCGCCACGAAATTCGGCGAAGGTATGTCGGGGGAAGTGGAAGAATGGCTTCGTGCGCCGGAAGGTCTGCGGCTTTCGGAAGATCATTTCGCCGTCCGGGTGGTGGGCCGTTCCATGGAACCGCTGATTCCCGATGGTGCGCTCTGTCTTTTCCGGGCCAACGTGAGGGGTACTCGCCAGGGGAAACGGGTTCTCATCGAGAAATTCGATGAAAATGATTTTTCTGCTCGCTATACGGTCAAGCGCTACACCAGCAAGAAGGTCCAGGCTGGTGACGCCGGGGGGGAAGACGCCGGGTGGGAACACAGCATGATTCGCCTGGAACCTCTGAATCCGGAATTTGAAGCCTTCGAGCTTTCTCCCGACGCTTTCCGCGTGATCGGAGAGTTCGTGGAGGTTCTGGAATCCTGATTCCGGAACAGACCCCAGGCGCGCCCGCCGCAAAAGCCGCCCCCTTTCGACGCGCTCTCCTCACCTGGTACGACGCCCATGCCCGCGACCTCCCCTGGCGGCATTCCACGGAACTGTATCCGGTGCTGGTTTCTGAAATCATGCTCCAACAGACCCGCGTGGAAGCGGTGATCCCCTACTTTCTGGCTTTTCTCGCAAAGTTTCCCACCGCCGCGCATCTTGCCGCAGCGTCAGAAGCGGAGGTTTTGACCGCTTGGGCGGGCCTCGGCTATTACTCGCGGGCGCGAAACCTGCGGAGCGCGGCGGGTATTCTCGCCGCCGACGCGCCCGTGAGTTGGGAAGCCTGCATGAAATTGCCGGGGGTGGGCCCCTACACCGCTGCCGCGCTCGCCAGCATCTCGCTCGGCGCCGTGAGGGCTGCGGTAGATGGCAATGTGATGCGCGTTGTCAGCCGGCTTACCAACGATCCTTCGGAAATCTCCGCGCCCCTCACGAAACGCCGCTTCGCTGAGGTTGCCCAGACCCTGCTGGCACCCTTGCGTCCCGGCGATTTCAATCAGGCCATGATGGAACTCGGCGCAACCGTCTGCCTGCCGACGAAGCCCAGATGCTTGCTATGCCCGGTACAGAAGTTCTGCGCCGCACACAGCGCGGGGACTCAGGGTTCGCTGCCCGTGAAGCTGGGCAAGGTCCCCGCCCGCAGACTCGATTTGGATCTGTTGGTCTGCTGGTGGGAGGGCCGCGTCGGTCTGGTGCGACGTTCCGCTGCGGAGAGCCGCCTTGCCGGTTTCTGGGAACTGCCTCAGAAACCAGCCGATGACGTTCCCGCCGGTTCGTTCCAGGCTGAATTTACCCACCAGATTGTAAATGATCGGTTCCGTGTTCGCGTTTGGGTGGACGAGTCCGAATCGAGGCCGGGTTTTTCGGGGGCCTGCCAGTGGTTCTCCCCGGCAGAACTGGTCGCGATCCCCGTTACCACCATCGCCCGGAAGGCCCTGACCGCAACCACAGGCGGGAAGCTGATGTACCCGCGAGGAAAGCGTTCCCGTAGTGTTACTCAGGGAGTCTAAGATTACTGCTAGAATCCGAAGTTACGCAATGGGGGCGTCCTGCTTTGGAGTCGTCCCCAAACAATCCGCAGGGTGATATTCGTCATGAAACAGCGCAAATTCTTACTCAAAATCGGCCTCATCGCCGCCGTAGTTCCCGTCCTCGCTTACGCCTATGAATTCGGGCCGGACCCCCGCCGCACCGGTGCTCCGGGTGATAGCGGTACCTGCCTCGGGTCGGGTTGCCATACCGGGACAGCCCTCAACACCGGTGGGGGCAGCATTAAGATCACGGATGGTAGCGGTGCGGCTCTGACCACCTATACTCCGGGTGTCAAACAGAGAATCAAGGTGCAGATCACCGATGCCGCCAAAGCGAAGTTTGGCTTCGAATTTACGGCGCGCCTTGCCAGTAATCTCTCCAACGGCCAGGCAGGAGACTTCATAACCGTGGACGCGCTGACGCAGACACTTTGCGACGACGGCAGCCCCAAAAATAATGGCGGTAGCTGTGGAAAATTCCCGGTTCAGTTCATTGAACATACCCAGGCGGGTTATGCGGCCTCCACAAACGGCGGCTACACTTACCAGTTCGACTGGACGCCGCCTGCCGCGGCCAGCGCGGGCAGTGTGACCCTGTATGCCGCAGGTCTTGGCGGTCCGGCCGGAGCCGCCAATCAGAGTAACGCCAACGTCTACACCACCAACGTCACCCTGACACCGGCCGCCACCAATCCCAACGCTCCGTCCATCACGGCCGGGGGCGTGGTTCCGGTCTACAGCTCCTCCACCACAATTCAGCCAGGTAACTGGTTCTCGATTTACGGCGCCAACCTCGCTGCCGCTACCACGGTCTGGAATAACGACTTCCCCACCTCCCTCGGAGGCACCACTGTGAATGTCAATGGCAAGCCGGCCTATCTCTGGTTCGTCAGCGCTGGCCAAATTAACGCCCAGGCTCCCGACGATACCGCTACTGGCACCGTTCCGTTTACCGTTACTACCGCGAACGGCACCGCCACCACCACGGTTACGCTGGCACCATCCGCCCCCTCCCTGCTGCTGCTGGGGGACGGCAAGCACGCTACAGGCATCATCGTCACACCGGATGGCTCTGGTTCTCAGGCTGGCGGCGTCTATGATCTTCTTGGCCCCTCCACCCTCGGCGCAGGCTTCCGCGGCGCCAAAAAAGGCGAGCCCGTTGCTCTTTACGGTGTTGGTCTTGGCCCCACTGTCGCTCCCGTTCCTGCCGGTAAGTTCTTCAGCGGTGCCACCTTGACAACTACCTTGCCCACGGTCACGCTGGGAGGCGTCAGTGTAAAGGTGGATTTCGCGGGAATCGTTGGCGCTGGTCTGTACCAGATTAATTTCTCGGTGCCGCAGAATGTTGGCTCCGGTGAGCAGACGATTCTGGCGACCATCAACGGCGTTACCACCCAGGCCAACATCACCATACCGATCCAGTAATCAACTTTCAGCGCATTCTGATAAAAACGGGGGGCTTCGGCTCCCCGTTTTTCTTTGCGGCAAGGAGCTGGAGGGCATCTATCACCCCTCGAAAAAGGTAATACCTCCTTCCATTTCGGGAGAGGTATAGACTCTCTCCCCGAACCGCCGCAGAATAGAGTTGGACTAACTCTCAGATGGCTTGGGTTCGCAGGCGTGGACAGTTTCGGATGGCGATTTCCCTGGCGGTGGTTTTCCTCGCCGGGGGCCGGACGCGGGCGCTTGCGGCCGATTCATCCCCTTCCTATACGCTGCAGGGCCTGGTAAATGCTGCCACCCAGACAGCGTCCGCGCTGGCACCCAACACCATAGCGACGCTGTACGGGTCAAATCTGGCCTTTGCCACCCACGCAGTGATTCCCGGCGAACTCCGTGGCGGGGTTTTGCCCAATGTTCTGGAGGGGGTCACGGTCTACGTGGGTGGCTTTGCCGCCAACCTGTTCTACGTTTCTCCCACGCAGATCAATTTCCTGATTCCCTACGAGCTTACCGGCGGGACTGTGAATGTGGCGGTTGCCCGGCAAGGTGTGGCTGGCCCCACGCTCCGAGTCCAGCTCAACCCGACATCTCCGGGGCTGTTTCTGTGGAACGGCAACTATGCCATCGCGGCGCACCTGGCAGGGAACATCATTGGGCCAGACGCGCCGGCCAAAGCCGGCGAAATCATCGTTGTCTACGCCGTTGGGCTGGGGCGTACCACTCCCGAGTCTTCATCCGGACGTGTCGCCTCCGGTGCCGCCTCCATTTTGGCCCTGTCCCAATTACAGGTCACCATCGCGGGCTTGCCGGTAGCGGCGAAAGACATCCTCTACGCCGGTCTTGCTCCGGGCTTTGCAGGGCTTTACCAGATCAATCTTCGTTTGCCCGCATCAGTCCCCCCTGATCCGGAGATCCGCATCTCCGTGGCGTCGCAGATCAGCGCCCCCAGGGTCCAGTTGGCCGCCCAGCAGTCGCCGCCTGCCGTAAACTGAGAAAGCTGTGAACTGAGAAAGCTGTGAACTGAGAAAGCCGTGAACTGAAAAAAACGCTGCAACGAAGCAGGGTCGGGAACGGTCCTACAATGAGAAAAGAGTTCTCATGCCAATTAACCT
Source organism: uncultured Acidobacteriia bacterium (assembly GCA_903929755.1). GTDB lineage: Bacteria > Acidobacteriota > Terriglobia > Bryobacterales > Bryobacteraceae > BOG-234. The sequence continues at coordinate 22,127 of CAIYVZ010000206.1, forward strand.
CCAACGTAGTGCCGCTCTTATTGTCCTGGCTTGCGTTCCGGCGCTGAATCTGTTCTCTCAGGCTCCGGAGGCCTCCACGCCTGCGGCGCAACCGTCGGGCTACACCGTAGAGGCCGGCACTCGTATCGCACTGGGTCTCATCAGCAGCGTGAGTACCAAACACTCCGCCGTGGGTGACAAGGTTTATCTGGAAACGGTGTTCCCCATCGTCGTCCGCCAACATATCGTGATCCCTACGGGAAGCCATGTGACCGGGACGGTTACCGAGGTAAAGCGCCCCGGCCGGATGAAAGGCAAAGGCGAGCTCTACGTCCGCTTCGATTCCATTATTCTGCCGAATGGAACAACCCGCGACTTCCGCTCGCGGCTCGGAGGCATTGATGCCCGTGGCAGTGAGCACCTCGACACCAAAGAAGGCGTAGTACAGGGTGATTCCAACAAGGCCGGTGACCTGAAGACAGTGGCAACCGGGGGTCTGGGTGGCGCCACGCTCGGCGGGCTCATTGCACGAAACGGTGCGGGAGCCGGGATTGGGGCGGCTGCGGGTGTGGCTGCCGGGATTGCGGGCGTACTTCTGACTCGCGGCCCCGACGCGGTCCTGGCCAAGGGAAGTACGGTAGAGATGATCCTCGACCGACCTCTCAATTTTGCAGCAACCGAAGTGAATTTTGCGGGCATGCAGACGGGAGCCCGCTATTCCGAGGGTCCGGGACCTGCCCAGCCAAACAGCGGCGGTGTGTCCACGCCGGTACGCCGGATTCCCTTCTAAACGCTCTAGTTTTTCTTAAAGGTCAGACTGCCGCGCTCGGTGTTCAGGATAACCTGAGGCCCGGCTCCCGACTTGCCCTTGATGGTGGCACCGCGTCCGTCGCTCTTCTGCTCCAGTGAGCCGCCGAATTCATTTGACGCTTCCCCTTGGGCGGTCCGGGCATCCAGATCAAAGCCGGATTTCTCCGGGGCACTCACGGTGATATTGCCGTTCCGGGTCCGGATTTCCATCTTCGGCATCGGAGTCTTTGACTGCGAGACCTGAATGTCACCACGGTCGAGCGTAAGTTCCAGGGAATTGGTGACATCCGTGATCTGGACATCCCGGGAGCCGGTCTGGAACCTGACGGGGCCAACCACGTTTTCCATCTTCAGCTCGCCCAGATCCAGCACCACGCTGCCTGGGGTCTGCTCAGTCCGCAGATCGCTGCGTGCCGACGTGAAGTGCAGCGACTTGGCCAGGGCCCGGAATTCCAGGGTGCCGCCGAATTCACCGTTCACCTTCACCTCACCCTTCACGTTTTCAATCTGAACCTCGGAACCGCGACCCTGCAGGTCAACACCGCCCTTAATATCGATCGCGCGAACCAGACCGGAGCGGCTGGATTCCACCTTCACATCCTTACCAATGCGGTTCAGGCGAACATCGCCACGGCCACCAGAGATCTCAACGCCGCCATCAATATCTTCAATGCTCAGGTCCCCGGCACGCCCGCGGGTTTCCACGCTGACGCCTTTCGGGATCACCAGGTCAAGATCCGTGGTCACCGACAGCATGCGGGAGTTGTGGGGCTCCTGGGCTCGGACGATGAGCAGTTCACCCTGGCGGTCGAGCTGAACCGTACTTTGCTGGTCTGCGCGGTCTGCGTCGGTTTTATTGAAAGCCCGGATGGATTTGTGACCGGTCAGTTTTATGTCGGAGGTATTTTCCCCCTTCAGCGACAGGTTGCCTTTGATGTTTTCGAGCACCACGCGAGTCACGCCCTGGGCGGGACTGGAAGCGTTAACATCAAAATCGTAATCGCTGCCGAGAATGTTCACACCGCCGGAGTTCAGTCCGCCAATGTGGATGCCGCTGCGGTTCGAGCCCCAGATGGCAAACATGATCAGGACGAAGATCCAGAAGAAACCTCCCCCTGACAACGGGCGGGGCGGTGGTTCCGTATTCCGGCTGGCATGGAGCAGGACTTCCACCAGGCCGACGATGCCCATGATGATGAGCAGGACGGGCCAGTAGTCGGCGAAGAGGGTCCAGATTGCTACGTCGCGCCAGATGTTGTTGATCAGGAAAAGAACGCCGATACCCACCAGAATCAGGGGGCCGGTGATGGAACGCTGTCTCATGACCGGGGGCCTCCCGGAGGTGGCGGCGGGGTTGCGTAGTCCCGCTGGCGACGCCCGCCCAAAAGCTTCAGCAGGCCGATCACGATCAGCAGAATTGGCCAGGTCTGGCCAAAGCCGAAGGTGGTGAAACGGTCCACGGTGAACAGCACGCCTACGGTGATCAGGACGATGGGGCCGGTAACGGCGCGCATCAGGGATTGACTCTGGTCGTTCATTGGCGTGCCTCCCCGTTCGTTGTGCCGGACGTGGCATCTGGTGTTGGGTTCAGGCGGTTATAGAGCATATATCCTCCAACGAGGATGAGAGATAGTGGCCAGTAACGAGCGAACTGGTCGAGACGGATAATATCGGTGGTATCCAACAGCAGGACGAAACCGATACCGATCAGGAAGATAGCGCCGGTGGGGAATTTGCCCCCCGTGGCCCGGACATCAAACAGGCTGGAGAACTCTTCCACGGCGAGACCGTAACGCCGTTTGCGCGCGGTGTGATACGCCTCGAAGGCCTGATACATTACCCAGACCGAGATCATGATGCCAATCAGGGGTTCAGAGCCCCCGACATGGCCGCTGCTGATCAGGCTGACTAACAAGCCAAAGACAACCGCGTGGATCAGGCCCTTCGCGTACTGCCCGTTATAGATGGCACCGACCCCGGGGATGAAGCCCAGCAGGAGCGCCAGAACCGGGTGCGCGTGGGGATCGGCGGCGACGACCACGGCGGGAGCGCCGGGAGCCGAATACGGGGAGTCGGCAAAGCTGGCCGCAGGAGGCGGGGTTTGCCGGAAGGCGGCGTAGCCGGTAGCCTCACCCTGACCAGAGAACGGTGCCTGCTCAGGTAACGGCGGAGGCGCGGCGGAGGCAGGCACATGGTCCTGACAGTAGATACTGCCCAGAGCAGGGCACTGGCACTCGGCGCACATAGGCTTACCGCATTCGCGGCAGAAAGCTGTCGCGTTGGCCTCGGGATGATTCGCGCAATTCATTTCTTTTTCTCCTGCGTGTTCTGTGTGGCCGGGGCATTCGCCGCCGGCGCGTTTAACTTCCGGCTGTCAGCGCTCGATTCCGCCGCAGCCTCCTCCGCATCCGCCTGCTGTTGCTTCCAGTCACTTATCTGGTTCCGGATCTCGTAAACCAGACGCATACTTTCATAGCTTTTCAGGGTGCGGTCCCACATCCGGTTGGTCCGGTCGTCCAGCGACGTCCAAAGCCGTACGGGATCCAGATCCGCAGCCGTCAATATCTTCTTCGGAGCGCCCGCGCACCGGCTGAGCATCGTCACCGACATCAGCGTCATCATGGCGCCCATTACCAGGCGGGGCCGCAACACCGGAGCCAGCGTCCGGTTGATCCAGCCGCGAACGCCACCGCCTCGAAGCTTCAGTTCCCAACCCGCATTCGTGGCATGCAGAATTTTAGTCATCAGCGCCGGGGGCGGTTCCACGTCGGCGGCAATCTCCATAAAAGCCACGGCACTGCCCGCGTCTTCCGCAAGCTCGGCGCACATCCGGCACGACGCCCGGTGCGCTTCAAACGCAGCCCGGTCCGCCGCCCGCTCCGCAGGAGCCAGCGCGCCGTCCAGATGGTCGGCCAGGAGGATCTCGAACTGTTCACAACTCAACATAAAAATCTCAACTTCACTTTCAGCCCGCATTTGCTCAATACGGCCACTCTATACGGCGGAGCGATATTTCTTCAGCAGCCTGGCCAGTTCGGCGCGACCGCGGTTCAAACGGGATTTTACGGTACCTTCGGGGATGCTGAGGATCTCAGCGATTTCGCGATACTCCATGTCCTGCAGATCACGGAGGATGATGGTTTCGCGCAACTCGGGCGACAACTTTGCCAAAGCACCCTGCAATAATTCACTGGCTTCACGGCCGGCCAGCGCCGTATCCGGGCGGCTCACTGCCACAAAACCTTCCTCAACACGAGGCAGTTGTTCCTCTATGGAATCGGTGGCGCGCTCGTTTCTGGTGCGCCGGTAATGGTCGATCAGCAGGTTCCGGGTGAGCCGGGTCAGCCAGGTGGCGAAGGACCCCTCAGTGGACCGGAAACCGCCTAAAGCTTTGAAAACTCTCAGGAAAACGTCCTGCGTCAGATCCTGCGAATCAGAATCTTTCCCGGTAAACCGATAACAGATCCCGTAGACCCGGCGGGTATGGGTATGCACGAGGCCTTCCCAGGCGGCGTCATCACCGCTTAGGCACCGCTCTACGAGTGTGCTGTCCTGGTCCACGTTTACATTCGCCGCAGCGGACGCCAGAGAACCCTGCGGGACTGCTCCGGCCCAGGTCCAGTTCGTCGTTACTACGCCCGCTGTCATGATCGCCTGTCTCCCTGGAAGAGGGCCGAACCCTCTCTCAATTTCGTCTTACATTACAAGGAACGAGGCTTTCTCATGATAGGTTCATTCTTTGTAGAGAATCCAGTCCTGGGGGCCTATTGGGACCATAGTTGCCCAAATTGGAACCGAGCCTGTTATTCTTCGTTGCAGTAGCGCATGATTTGCCCTTTTTGCGGTCACCTCGAAGACCGCGTCATCGATTCCCGGGAAAGTAAGGAAGGCGACTCCATCCGCCGGCGCCGGCAATGCAACGGGTGCGAGAAGCGCTTCACCACGTATGAGCGGATTGACGAAGTTCCGTACATGGTGATTAAGAAGGACGGACGGCGGGAGAAGTTCGACCGCCAGAAGGTTCTTTCGGGGCTTCTGAAAGCCGCGGAGAAGCGTCCCATCAGTATGGTTCGGCTGGCGGACCTGGTGAATTTGGTGGAAGCCCGGGTAACGGATTCCCCGGACCGGGAGATTACGACGATTGAAATCGGCGAGTATCTGATGGACGAACTGAAAGCCATCGACAAGATCGCTTACGTTCGGTTTGCGTCGGTTTACCGCGATTTCCAGGACGAACAGGCCTTCCTGAACGAACTGAAGAGTCTGACGCGACCCTAAAGTTAATCTTTGACGGCGCTGCCGTCTGCCGTTACCTGAAATTCCTGCTTTTTGCCCTTCGCGGTGGTAAATGACGCTTCCCAGGTGGTCTTGCTGCGCGCGGTAATCAGTTCCACGCGTTCCAGTTTGCCGGATGCCACTTTCTTCTCGATGGCAGTCCGGGCGGCGGCGGGAATACTGTCCAGCGCGACTTCTTCTTCCACGGACACAAGCTTTCCCTGGCTGTCGAGGTTAAAGTCGCGGTGCTTGCCGTTGAGCATGGTTTCGACTTCGTATTCGGTGACGCCTTTCTCTTTTTCGCTGGTGATCGCCTTGATCTCGGCACCTTTGGCATTCTCGGTGACCGCCTGGCGGACTGCCGGGGGCAGGCTCGAGAGCTTCAGAGACTTGGCGGGGCTCAGAGTGGACAGCAGCAACAGGGTTGGCAGAACGTATTTCATCGTCATGAACTTCATCATGCGCCCGGATTCTGAACTTCCCCTGAATAAAACGGCAGATGGACGACAAACCTTGAGCCGCTACCCGGCTCGCTCTCAGCTGTGATGCTGCCTCCGTGCTGCCTGGCGATCCACTGGGCGATAGACAGGCCCAGGCCCGCGCCTCCGTGGTGGCCTTCGCGACGCCGGGCCTTTGACGCACGGTAGAAACGCTCAAAAATGTGGGGGAGGTCGCCGGGAGTGATACCGACGCCTGTGTCACGGACGGCGATTTGCACTTCGCCGGATGGCTTACTCAGAGAAACGTGTACCACGCCTGCCGGGGGTGTGTATTTCACAGCGTTATCGAGCAGGGCGAGCAACAGGCGGTGCAGGGCCTGGCGGTCGGCCCGGATTTCAAGCCGGGGCGGGGGCTCCAGCGCCAGACTGATGCCTCGCGCGGTGGCCAGAACCCTTGCCTCCTGACACGCGTCGCGGATCGCCTCGGCGAGGTCCATTACTTCAAACTCCAACCCGGAGCCAGGAGCGTCGGCCCGTGCGAGCAACAGCAGATCGTCGATCAGCGACGACGTGCGCTCGCTCTCGGCCAGGATAGCGTCGAGAGCGCTTTCGTACTCGGCCGCCGTACGCGGCTTGCTTCGCGCCAGTTCAGCGGTGGTGCGAATCACCGCTACGGGAGTGCGGAGTTCGTGGGAAGCGTCCGCGGTGAAGTTGGTGATGCGCCGGAATGCGCTGTCGAGCCGGATAAACATGCCGTTCAGGGTATCGGAGAGCCGGTCGAGTTCGTCGCGCGTGCCGCGCACAGGGAGCCGCAGAGAAAGATCGTGAGCTCCGATGTCTCGGGCGGCCCGGGTAATGGCGTCCACGGGTGCCAGGGCCCTGCCACTGAGCCAGTACCCGCCCATGCCGGCCAGAAGCAGGAGAATCGGGCTCGCCAGCAGAGCAGTCCACGTGAAGTCCTCCAGCACTTTATTGAAGGCGCCCAGGGGTGCCCCCAGTTGCAGGGTTCCGGGGAGAGCGCGTGCGGTGAGGACCCGGTAGACTTCCCCCCCGGCCGCGATGGTTCGGATGCCCGGCGTGGGGTCAAATGTGCCCCAGCCTTTGGTCGCGATCGACTCGTAGAGCCATTGCCCGGCGGGGTCTGCGATGCGGAGAGGTGCTCCGGCGGGAGTCAGGCCGGCCTGTTCCCGGAGCTCGTCCGCCAGGCTCTCGCCGTCCGGGTGTTTGGCCTGGTTTTCGAAAAACTCGTTCATGCCACGAAGCCGGGCCCGGAGTTCGCCATCCACGGTATCCCGGATACTGGTTCGCAGGCCAGCCCAGGCTCCCAGCCCGAGCAGCAACAGCGTGGCGGCGAGAACTGCGGAGTACCAGGCGGTCAGGCGGCCGCGAACCGTTTGCAGCATCATGCCGACTCCCGCACGATGTAGCCGAAACCACGAACCGTCTGGATCAGGCGTTGGTTGTAGCCAGCATCTACCTTGTCCCGCAGCAGCTTGATGAAAGCATCCACCGTGTTCGTTTCCACGTCTTCCTCGAAACCCCAGACGGCGTCAATGATGGCGGCGCGCGAAGCCACACGTCCCGCCCGGCGCATCAGGAACTCCAGCAACCGGAATTCCGTCGCCGTCAGGGTGACGGCCCGGCCCGCTCGCTGGACGACTCTGGAGGCAGGGTCGAGCGTCAGGTCGTCCACCTTCAGCAGCGAGACTGGAGGATTCCCGGAGCGGCGGGAAAGGGCACGGAGGCGGGCGAGAAGGACTTTGAACGAGAAGGGCTTGGTGAGGTAGTCGTCGGCACCTGCGTCGAGGCCCCGCACAACGTCGGCCGGAGCGTCACGCGCTGTGAGCATCAGGATGGCGGTATCGGAGCCTGCGGCCCGCAGCTGGCGCGCAACTTCCACGCCGTCCAAACCCGGCAGCATCACGTCCAGGATAACCGCGTCAAAATGCGAACTCTCGGCCGTGTGCAGACCTTCGGGGCCGGTCCGCGCCAGGGCGACAGAATGATTGGCCTCTTCCAGCCCGCGCCGGATGAGGTCGCCCATCGGAATATCGTCCTCCACCACCAGAATCCACACAACCCCAGTATCTCCCCCGTTTCTGAAGTATTCCTGAAATAAAAAAGGCCGCCCCGGTAAGGGCGGCCTGAGTTGGGACTGCCTGGTTTAGCTACTTCTTCGGTGCGTAGCCGAAAGTCATGGAGACGGAGACGCTGCGGCCAGCCATCAGCGTCAGGAAATCGCCCGGCGCCGCAGCAGGATGAGGCCCGGCTGTGGCCGATGAGACACCGACGATGTTGTGCTTGTCCATGAGGTTGTTGATACCGACGCGGAACTTGGTTCCACGGAGATACGAAGCCTTCTTGATCGTGTAGTTCACGAACAGGTTGGTGATGTTCATCGGGTCGATCTGGACCGCCTGATTGAAGCTGCCGTTGTCGTTGTAGAACGTTCCGATGCGCTTGTTGAAGAAGCCGATATCCCAGTTGGCGTGGAGGTAAGTCAGACCAACGGTCTGGGTATCGTGGGGCGAAGTGGCGACGTACAGTTTGGTGTCGGCATACTTTGCGGAGCCAAGGGTGCCGTTGCCGTACAGGAAGAAGCCCTTACCCAGGGCGGCGTTGCCTTCCACTTCGAAGCCCATCGTGTGGGTGTCCGCTGTGGCGTAGTAAACCGGCTCACCATTGGCGTCGGGAGCGGAGGCATAAGCGTTACCGGCACGGATGAAGTAAGCGTCGGCATCGAGAGTGAAGCGGTTGGTCTTCAGGACCGAGCCAAACTGGAAAGTTTTGGTTTGGGTCGGCTTGGGGGTCACGGCCACTTTGGCGTTCTTCACGTCGAAGACGCTGCTGGGCGGGATGATGTTGCCCGTCGCCCACTGGGCGTAGACCGAGAGGTTGTCACGTACGCGGTAGCGAGCATCAACCGTCGGCTGCCACGAGCGATAGTTGGCCGTATGTGTGACGAAGTCGAGGCCATTCTTGCAGATTCCGGCCACTACCGTGCCGCCGATGCAGCCGATGGTCTTGCCGTTATCGGAGTACTGCAAGAGGTGGACGTTATAGTTCGACATCTTGAACCCACCGGTAATCACCAGACGTTTGGTGGCATGGAATTCATACTGTGCGAACGGCTGCGCGGACTGGGTGATAAATTTCTCGTGGAAGTTCGACGACAGCAGGTCAATCCACGTGCGGGGATCGACAGGCGTCTGGAAGCGGTCCGTATTGGCACGCTCGTACCAGAAGCCGGCGCGGAAGACGCCCCATTTGGAGGCCTGCGCGACTGAGGTCGACTCGCCGTACTTGCGGTAGCTGTTCAGCTTGTCGGTCGCGCTGGTAGCGGTGATCGATGTGCCGTTGTTGTACTGCTGGTGGTTGTAGTAGCGGTTGGAATAGATCTTGCTGTCGAGGCTCCAGCCCCGCCCGAGTTCCGAACGCAGGCCGACGTACTCAAAGTCCGTTGGAATCTGGTAGAAGTTGAACTTGTAGTAGAGAGGGTCGGTCGGATTGTTGTTGAGCAGGTAGTTATCGCCGAACTGGGCAACCTGGGCGCGCGTCGGACCCTTCACATTGGGGGTGTTGGCGGCCACATCCACAACGCCGGTGAAGGCGGTGATAACGGTGCGGTCCGTGAGCCGGTATTGATACTTCGCGGTGCCTGCCCAGCGGTCTTGATTGTTGTACGTCTGGTAACCGTCGGAGGTCAGGTTGTGGAGGTTCAGGAAAATGTTGGACTTCTTCGCTTTACCGCCAAAGTTTCCCGAATCATAATCCAGGCTGAGCATGCGCGTGTTGAAGGAGCCGTAGGAGATGGTCGCCTGAATACTTTGGTCCACGGTCAGTTCGCGGGACTGCAGGTTGATGGAACCGCCGGCGTTGGCCGGTCCGATGGAGGTTGCGTCACCGGGGCTGCGATCGAAAACGGTGCTGCCGATGAACGGTGTGGGGAACCAAACCCAGGAGTGATGAGTGGGGTCATTCGTGTCGTTAAACGGGAGACCGTCGAACGTCATATTGTACAGGCCGTCTTTGAAGCCGCGGAAGTAGGTCTTCGTGTCGCCGAGGCCTGGGCCGTTGGGGCTGACGCTGAAGGTTCCGGGCGACATCTGCAGAACGTCCGAATAGTCGCCGGTGGAAGCGATAAAGTTGCGGATGTAGGTGGAACTGATCACCGATTCGGCGCTCTTGGCGTCGAGGGAAGACTGCGAAGGGGCGGCTTCCACGGCGAGCGTCACGGCCGCTTCAACCGTGACTGACTGCGAGACGCTGGCCAGTTCGAGCGCGACCGGGACCGAGATCGTAATGCCGGAAGGAACTTTCACGGCGGTGGTGCGGTGGGTCGCGAACCCGTTGGCCGCCACTTCCACGGTGTAAACGCCGGCGGGAAGACCGGTGACGGTGTAGTGTCCGTCGCTGCCGGAAGCGGAAGTGCGAACGGCGCCCGACGCTTCATTCCTGACTGCTACGGTTGCTGTGGGAACCGGGGTTCCGCTTTGATCGTTTACTGTTCCGGCGATGGTTGCATTGCCGGTTGCTTCGCCCTGCGCCTGCAACGGGACTTGCCCCGCCGCCAGAAATAAAGCAATCCCGGCCACAACGACCGAGAGTATTCTTCTATTGATTTCCAAGTTGAGTCCTCAAACTGCGTGTTATTGAAAGCACTGTTTTCATGCTATCGGGGCAAAGTTACACCTGGATTTCAATTTGGTTAGAAAACGTATACAGCCCGGTATGAATGATTACAGGCTGGTGAATAACCGGGTCCGAAGCCCGCCAGCCGATGTCTGCTGGCGAGCGTGGTTCAATGAAAACGTTCGCCCCCGAGACCACAATGAACCGCAGAGATCTCCTCCTCAGTCCCCTTTACTTCGGGGCGTTGGCCGCATCGCGTGCTGTCGCCGCCGAGAGTCCTTCCCCGATTGTTGATACCGAAGCAGGTAAGCTGCGCGGTGTTTCGGTCCGACCTTTAACCAGTCAAGAGGGTGTCCACATCTTCCGCGGGATTCCCTACGGAGCGCCCACCCAGGGCCCTGCCCGTTTCCTGCCTCCCGCGAAGGTGGCTCCGTGGCGCGGGGTCCGCGACGCGGTTCAGCCCGGCCCCCGATGTGCGCAGGCGGGCGGCCAGCTCTTCCGCTCCCCGGTCATCGGCGATTATTTTCGCGGGGGCAAGCTCCGTCCGGAACTCGACGACGAAGAAACCAGTGAGAACTGCCTGGGGCTCAATGTTCTGACGCCTGCCCTGTCCGGCAAACGCCCCGTGATGGTGTATCTCCACGGCGGCGGTTTTACCGGCGGCTCCGGCATGTTAACGCTGTTCGGCGATGGCCATGTTCGGGAACAGGATGTTGTGTTGGTCGGCGTGAATCACCGTCTCAATCTGTTCGGCTATCTCTATCTGGGGGGCCTAAGCCAGAAGTATGCTGCGGGAAATCCAGGTAATCTGGATTTGGTCCTTGCCCTGCAGTGGGTACAGACGAACATCGCTCGTTTTGGCGGCGATCCCGCCAATGTCACGCTCTGGGGCGAATCCGGGGGCGGAGGCAAAATCAATTGCCTCATGGCGATGCCTGCCGCAAAGGACCTTTTCCATAAAGCGATTGTAGAGAGCGGGTCCACTCTCCGGATTGGCACAAAAGAATCCGGTACGGCTGACGCGCAGACTCTGCTGTCGAAACTCGGTCTGCGGGAAGGTCAGGTGGAAGAGCTACACACCGTTCCCGTGGCGAAGCTCATTGCCACCGGCGTCAGCGGCGCGCCGGTAGTGGATGGCCACACCATCCCCGAGCAGATTTGGGACCCGAAGGCTCCGGAAGTTTCGGCCCGCGTGCCGATGATTATTGGCAACACGAAGGACGAATCCACCTTGTTTTCAAAGGACGAGACTTTGTTTGCCCTGGACGATGCCGAGGTTCGCGACCGCCTGGTCCAGACCGGGATCTCCGGCACCGACGCTGCGGAACTCATCACCCTGTATAAGTACGACTACCCGAAAGACACCCCGCCAGACCGCTGGTTTCGCATTGCCAGTGACCGCGCGCTGCGGCGCAATGTGATTCGCCAGGCTGAACTCAAACTGGAGCAGGGCAAGGCCAGCGTCTACCTGTATCAGTTCGTGTGGAATACGCCGGTTGGCAACGGCAGAATGAAGGCGTTCCATACTGCGGAACTGCCTCTTGCCATGCGAGCGGTGGCGAATCCCGCGGCCGAGCAACTCTCGAAGCAGATCAGCGGGGCCTGGGCGGCTTTCGCGAGGACCGGCAATCCCAGTCATGCCGGTCTGGGTAAGTGGCCCGCTTACACAAAGGCGACCCGCGACACGATGATCTTCGACGCCGATACTTCCAGGATCCGCAAAGACCCCGACAATGAACAGTTGTCTATCCTGCTCAGATACCCGGTTCCCAATCTTCTGTGAACTCGTCTTCTTCCAGATCCCTGTTTGGCGGCACCATCTTTCTGGGCGCCTTTCTGCTGTTTCAGGTGCAACCTTTAATCGCGAAACAGATTCTGCCCTGGTTCGGCGGGACTGCGGCGGTCTGGACTGTCTGCATGCTCTTCTTCCAGGTGGCGCTTCTGGCTGGTTACGCCTGGGCACACTGGCTGTCGAAGCAGTCGAAAACCAGCCAACTGGTAATGCACCTTGCGCTCCTCGCGCTCAGCCTGGCGGCGCTGCCCATTGCTCCCGCGGAGATCTGGAAACTTCGAGGTGCGGAAGATCCGGTCCCCCGCATTCTCGGCCTTCTTGCCTCAACCATTGGGTTGCCGTATTTGGGGCTCGCTTCTGCCAGCCCCCTGTTGCAAAGCTGGTTCGTGCGTGTAAGCGGCGGGACACCGTGGCGCTTCTTCGCGCTCTCAAACGCAGGTTCGTTGCTGGGCCTCATCACTTACCCCGTCCTGATTGAACCCTGGCTCACGAATCGGCAACAGGTCTGGCTTTGGACGGCCACCTACGCCCTGTTCGTGCTGTTGACTGCGGCGATCGCATGGAATACGCGCAACGCTGAGGCACCACCCGCTACCTCACCGGCCACACAGGCGGCGGCATTCAATCGGCCGCTGTGTGTCGCACTCGCCGCCCTCCCAACGGCGCTTCTGTTAGCCGTCACCAGCCATCTGACGGAAAATATCGCAGCTATCCCGTTCCTCTGGGTTCTTCCGCTTGCTCTGTATCTACTCAGCTTCATCCTCTGTTTCGAGAGCGGCCGCTGGTACCGCCGCTGGTTCTGGATGCCCCTCGCGGCTCTTGCCCTGCCCGTGATCGCCTTCGCGATCGCACAGAACCCCCGTATTTCTGAACCAGGAACCGGCGATCTCCGCACCGCCCTTATCGTGTTTCCCGCAGCTGCGTTTGCGTTGTTCATGACATGTCACGGGGAACTTGCTGCCCGCCGTCCCGCAGCCTCCGGCCTGACCTCGTTCTACCTGACTCTTGCCGGAGGGGGGGCACTCGGCGGCGGCCTCATCGCAATTCTCGCGCCCGCCGTCTCCAACGGACTCTACGATCTCCCGGTAACGGTCACGCTGGCGGCGGGCCTGCTGGTCTGGACGCTGTGGTCGGCAATTCCGAGTAAGACCGAAACCCGCCTCGCGTTATTGACCCTGGCCGCGGGACTCGCTGCCGGCTTCTGCTACGTGGTCGCCCGCGACACCTGGCACGCTGTCAGTTTCGCCCGCGTTCTGGTGCGCAATTTCTATGGCGCGCTGATCGTCTATGACGACCGCTCCCCTGGCGATCTCGGGCCAGTCCGTGTCCTTCGCCACGGCGCCATTGAGCACGGCGCACAGTTTCAGCGGGAGCAAAACCAGAACCTTCCCACCACCTACTACTCGCACAATTCCGGCGTCGGGCTGGCGCTCGATTCTTTAATGCCGCAGGGGCCGCTCCGCGTCGGCGTGGTGGGACTGGGTGCGGGCACACTGTTTGCTTATGGCCGCAAAGGCGACCGTTACTCCGCCTATGAGATCAATCCGGCCATGCTGAATCTGGCTGCCAGTCAGTTCACGTTCATGAGCGAGTCGCCCGCCGCGCGGGAAATCGCCCTCGGGGATGCACGCCTCTCTCTGGAACGGCAAACGCCGCGCAACTTCGACCTTCTGGCGCTGGACGCCTTCTCGGGCGATGCGATTCCGGTCCATCTGCTGACGCGCGAGGCTTTTGCGCTCTACTGGCGGCACCTGAAGCCCCATGGCGTGCTGGCCGTTCACGTTTCGAATAAGTACCTCTCGCTCGCGCCGATAGTGGATCTGGCGGCCCGCGAAGCTGGCAAAGATGCCCGGCTGTTTACCTTCGACGGCATTGCCCGCAGCGCGGAATCTTCCTCCGACTGGGTTCTCGTCACGTCTCAACCCGGTTTCTTTCAGCTGCCTCTGCTTCGGGAATCGGCCCGCCCCATAACGCGGATTCCCGATCTGAAACCCTGGACCGACGACTACAGCAATCTCTTCCGTATTTTGCGTTAGTGCTTACGACGCAGATTCGATATATAATGGCCACCGATCGGACCTGAGACCACGTCTCAGCCACGAAAGGACTTTTCTCTGCCATGAACAAGCGCATCTTCCTGCCTCTTATCTTTCTGGGCGGCTCCCTGCTTGCCCAGGTCACATATGACCGTCTGCTGAACTCGGCGAAAGAGCCACAGAACTGGATGACTTATTCCGGCGGGTACGACGGCAACCGCTACAGTCCTCTCACCCAGATCAATCCGTCCAATGTGAAGAATCTGCAGATGAAATGGGTCTATCACCCCATCTACCAGAAGACGGGCAAGAACCAGTCCAAGATGGAGAACACGCCTCTGATTGTGGACGGCGTCATGTACACGGGCACAGCTCTGGAAGCTGTGGCTCTGGACGCGGTCACCGGGCGCCAGTACTGGAAACTGTCGCATGTTCTGGACCCCAACGCTTTCTACAACGCCTATGAAGTTAATAAAGGCATGGCTATTTCCGGCGACACGCTCTACTGGGCAACCATTGATTGCCACCTGCTCGCCATCGATATCAAGACCGGCAAAGTGAAGTGGGATAAAGTTATGGCCGACTGGCGCAAGGGTTACCAGTACAACATCGCGCCGCTGGTGGTGAAGGATCTCGTCATTCTTGGTCCGGCAACGAATGAAGCTGGTGCCAATTGCTGGGTCTCCGCCTATGACGCGAAGACGGGCAAGGAAGTGTGGCGCTTCAACACCAATCCCGAGTCCGCCGACGAGCCTATCGCCAAAACCTGGACCGGTGACTCCTGGAAACACGGCGGCAGTCCACTGTGGAACGGCGGCGCTTATGACCCCGAGACGAATCTTACTTTTTGGGGTACCGGTAATCCGAACCCCGGTTGGAATGGCGATCCCCGCACGCCTGGCGACAATCTTTATTCCGACTGCGTGATCGCGCTCGACGCCACCACCGGCAAACTGAAGTGGTACTTCCAGTTCACGCCCGGCGACGAGTATGACTGGGATGCCACTCAGGTGCCTGTCCTGGCCAACATCGATTTCAAGGGCAAGCCGCGGAAGGTTATGCTCTGGGCAAACCGCAACGGCTTCTTCTACGTGCTGGATCGGGCGAATGGCGAATTCCTGCTGGGCAAGCCGTTTGTGAAGCAGAATTGGGCCGTTGGTCTGGATGAAAAAGGGCGTCCGGTGAAGAACCCCGCCTTCTGGCCGAAACCCATGGGGGGCATTGTCGTAGAACCTGGCACTCAGGGCGGCACCAACTGGTATCCGCCGTCCTACAGCCCCCACACCGGCCTGTTCTATATTCCGACCTGGGAAAATTCAGGCGCACGGTCGCCCAAGGGCGATCCAGGTAAGTGGGTGGAGGGGCAGCGGTACACCGGAACCGGTCCCGCAGTGGGTCGTGGTGGTCGCGGGCCTGCCCGGGCTTCTTCAGCGTTCAAGAAGGAGGACGAGGGTTTCGGAGCCGTTCGCGCCATTGATCCGAAGACAGGCGAAAAGGTCTGGGATTTCAAAATGGTCGATTACACCGAAGGCGGTGTTCTCTCCACCGCCTCTGACCTCGTGTTTTCCGGTGGCCGCGATGGCACGTTCTTCGCCCTCGACGGCAAGACAGGCAAGGAACTGTGGCATGCTTTCCTCGGTGGCCCAAACGCCAGTGGTCCGGTTTCCTACGCAGTGAACGGCAAGCAGTATATTGTCGGAACCGGCGAGGGCACCATGTACGTCTTTGGGCTGCCGGATTAAATTCGGCAACTCTTGTATTTAGACGCTGCGCCGCGCTTACCGGAGCAGATCTTGCCGGAGCAGATCTGCCACGTGCAAAGCTCCCGTTTGTGAGACGGCGGCCTGCGCGCGGGGTCGGCTCAGGGCATCTTCGAGGCGCCCCAGTTCCCCGGGAGCATGGTGGTCATTCGTCCGCCCCGCGCCAAACGAGCAGATGCGCCCCTTGCCGGTTCGCTTCGCCTCATACATGGCACGGTCCGCAGCTCTTACCAGGTGGTCGGCCGTGATGGCATCATCCGGAAATAATCCAACGCCCACGCTTGCTCCCACCACACAGCTTCGACCTTCAATTTCGTGGGGTTGGCAGATTGTCTCCAGGACTCCGCGCGCGAACTCCATCAGGGCTGGTCGCGAAATCGTGAGCTTCGAATCCGAGATCAGAAGTGTAAACTCATCTCCACCCAGGCGCGCCACCCTGTTCGTTAGCCCCGAGAAGCAATCCAGTCGCCGCGCAATCTCGCACAAGAGTAAATCTCCCACCCGGTGCGAACACGCATCGTTGACCGCCTTGAAGCCATCCAGATCAATGAACAACAGCGCAACCCTTCGTCCGCTTTCCATTGCGCTCTTCAGTTCCCGCTCCATGTGGCTCTTCATCGCGGTCCGGTTCAGAAGTCCCGTCAGCGGGTCTCGCCGCGCGGAAGCCTCCAGATCCCGAGTCTCCTCCAGGCGCAAAGCATAAGCAGCACACAGCCTTTTCAGCCGAACAGAAAGAAATGAAACGTAGAAGGAAAAGGCACAGAGCGGTCCCCACAGCTGTCTCTCGGGAAAGGCAGCATACACGGCCATGGGAGGCAGGAAAAGAACAACCAGATACCACTGCCCCATCCGCCGGTCATGCACAAACATCTCCGCCCCAATCACCGAGATTGCAGCATGGTAGAGCAACAACAGGTAGCTGTTCGGGTGCTGAAAACCATACACCACGCAAGCCCACGCGGCCAGCAACCCCCAAAGCAGGCCGCTTCCCATCAGCAGCCACAACATGGTGACCCTCCATGCCCTCATAGAACCTGGTCGCAGGCCCTCCAGCCGTCGGATTAACACTATGCGAACTGCAGTTTGTCCCGCGAACAACAGAACAAACGCTGAGATCATCGCCGGGTGATCGGGAAAAACGGTCGTCGTCAGACAGGCCAGCAGCAGGCAAAGCGGGTGCCCCCACAGCCCGTCATGCGTTCTTAGGGCCAAGTCCCGATTAATGCGAAGCTCCGTCTGCTCGGAAGACACCATTACGCTACTCTTATCGGCTGGTTTCGCTGATTTCTTTACCCTCGCCCAACCAACTGCCCACGCTAACCTTTCCGGTATGAATAATTTTGCCCTTCCAGCCCTAAGCCAGGCACTGAAACTATCGGCTGGACCGCTTCTTCAGCAACGGCCAGGCGAGAGCTTGTCTCCTCTGGCGTCAGGTTCTGGGCGCGCTCGGCAATTGTCGCCACAGTCAATTCCTCCGCGCGCCGGATGGAGATCACAGCCTTCCTCGCGCTGGTTCGCACAAACGGATTGTCATCCTTCATCAGGACCGTCAGCGCCACCATGAATTCCGGATAGCCGATGCGCCCCATAATCCAGGCCGCGGTCGAGCGAAACTCCCACTTCGGGGAACTCATCAGTTGCGGAATGAATTCGAATACTACCGGCTGATTCAAAATATGCAGGCCCATCAGACCATTGCCCACTACCCGGTTATTACTGTCCCGGGCGCTATCTTCAAGAACCGATACCGCCGCGTCCTGTGCCACGCCCCAAATCGATTCCACGGCGTTTGCCCGTATTCTCGGATCCTGATGTCGCAACAGGTTTGCCGTCCACTGAACGCTCTGCATGCGTCTTCCAACAAACAAAGTTGCTTTCGCCGAGAGATTCTTGTCGTCGCTGTTCACCAAATGCGAAAGCACCGGCAACAGCCGCCGCCCGCTTGAAACTTCGTCCAGAATATCCAGAACCCTGGTAGCCCGCCGACCATGCAGCGCGGTATGGTGATTCAGGCCGGCGCGGTCCGGCAGCCGCCTCGCCACCCTCACATCAAACGACGGGTCGAACGCCATCATTCGCCGCATCACCCGGATCGCTTTATCCCGCGTTCCCGAAATCGGGTCCGACAAAAACTCGAAGAGCCCCTGCTGCCTCACCATCAGAATGCTCAACAAACGGCAGGCGTCGGGATTATCCGGTTTTTCCAGATGCCGCAGCGCGCTCTGGCAAAAAAGATCCGGGAGCTCGTCGGAGAACCTCCGCAGCATCTTGGTTGCGACAGGGTTCTTCTTGAACTCCTCGACCGCGCGGTCCACATATGAATCGACAATTTGTTGATTGACAGCCATTTACACCGGCCTCTACCGGATTCTCTAAGTCCCTCCATCGGCAAAGCCGCCCCGAAACATTAGCCGCGCCTGTCTCGTGGGACGTTTTGGGGCGCTACGCTGGTAGAGGCCTCAAACTCTTTGAAAAAACACACTCTCCTCGATTCCGCCCAGACCCCCGACGGTCGTCAACTCCAGTTCACCGAGCATGACGGCGACTACAGCATCGCGGTGGGCGGCGCTGAACTCATGTCCACCCGCAGGCACTATTCCGAGGACCGCCTGGCTGAACTCGCCTGCGAAGGTCTGCGCACGAAGCGTGGAGCCCGGGTTCTCATCGGTGGGCTGGGCCTCGGTTTCACGCTGAAGGCCGCGCTCACATCGCTTGGCCCTGACGCGCAAATCGTCCAGGCTGAAATTCTGCCCGCCGTCATCGCATGGAATCGCAACCCGGCTTACCCTCTCGCCGCGAAAGCGCTCGAAGATCCCCGCGTGACACTCGCAAAAAAGGATGTCGCCCTCGTCATTCGGCAATCCCCGGGCGGCTTCGATGCCATCATGCTCGATGTCGATAATGGCCCCGCCGCTCTCACCGTGGATGGCAATAAGGGCCTCTACGTTCTCCCTGGGCTTCACGCCGCTCTTGCCGCGCTCCGCCCCGGTGGCCGAATAGTCTACTGGGCCGCCGCCGCCGACCAGCCCTTCGAAAGACTCATGGAAAAAGCAGGCTTCACCGTGAAGGTGCACCGTTGCCGCGCCCACGTCAACAATGGCAGTTGGCACACGCTCTACGAAGGCACCGTCAGCGCCTCGCCGAATGTCAGGCCCGCCGCAAAGGCCCTGCCTCGTGCTGCCAAATCTGCTGCCAAACCTGTTGCAAAGCCGGTCGCTCCCCCCACCAGACCAAAATCACGCCGCACCTGAGAATTAAACCCTGAGAAACAAGATGGACCCCTTCAAGCTGGAATGCTTCGTCGCCGCGCAGGCCCCCTCTACCAGGTGGCGCTGAAAGAACTGCACGCGGGCAGTAAGCAGAGCCACCGGATGTGGTTCGTCCTCCCGCAGCTTGCGGGCCTGGGCTCCAGCGCCACGGCGCAGCGCTACGCCATCTCGGGCACCGACGAGGCCCGTGCTTATCTTGCGCATCCCGTGATTGGACCCCGTCTCCGAAGACCCCGCACTCTTCACCTTCGCCCTCGACAAGTACTTCAGCGGCCAGCAGGATCCCCGAACCCTTGCTCTGCTCGTCTAAACGTAACCCCGCGTCTGAAAGCAAAAAGGGGGAGAGTCTCGCGACCCTCCCCCTCGCCAGTCTCGGAATCAGGAACTACTTAACGCGAACCCACACCTGAGTCTTGCTCAGAAACGCGATGGAACCCTTCACGTTCAGCTTATTGCCGCCTTCCAGAACCTCAACGGCGCCCTTTACAATCTTGCCGCCCTCTGGATCCAGCAGCTTGCCTTCTTTCCAGTTATTGCCATCCTTCTTCGTGTCCCACAGAATCCGCAGGCCAGCCAGAGGCTTATCTTTATTCTCAGCCGTGCAGCTACCGCAGGCGGCCGTCGGGTCTTCCTTGCCGTCCTTCGTCACTTTGGTGATCTTAGCCTGCAACTGGCCGCCTTCTTCCGTGGTGGTGATGTGGGTCGTCTTGGTGCCGTTCACATACTGCCAGTTGCCGACAGCGTTATTCTGGGCCAGCGCGGCGGCTGCACCGAATGTTGCGAGTGCGAATGCTTTTAATAAGCTTGCTTTGATCATGTTTGGAGTCTCCAGTTTTCTAAGTTTACAATGCAGTTTCCTTGTTCCGATGGCCCTTAACACAATTTTGATCATGTCCCCCCCCCGAACCTGTTCACGTGGTCCGCATCGCCGCCTTCGGCGAGCCCGTTCTCTATCATCCGGATCTGCTGCCTTCCCCCCGGAAAACCGCGCACAGGGGGCGCTTCCACGTCGTCCACCCGATCGCGGATCTGCACTCTGTCCTCACGCGGGCTGACGCTGTGCTCCTCACCACTCCCCACACAAAGGCCGTCCCGTTCACGATGCCACAATGAATCTGGACGATACCCTGAAGCCGAACAGAACAAGTTCGACTTCCACGAGAGCGAAGGTGCCCACACCTGGATCACCTGGCACCACGCTTTGAACGATTAAGCCCAGCAGTTGTTTCAGTAACCAGCAGCCGCAGCACGCCGTATGCTGGAGAAGAGAGTCGGTATGAACATAGCAAAAATCTTTCTGGCGGGTTTGGCTGCGGCTGTACTTACATTCGCCTTCGACGGCAACGGCTTCGCGGAGAAGTTCGACGCTCTGCCGAAAGCGGTTAAGGCAACAGCCACCGCCCACATGGAAAATGCGTTTCCGCTGAATATCAGCTCCGCAAAGAGCGAACAGAGCTGGGACTACCAGATCAACACACTCGTCAACGGCAAACACCATAACATCGTGATTGATGCGGCCGGCAAGCTGGTGGCCCTGAAAGACGAAACCGAACTGGCCGCCCTTCCCAGTGCGGCCAAAGCAGCTATTGAGAAACAGGCGTCATCGGCGAAGATAGTGACGCTCGAAAAAGTCACCGAAGGTGGCCAGGTCAGTTACGGTGCCATCATGCGGGACGAAGCCCAGGGAACCCTCGTTCAGGTCCGGGTCACTCCCGATGGAACGCTCAAATCGAAGAACTAAGTCTGGTAAAACATGCAGACGGCTGTCTCTCCCGACGGTCTGACTTTCCCGACGCTGCCCGGGATTTCGTCGCCAACCTCGTTTTCCCACTTATTTCGCTGGGCTGGACGGGTGAGACACGTTGCGCCAATTTGAATCCACCGACATTCCGATTACGGTTTGGAAGAGGGGTGAGCAGGAAGGCCGGGAACACGTATTGCCCGATCCTGGGGTGATTGAGGACAAGGGCCGAGTGATCCGGTTCCAGTCAGAAGCGAGGTCGGAGGGAATTGGGGAAAGCCACTTCGGCTGCTTTGGGCCCATTGCCGGCGCAACGCGGAGGAAGCACGGCGGGATCTGGCCGCCTGGCTGACAAAGTGGAACCCACGGTACGCCAGACTCTGCGTTTGGGTGGAGGAGAATATCGAGGAGACACTGAGCTTCTACCGACTGCCACGACAGCATCACAAGAATCTGCAATCGACCAATATGCAGGAGCGAATCATGGAAGAGATCAAAAGACGAACCCTGATTGTTCGCATCTTCCCCCATGCGCCCAGTTGTCCGCGACTCGTTCGCGCCCTCGCCGTCGAAATGCACGAGAACTGGATCGAAGCAATCCGCTATCTGAATATGGAACCGCTCCGCGAGCAAAATACAGATGCTCTCAGGCGGTTCGGTGAGGCGGCGTGATCGCCGCCCGTCACTACAATACTGAGCAGGAGAAGGGGCTCATTCGCCAGCCCCTTCCCTGCACCCAACCCCGCTTCATGGACTCGTTTTTCATGTGGTTGGTCCCGGCCTGCCGATGGCTGTGCCGGCCGGTCCCGATTCGCTCAGGGAGCGGTAATGAACAGGAATCGGCGCCCCTCCACTCCGGTCTCCAGTTTCAGTCCGTCGCACGTCGCACGGGCAAAGTAAACCTGCCCGGCCGCCAGGCCTGACCATGTCGCGACTCCGTCACGCCCATTTCTCGTTTGTGATGTTACCGGAACTGGCGAAGAATAGCCGTTGGCGTCGGGACTCAGTTCCCACGTGCATGCGTTGCCGCTCGGGGCGGTAAAGTAGATGTTCGCAGACTTGGCCGCATCTGATCGGAACGTGACAGCGCTACGCAGTTTGTACTCCAGAGCTGTGTTAAGGGAGCCATCAACAGCGTGGGCCGAAGCCCAGGTCACGCGGTCGACGTCAGCGCCGGCGTCGCGCCCGTCCACGGCTGAATTCCTGTATGTTGTCAGACGGTAATTGGCGTCGGTGATTAATTTCCCGCTCGGAGCGGTTATTGTTCCACTCGGCCAGAGATTGTAAGCCGCGCAAGGAAACGGCGTTGGACCAAATGAGAGCGGAGCGGACCATTCCTGGCGGTCCGCAGTCAAAATGTTTCCGCGCAGGCTGTAAACGGAGTTCTGTCCCAGGCCGGAAATAAACGAGCACGTGCCGCCCCAGCCCAAGCCGTCCGCTGTGTTGCTGTGCGTTGACTTGGGGATGATATTGTCCCGTACGTTGATTGTGCCGCTAATCGTCCCTGCCCCGGCCATGTTGACTATCGAGTACATAGCGCCGCTGGCGGCAGACCAGGTGGACAGCAGAAAAGTATTGTGCCGGATGTCAATGTCAAAGTCCCCTTTATTTAGGAGTCCCAACCAGCCTCCAACCGGGGCTCCCCGATTATAGTCTCGCTCGTCGGCCATGTTGTAGATCAGGTTGTCATGGATCCGGATGTCATTGTGGGAGTTCTGATAGCACCAGGGTTGCGGGAAGCCCGCTGCGCACGGCCCCCCGCCGTTCCCTGGAAACGCCAGCGTCATGAAAGTAATCGCGTCATGCACCCGGTTGGCGTCGATCTGCACATCACTGATCGTCGTCCACGGTTGGGCTTTGATGGAATTCGGCTGCACCCACGCCGGATTGCTGGTGGTGTCCTGTGTAGTAAGGTTCATGACGAAGACTTCCCCGTTCTGAGCGCTCGGCCACCATGTGCCCGACATATCGTTACCGAAGACCCGAACGCCACGCCCCATCTTGATCTCCCAGAGATTCTTCACATTATCCGGGCCATAGGCTGTGGTGCCACCCTGGTCGGCCCACGAGCCGTCGCTGCCGCAGGTCCAGTCGTGATTCGTCGCCGTATTCCGGTATACGTTCCCCTGCCTGCAGGCCCAGGCCGGATCGGTCGTTCCGGACGTGAATTTATAGTAGCCTTTCTTCGAATATTGATTGCCCACGAACCGAAGGAAAGAAGGCAGCATTCCGGCCGGCATCAGCGCGCCCCCGACGATCGAGTTCTCTGTGGACGAGTCCAGTAAATTGTTGACGATATCGACCGGGCCGTCGGTGAAGGTAAGCGCGACCGCGTGGGCTTCCGTGCCATCAGCGGCAATGTCTTCAATGACGCTGTCAACGATGCGGACGTTGTTACCTGCCACGTGGATTCCGTTCTGCACGTTGCGCGCTCCCGGTACGCCGTGGAACCAGCAATGTTTCACTTCCAGATGGTCGGGACGCGTACTCCGATCCAGCGAGGCCGGGAAAGTAGAGCCTGACTCGCCAAAAAACAACAACGCGTTGTAAGCGCTCCGTCCGGCATTCTGACCGTTGCCGTAGAAGTCGATCCCTTCGAAGGCCCAATAGCGTGTCTTAGCGCGGGCCGCGACGGTGACCATAAAAGCACTAGGGGCGGACATCGTACTTTGTATACGCGCCATATATGGAGCCTGCGTAGCGGGATTCACTCGCGTGCCGTCTGCAGGGAGCGCACCTGCCTGACGCGTTCGGATTCGGATGTACTGAGCGCATGTCTTGGCAGGCAGAGTGAGAGTGTTTCCGTTCAGGTCGACCGGGTTGGCCGGGTCGATTTCAATGATGTACGGAACGCAGGACGAGTTCTGGTAAGCAGCAGCGTCCCTCACTGCACTGTTCAGGCCGGCATATGTGCTCGCATAGTCACAGCCGGATGCGCATACGGTCTTGCGCGTGGAAGTTTGGGCGGAAGCTGAAATGGCCGCCACCAGGAGTATCAGGAATTTTGATCGCATATATCGTCTCCTCGAACACCGCACATCAAAGTCCCCGGGAAGGACGGGTTGACGTTTTGGATAACGTTCCGCTGTATCGGTAAGCAGTGTGCTGCCTGCCCCTTCATTTCCACCTGAAAGCGGCCATACCGGATTGCAGGGCTGTTGTTGTCGGCATCCACAAAACGCGTTCCTGCCTCCAATCTTACCGCGCTCTGTCCGTCAGCCCGGCTCACTTTTTCCCTTCCGGCGGAGACGGTGGGACGGGGACGCACGTGACGGCGCCGTCTGGCCCCGCCTGGATATCGTGCGCCTGCGTCTGCTGGCATCCTTTGCGCATCTCTGATTCAATTCCGACCAGCTCGCTATCAAAGGGTGCGATGTATTTCTGATAAGCCGCTAGCCGCCTCAACATCAGCAGCGCGCGTTGTGCCTGCAAACTGTCCGGGATTGCCGCACTTTGGCTCCGGTCATCGGCGCCGAGCACCATTGCACAAATCAGGAGGAGTATAAGACGTTTCATGGGTATGTTCTCCGGCTATGAATTTTCATTTCTGTTTACGCTGTGGGGACCCGGCAGTTAGGGCGCGTTGGTGCTCCAGGCCGGTACGTAGTAAGTCGTGCCGTTGTATGACATTGGAATCCAGACAGCATTCGTGGCCCCGTTAGCGGTTGACATCTTCACTGATCCGACGCCTGCGCCGATTGTGATCGAGCCGCCAGCGGACGTGTTGAATAGCGTTGCGCTTGCAGTGCCGTTTACATCAAGCGGGAAGTTCGGCGCGATACGGTCGATACCGATCCTGGCAGTCGCATTCTGCAGGATCGTGAAGTGCTCCACCGCGTTTCCGTCCATGATGCCGAACCGTGATCCCGTAGTCAGCAACCCCGCGTCCCACCCTCCCACACCGTTGTAGAATGTGATCGGAGATGGCGCTGCGTTCGTGGCGACCTGCAGGTAGCGCTGCGCCTTTGTTAGCCCACCACTCGCCCAAAGGCTCGGGATATTCCCATCCCCGAATACTCCACCCGCGTGAAAATTGTTTCGTGCGTAGTTGTAGATGCCGTAGTTGGTCCCTGCTGTTGTCGCTCCGGCAACCGTGATCGCCAGACCGGCGTTGGCCGAGATTGGCCCCCCGATAGCAATACTCTGCCGATTCGTTCCAGCCCCGCCACCGGCAAAATCTTGCACGTTGATTCCTATTTGCCGCGTAAGCGTCAACCCGCCCGTCAGTGCAGTCGGGCCACCCACTGTTATGCCGTCCAATTCCGTAATGGTCCCGGTGCCATTCATCACGCCGCCGTTGGCGACGTACAGCCCGGCCATTGTGGTCATGGTTCCAGCGTGATTGATTACGTCGTTAGTCACGTAGAGGGTAGCCGATAGCGTTGTGTTCGTCCCCGCTACTGTCGTCATATTTTGCCGTAAGACGTTGCAGAGAGGGTGATCCAATTGGTTCGCATCTCCCAGCAGAAGCGAAAAAGCGCAAGTGTCGTACAGGTAAGACCAAGTACTGCCAGCCCGTGCCGTGCCCGTGACGTTCATGGTTCCCCCGATTAGCTTGGCATCACCAGCTGGCGTTGCACCAGCAGTCACGGTATATGTACTGTTGAGGCCGAGCAAGTTACTGGTACCAGCGGCATTAGCCACTGATGAGTTACCAGTTAACGTGTTGCCAGAATTGGTGAGGGCCCACTGTGAGAGCCCGCCGAAAGCTCCGGCGTTATTGTACTGGAGTTGACCTGTTGATCCACCGGGGGAGCCGCTACCACTGATTGTGTTGCAGCCCCAGGAATGGGTAGTGGTGTTGTAGGTCAGAGCGTTCGCCGCTCCGGCACAACCGTTCGTCCCGCTGGTTGGAAGGGCCACTGCGGTCGGCGCAGCAGAACCACCTGTTGCGTTCATCACCGCAGTATCAGCCGCCTGTGTGGCTATTTTGGTCAAAGTCACTGCCCCCGTCGCAATCGTGGTTGCCACTGCTCCCGCTGAAGTCGTGACATCCCCGGTGAGCGCAGGCATTCGGCCAGCTGGCAGCGCTCCAGACGTGATGTTGGTCGCACTCGTTGTGTCTGTGGAGCAGGAAGCAGTTGCGTTGCTTAGATCAGCACAGGCAAGTTGTGATACGGAGACAGTTCCTCCAACTGTTGATTGCCGCAACACCTGCGATGTGCCGCCAGTGGCTGCGAGACTCGTGCCGGTTCCACCGTAAGCAACGCCGATTGCGGTCCCGTTCCAAACGCCTGCGGTAACCGTGCCGAGTGCCGTAATGGTGGGGAGATCCGCCGCCACGAGAGCGCGGAATGTTCCAGCTGCTGGACTGCCGGTAGTCGGCCCGCTGTAGATCGTGTTTGCCGTCCTAACCACTGACGTGTCGAGAGCGTTCGTCACCCCCGAAGCAGCAATGGTGCAGGTACCGCCGAGAGCGCAACTCTGGCCACTCACCGTAGTGGCTGAGTTGGCCAGTGCCGAGTTCGGAATCGCGGAGAGCCTGGCGGTGGGCAGGATGCCAGTTGTCAGATCCGAGGCGCTGCCACTGGTTGCCACAGCGGCGAGGGTTGCTGAACAGCCGGTCCCGGCATTGGCAAGATCGGCACACCCCGCCTGGGTGATTGTACCTGCGCCATTGCCTTTTAACGCGCCCGTCACTGTTCCCAGACCACCGCCGTTGATCGTGGTTCCAGTAACGGTGATCGGGGCAGTGCCGCTGTAGGCGATCGCTGCCGCGGGTGTCCAGGTGTTTGCCGCCGTGCAGTACTTCATCGTGCTGGTGGCAGTATTGAAATATTGCTCGCCAAGGACGCATAGCGGAGGGTCCGACGCCGCCAGCCGGGAAGGAAACGTTTTCGTAGCGATTCTTGAATCCTGTACTCCCGCATATATATTGCTCCCGCCGAGTTGCGCCACCGTTGCCGGATCGACCGAAATGAGGCAGGGGCCGCTTGCGCAGTCCAGAACCACGCCGGGCCCTGCCATTGCAGCGAACGTCGAGATCATCGACCGCTTGTCCACCACCGATGTGATGACGCCGCCCGTGATGTTCAGGTCCCCGATATAGAACGCACTGGAAGGCACACCGGGAGTACTGACAGCGGCGGCAGTTATCCCGTCCAGCGTGAGCGCCAGGGTCAGTGTATTGGGGTACTCCATGACAACGGCGCATGAGTCGCTGACGTAGAGAGTGGCAATGGCGTCTCCCGTGCCGGAACTTATCTGCGCCGTCATCGGCCGTGTAAAGCTCGTGCACGGGAATGTCCCGAACCGCAGGCGTCCCGGCTGAATCGTCAGGATACTGGAACTTACTGTCGGCAAAAAATCATTCAGATCCTTCGCCGCCAAACCGATGCCCGTCTCGGCGGACCAGGTATTTGTCGCCGCGCACCCGTAGAGATTCTTCCCGGGCGGCGTATCCACTTTGAAAAACATGTCTCCCACGGTGCAGGTAGCGGGCAGAGTGGTCCCCGTCTTAACCGGACGAGTGTACGGTGCTCCGCTAAAATTTATTTCCCGGGCCTGCGTGCCCATTTGGATCTGCGTCTGGGCCATTAGTCCGGTGCAGGCAAATAGCTGCGCGCAAAGATATAAAGTTCTTGAATTCACTCTCGCTCCTGTATTCTGTCGTGACGTTGAATCGCCCAGACCTCTCTTACGCCCACAGAATATCTACAGGAACCTGCAAGACGGCCTCATTGATGGCCTGAGATTTTGTTGGCTTGCGTTGTCAAGATCTGTTTTTTCAAGAACTTGGCAGCGTACAAAATAAATATCAGGATCCCGTGACCGGCTCACCGGGGGTACCCGGCACCGGGGGATGAAACGATCTCCGGGCCGGAGTAAATTAAGAGTGCCGTAGCCTGAAGACAGGGGCTTCACCCTCCGGTCGGGAATGCGGCCGGTGCCACCGGCTCCCTCTGCGATTGGAACTCACGTTCCGCGGCTCCACTTCCGGTGCCCTACAATGAAGACTCCGGTGGAAAAAACCTTTTACATAGAAACCTTTGGGTGCCAGATGAATGCCCACGACTCCGAAAAAGTCGTCGGCACCCTTCTGAACACCGGCTATTCGCAAGTGGAGACGCCCGAAGAAGCGAACTACATCTTCTACAACACCTGCAGCATCCGCGACAAAGCGGAGCAGAAAGTCTTCAACCGCCTGCAGCACCTGAAGAACTCAGGTAAGAATAAGGTCCTCGCTGTCCTCGGCTGCGTCGCCCAGCAGGAAGGCGAAAAGATCTTCGACCGCGCCCCCCACGTCAATATGGTGGTCGGCTCGGCCAGCTACACGAAACTCCCACAGCTTCTGGTCCGGATTGAACAGGGCGAAAAGCGCGTCACCGGCCTCAGCCTCGATACCACCGAGACCTTTGACACCCCCTTCACCCGCCGCGACAACCCGCACCGCGCCTACATCACCATTATTGAAGGCTGCGACAAGAACTGTTCCTACTGCGTGGTTCCGTTCACCCGCGGCCCGGAACGCAGCCGCACCAGCGAGAGCGTCCTCGAAGAGGCCCGTCGCGTGGCTGGTCTTGGTTACACCGAAATTCAGCTCCTGGGCCAGAACGTGAACAGTTACCGGGACCCGTCATCCGTCGGTTGGGACTTCTCGCCTCTTCTCGACGCCGTCGGCAAGGTTCCCGGCATCCGCCGCGTCCGCTTCATGACCTCCCACCCCCGGGATTTCGTGAAGTCGATCATCGACGTCATCGACGAAAACCACAACCTCTGTAATCACGTCCATCTGCCCGTCCAGTCCGGCTCCACGAACGTTCTGGCCGGCATGCAGCGCTCTTACTCGCGCGATGAGTACATGCGTCGCATCGACTGGATGCGCAACGCCAAACGGAACATTTCCATCACCACCGACATCATCGTTGGCTTTCCTGGCGAGACCGAACAGGACTTCCAAGACACTCTCGACCTCCTCGACGACGTGCAGTACGAGTCTCTCTTCGCCTTCAAGTACTCCCAGCGCCCCAATACCTCCGCGCTCACGCTGGGCGACCACATCCCCGAAGAAGAGAAGACGCGCCGCATCATGATCCTCCAGGAGCGGCAGCGCGCCATCCAGCTGCGCCGCAATGCCGACCGCATCGGGCGTGTGGAAGAAGTTCACGTGGAAGGTCGCCACGCATCCCTCAACCAGTGGATCGGCCGGACTGCCCAGAACCAGACCCTCAACTTCTCCGGCCGCGACACCGAAGCCCTCTTGGGCGACTACGTCCCCGCACGCGTCACCCGCGCGGGCCCGAACTCCCTCGTCGGCGAAGCTGTAATCCTGTAGGCCGATTCCCGGCTGTGCTGTAATAAAACTATGGAAATCGAGATGAAGATCCGCGGGTTAATGATGGATCCCGTCACAAGCATGCCGATCGTCATCCTTAAGGATGGCGGCGCAAACGTCCTGCCTATCTGGGTTGGCGTTTACGAAGCAAATGCGATCGCGCTTGAGATTGAAAAAGTCTCAACGCCGCGCCCGATGACGCACGACCTGATCCGCAACCTGCTGGTCGGTTTCGGGGCCGGAATCCGCAAAGTTGTGGTCAATGAACTGAAGGACGACACGTTCTTCGCCGTCATCTGGGTGGAACGCGACGGGCAACTAATGTCCGTCGATTCGCGCCCCAGCGACGCCCTGGCGCTCGCGTTGCGCCTCGATTGCCCTATCTACGTTGACGAATCCGTGCTGAAATCAGCCAAAACGACCTCCGCCATGTCCGACAAGCTGAACACCAACGCCGAACTTCGCCGTTACCTGGAAAGCCTGGGCGACGAAGACCTCGGCCGTTACAAGATGTAAAGCCGCTAAAATCGACGCATGAGATTCGCGCTCGCCCTTTTGGCGGCACTTCCGCTCTTCGGAGCTGCGCCGTTCACCCTGGAACAAGTCCTGGGCTCTCCGTTCGTCGAAAATCTGGTCGCGTCGCCGAAAGCGGACGCCATCGCCTGGGCTTCAAACACAAAGGGCATCCGCAGCATCATGGTGGCCCGTGCACCGGGCTTTGAAACCACCGCCGTAACGAAATTCACTGAGGACGACGGGCAGGAACTCAGCGAAATTACCTGGCTCCCCAACGGTTCCGCCGTAATCTTCACGCGAGGCGGCGAAGCCAACGGCAAAGGCGAAGTCCCCAATCCCCGCAGTAACCCGGCAGGCGTCCGCCAGGAAGTCTGGCTCGCGCCAATCGGCGGCACACCCCGCAAGCTGGGCAACGGCAATTCCCCGGCGGTTTCTCCCGACAGTGCCACCGCCGTCTGGATTTCCGGTGGCCAGGTCTGGTCCTCGCTCTTAACGGCAGACAGCAAAGCCGCCCAGCTCATCCATGCCCGCGGGACTGCCGAAAGCCTCGCCTTCTCCCCAAACGGAGCCCACCTCGCCTTCCGCAGCAATCGCGGCGACCACGCCTTCATCGGTGTCTACACCCTGCGCGACAAAACCCTCTCTTTCGTCGATCCCAGCGTTGATCGTGACGAAGCCCCCGTCTGGTCGCCCTCCGGTGACCGCATCGCCTTCCTCCGCATCCCCGCCTCCCGCACCGCCGGAGCCTGGGGCCCGAAACGCACCGCCGAACCCTGGTCCATTCGCATCGCCGACGTGAAGACCGGCAAAGGCAAAGAAATCTTCCATGCAGATCCCGGCATGGGCAGCGTGTTCCACGCCATGACGGCGGAAAACCAGCTTCTCTGGGGAGCCGATAACCACCTGGTCTTCCCCTGGGAGCGCGACGGCTGGCAGCACCTGTATTCGATCTCTACCGAAGGGGGCAAGCCAACCGCGCTTACCCCAGGCGAGTTCGAAATCGAGCACGTAGCCCTCGCGCCCGACCGCGAAGCCGCCATTTACTCCTCTAATAGCGGAGACCCGGACCGCCGCCACCTCTGGCGCGTCCCCGTCGCAGGCGGTGCCCCCCAGCCGATAACCTCCGGCAAAGGCATCGAGTGGGCTCCGGCGCCGCTCACCGGCGGCCTGATCGCCACCCTCCGGTCCGACGCGCAAGGCCCCGCGCGCCCCGCCATCATCGACGCCGCCGGCAAATTCCGCGATCTTGGGACCCTGCCCGCCGACTTCCCAGCCGCCTCACTTGTAGCGCCACAGCAGGTCATCTTCCCCGCCGCCGACGGCATGCAGATCCACGGCCAGCTCTTCCTGCCGCCCAACGCAGCAGCCGGACGCCATCCCGCCGTCATCTTCTTCCACGGAGGCTCCCGCCGCCAGATGCTTCTCGGCTGGCACTACATGTTCTATTACCACCAGGCATACGGCTTCAATCAGTACCTGGCCAGCCAGGGCTACGTGGTTTTATCGGTGAATTACCGCAGCGGCGTCGGCTACGGCGAGCAATTCCGCGAAGCTCAACACTACGGAGCCACCGGAGGCAGTGAATACAACGACGTGATGGGAGCCGGCCTCTTCATGCGCAACCGCCCGGACGTCGATGGCGCCCGGATCGGCCTCTGGGGTGGCTCCTACGGCGGCTATCTCACCGCGCTCGGCCTCGCCCGCGCCTCCGACATGTTCGCCGTTGGCGTCGATCTCCACGGCGTCCATGAATGGAATCTGGAAATCTCCAACCTCGCCCAAATCTGGAAACCGGAAGATCGCCTCGAAATCGCGCGCGTCGCCCATGAATCGTCCCCCATGGCCTCCATCCAGACCTGGAAATCCCCGGTTCTGCTCATCCAGGGCGATGACGACCGCAACGTCCCTTTCTCAGAAACCGTGCAGCTTGCCGAAGCCCTGCGCAAGCAGGGCGTCTACTTCGAGCAACTCATCTTCCCCGACGAAATCCACGACTTCCTGCTGCACCGCAACTGGCTGAAGGCCTATACGGCGGCCGACGAATTTCTGGGGCGTTACCTGAAACGCTGAGGTCATTTTGAGCACCCGAAC
The DNA here is from genome assembly GCA_903929755.1 of uncultured Acidobacteriia bacterium. Lineage (GTDB taxonomy): Bacteria > Acidobacteriota > Terriglobia > Bryobacterales > Bryobacteraceae > BOG-234. The sequence continues at coordinate 53,743 of CAIYVZ010000206.1, forward strand.
GCCCCCTGGTACCATGAAGTCAACGAGTTGTAACAGAATTTCACTAGTCATATCCTCTTTCGCTTCATTTCTTGCTACGGTGACATATTGGACTATCACATCAGATTGGGATCTGTACTTGGGTTCGTGCAGCGATCGGCAAAAGCTCTTGGTGTTTACCTGCCTGGGCACGAGGTGGCGGAGGTCTCGAACAAGCTGGAGGCATTTCGCCTCTTCGCCTATGTAGAGCAGGAACTCGGGTTTCCCCCGACCCTGCCGTCTCTTCCGGACCTGGTCCGCCTGGCGGAGCCACTGCCACCTTTGCAGAGAAGCTTTGCGCTGGAAGGCATCGCGCATTATTACGCGAACAACGTAGCCCCCGAGAATTTCGAAGGCGGACTATTGGCGGATCCCGCGCTCCCCGAGACCGCGATGGTGCCCATGCACGCCGGCATGGGGATTTCCTTTGCGACGGCCGCGCTTGCTGACCTGGGCCTTTCACCGTCCGCCGCGGAATTGCACGACGCGCTGGGCGGGTTTATTCAGCGTTGCCACGAGCATTCCCGTCCCGGATGGCATAACAGCGCCATTGAGGCCATGGGGCTCACGGTCCGAACGCTTCATCCTCACCTTCGCATGCCCGTGAGCGAGGCGCTGGGTGAAATCGACCCTTCCGCACAGCACCTGTTCTGGCATGGTGTCGGCCGGTCACTGTACTTTATTCCCAAAAACTTCCTGACTTTTGGAGGCTCCCACGAGCGCGCGCTGGAGTCGGCGATCGACGAAGCCCCCACGCCGGAATGCTGTTCCAACGCAGTGGCTGGCCTCGTGTGGGCCGTCACCCTGGTCAATATCAAATGCCCCGGGATTGTGGAGAATCTTCTGCAGAAATGCGGCCCCTTCCAAATGCCGCTAGCTTTCACGAACGGCGTTGTCTCTGCCCTGATGGTCTGGAAGCACATGGTGCCGGACGGCGAGGGAGTTCTTGCGCCTTACCTGCAGGGTATTTCGCCCGGCGGCATCCATTTCGGACGCTGGAATGACCTCATCGCGGAGCCGGCCAGAGAGGCGTTTGTCGAAACCTTCCCCGTGTTAACCACCCCGGTGGCACCCGGTCAGCCGCCCGCCGGAACCCCCACCATCGCAGACCTCTTCCAGTACCATGAGACTGGCATGAACCCGCACCTTTCCCTCGGCTCATGAGTTCCATCCAGCCAATCATTGACTACGCCAAACGGATGCTTCAGATCATGGGGGTTATGGCCTCTCAGATCGCGAAGCTGGCTGCGCGGAACCTGCGGGGGCTGCCCCTCGAAGGCCCCGACCTGCTGCGGGAAGGTTTTGAGAAGGCCGGCGGAACCTTCGTGAAGTTCGGCCAGATTCTGGCCCTCCAGGTGGATACGCTCCCGCGCGAGTACTGTACCGCCCTCATGGCGCTGCTGGACCGAATGCCAACCGCGAGCAGGGAAGAGGTCCTCCGTACTTTTCAGGAAGAGCTCAAAGCAGCACCTGAATCGCTGTATCTTGATTTCGACTATGAGGCCATCGCGTCCGCTTCCATCGGCCAGGTTCACCGGGCACGGCTTCACGATGGAACCCAGGTGGCGATTAAGGTTCAGCGCCCTAAAGTCCACCAGGATTTCCATCGCGACGTCCTCGTGATGCGTGGCTTCATCTGGCTCGTGTTCGCGCTGCGAATCCGGAGCCTCTACTTCATGCGGGATCCCATTCGTGAACTCGGCCACTGGACCGACGACGAACTGGACTACCGGAGAGAAGCCGCGCACTGCAACCTGCTCGCCCAAAACGCCGAAGGTTCCACCACGGAGCGGATTCCAAAAATCTACTGGGAACTGACCACTCCACGGGTCCTCACTATGGAGTTCCTCGAAGGTCCCAATGTTTCCACGTACCTCAAATACGTCAAAAACGGCGACCACGAAGCGATCGGCAAACTGCGGGAAGCAGGTTTCGATCCGGCGATTTTCACCGGCAACGTCATCACGAACTTCCTTCGTGACGCCTTTCGGCATGGCGTTTTCCACGCCGACCTCCATCCTGCGAATCTCCTGATCCTGCCCAACAACGTGGTAGGGTACGTCGATTTCGGCATTGTGGCTTCGCTCACCCCCGAGGCCCGCCGGAAACAGATTGAGCTGACGCTTGCCTATGCGTCCGGCGATCCCGACGCGATTTACCGCGAGTTCATCAACATCTGCAAACCCAGCGGCGATGTGGATTTCGACGGCATCCGCCGCCAGATCGCCCAAATGACCCGGAACTGGTACGACGAACCGACCATTACCGGCAACGTCCGCTTCCGCGTCACCGTAACAGCGGCCATGATGGACCTTCTGACGGTCTGCCGCGACTATGGCATCCTGGTCGATCAGGAGATGATCAAGTACATTCGCTCGACCATTCTGGTGGACGGTCTGGTGTCGCTGATCGCGCCCGGTCTGGATATTGCTGACTCTCTCCGCACAGTGGTGGAGGAGTATCTGATCGCACAGGCGCGCAGCAAGATACTCTCCCGCGCCGGGGGTTTATCCATGCTCACCGATCTGGTTATCTGGATGAAAATGGGTCCCGCCGCCATGCTCCGTTCTCTGGACATGGTGGAACGGCGTCAGCTTCGCCTGCGGGGCAGTGCCGGCCACGGACCGGGCAACGCACCGGGCCAGCAGCGCCTGAGTCGGCGGACCGCGGCGGTGCGTGCGGTATGGACTGTAGCCATCGTTTTCCTGGCGCTGGGAGGGGGACTTCCCTCCTGGCAGGCCACGCCGGGCCTCGCGGTCCTGGCGGTCGTTTTCGTCGCATCCTGGACACTTTGGATGCTCCTCCTGCTGCGCCGACTGGATACCCGGTTTGACTAAACACGAAACCAACGCCGACAATGTCTTCCGCCGGTTTGGCCTGGAAGCGCCCGGGCTTCTGGGTGGCCTTGCCGTACCACCCCGCAGCGACGGGATCGGTGCCGGCGAAAAACTCAAAGACGCCTTAGAACAACTTGGCGGAATCTACCTTGCGTTCGCGGAATTTCTGCTGTGGCGGTCGGATCTGCTCGGCGTGGACTACCTGATGGCTCTCCGCAAAGTGCGGCCCGACTGTCAACCGGTACCCCGCGACACCGCCGTGGCTCTCATCCGTCAGGAACTGGGCGAAAAGGCCAACGAAGTGGTCGGCGAAATGGAGACCCAACCCGTCTGGTCCACGCTCTCCCGCACGGCCTGGCTCAGCCGGTACTGCGGTTCCACAGTGGTGGTTCAGGTGGCCCAGGAACCTTTCCCGGAAGCCGAACTGGCCCGGTTTGAAACCGGTATCCGGTACCTGGGCGGTACAGATGTCCGCCAGGTGGCTGCGCCGGAGATTATTGCGGAATTCCGCAGCTGGCTGCGTCAGGCCGAATCCTGCGTCACCGAACGTTCCTACCTGGAGGTGCTCGGCCGCGTCAGTGGCGACACCATGGTCGCGTATCCGGTCCTGATACCGGAGATTTCTACCAGTCGCGTCCTGTGCTGGCCGTGGATCGAAGGAGAGACCGTGAGTTCGCTGGTCCGCCGCGGCTCTGTGGACGCGGTCACTCAGGTTGCGATGACCGTCCTCGAACAGTTCTGCAGCCTTTCTGTCGTCGATGCGGAACTCGATTGGGACGCCATGGTGCTGCCGGAAGGTGGTAAGCGCCTCGCCGTGCGGCGTGTGAGCCACCCTCTGGCGATCCCGTCGTCGCAGGTCAATGCGGGCATGAAGTACCTGGCTGCGGTCCTGGAGGGACGCACTTCCCTCGCGGTCCAGACGCTGGTGAAGCTGACGGTCGGCAAGTCAACGGCAAATCTGGAGTCCTCACTCCTGGGCCTGATGTCTGCCCTGGAACCGGAGTTGAAGGTGAACCTGTGGTTCCCGGAATCGGCCGCGGCGTTTGAGAGCAACTGGCAGGCCCTGGCCCACTTGGGCGGCGGCAGGCCCCTGTACCTCAATTGCCTCCATCGAAATCTGATGGCGGTGGGCTATTGGACAGCCGAAGCCGTCGCCGCCGGCGGAACAGCCGCTGACACCATCGCGGATGCCCATTGGCCCGTGGTGGAGCGGATGGTGAAGCTGAATGCCTCCAGGTTCCTGAAACCTGAAGTGCTGACCGAGTGGGCGGTCGGCCTGGGCTTGCTGGGCTTCGGAGCTGTCCGCGAAGCCAACCGGTTTGCGGAGGAAGTCCGCGACAACAGCGTCACGCTGGAAGTGGACCTGGGGGCGGGCCGAAAGCCGGCCCGGGGACACGGCGGCAGTTCCATCCTCCGACAATTACTGATTGCCGGCCTCCTCGCCGCCCTGCTGTTCATTCTGCGCTGGGGCGGAACTGTGAACCCTGGGGCGCAGGGAATCCTGGTCGTGGCGGGCTCCTTGATCCTGGTGGCGCTGTTCTGGGCGGTCGCGCGAATCCGATAGGGAGTTCGGGAGCCGTTCAGAAGAAAACAGGAATAGCCTGAGAATTATTGCCCTCGCGCGCCACTTCGTCAGTAGCCCGAGATGCAGCGCTTTGACATCACGCTGAAGACCATGCTCCAGCGCCAACTGCAAGGGGGCGCTCTGGCCCGTCTCCTGGGCTTTTCCATCCGTGAATGGCTGGATGCCGAACTGCCCGAGGCTGGCCTGCCGGAAAAACGAGTGAGGACAGCCAGGATGCGGGCCTGCGCCAGTTTGGGAGCATAATAGAGGAAGAGATCAAGAAAATGCCGATTGTGATCGACCTGAATACGCATACCGTCTTCGGCCCCCATTACCGCCGGGGCCTGAAAGAAGGTATTGAGGAAGGCGTGGGTCAAGGTATCCGTCAGAACTTAACAAGTCTGATCACCCACCGCTTTGGCAAGATCCCGGCCCGGTACGCCCGGCGGCTGAACGCCATGTCGTCTACCGAACTACAGGCGCTCTCAGATCGGCTATTCAGTGCCGGAACCATCAGCGAGCTCTTCGGCCCGCCCGCCTAATAGCCACTTCCGTATCTGGTCTGTTCCGACACGATAGACGCAGAAGCTCTTCCGTTACTTCGCCAATGTGAAGTTGATCTGAACCGTCGTCAGCACTTCCACCGGCTCGCCGTTCAACAAAGTCGGCTTATACTGCCACTGCTTCACCGCCTCAATCGCCGCGTCGGAAAACTCGTGGGGAACGCTGGTGTCCCGAACGCTGATCGTCACGGGCACGCCCTCTTTTGAGATCGTCACGTCCAGCATCACTGTCGCCTCCAGGCCCTGAGCTTTCATGGCCACCGGATAGACCGGGTTCACTTTCTTCGCGATGTTGGCCGCCTGCACGTTGCCGCCAACGCGAATCGGTTGCGCAAATGCCCCCACCGTGAGAGCCACCACCAGCAGGGTCTTCAGAACTTTGTTCATTACTGGAGAATATCCGATCTCGCGCCGCAATACCAGCCATACAGAGTGGCCCGTGGCGCTCATTCTGCCCTTCGCCTTGAATTCACACCGCAAGCCCTGTTAGAATGCGACTGCAATCGTGCTTGCATATTACGCAAGCGAAAACGGAGTTCGGTATACATGTCAAAGAAGACCACGGTAGGCATTGCCCACTCGGACGCCGATCTCGGCAAACCCGGCGAATACACCCGCGAGCAGCTGGATCGCGTGAAGGAAATGATCCGGGGCATCGCCGATCAGACCATGGGCGGCATGCACAAGATCGTCAAGAAGGGCGACAAGGTCCTAATCAAGATCAACACCGTCATCCCCATCGACCCGAACGAGGGGTTCACCACCGATCCACGCATGCTGGAAGCGCTCATCGAACTCGTCCAGGAACAGCAGCCCTCGCGCATCCGGATCGGCGAACGCTGCGCCATGGGCGGCGATACGAAGAATGCCATGGACGTCTGCGGGATCACCGCCGTGGCGGAACGCACCGGAGTTGAACTCTGCCCGTTCGACAACGAGCCGTTCGACATGTTCAAGATCGACCGGCCCATTAGTTTCAACGAATTCCCCGTCCCGCGCGCCGTCCTCGAAGCCGATTGCTACATCGGCCTCCCGAAGATGAAGGTCCACCTCCACACCACCTTCACCGGTGCCATGAAGCTCCAGTTTGGCAACCTGCCCGACTATGACTGGATGGTCCGCTGCCACAAAGATGACATCTACCAGAAGATCTGCAACCTGACGCTGGCCGCCAAACCCACCTGGTTCATCATGGATTCCCTCTACGCCTGCCAGGGCAACGGCCCTTTCAGCGCGTATCGTGACGATCTGATCAAGGATTTCAACACCCTCTGCGGCGGCCCCGATCCCGTTGCCGTCGATACCATCTGCGAAGCCCTCATGGACTGGGAAGACCCGGGTACCAACGTCCCCTCCACCATCCTGGGCGCCGCCGACGGCCTCGGCACCAATAACATGGACGAGATCGAACTCACTGGCGCCCCGCTCGACAAAGTGAAGCGCCGCTTCCGCCGCCAGAACAATAAGCTGCAGGGTTCCTTCAAGAATGTGAACGTGGTGATGGGCTCCACCTGCGAAGCCGGCTGCAAGGCCATCCTGCGGATTCAGCTCGATCAGGCTAAAGCCGCCGGAACTCTCGACAACCTGAAGCGCCCGGTCCACATTTTCACCGGCCTCCAGTTCGAAGAGATCAAGCCGGTTGACGGCGACGTCATCCTCTTCGGCGATTGCGCTAAACCACTTCTGGAGCGCTTCCCCAACGCGAAGTACTGGGGCGCCACCGAAGAGCACCCCAACTGCACCCCCATTTGGGCCAACATCCCTTCGCGTTCCATCGCGAACTACCTGCAAACGTTAACGGAGATATCGAGTTGAGGACGAGTTTCACAGCATCCCACGCCACACAAGTGCGCAAGGGTATTCTCAAGCTCCTGGAGATCAAGGATTCGGACATCCGCATCCTCACGCTGGAGCAATGCCGCGATGCGGCTGATAAAGGCCTCCACGCGGGCGGCGCATTTTCCGCCACCGTGCCACTGGTCTCGCTCTATTACGGCGGTTTCCTCGATATCGACGTCGAGAACCCCACCAAACGCGGCCAGGATATGTTCACGCTCAGCAAGGGCCACGCCGTAGCTGCCATGGCGTCCATCTACGCCGAACTGGGCTACTTCGACCGCTCTCTGCTGAAGGGTTCCCGCTCCTACGCCAGCATCCTGAACGGCCACCCCGGTCCCGTCCTGCCCGGCGTCCACATCGCTACCGGCCCCATGGGGCAGGGCATCGCCGTCGCCCAGGGTTTCGCCATCGCCGGCCACACCAGCCCGCGCTTCGATTCCTACGCGCTCTGCGGTGACGGCGAACTCCAGGAAGGCCCCGTCTGGGAAGCCGTCATGTTCGCCGGCCAGAAGAAGCTCGACAACTTCTGTGTCATGGTGGATCAGAACAACGGCCAGCTCGACATGGCCAACCGCATGATCTTCCCCACGCCGGATCTGGAAGCCGTTTTCGCCGCCTTCGACTGGAACGTCCACAGCTGCGACGCCACCCAGTATTCCTCCGTTTTCGACGCCCTCGACCAGTTCCGCAACGGAGTCCGCAACGGCAAGCCGACCGCCATCATCTGCCACACCTCCAAAGGTCATGGCGCGTTCTCTGACTTCCTCAACAAGCACAAGGTCACCGGGACCGATGCCCTGATGGCGCAGGAACTTCGCCTCCAGGCCGACCAGCGCGCCGCCCGCGTCGCCGATTTCGACCGCTACGCCCGCGATTGCGACCGCGCCGCTCACGAAACCCTGCTCAACATCGCCGCGCGCATGAATCTCGACGTCGCCGCGGGCTTCACCCAGGTCGTCGGCCCCGTTCGCACCAAACGCGCCGAACCCCGCAACAAGCAGATCTGTTACGACGCGGCCCAGCTCCCGAAGTTCGACCCGAAGAAGGAATACGCCGCGCAGGACGTCATCACCGCGGCCATGAAGATCTTCGCCCGCGACCCGCGCGTCATCTCCGTCGATTCCGATCTCGCCACCACCAGCGGTCTCGAAGCCGGCATCGCGGCGGTCGATCAAAAACGCGCCCTCAACGTCGGCGTCGCCGAAGCCAACATGATGAACCTCGGCGAAGCGTTTGCCGCCCTCGGCTATAACGCCTGGGTCAGCACCTTCTGCCCGTTCTTCGATTGGAAAGTGATGCGCCGCATCGCCGTCGGCCATCAGGAACGTCTCGAAGCGATAGCGGATCCCAAAAGCTGGCTCAGCGAAGGCCACGGCCTGGATCTCACCTACCTCGCCACCGCGCCCAACTTCGAAACCCGCACCAACGGCGCTACCCACATGGGGAACGACGACATCACCGTCTTCGATGGCATGGCCCATCTGAAGATCATCGACGTCTCCTGCCCCGAACAACTCCTCGGCATCATGAAGTGGATCGTGGCCGGTAACCAGGGCGTCACCTACGTCCGTGTGATGCGCACCGGCTCCGCTGTCATCTATCCCACCGGCTACGAATTCCAGTTCGGTAAAGCCTCCGTCGTGCGCCAGTCCGAAACCGATTCCGCCGTCATCATCAGCTCCGGCCGAGGCGTTCACGAAGCCCTCTCCACTGCCGCCCGCTGCGCTGAAAAAGGCATCGGCGTCACCGTTATCGACATGCCGTCCGTCGATGAAGCCTGCCTCCTCAGGCTTTGCGATTCAGACAAGCTCGTCCTCTTCGCCGAGCAGAACAACGGCTATCTCTGGAACGCTTTTATCCGGACCGCCGCGAAGCATCGCAAAGCCTGGGCCGAACGCCTCCGAGTCCTCTCCATCAACACGCTCGACCAGCATGGCGAGAAGCAATTCATCCATTCCGGGACGTACGAAGAACTGCTCGACGCCTTCCATCTCTCCCCGGTACAGTTAGCGCAAGTCATTCTCGATAAAGTCGGATAACATGCCCGCACTCCACGAATCTCAAACTGAAGAACTCGACCTCCCCGGCCGCCACCTCCGCTGGGTCGCCAATCAGGAACTCATTGGCGCGAAACACTGCTCCTCCTGCGTGATCCGCGTGGAGGCTGGCCACACCGTCAAGCCCGCCCACTCGCACCCCAACGGCGAAGAGCTCATCTACATCATCACGGGCACGGGACGCGTCTGGATTGAAGGCGAAATCTCGCCCGTAAGCGCGGGCAGCATCGTCCTCTTCCCGCAGGGCCATGTCCACATGCTGCAGAACAACGGGACTGAAGAAATGAAGGTCGTCTGCTTCTTCTCGCCCGCCACCGACCTCGATAACTACAAGATGTTCCCCGACGTAGAATTCCCGGATGCCTGATTAGCGACGGGCCGATAGGCTCAGTGAGGCGGATGCGGGTAAGGTGAGGGAAAAACCTGGCTCTTGATGTTGGAATGCTGCATCCGGGGTCTTGCAACTCGAGACATGCCCATCCGGGGCGATTACTTGCGCTACAAAAAGGAGCCGCCAGGAAGTTCTCATCAAGCTGCGGGAACACAACCTGACCGAATACATACGCTCCCTCAAGCAAAAACAGCCCCCCCGAGCGCGCCCTCCCCCATACTCTGATATAAAAGCAGGATGCCCAGTAGAGTTCTGTCCTCCCTCTTCCTTCTCACCACCCTCCTCCCTGCCGCCGAATTCGTTCGGGTCCGCACTACCGACGGCGCCACCCTCGAAGGCACCACCACCGCGAAGGCCCTCGGCAAAATCCCCCTCACCCAAATTCTCTCTGTCCACACCGGAAGCCCCGCCACCGACTCCGAAACCGCCAAAATCACCGCTGGCTTCGCCGCCATTCAGGACAAAGACCGCGCCGCCCGCGACAAAGCCGTTGATGAGCTCACCGCCATCGGCCTCCCCGTCATGACGCCTCTCCTGAAGGCCTACAAAGATACCGACCAGCACGAACCCCGCCCCCTCTACCGCCTCTTCGAGCGCATCATGCCAAGCTACGCTGACGATTTCGACCGCACCCTCACCCTCGTCCGCCTCGCCAACGGCACCGCCCAGCGTCTCCCGCTCCCCGAGGGCAACCTCGACATCATCGATGCCACCGGAGCCAAAACCTCTCTTGCCTGGTCCAAAATTCGCACCCTCGCCGTCCGCCAGAAGAACGTGAAGCGTGCTATGCAGGTCCACGCCCTGAAGCACTCCACCCAAATCGAATTCCTCGACACCGGCGTTATCCTCAGCGCCACCTCGAAAGCTACCCTCACCGCTCGCGGCATGGTCCGCCTCTCCTGGGAGACCGACAGCTGGGCCTCCGACGCCACCGGCATCAAGGTTCCCGGAGCCCCGGCCTATATGTCGAACCTCGTCGATGGCTTCCCCTTCGGCTCCCTCGTGGCCCGCGTAGAACCTGCCGGCGAAAACTTCCTCATCGGCAAATCCGCCAGCCTCACCGGCAAATCTGGCCGCCTCCGTCTCGCGGTCAACGATAGCCCCCACTGGCAGAACAATCTCGGTACCCTGTATGTCTCCATGACAGCCACCGACGCCTACGATATGGGTGACGCTCAGTGAGAAGACCCGCACTCGCCGGTCTAACCTGCGTTCTTCTGGTCTTAGGCGCCACCCCTCCACCCACCGTCACCAACCTCGATTTTTCGGGAACCTTCACTCGTTCCATACCCCTGACCGCCGGCAAGGCCATCGAAATCTCGGTCGGCCTCCCCGCGCCGTCCAAACTCCCGCCCAACGGCCGAATCGCCGTAGAATTCGCCGGTTATCGCAAAGTCCTCCACGCCCTCGACCCCGACTTCTACATCGTCTACAAAGCCCCTCCGTCTGACAAAGGAACGCCCGGCCCCGCCGAACTAAAAGTCACCCCCGTCGAAGACGAGGCCCCCCTCTTCAACCTCCCCCGCTGGCGTGAACCCGGCACCATCCAAAAAGTGGAAGCCTTCCCCACCCACACCCCCTGGAACAACGCCCACGTCCCCCTTCGCGTTGATATCCACCCCGTTGACTACGGCACTTCCCACCGCGGAACCATCGTCGAAATGGAGCCCAACGACTCCCTCGCCCAGGCCCAGCCCATCACCCTCGCCGACAACGACACCCTCCACATCACGGGTTCCGCCGACGACATCGAATACTTCGACAACGGCAAGATCGGCACCTCCGGCCTCGACTGGTTCCGCCTCGAATACAAAGGCACCGCTCCCCGCCAGCTCACCGCCAACCTCCTCGTCACCGACCCCCTCGTGGTCGCCCAACTCCTCTGCTACACCGCCGACAGCAAGGAATACCGAGACGGAGCCAACCCCAACGAGCGCGTCCACCAGCAGACCGAAGGCCACCGTACCGAACTCACCCGCACCCTCCAGCCCGGCGGCGTCTACTTCCTCAAAGTGGAAGCCAACTCCCCCGGCTACGAAGTGGAACTCCGGGTCCGCCAGCCTGGGCCCTTCACTGATCCCCGCCAGGCCGTCAAAACCGCCATGTACGACCAGATTTCCCAGGTCGATGCCTGGCTCCAGAACCGCCCCCGGGGGGCTGCCGTCGAGCGCCGCATCCGTGACGTCGGCAGCCTCCTCGGCACCGGCTGCATGAGCTGCCACACCCAGTCCGGCGTCTGGGGTTCCGCCGTCGCCATGGCCAACGGTTACCGCATGGAAAACGTGGCTAACTACCGCCACCTAATGAATTTGATGTACGAATCCCTGCGCCCCACCAACGTCCTGCAGGACGCGGCCAACAACACCAGCCTCGCCCCCCTCGACCTCGGCGATGGCCCCGCCGGCACCCGTGCCGCAGGCTTCAACGTGGCCACAGTAGAGACCGTCGTCAACGCCCGCCGCCTCCACTCCGCCCAGCAGATCCGCACCGCGAACTTCGTCCTTCAGTCCGCCGACCCCAGCGGGATCAACGCTGCAGGCCCCGGCTCCAACGTCGGCCAGTCCGTCGTCTACCGCTTCGCCGGCCAGATCCTCAAAACCGCGTACTACCGCACTCACGACGAAAAATACCTCGCCGCCCTCGAAGAAAAGGCCGAAAAGCTCTTCAAAGTCACCCCCCGCTACACCGACGATCTCTCCAACCGCATCCTCTTCTTCAAAGACATCTTCCCCGCCAACTACCTGGCCATCCGCGAAGACTCCGACGCCGCCAAATCCCTCTGGGCCCGAGCCCAAACCCAAATCGCCGCCGACGCCAAGCGCCTCCGCGAGCTCCAGAAGCCCGACGGAGCCTGGGGCTTCAATCCCGCCGGATCCACAGAAACAATCGACACCGATCCAGCCCCCACCGCGCTGGCCCTAACCGCCTTCCAGTCACTTGGCTTCACAGATCAGGAGGCGACCGTAAAACGCGGCGTCGCCGCCCTCCTCAAACAACAGGAACCCTCCGGCCGCTGGAATAACAACGCCCTCACCGGCTTCGTCACCACCGCCTACGCCATCCACGCCCTCTCCCGCCTCTACCCAGAGACCCCTGTCGCCCCCACCCGCGCCGACTTCGAACCGCGCCCCAACGAATCTCTCGCCGACACCATCGCCCGCTTCCGTGACATGGCCCAGCTCGGCCTCGGCCAAAACGACGGCCAGTTCATCGATCTCGTTCTCCCCGGTGCCACCAACCCGTCCCCCCAGGTCCGCTACTGGGCCCAAATCGCGCTCGGAGCCCTCCACAACGAACTCGGAATCCCGGCCCAAATTGCAGGCCTCGGCGACCCGATCAAAATGGTCCGCGAAGCCGCCCGCTGGGGCATGCGCCAAACCCTCCTGGACGACAAAGGCTGGGACCACCTCTTCTCCACGTACCAGAAAGCCGGCGACCTCACCCGCGAAGCCATCGCCGGAGCCCTCATCATGCGCGCCGATGGCGTCCTCTCCCGCTCCGCCGTAGGCTTCCCCCGTCTCGTGGCCACCCTCGACCACATGATGAATCAGGACCCCAGCCCCGCCGTCCGAGCCTGGGCCTCCCGCGCCGCCTGGAACTGGTGGATCTGGAACCCGCCGGTCCGCCCTGGTCTCAACCAGGCCTTCCTGACCACCCTCGAACAGCCCGAGCCCTCCGCCCTCGCCGAAACCGCCAAACGCTTCCAGACCGAGTCGCTCTTCATCGCCAACGGCCAGCGCGCCAACGGCAGCCGCGAACACCAGTACCTGGAACTCAACCAGCTTTTCGAGACCATCACCAAACGCGTCGAAGCCGGCAACAGCAAACTCCTCGCGGCCCGCATCTCAAAGGTTGCCGCAACTTACTACAGCATGGCCGGAGGCGACGGAGGCCCCGGACAAATGGGCTACGTCACCCCCAAATCGGCCGAAATGGTCGGTAAAGCTCTTCTCAGCTATTGGAATGACGCCGAAACCGCCCACGACGAAAACGCCGTCCGTCTCGCCGTGGAAGCCTCCGCCAACGCCACGTACGACCCTCTCCAGCAGAAGGTCCTCCACTACTCCAGCAACGGCCCCGAAAACCTTCGCACCCTTGCCGCTACCTCTCTCTCGGACCCCCGCGTCATTGCCCTCCCAGGCACTCAGGAATTCATCGAACCCCTCGTCGGCCAGATCCAGCGCGGAGCGCAAGAACAGGAACGCCGCGCCGAGCTCGCCGGAGGCCTCATTAAGCTCTTCTCCCGCGCCCGCTGGAATCTCCCCAAGACCGAAGAACAGCAGAACACCTTCTTCGGCCTCCTCGTCCCCCCCTTCCCGCCCGAACGCGGCAAGCTCGAAGAGAACACCCGCCCCCTCGCCCAAATGGACAAGGACCCCGCCGACTGGTACCTCGCCCGCAGCCTTGGCCAGGTCGTCCACAACAACCCCGACCTCCAGACCAAAGCTCTCCTCGATCGCTTCCCCAAGACTTTCCCGACGCCCATGGACGAGATGCTCTGGCTTCCCAGCATCAAGTGGCTCCTCACCCACGAAACCCCGCTCCCCGATGTCCGGGCTCCCAAATCCACCACCCCCGATAAACTGGCAGACCTCCGCGAGCGCAGCGTGAATCTCTACCTGGCCCAGCTCACCACCGCGAAGGTCGATTCCCGCCTCCGCAACCTGGCGCTCGCCCTCGCCGCCGACCCCCGAGTTAACTCTCACCCCAAAATCCGCCCCGTCCTCCAAAAGGTCCGCCCCGCCTACGCCGAACCCAACGTGCCCGAAGTCGAAGCCCTCTCCCCCGAATGGCGCACCAACTTCGAATACTTCCGCATGTGGTTCGCCCCGGAACTCAGCAAGACCAATCGGGAAGACGAGTTCGCCTGCCTCGGCTGCCACGGAGTAGCCGGCCGAGTCCCCTCCATGGGCCTCTCGCCTGCGGACGACAACGGGTATCTGTCGTCCAAAGCCCTCTACACCAACTTCCGGACGCTCATGGAACGAGTCAACGAAACCGACGTCGAGAACAGCAAACTCCTCCGCAAACCCCTCAACGTGCAAAGCGGAAAAGAAGACGGCCACCAGGGAGGCCGCCGCTTCACCCCCACGGACCGAGGCTACGAGATCCTCCGCCGCTGGGTCCTCGATACCGCAGCCCTAAAGCGAACCCAGCCGCTGAAGTAGCATTCTCATCTCAAAGGCAGAATAGCCCCTCCGCGGCCGAGCCCCGGCCTGTCCGCCAAACGGGGCTTCACGCCTGCCCCTACCCGCTCCGGCATGTTTTTTGTGTCGATCAGTCAGGGCGTACGCACTTGCCCGGGGCTCAGGAACCTTCTTTCCGCCGTCCGCCTTCATGCTGGAATGGTCGCCTGCTCGGACTTTTCGTGAATTCTCTTGTACGGGGTATAGAATGCGAGGCAAATGCTTTCCAGAACTCGCCTCGCCTTGTTCCTTTCAATATGCGCCCTGCCCGCTCTGGCCCAGCAGGCGCCACAATACGACTTCCTCCTCCAGGGAGGTCACGTTATCGACGCAAAAAACAACCTCTCAGCCATTCGCGACGTAGCCATCCGCGACGGCAAAATCGCCGCCGTCGCCCCCAAAATCGACCCCGCCCGTGCCCTGAAAACCGTCAATCTCAACGGCCTCTACGTCACCCCCGGCATCCTCGACATCCATTTCCACTCCTACACCGGAACCGGCGAAAAAAACTCCTACGCGGGCGACCTTTCCATCCTCCCTGATGGCTTCACCTTTCGCACCGGAGTCACCACCGTCGCCGACGCCGGCTGCTCCGGCTGGCGTAACTTCGAAGACTTCAAACAGCGCGTCATCGACCGCTCCAAAACCCGTATCCTCGTCTTCCTGAACATCGTCGGCAACGGCATGCGCCAAGGTAAATTCGAGTCCGACCTAACTGACATGGAAGTTAAACCCGCCACCGAAATGGCCCTCAAGTACAAGGACCTCATCATCGGTGTCAAATCCGCCCACTACCCCGGCCCCGAATGGACTCCCGTCGAGAACGCCATTGCCGTCGCCACCGCAGCCAATATCCCCGTCATGGTTGATTTCGGCAGCAACCGCCCCGAGCGCCCCCTCGAACAACTCCTCGGCACCAAACTCCGCCCCGGCGACATCTACACCCACTGCTTCTCCGGTCTCCGCAACGAACTGGGAACCAACGGCAAGCTCAACCCCGCCCTCGAGCAGGGCCGCAAACGTGGCATCTACTTTGACGTGGGCCAGGGTGGCGGCAGCCTCGCTTACCCCGTCGCCATGGAAGCCATGAAAGAGAAATTCCTCCCCGATTCCATCTCCACTGACCTCCACACCGCCAGCATGAACTCCGGTACCAAAGACATGCTGAACCTGATGAGCGAATTCCTCGCCATGGGCCTCACCGTCGATGAAGTCATCGCCCGGGCCACTTGGAACCCGGCCCGCGAAATCCACCAGGAGTCTCTCGGCAACCTCTCCGTCGGAGCCCCCGCCGACATCGCTGTCCTCAACCTCCGCGACGGAAAATTCGGTTTCGCCGACATGTACGGAGCCCGCCTCAGCGGCACCAAACGCTTCGAATGCGAACTAACCCTCCGCAACGGAAAAGTCGTCTACGACCTCAACGCTCTTGCCCGCCCCGCCTGGGAAACTCTCCCCAAAGAGTACCGCCGCCAGGGCGATCCCCGCTGGGATGCAATCAGCCCCGGCCGAGGCCCCGGTCGCGCCACCACCCCCCGCGTCCCCTAACCTGGAATTGTTTTCCCTGGCCGCGCACGCCACAATACCGGCTCGCTTTTTTGCGTTGTTCCCAAGCGAGCTCGCGGCCATTGACGAGGTGGTAACTCCAGCCTTTTTCTTCCGCATATTTGCAATTCAGTGTTGTATGTGGCCTCTTTGGTCACTCGTCCAATGCCGTTCACAGACTTGGTTAGCAGATCAATTGTGAACGTTTCGACGACACAATGCGAGGGGTCGTCGAGCTTGAAAACAACGGTTGTGGGACTCCAGGACTCGATCTCATACTCAATAAGCTCTGCGTTCAGCAAATTGACGCTGCCGACTGAGACGGATGCCTTTGCCTCCCTGCATCGACCTGCCGTTCGATCGCAATTAATCTGCGAAGTCTGTAGCGGGTCGAGTATCCCGCAGGCCACGTGATTATCGACCAAGGCACCACGGCGCGAAAGCCTATAACCGCTCCCCGCCCAACGGCTACCAGTATGTAGGCCGCAAACCAGCGAAGCGGAACGGGAACGAGCGCCATGAAAGCAACATCGACCCAGGTTCGCTCAAGTCGGACCGCCAAATTCTTTTCGCGCGCTCGGGCACAACTTGCCAGTTCACTTGTCGTCGTCGGCGGAAGTCCAAGCACCAAAGAACTGGAGCGGATTCACATTTTGTACTGCCAATTCGCGGATTCGTGAGCGCGTTGTACATGAGCCTGATGTATGTAAATTGCCGCGCCTACTCCCCAGCCAACAGAAAGTATGATCCCGAAGCGTTGCCGCCATCTTTACCGAAACGCAGCAACTCGCCTCAGTGTGCTTTTTTCTGAAGGAAGACCTTCTGTGCGGTCGCCAGAGGAAGAAACAAGGTTCTGGGCTGACTGGCCAAAACTCGAAATCCGAAGCGCTGGTAAAATGCGACCGCTTGATCGTTTTCGGCGTCCACCAGAAGCGTGAAAGCGGCGGCGTCCGCGTGCAAGGTTCGGCTGGCGGCATCGGCCAACAGCGCCGCACCCAAGCCGCGCCCCTGGAATCTTTGGTCCACGGCCAGTCGCCCGATCCGAACGGCGGGCACGGTAGGATAACGCGGCAAGCGCTTAGTTTCGTCCGGGGGCAGATCAGCAAGTGGGATACTGGCGGCGCAGATCGTGTAATAAGCTGCAATGTGGCGCGTGGCAGTTTCGACGGCTACGAAGCAATTAGCGACACGGCGGCGAATGTCCTGGGTAACCTGGGTCTGAAAATAACGATCAAGGACGTCTTCGCCGCAGCAAAATAAAGAGCGCTCGTGTTGCTCCCCGAGCGGCTCCAGAAGAAACGGGAACGTCATTCGGCGCCGAGGAGTTCATGCCGCCGCTGAAAAGCCTTCTTCAGGGCAGCAGTTGGCTCCGGCGGATTCCGAAGCGCTTCAGCGATTTGGTGCTGGTCCTCAGTGGAGAGGCGGATAATCTCGGTCTCTTCGATGGTCCGCCAGGCGGCCGCACGCGCCGCCGACACGACAAAATCCGTCAGGGAACGCCCTTCGATTTCGGCAGCACGCTTCAGTAGTGCGTGAACTTCGCTCGGCAGTCGCGCTTCAAGTCGGGCGGTGGTTTGTATCTCTTGTGCCATGACACCAGTCATTATACGGCAAAGTGACGTACAAGCGGCACGGGTTGATCTTTCGCGCCACCGTCTTCAAACGATAAACTACTGCCACTACACCTGTCCGCTACCGCTTTTCAAACTCCGCAATCAAGCCCCGAACTCGCTCCGCATCCGCCGCCCCCGGTGCCTGCGCCAAATAATCCTTCAGCGCGGCCACTGCGCCCTTGAAATCCTGAGTCTCCGCCAGGGCCATCCCCAGCACATACGCCGCCCGCGGATTCCCATGCTGCGGATCCGCACTCACCGCCATCCGGGCCGCCTTCGCCGCCCGCTCAAAATTCCCCAGATTCAGATTCGCCACCGCATCCGGAAACCACGCCGTCGGATACGACAGACCGTCCAGTTCCAAAGCCTGGTCCAGATACTTGGCCGACTCCGCCCAATCCTTGCGCTGGCCCGCCAGAACCCCCAACTGCACCTGCGGCCCCACCAGCAAGGGATCAATCTCCATCGCCTTCTTCAGCGACGCCACCGCCGCTTCATTCGCCTTCGCCGCCAGCTGCGAGCGCCCCAACTGATACCACGCGTCGGCATACTGGGGATAGATCGAAACAGCCTTCTCGAACTCCTTCACCGCACCCTCGGGCTTCCCCTTCTTCACACTTGCCAGGCCGGCCTCGAATGCCTTCACCGCTTCCTTCGAAGCCCCCGCCGATGTGGCGCTCGTCGTCACACCTGCCGTCTCCGGAACCCTGTGGATCTTCACCGTCCCCACGTTGCCGCTGCCACTCGCCATCGCCTTCATCGCGCTCACCACTTCCGACGTGTAGCCCTTCAGCGAAACCCGCACCAGACAGTCCTGATTCGCCGAGTTCTGCCCCGGAAACGAAAACAATCCCGCCTTGTTCGTATAACTGATCACCGCCCCCGGCCCGCACGAAAGCAGCACCGCTATCCGCTCCGGCAGGGCCGAGCCGTCATCCGTTACTACCTGCCCACCCAGGCTCACCGCCAGGCTCGAAGCATTCGCATCCGGAGGCCGTTGAGCAGCCAGCAACCCCGCCATTACAACTGCAATCATCAGAGATCTCGTCATACGCCCTCACACTACGAAAAAGGGCCACCGTCGGTTGACGGTGGCCCCTTTACGGTACAACAGACCGGAAGCGCACAGGCCGCAGGGGCGGCACGAAACAGGAGAGGAACACCTGCTAAAGCGCCGCCCCGGCGAACCGTTGTGCGCGTTCCTTAGAAGATCAACTTCAAACCCAGCTGCATCGTCCGGTTACCGCTCTTGGTCGTCACAATTCCGAACGTAGAGGTCCCGAGCGTGTTCCCCGGATTTCCCCAGGAATTCGTGTTCGTCGAGTTGTATGCCTCAGCCCGGAACTGTAGATTCACCTTCTCATTCGGGTGGTAATTCTTGAACAATGAGAAGTCCAGGTTGTGCGTGCCCACCTGGCGGACATTCGGCAGGAACCGCCCCAAAGTCCCGAACGCGTAGTTCGGTGTCTGTGAGAACGACGCCTGATTGAAGTAGTTATTCAGCCGGTCGCCGATATCGCCGCCCTTGTACGGATCAACCCCCGTAGCCGTCGGCCGAATCCCAGGCGCTCCCAGATTTGCACTGTTGCCATTGTTCCCAATCGCAAGCGGAATGCCCTTCTGGAAAACGTTGATCCCGTTCACCTGCCAGCCGCCAATCAAAGCGTCCGCCAACTTCGGCATCCCCGCCAGGAACTTCCGTCCCTTTCCCACAGGCAGTTCATACGTCAGGCTCGTCACCAGCCGCATCGGCACATCCTGCGCCGATACCGACTTTTCGCACTTCCGGCAGAAGAAGTCCTGCTTCGTGCCAGCCTGCCCAATGAAGCTCACTACCTGCGAAGCGTCATCCAGCAGTTTCCCGCCCGTAAAGCTCATCAGCATCACCAAACCATTGCGATACTTGTGCTCCACCGACGCCACCATCGAGTGGTAGATCGAGTTCGCCTGCGGCTTGCGGAACGCGCCCACACCGTTGTACTGCGGATACGGCGTCAGCAACAACCTCGCCTGAATGGTCGGCTGATAATAAACCGACGTCGGATCCTGAATCTTCCCCAGGAACGGATTCGGCACATTCGCCAACAGGTTCGTCCCCAGTGACCAGGACGATGTCGGCAACTGGTTGTACTGCATGCTGCTCTCGCCGTCCGGCAAGTGCTGTCCCTTCGAACCCAGGTAACCCACCATCAGCACCCAGTCGTTCGCAACTTCGCGCTGAATATTGAAGTTCCACTGCTGCACTACCGGGTTGCGGTAGTCGATGAAGAACGTATCGCCAATCCCCGCGCCCAGCGAAGTGTTCGCGCCGCTGATCGGCCCGTCCTTCGACCCCAGCGGACGAATCACTCCGTTCGGAAACGGATTGCTCAGGCTCGCCACAAACGTCGAGCCGTTATCCAGCGTCGTGTTGAGCGCCGCTGCTCCCGTGAACCCGGCCGTGCCCGAGCTTCCCGAAGTCCCCGCCGCCTGCATCATAGAAGGTGCATACAGAATGCCGTATGCGCCCCGCACCACAGTCTTCGGCATTACTTGCCAGCTAAATCCAAACCGCGGAGCCCAGTTGTTCAAATCCGTCGGCGTCTGCTGGCGGCCATAAGCTGCCTTGTCTGTTCCCACAAACCGCATCGCGCCCTTCAAATTGCCGCAATTCGGACACGCCGCGCTGGCCGCAACCTGACCCTGCAGCGAAGACGACGCGTTCTGGTCCCAATACGACAGCCGGTTGTAGCGTTCCGTCCGCGGTGTATCCACGTCGTACCGCAGCCCCAGGTTCAGTGACAGTTTCGGCGTAACTTTGAAGTCATCCTGGAAGTACCCGCCCATGTAAGCGCTGCTCGTAGCCGCCGCAAAGCTGAACTGCAAATCACTGCCGTTATTACCCGGCAGCCCCAGCAGGAAGCTCGCCATCCCTAAACCCTGCGTCGTCGAGTTCCCGGCATTGGCATACTGCTGCGTAAAGCTCTGCCCGAAACTAAACTGGCCAGCGGGACTCCCCAGCTGCGTAAAGTTCACAAACAGCTTTTCGAACGTGCCGCCCGCCTTCAGCGTATGCTTGCCCATCACCTTCGTCACGTCGCCACGAACCACATGCGCTGACGGGAAGTTGTACAGCGTCGTGAACGACGCAGACCCCAGGTTATAAGCCGACGAATTGCCGCCAATGCCTACCTGCGGGAATTCGAAGTTGTCCACCAGACCATCCAGATATCCCGGCAGCCCAATGTCCGAAGGCTTGGTGCCCTGCGAGAACGGCAACCGCACCGAGTAGTCGCGCGCAAACCCATAGTTGAAGTTCACAATCGTCGTCGGGTTCAGCGAATACACCGCGTTGAACGTCGCATTCCGGTTGTAGTACGTCGTCGGACCATCGCCGCCGCCGTTCGTTCCCGGGTTGCCATACACATTGAAGTTGCTGTTATAACCCCACTGGTTCGAGAACCGCGCAAACGCTCGCAGCCTCTCATTGAAGTTATGGTCCACGCGCGCGTCAATCTGATTCGCCGGACTCGTCGAGGAACCGGTCGCCCGGAAGTTATTCGTCTGCAGCGCCTGGTTGGTCACGCTGGAAGGGCTGTTCGCCTGCGGGAAATATCCCATCAGCTTCTTCGCCACAGGGTCAATTCGGCTCGCCGGAATCACGTTATTCGCGAATGGCTGCCGGTAGCAGTTCGGCTGCGAACCCGGGCAAGCCGTCGCGCCCGAAGCTGCCGGACCAACATTGAACGGATCATAAATCGTTACCGCCTGGCCCACGCCGTTATTCGCGCCGTTCGTCCAGCCCGTGAAGATACCCGCCCTCTCATTCGCCGTCGGGACACTCAGCGTCGGCGATTGCCCCGTAGGCTGCCGCGTGCTCTGTTCACTGAAGTAGAAGAACGTCTTCGAGCGTCCGTCATATACCTTCGGGATGAAAATCGGCCCGCCCACGCTGCCGCCAAACTGGTTGTAGCGCACCACGTTCCTCGGCGCATTCGACCGGATATTCGCCCACGAGTTCGCATTGAACACGTTGTTCCGGTTGAACTCAAACAGCGTCGAATGCAGCTGATTCGTGCCACCCCGCGTCGCAATGTTGATGGTCCCGCCGCCCGTCCGGCCATACTCCGCCGCCAGTGCGTTCGTCACAATCGAGATTTCCGCCACCGAATCTTCAATCGGCGTGTAACCAACCTGCAGATTACTTACGTTGTTCTCCGGCACAATCACCGACGTTCCGTCAATCGTCACGTCGTTATAGTTGTTGCGCCCGCCGCTGATCCACGGCGTCGATCCACCACCCGATACCACGCCCGGCACCAGACTCGCCATCGAAAGCGGGTTTCTGCCCTGCAACGGCAGATCCAGAATGCTCTTCTGTCCGATCGTCGTCGTCACCGTCGAAGATTCCGTCGAGAGCTGCGCGGTATTCGCCTGCACTTCCACCGTCGTCGTCACATCGCCGACCTTCATCGGAATCGTCAGGCTGACCGTCTGCTCCACATCCACCTGGATACCGGACGTAATGTACTTCTGGAAACCTGCCTTCTCCACCGTCACCGAATAGACGCCCGGCAGCAGGTAGCGCTGGTAGAAACGGCCTTCGCCGTTTGTGGGGTTCGTCTGTTTTACGTTGGTCGCCGTGTTTTTCACCGTAACGGTGGCTCCCGGAATCGTCGATCCCGACGCGTCCTGCACTACGCCCGTCAGCGTTCCTGCCGCATTCTGCGCCAGACCGTAACCCACCATCGCAAACATTGCGACGGCAATGGCCAGTAATCTCTTCATTAATCTTCTCCTCATTTATCAGAGCTTCCCTGAAAAATACACCTGGGGGACCTGGACCGCAGTCGGACTTGCCCCATCGTATTCAGCCAGCATATACAATGACTTCAAAAAAAAAGGGTCTACACGGTTTTTCATCGTGCATACCCCAATAGAATGAATCACTTGGATTTGAATTAGTATGGCCACCGCCAATGGACCGATTCCGCCAAAGACGATGGCTCCACCCCCGAAGACTACTGCCGCATCCCCACTCCCCCCAGGCGGGGAAACCAAAAACCTCCAGCTCGTCCTCCACGCCCGCGTCATAGGCAACACCCCCGCCCAACCCGACCTCGTCGCCGCCCACGTCTGGTAGTCCGCCTCTCATCCACCTCCGCAGCACGCGACGGCGTAAGTCACCAGAAACGCCAGGGCTGGCACGCTCCCAGTGGCACGTCAGGAGACGTTTAGCGGAATCCCTTAACGCCTGGATCGGCGTTCGGATTCCTGATCTTCTGAGCGCGCAAGTGCCGCTTCCGCCCGCGCCGCCCGCCTGGCCAAATTGAACGGCGAGCGTGGCCACCGCCTTGCGTCCCTGGATCGCGGCGAGACCGTCAGCCCGGTCGAGGCCCGTGCCCGGCTGCAACGCAAATCCACCGAGCGCCGGAAACCTCGGTCGTGAGCGCCTGCGTCCTTAGCCCTGATGCCGTTATGCCTGTAATGCTTCCGCGCTGCCCAACGACGCAGCCACTAGAAAACCCACAAACCACCCACCTACTCAACCCGCTGAATCTGGGCCCCCACCGCCGACAGTTTCGCCTCAATCCGTTCATACCCGCGGTCAATGTGATACACCCGGTCAATCACCGTTTCCCCACGCGCCACCAGCGCCGCCAGCACCAGCGAAGCGCTCGCCCGCAGGTCCGAAGCAATCACACCCGCGCCCGACAACGCGCTCTTCCCCGCAATAATTGCCTTCCGCCCGTCCAGCCGGATATTCGCGCCCATCCGCTGCAACTCCTGCGCATGCATGAACCGGTTCTCGAAAATCGTCTCCGTTACAATCGAGATCCCGTTCGCCTGCGTCATAATCGCCATATACTGCGCCTGCAGGTCCGTCGCAAAGCCCGGATACTCTTCCGTACTCATGTCTATCGCCCGCAACGTTCCGCTCGGCTCCACCCGCAGCGTATTCGCATCCGGCTGAGAGATCCGCGCCCCCGCCTGCGTCAGCTTCGCAATCAAGGCCCCCAGATGTTCCGGCACGCACCCCGTAATATTCAGAGCCCCGCCCGTCATCAGCCCCGCAATCACAAACGTCCCCGCCTCAATCCGGTCCGCAATAATCTCGTGGTCTGCGCCATGCAGTTCCGTCACGCCCTGCACCCGAATCGTGCTCGTCCCCGCACCCTCAATCTTCGCGCCCATCTTCAACAGCAGATTCGCCAGATCCACCACTTCCGGCTCCCGCGCCGCATTCTCAATCACGGTCTCGCCGCGAGCCAGCGTCGCCGCCATCAGAATGTCTTCCGTGCCCGTCACCGTAATCCGGTCGAACACAATATGCGCCCCGCGCAGCCCGTCCGGAGCCGCCGCCTCAATATACCCGTGATCCTGCGAAATCACCGCGCCCAGCCGTTCCAAGCCGGACAAGTGATAGTTAATCGGCCGCGCCCCAATCCCGCACCCACCCGGCAACGAAACCCGAGCCCGCCCGGCCCGCGCCACCAAAGGCCCCAGCACCAGCGACGATGCCCGCATCGTCTTCACCAGCTCGTACGGCGCTTCCGGTGACACAATCGTCGGCGTCTTCAGCGTCACCGTTTCGCCGTCCACGCGAATGTCCGACCCGATATCCACCAGCAACCGCTCCATCGTGCGTATATCGCGAACGCGCGGGATACGGCGCAGCACAACCTCATCCGCCGTCAACAGCGCGGCGGCGAGCACGGGCAGCGCGGAATTCTTCGCGCCACTGGTCGGGATGGATCCAACGAGCGGCGTACCGCCCTGGATGACGAACTTGTCCATATATTTCACAGTACCGAACCCACGTCCACAGCGCCCCTAGGGAAGGGCAAATGCAACGTAAACTCCGCCGGAAGCACTCCCCCGCTTGTCCTTCCCTCCCGACGCATAAATCACCACATACTGCTTCCCGGCCACCGTATAAGTCGCCGGCGTGGCATTCGCCGAAAACGGCAGCGTCGCCTCCCAAAGCACCTTACCCGTGGCTTTATCGAACGCCCGAATCTTCTTGTCAAAGTTCGTCGCGGCAATAAACACCAGCCCGCCGGCCGTCACCACTGGCCCCCCGTAATTCTCGGTCCCGGTATCGCGAATCCCCTGCGCTGCCAGTTCCGGATACTCCCCCAGCGGAACCTTCCACGCATACTCCCCCGTGTTCAGATTGATCGCATTCAGAGTCCCCCACGGAGGCGCCACCGCCGGATAGCCGTCCGGATCCAGAAACTTGTGATACCCCGTGAACCGATACTTAGGCCCGACAGCTTCCGCTGTGGCATTCAAACCTTCCTTACTCTCCCCACTCAGCAAGAACTTCACCAACCCGTCCAAATCCTTCGCACTCATCGCCGGAAACGAAGGCATCCGCCCCTTCCCCTGCCGAATAATCCCCGTCAACCCCTCCGCCGTCCGACCCACCATATCCCGCAACGCCGGAAACTGCGGTGGCGAGCCCTGCAGCTGATCCCCATGGCAAACCGCGCACTGCGTCAGATACACCGACTTCGCCGCCGACCCCGCCCCGTTCGCCGCCAAACTCGACGTCCACGCCACATCATTCGCGTTCACATAAAGCAAACCCGTCTCCGGATCAAACGCCGACCCACCATACTCCGCCCCACCATCAAACCCCGGAAAAATCACCGTCTCCTGCGTCGTCGTAAACGGCACAAACTGCCCGTTGCTCCGGAACCCCGCAAACCGCTCCTTAGCCCACGCCGCCACTTCCGGAGTCCGCTTCGTCAGCATGTCCGCCGTCAGCACCTGCCGCGCAAACGGAACCGGCTTCAGCGGCACCATCTGAGTTCCTGAAGCCACTTCCCCGGGAACGTCGCTCGCCGGAAAAGCCTTCGCCTCCATCGGAAACAGCGGAGTCCCTTTCTCCCGATCAAACAGGTACAACCACCCCTGCTTGCTCGTCTGGGCCACCGCGTCCACTTTCTTCCCGTCCCGCTTCACCGTCACCAAAGTCGGAGGAGAAGGAAAATCCCGATCCCATATATCGTGCTTCACCGCCTGAAAATGCCAGATCCGCTCCCCCGTCTCCGCCTTCAGCGCAATCAGCGAATTCGCAAACAGGTTATCCCCCACCCGGTCCGCACCATAGAAATCTGTCGCCGAAGAGCCCGTCGGAACAAACACAATCCCCCGCGCTGCATCCACCGCCATCCCGGCCCAGTTATTGGCCGCCCCCGAGTACGTCCAGCCTTCCTTCGGCCACGTCTCCGCCCCAAACTCCCCCGGATGCGGAATCGTATGGAACTGCCACCGAACCTTCCCCGTCCGCACATCAAACGCGCGAATATCGCCCGGTGCCGCCGGCAGAGCCTCTGGCATCCGCCCGCCCACAATCAGCAGGTCTTTATAGATCACACCCGGAGTCGTCAGCACCAAGGACACACCCTCTGTCTCGCGTCCCAACCCCACCCGCAGATCAATCCGTCCGCCCGTCCCAAACTCAGGAATCGGAACCCCGGTCGTCGCATCCAGGGCATACAAGAAACTCTTCACACCCGCAAAAATCCGGGCCTTTTTCGTCACCGGATCCCGCCAGTAAACCAGCCCCCGATTCGGCGAGTTCCCCTCCATGCCCGAATCAAACTGCCAGATCTTCTTCCCCGTAGCCGCATTCACCGCCACCGTTTTGTGCTTCGGCGTCACGCCATAAAGCACCCCGTCCACCACTAGTGGCTGCGTCTGCGAAGCCGCCGTCCCGTCCGCCGTGTCATACCGCCAGGCTTCCTTCAAAGACGCCACGTTGCGCGTATTAATCTGCTTCAAAGCCGAATACCGGGTCCCCCCCGAATTCCCGCCATAAGCCGCCCAATTCGTATCTGCGGCCCCACACGACACCGCCGCCAACGCAAATAATAAAACTCGCTTCACTTCGCACCCCCATGCCAGCTTTCAATCGCCCGCCGAACACTATTCCCCGCCGCCTTCAGCATCTCGCCCGCCTCCGCATATCCTACCCCCGTCGCCGACCCAATAATCCGCACTGCCCTGTCCAGCAGTTTCGTATTCTTCGGCTGCACATTCACCATCAAATTCCCCCAAACATACCCCGTCCGGATAAACACCCCCGTCGTCAGCATGTTCAGCACCAGCTTCGTCGCCGTCCCCGCCTTCAGCCGCGTCGATCCCGCAATCACCTCCGGCCCCGGCAGCGGCGTAATCGCAATCTTCGAAGCCCGCGCCAGTTCCGACCCCGGTGAACAACTAATCCCGATCGTCAACGCCCCCAGCCGGTTCGCCTCCGCAATCGCCCCCAGAACATAAGGAGTCCGCCCCGAAGCGGCAATCCCGCAAAGCACATCCGCCGCCCCAAATCCCCGCGCCAGCAGATCCCGGACCCCGATCACCGGATCATCTTCGGTAGTCTCCGTAGCGCGAGAAAGCGCCGCCTCACCCCCCGCAATAATCCCCTGCACCAAATCCGCCGGGACATTGAAAGTAGGAGGACACTCCGAAGCATCCAGAACCCCCAACCGCCCGCTCGTCCCGGCCCCGATGTAGAACAACCGCCCCCCGGCCCCAAACGCCGCGACAATCCCGTCGATAGCGGCGGCAATCGAAGGAAGCTCCGGAGTAATCGACTCCGCAACCCGCCGGTCCTCCTCATTAATCACCCGGACCATCTCCAGGGTCGAGAGCTTATCAATACGAGCCGAAGCCGGATTCGGCTGTTCGGTCAAAAGATCATGAAGAGGATTTACCATATTTCCCAAGCTTAAACTCACAAATGAAGATGCCGAACCAAATTCGTGCCATCCGAACCTCACAGAAGTACGAACCTCTGCTGGAAGGGGCATCCGAACGCATTCGCGCCGCAGTCCGTGAGTTAAGAGATCTCCGCGTCATCGACGAAAACGGTAATCTGCTCCGCACGGACCTCCCCGATGATATGAAGCGTGGCCTGGATCGCGCCTCCGGTGGGTAAGCACGCCCAACATGAACGGCCCCCCCAAGGGTGGCTTCTCTGCTACTGGCTCAATCCCGCTGGCTCCGGCTCGAAACTGATCTTAAGCCGACTCCCCGTCGCCTTCGCATATTTTTCCAGGGTCCTGGTGGATGGCTTGCTTCCGCCCCCTTCCAGCCGTGCCACCACGGCCTGCGTCGTATTCATACGAGATGCCACTTGCTCCTGCGTCAATCCGGCGCGGGAACGGGCCTCAATCAATGCCGCCGTGAGCGAGAACTCCTCTTCGAGCGCCTCGTATTCGCGCCGGTATTTTGGGTCCTGCATCCACTCTTTTTGCAGATCATCAACACGGATAGGTTTCATTGGTCTCTCACCTCTCTGGCTCTTTCCAGCGCGATATCGATCTCCCGCCTTGGCGTCTTCTGGGTCTTCTTAACAAACACCCGGACCACCACTACACGGCGGCGATTCGCCGTAACCTAAATCGCCCGTGAAATGCCGTCCTTTCCCTTCATGCGCATCTCCCACAACGCGCCTTCCAAATGCTTCACATGCGGCTCGCGCACCCGCTCAAGACCGTAGCCCTGAATCAGTTCCACAATCCGGCGGAATCGGGCTTTCATGTCGGGCGGCAGTTCATCCAGCTCTTCCCGAACGCGACCATCGAGCAACTCCACGATCCACGTCATCCGTCCATATTATTGCATTTTTGCAATGTCGGCTACGGAGGGCTCAGGCTGCTCGCCACTATGAAAACTCAACACCAATCGCCCCCGGACCTGAAAAACGATACCAATCCGTGAAAAACCATTCCAAATTGGCTGCCGCTGTGAAAAACAAATCCAGCCGCCCCGCCCACCCTTCGTTTTCTCCACCACCAAACTCCTCGCCGAAATGGCCCACAAACAAGCCGTCGCCGCTGCTCGCTGGTACCGATCCCGCAACTGGAACCGCTCCCAACTGCCTCCTTTCGTCCTCCTCACCTTCCCCAGGGCCGCCTGAGCGCCCCCACCCCTGCAGAGACCTGAAACTTTCTGATACCCTCCTGTAATCATGGCGTAACCGTCCGCAGCTACTCTGGAGTTTCACAAAATGAAGAAACTACTCTTAGCTTTCGTCCTGCTGGGTGTCATCGCCTCAGCGCAGACCGACTCCGGCTCCATCCGCGTCCTCGTCGAAGACAGCAGCGCCTCCACCGTTGCCGCCGCCCACATCGCCCTCACCAACACCGCCACCGGCGTCGTCACCACCCGTGAAACCGGCGATGAAGGCTACGCCGTCTTCTCCCCCATCGTCCGCGGCTCTTACACTGCTGAAGTCCGCAAGTCCGGCTTCCAAACCACCAAGGTCACCAATCTCACGCTCGAAGTCGACGAACGGAAGCTCGTCCGCGTCATTCTCCAGGTCGCCGGTACCACCGAATCCATCGAAGTCTCCGCCGCCTCCGACATTGTCCAGTCCGAACAGGGCGCTCTCGGCCAGGTCATCCGCGGTACCGTCGCCGTCGAGCTCCCCCTCGCCGCCCGCCGCTACACTGACCTCGCCCTTCTCGTCCCCGGAGCCACCGAAAGCACTGTCCTCACCACTACTCGGGGCCCCGGCTGGTTCGTCGTCAATGGCAACTATCAGGCCCAGAACAACTTCGTCATCGACGGTGTCGATAATAACCAGGGCACCACCAACGCCCAGGCCCTCTCCGCCCAGGTCGTCCAGCCCTCTCCTGACGCCATCGCCGAATTCAAGGTCCAGACCAACGGCTACTCCGCCGAGTTCGGCCGCTCCGCCGGCGCGGTAGTCAACGTCGTCCTCAAAAGCGGCGCCAACGCAAAGCACGGCTCCGCCTGGTATTACAACCGCGACAAATCCCTCGCAGCCACCCCCTGGACCTCTAATCTCATCGGCTCCGGCAAGCCCGAACTTAAGTGGCACCAGTACGGCGGCACTTTCGGCGGCCCGATTCGTTCCAACAAACTCTTCTACTTCGGAGACTACGAGGGCTTTAAGCAGGACTTCGCCAATCCCTTCCTCGTCACCGTCCCCACTGCGGCCCAGCACAACGGCGTCTTCTACCGCGCCATCACCGACCCCGACTCGAAAGTCGCCCTCCCCGCCAACACCATCCCGGCCTCCCGCTTCGACACCCTCGGCAAGAAGCTGGTTGACCTCTACCCCGCCTCCAACCTCGCCGGCACCGTCGCCTCCAGCGGCCAGACCCTCAACAACTACGGCGTCTCCCGCGCCGGCACCGAGAACACGCACAAGGCCGACGTCAAAGGCGACTACAACCTCTCCGAAAAAGACGTCTTCTCCTTCCGCTGGAGCTACCTCCGCCAGGACATCTACCGCGACGGCATCTTCGAAGGCGTCGCCGACGGAGCCAACAACCAGGGTGGCCAGTTCAACAGCAACCATAGCTACGGCGCCACCTGGACCCACACCCTTTCCCCATCCCTCATCAACGTTTTCCGCTTCGGCTACAACCGCACCTACGCCGCTTTCACCAACGCCGGCATAAGCGGCCCCGGCGCCGCCACCTTCGGCTTTAAGAACATCCCCGCCGAAGCCATCGCCAAAGGTAACGGTGGCCTCCCCCTCATCAGCCCCACCAACTACAACCAGCTCGGAACCCGCAACTTCCGTCCCCAGTTCCAGGCCCCCGAACTCTTCCAGTTCCTTGATTCCGTCTCCTTCACTCGCGGCCGTCACTCTATCCGCCTCGGTTTCGAAACCCGCCAGAAGAACAACCTCTTTCAGGACCTCACCCGCACCGTCCCCGCCTACACCTTCGGCGGTCGTTTCACCGGTGAGGCCCTCGCCGATCTCATGGTCGGTTACCTCCAGCAGTTCGATGCCAACACCCAGACCAACGTTGAGCAGCTCCAGAAGGCCTACGCCGGCTACATTCAGGACGATTTCAAGGTCCTCCCCACCCTCACTCTGAACCTCGGCCTCCGCTACGAATACACCACCCCGTACTACGCGAAGTCGCCCAACCGCAATATCAACTTCAACCCCAAAGCCGGCCAGCTCGTCTATCCCTCCGGCGCCACCGACTACCTCGTGAACGCCGACCACCGCAACATCGGCCCCCGCCTCGGTGCAGCCTGGCAGATCAAGCCCCAGAAGCTTGTCCTCCGCGCCGGCTACGGCATGTTCTTCTCCGGCGAAGATATCTTCGGCTCCGACATCAACCTGCCTCTCAACCCCCCGCAGCTGATTCCCGTCACCCTCGCCCAGGTCGGCACCGGCCCACCCCCGTTCAAGCTCTCTGACCCCGTTCCCAACAACCTCTTCTCGAACGTCGTCACCAATATCATTTCCCTGCGTGCCCGTGAAAAGGACTACCACGCCGCCAAAATTCAGCAGTTCAACGTGGCGCTGCAATACCTCCTGCCCGCCAACTCCACCCTCGAAGTCGCCTACGTCGGCAATCGCGGCAAGAACCTCCAGGCCACCTACGCTCTCAACCAGACGCCCTTCGGTGTCGATGGTTCAGTCCCGGCCAACCGCCCCTACCCACAGTGGTCGCAGATCACCATGGGTGCCACCCGCTCCCAGTCCTGGTACAACTCCCTCCAGCTGAAATACGAAAAGCAGATGGGCCACGGCCTCTACACCCTCGCGTCTTACACCTGGGCCAGCGCCCTCGATCTGGCCGGGTCCTATGACGCCGGCACCCAGCCCCAGTACCTCGACAACTTCAGCGCCGAACGCGGTCGCCAAAGCCAGACCGCCCGCCATCGCTTCACCCTCACCAACGTCTGGGAACTTCCCCTCGGCCGTGGCCGCACCTTCGGCAACAACTGGAACCGCGCCACTGACGCCCTGCTCGGCGGCTGGCAGCTCTCCGGCATCCTCTCGGATCGCACCGGCCTCCCCCTCAACGTGACCCTCGCCGCCACCGGCATCGACCCCGCCACCGGCAAGAACTATACCTTCTTCAATCGCAACGGCGGCGGTATCCGACCCAACCTCGTCGGCACGCCCAACTCCGGCATCGATCCAAAAACGGATCGCCTCCACTTCCTCAGCGCCACAGCTTTCGCCGTCCAGGCCCCCAACACGCCCGGCAACGCGGCCCGCAACGTCGCCTGGGGTCCCGGTCTCTTCAACGTCAACCTGTCCCTCGTGAAGCGCTTCGCTGTCACCGAAAAGACAGCCCTCGACCTCCGCCTCGAAGCCTTCAATGCCTTCAATACCGTGAACTTCTCCAACCCGGCCACCACCTACGGCAGCGCAAACTTCGGCAACATTACCAGTGCTGCCGATCCCCGTCAGGTCCAGGTCGCCGTCCGGTACAGGTTCTAATCCATGCCGGCGACCAGACTCCAGCGACGTACCTTTCTGGCGCTGGTCGCCGGCACCCCATTTCTTCGGGCACAGTCACCCAACCTGACTGTCCCGAAGAAAATCCTCCCCCTCCTCGCCACCACCGCCCACGTCCAGGGCATCGACACCGACGGCCAGCACCTCTGGGTCACCGCAGTCGACCGGCCCACCTCCAAAGGCTTCCTCTACCGCTTCGCACTCCCTGATGGCCGCCTCGAACAGACTCTCGAAGTCCAGGACGGCCCCCGTTACCACCCCGGAGGCCTGCAGCTCCACGCGGGCTCCCTCTGGCTCCCCGTCGCGGAATACCGCCGCACCAGCACCGCCCTCATCCAGAAACGCAACGCCAAAACCCTCGCCCTCGAATTCCAGTTCCCCGTCGACGACCACATAGGCTGTGTCGCCGTTACCCCCGACACCCTAATCGGAGGCAACTGGGACAGCCGCGACTTCTACGTCTGGGACCACCAGGGCAAGCTCCTCCGCAAAGTCTCCAACACTACCGGAAACTCTTTCCAGGACCTGAAGTTCTCCCGCGGCCAACTCGTCGGCTCGGGAACCCTCCCCGGCAACAAGCCGGCAATCGACTGGTTGAACCTCCCCGACTTCACACAAACCCGTCGCCTCACCGCCGGCAACACCGACACCGGAGCCCCGCTAACCCGCGAAGGTATGACCCTCTGGAACGACGAGATCTGGTTCCTGCCCGAAGACGGAGCCAGCCGCCTCATCGTCTACTCCCTCCCCAAGCAATAAGCTCCGCCGGCCTCACCGCCGATCATGCACGCCCAAAATCCAGTCAAAATATTTTTTAACTCTATTCTCAGCCCCCTCAACAACTTACGGTCCTCACCGGCTCGAATGCCTCCCCCCCCCCGCCTGCTAACTCTCAAGCCAGCAACTGCCTGAATATCGAACGCTTCGGACTTTACCCAGCCCGGCCCACCCGTCGAGGCTCATCCCTGTACCTTTGGCTGTTGCTTCCCACGGTTTGATGGACACCACTTCGAATACCCGGGCCTGTGCAAACAGCGGCGCAGCCACCAGCAGCGTAAGGCCCTGGCCAAAGTTCATTTCCCAATCCTAAATCCTTATTGGGTCAGCACAATTGGTGCCTGCCAGAACGCCGCCTTCTGACCCCGTCGATAGCGGCAGCAATCCTGCAGTGCGCTACCGAACTGCGCCGGCCGGGCATTCGTGGCAGACTTTGCTAGCCCAATCTGTACACACACTTACTATTGCGCGCGGGAGTTCAGTTCGCGGAGGGCCGCTCTACGCGCTCGATCACAAACATCTCGACCTTCGCCTTCTTCGGCTCCAGTTTTAATCCCAACGTCTCTTCAAATACTGTAAAAACGCTCGGACGCCCCGGATCGTGGACGTTTTCCGGCCCCGTCGGCATAGCCTGCCCCGGAGCCAGCGGTGTCATCGATATCCAGCCTTCCGTATCTATCTTGTACAGTCCCTGGATGCCAGTCTGGTCCACCACCGGGCGGTCCATCCAGTTCTCCACATAGAGCGCGATGTCGCTCATATCAACCGCCTGACCGTGCAGGCCCCTCCCCATGTCGCCATTCATATGGTGACAATAAAATCCGTCGTCCGGAGGCTGCAAGGGGCAATCCTTCTCTTCGGTTACGATCTTTCCGAGCTTCGGCCCCTTCTTACCAGGTGCCATCACGTACGCCGGCATTTCTCTCACTTCGCTCCGGACAACCAGCCCGAACCGCTCCGCCAACAACGCACGAAGCATCAGGCGCGTCCGGGCTTCCCGCTCATTCGCCGAAATCCCCGGAGCGAACATCCCCGGCGCAACTGCCTGAATATCGAACGCTTCGGACTTTACCCAGCCCGGCCCACCCGTCAGCCTGGACGACTGAAACGGAACGTTATAGGCATTCGCAATCAGCCAGTGCAGCGGCATGTTCGCCACCGTCAGTTGGCCGCCGGGCGATACCGCGAAGCGCATAGGCCTGTGTTCCCCCGCATTCGCCGTAGGCTTTACCGATGCAACTTCAAACGAGACGCGACCGATGGTTGTCGGGGAAGATGCCTGATCCTGAGAAAATGCGGTAGTGAGCAGCACGAACATCGAAAGGTATCTCATCTAATTCTCCGGGGACATTCGTTCCAGGAATACCCGGGCCTGTGCAAACAGCGGCGCAGCCACCAGCAGCGCAAGGCCCAGGCCAAAGTTCATTTCCCAATGCTAATCCTTATTGGGTCAGCACAATCGGTGCCTGCCAGAACGCCGCCTTCTGACCCGCCGGATTCAGCACCGTCACCTGACAGTCGTACCGTCCCGCAGGCAACTGGCTCAACGACATGCTGAACTTCAGCGGCACTGTCTTCAATCGATTCGGCAAACCTTCCGTCACCTGCAAAGGCTGCGTCTCAAACGCCTTCGTCTGCCCTCGATAGAACGTCACAAACGCCACCAGTGGCTCAAACGCCGTGGCATTCGGTTCATATGCCTGCAGGTAGACATACAAGTCTTTATTCCGAGAGAACACGTGCGTCACGTTCGCCAGCAGCTTCTGGCCGTTCTGGATCAAAGGATTTGCAATCGGCGTCTTGCCGTTGTCTTTACCCGCGGTGAACAAGGCATCCCTCATCTCCACCAGCTGGCTGCTCAGCACCACGGAACTGATCGGAATCCGCTTGTCTTCTTTATTCAGATTCGGCACCAGAAACTTCGTCATGTAAGTCCCGATACGGCCCGTTTCGTCGTCCCGCGCCAGTATCTTGATCGTGTAATTCCCCGGCAATAACGTGAAGCCCGTATCGTACTGAATCGGCCGCTTCACCAGTTCCGCAGCCGTGTCGCCGGAGAGCTTAATATCCACTTTGTCGCGGACATTGCTCACCGTAGTCCCAAACTCATCCTTCACTTCGCCAATAAAATCGATCAGGGTGCGCTCACCACCCGACTTCTTCACCAGCGCCAGTTCGCTCCCCGGAACTTTCACCGTCACCGGCACAAAGTACTCGGCGCGATTCATCTGGAAGTAATCCACTTCCATGGCGAGCGTTAACTCCGTGATTGGGTCGCCCAGCATTAACGCATCTTCCAGCTGACGCTCCTTATCCGCCGCAGTGAACTTGCTGAACGTTTTACCGGCAAAGAACCCCTGCCGGTAATCGAGCTTTGCATCCTGAATATTCACCGTAATTTTCACGCGCCGGAACTTACCATCCAGAGCCGTCTGATTCGTGTAATATCCAAGGATGTAGTAACTGGAGATCGCCTGCTGGGCATTCACAATCCCCATCGCCAGATCATTGTTATCCAGCAGAGCCTTCCCTCCCGTATCCGCAGCCAGCGAATACATCGTGTCCTGCGATCTTTGGAAGCTCGTTGCCATAGAGAGCGCCGACGCCCCCGAATACATCCCCTGTCCACCAGGAGAACCCACCGTCGCATCACCCAGTGGGGCGGACGCCACAAGCCCACGCGCATCCACCGGGAAGAACGACACATTCGCCCGAATCGCAGCATTCACCGTCGCCTGCATCTGCGCCTGATTGCTCGAGCCACTCAACCGCAGGCCGCTCGAGAAATACACCAGCGACTTCTTCTCCGTCAGCGTTCCCAGCATCTTCACCGCTGTTTGCAGCGCTGCCAGCTGACGGTCCGTATTAAACAGATTGAACTCGGCATCATTCTGGCCAAACGCCGTGCCCGTATCAGCCGAAGTATCCGTCTCCTCAAAGCCCTGGCCTTCACCAACTATCAGCTTTTCAATCGACGCTTCCAGCGCCACCCGGTCCGAAGTGAAGTCATTTAATACCTTCACCGCAGCCCCTGTGTACTCCAGAATCGCCGCTTCATCCGACCCCGTCATCTGCGTCCGGATAAACTTCCGCGCCGAACCCAACGCGCGAATCTGATCCGGAACCTGCATAGCCGCCATATCGAAATACAGCGCCAGCAAACGATGGTCGCGATGCCGAATATCCCCCGGAGGCTCAGGGGCAATCTGC
Organism: uncultured Acidobacteriia bacterium; assembly: GCA_903929755.1. Lineage (GTDB taxonomy): Bacteria > Acidobacteriota > Terriglobia > Bryobacterales > Bryobacteraceae > BOG-234. The sequence continues at coordinate 89,582 of CAIYVZ010000206.1, forward strand.
CCGGAGGTTACGGAAGACACCGGCGTATTCACAAGCTTCGCCGCCGCAACCGCAGTCGGCATCGGGGCCGCCTTCGCATCATCGAACTTCTGATACTCGGCAAATTGAATTGTCTGCACAATGTTGTTCTCGGTAAGCGTGAAGTCCTTCGCGGTCAGGCCCTCAATCGGCTTGCCGCTCTTGTCCTTCACGAACACCGTCTCAATCACCAGTTGCGTATTGCTCTTGAAGGTGACCATCCCCTCCTCCGCGGCGGGAGGTTTCGGAGCCTGCTGCGCGGTCATCGTCAGCGAAAAGGCCAGCACAACTGCAGTAAAGCGTTTCATGTTTAGAACCTCACCCGCATACTCAACTGTGTGGATCGCATGGGACCCGCCACCATTGGCAGCCCGAATTGCGAGCTTCCCACTGTCGTATTCCAACTCGGGAACCGCACGTTATTCAAAGGGTTCGTCGCATCCAGCCGCACATCCATACTCAGCCTGTCCTTCAACCGGAACGTCCGCGCCATGGAAGCATTCAGCGTAAACTGCGTCGGCCCGGTAATCGTGTTCCGTCCTGCATTGCCCCAAAAGCCCAATGCCGGAGCCGCATACGAAGCCGGGTTCAGATACAGTCCGCCTGGCGCATCATACAGCGGCGCGCCCGTGTAGTCCGGACGAATGGTTCCCGTCACACCAGTGCCGCGAACAGCCGTCAGATACACCGGCGAAAGCGGAGTCCCTGTGCCCAGATTCAGCTGCGAAGTAATCGTCCAGTCCCGCACCGCCGTGCCTCGCCAGCCATCCAGGAACATGCCGCCCCTGGCCCCAACACCCGTGCTGTACTGCGACTGCAGCGTCAGCACATGCCGCTGATCAAAGTTCGACAAACCACGCTCCCCACGCAGATTCGTCCAGTCCTGAGCAATCATCTGCCCGCCCCCGCCGCGTCCGCCCAAAATACCGTTGTCAATCGCCTTCGAGAACGTGTAATTCGCCGTCGCAGTAAATCCGTGATGCAACCGCCGCCGCAACTGCAGCTGCAGCGCTTCACGAGTCGAGTTGCCGTTCGAAGCCATATAGTTAAACCCGGCCGGACAAGCTGGACAGGGGTTTGCCGCACCCGTCGGATACGTGTTTGGCAGGAATGACTGGGGAGCCCGCGTACCCTTAATGCCCAGATATGTCGCGGTCATAATCAGTGAAGCCGGCAGATCCCGCTGTATCGCCAGGGACCACGTGTGCGTATATCCAATGCGGAAGTCCGGATCAATCGCAAACGTGTTCGCCGTCGTGTTCGGCGACTGCAGGAAGCCATTTGCCAAACTCAGCGGATTTGCCGCTGTATTCTGCACACTCAGACTCTTCGAGAGCGGAGACTGCTGCGCCATCTGCACGGCGATCGACTGATACACCGAAGTATTGTAAGTCGTCCCGTAACCCGCGCGAACCACCATCGAGTCACCCGCAACCGGCCGCCACGCCAAACCAATCCGGGGCTGGAACGCTTTCTTGTCGCGCCGTACCAGGGAGTCCGCAAAAGTCCGTCCCGTCAAAGACCCAACCGGCTTGTTCGCCACCACAGGAGCCGCGCCTTTGAAACCCGGCGTAATATCCAGATTCACCAGCCGCCCATACTTTTCCGTGATCGGCGCATTGTACTCCCAGCGCACGCCATAGTTCAGCGTGATACTCGGGTTCACCCGCCAGTCATCCGTAATGTACCCGTCATACACAGACGCCCGGAAGTACTTATCCGCGTTACCAAACGCGATGGCACTGGTATCCGGAACGCCCAGCAGGAAGCCGCCTAAGTCGGACTTAGTCGTCGCCCCGGTAAACGTAAAGCTGCCCCGCGCATCCTGCTGCCCCAGATAGTTAAACTGCTGGCGCCGATAATCCCCGCCGTAGGTGAAGTTATGCGGCGAATGATTCCAATACATATTCGCCGACGCCGATGACGTCTGGAATCGATTGAACGCATACTGCGCGTCGTACAACCCGGCATACCCGCTCGCGAAATTCAGATTCGGCGGACCCCAGTTCACCGCTTCCTGATTATTCCCCCGAATCCCCGCCTCCCCCGAAACATTCCGCACGTTCGCAAACTGCGGAGTTGTACGCGACGACAGGTTGTTGAAATTCACCCGCGACGTCAGGAACATGCGCTGGCTAAACCGGTGCGTCCAGTTCGCCGCAACATCAATCCCCGACGACTCCGACCCATCCACAAAATTAAACAGATTCGGATTCGCCCCCCGCGAGTTCTGATAGCCAAACGTGCCAAACACCTGGTCTGTGCGGTTCAAAGATTTCGAAAGTCGCGACTGCAGATTGTCCTGGTTGCTGGTGCCCTTCAGCGCCGTTTGGTAGTTGTACCGCGAAGACCCCGTAAAATTCGGCAGCGGATACAATGCCGCCAGCACCCTTGAAGCCGCACTGATCCTGCTCACCGGAATCACGTTCCCCGGAAAAGCATCGCCTGTCGTCGGGTCCAGAACTGCGGTACTCAACACCCCGGTCCGTTCTAAAGCCGTAGGCATCAAAGCCGGCTGCACACTCGCATTTCGATTCCGCGCCATCTGGTACGACACGAAGAAATTCGGCGCGTTGTTCGCATTGAACAGATGCGGAATCCGCAAGGGCCCACCCACCTGCGCCGACGTCGAGATCCGGTTATAGGCAGGCTTCGCCGTATCCTGCCCCGTCAAACTAAACGACCTCGCATCCAAAACCGAGTTCCCAAAGATGGCGCCGACATTCCCCGTATACAGCGACCCCGCACCGCGCCGGTTATTTCCAAACGCGCCCGACATCCCAAAGTTCGAAGCCGCCGCATTGTTCGCCGACCCGTTGATATTGAACGCATCCGCCGCACTCTGTGCCTCCGCCGGTTGATCCGCGGCAGGCTTCTCTTCCGCTCCCGGCGTGCGCGCAGGTGGCGCACCCGTCGCGCTTGCATTCACCTGCGCTCGCTTGAACCCCTGGCTCTCCGGATTCACATTCTGAGAGACCGGCTTCGCTTTACCCTTCCGCGAGGTCGTCGCCGGTGCCGCCTTTGTCCCTGATTCCGCCGGTGCCGCCGTCACCACTGGAACCGGCGCGGACGCAGGACTAATCGCCCGAATTTCATCCACCGTCAACAGCTTCAGGTCAATCACCGGAGCTTCTGACGCCCCCCCCACCGTCACGTCCTGCTTCGCGCTGGCGAAACACAGCATATCCACCTGGAGGTTCCAGACACCGTCCGCCAGATCAGGGAACGAGTACGCCCCGTTCATCCCCGTAACCGCGCCCAGCCTTTGCGCCCCCTGCGACGCGGTCACCGTCGCGCCTGGCAAAGGCAGGCCCGCGAAACGCACCGTACCGTGGTGTTCAGAAGCGACCATCGGCAGTACCAGCACGCCCGCCATCAAAATCCGGGTCGTTGCCCAACGTGTGAAAGTCATTGCTACTTCATTCTCCCAGGGCCTGTCAGCCCGACCTTCCGCGGTACCAGGTCCAGCCCCAACTGCTCCCGCACCGCACTGAAGATCGACCTGGTCTCCACCGCGGCATTCAAATCCGCACGCTCTTTTGCGGACTTCGGGCCCGTGTCCGGAGTCCACGCCAGCTTCACGTCATACTCGCCAGTCAAACCGGTTTCGTCCACTACCGCACGCCCCACAATGTCCGACAGCAGTCCGGCCAGTTCGGGCATAGTCACCCTGCGGCCCACCAGGGTGCCCTTACCACGTGAAACGATCTTCTTTGACCCAGGCGGGGAGTCAGGAATCTGCGTGCCACTGCGTCCCACTGCCAGCGTATACGCCTGCGTTGGAACCTGCGCCCACATCATCGCCGCAAGGCACACCACTCCCACTACCCTCAGGACCATCATCTGTATCTATGACGTAATTTCGAGATCAACGTTGGGAAAGTTCCATTAAAAAATGAAGTTTGAGGAACTGGACACACATACCAGTCCGAAGGCACCACCTCGTGCCCGCCCGAATGCATCTCATAGACCGGTTCCGCCGCAATCGCCGCAGTAGAACGTGGCGGCGCCAATTCCCTCGCTCACGAACTTCATCGGACTTATCTTCTCAATCCCCCGGTAACCCGCCGCCGGACAGCCTTGCCCTCAAACGCCGGCCCGGTTTGGTCTGAGTCGTGCATTCTGGGTCAAGTTGGCACTTCACCACCCAGGCGCGGCAGGTACTTAACTCGGGAGGGCTGCCGAATTTGGAGGGCCGACCCTAAAGTAGCCCAAGACTGCAACCGATAGACTATCGGCCACCGATGGCCGAGTGATACTCATACCCCGGGGATGAACAGGAATGAACCAGTACTTTGAGCAGATGATCCTTTCGGCAAGTCCAGTAGAAATCGTTTGTCTTCTGTATAAGCGTGCGATCCGCAGCGTGCGGGACGCTCGGGAGCATCTCAAAGCGGGCCAGATTTTGGAACGCACGAAGGCGATCAATCATGCCTGGATGGTGCTGCTGGAATTGATCAATTCCCTGGACCGGGCGGCTTCGCCGGACATTGCGGAAAAATTGCAGAGTCTCTATGGCTACATGCAGGCTCGGCTGCTGGATGCGAGCATGCAGCAAGCGGAGGCGCCTTTGTCGGAGGTCTTGATGCTGTTAACGACGCTCGCGGAGGGGTGGGATGGTTTGACCGAAGCTGAAAAACGACGCAACGAACAACCGGATTGGGCGCATTCACCTCTGGCTGAGGGCCAGCACTCGCGGTTTGCCGCCTCGGCCTAAAGCGTGGGGGTGGTCACGGGCAAGACAGCAGCGGCTTCGTTGTGGGCGTCCTTTGCCCGCAGCCCGGCCTCAATCAGCTTCGATAGCCCGAAACCTCCGGTAGTTGCGAGAGCTTTCGCAAGTTGCTCTTCTCCCAGACCGAATGCGGCTTCGCTGGACTGATCGTCGCCGGTTCCGAGCCACCCGGAGCTTTCGCTCCGAACCGACTTCAGCATCTGGGCGATGAGAAGACCTTCGAAATCGGAGGCGGCGTGGGATTGTTTCAGGCGCTCTTTGTCGAGCGGGGCGTCAGGAATGGCGGAACCAGCTGAGATACCGGCGACAGACATCTAGATAACCTCCAGTTCTGCATCAAGGGCTCCTGCGGCCCGCAGACTTTGCAAAATCGCGATGATGTCGCGAGCCGTGGAGCCAACTGCAGTAAGAGCTCGAACCAGCTCCTCCACGGTAGCGCCGTCTTTCAGGACAACGTTACGGGCAGGCTCGTCTTTTGCGGCGACAGTTGTTTGAGGGACTACCTGTGTGGTTCCGGTTGAAAGTGGGTTCGGTTGCGAAACCAGCAGGCTCGTCTGAATCTCCACCGATAATCCGCCGTGAAGAATGGCGACCGGGGCGATGTGGACATCCTTCCCGATGATGATTGTTCCAGTTCGCTCATTGACGACTATTCTGGCGCGGCGGTCAACCTTTACTTCAATTTCTTCCAGGTTGGCGATGAATTCGGAAACTCTGTCTTTCCACTCCGGCGGTGTCGTGACGCGAATCAGCCCGCCATTCTCAGAACGGGCTATCGGAGTGTCTTTGGTCGGGAATTTCTGGTTTATGGCGGAAGCGGCCCTGGAGGAAGTGGTGAAGTCGGAATTGCGGAGTTGCAGCCTGACCTCGCCAGTGGGGGCTACAGATGGAGCCAGGCGCTCAACCGTTGCTCCGGCCGGTACACGGCCGACAGTGGGATGATTTACGCTTTGCGTGTTTCCGCCGCGTCCTGCGACAAAGCCTCCAGTCACCACGGGGCCCTGCGCCACGGCGTAGACCTGACCGTTGGCCCCGCGCAGGGATGCCATCACCAGCAGCCCCCCCTGCAGATTACTGGCATCCCCCACGGCGGCAGCCGTTACATCGATGGTGGAACCGGGCTGGGCAAAAGGGGGCAACGTTGCCGTGAGCATGACCGCAGCCATATTCTGTACGCGCATGGCGGTGGGCGCTACCGAGACTCCCATCTTTTCCAGCATGTTTGCCAGGCTTTGGGTGCTGAAGATGGTGGTACGCTTGTCGCCGGTGCCATTCAGCCCGACCACGATGCCATACCCGATTAGCTGGTTATTCCGGACGCCTTCCAGCGTGACCAGATCTTTCAGGCGCGTTCCATGTTCCGCAGGGGCAACTCCGAAGAGGGGTGCGGCAAGGGCCAGAAGTATGAGAAAGTTTCGCATAGCGGCCTAGAAGGGCAATACGCCCAGAAGCAGGCGGTACAGAATGTTCGGGCGACGAATCGCGTCGCCAACAATTCCCTTCCCGTTCACGCGAATTTCCATATCGGCGATCTGGGTGGACGCGACCGTGTTCGAAGTACTCACGTCCGTGGTTCGAACGATGCCCCGGACCGAGATGACCTGTTGTTCAGAATTGATCTGCAGGCTCTTGTCGCCTTCCACCAGAAGCAGCCCGCCGGGAAGAACGCGAACAACCCGGGCTGTGAGCGTTGCATTCAGGGTGGAGTTGCGGGTGGTGGTACCCTGGCCGTTCAGCTTCTGGTCACTGGAAAGGCCTGCCAGATTCGCCAGTGCTCCGGCAGCGGATTTCTTGCCGGCCAGAGAACTTACAGAGGCATTGGCGGCCGAGGTTCGCTGACTGGAACTGCCGCCGCTGGCAACGGCGTTTACTGACTCACTGACGAGGATGGTTACCACGTCGTCAATCTGACTGGCGCGCAGGTCGCGGCCCAGGTCGGTTAGTCGCGAGGATGGCGACCAGATGGCGCCGGGGGAGGTTTCTCCTGGATTGTCCTTGTCGTTCGCGGTGGCGCTGCGTATGTATTGGTCCAGCAGAGTAGATTCCGGGGCCTTCTTTTTCGGCGGAACCTTGGGGAACAAGCCGGCAGAGGCGAGACCCGCACCGAAGAGGATAGTGGTGAACCGTAAACGCTTCAAAGCCGACCTCCAACGTAGACGACTGCTTTTGTGCCCTCAACGCGGGCCTTGAATGTTTTCCCGCTCAGGGGGTTCAGGAATTCCATAGTTTCTCCGTCGCGGGCTCCGCGCTGGGCAATGGCGTCGAGTTGCAGGCGTGCGGCGCCGCTGTGAACTTCCACGCTGACCACGTCTCCTCGCTTTACCGCCTGAGGTTGTTCCACGGCACTGAGAAGAAGCCGTTGGCCAGCCTTGAGATCGAGCTTGGCCGCGGTGCCGACTATTTGTTCCAGCCGGGTCGCAATCGGCTGCCGGGACGCCAGGCCCGTGATCGCCTTCGCGACAAACATCTCTTTCGTTAGTGTGGTCCCGCGGGGAACATCGGTGGTGAGGATCAATTCCTCCAGACCGTTTCGAATCCGTACCTTGGCCCACACCGGGGCGCGCCGGGTGGGAGTGTACTGAACGAAGCCCCGCCACAGCTGAACGTCCACATGTTGAGCTTCCGCAACCGGTTCCAGGGCCGCGATGGGGAAATTCAGCTCGCCGGCAGGAAGTTCTGTGGAGGGTAGATCCACGACCTCGACCACCGCGCCTTTCGGCAACGTACGCAGCAATGCTGCGCTGACCTCGTCAGCAGTCAGCTTCCGCATACCGAACGCGAAGCAGACGCCAACCGGGCTGGCATCAAGGTTCACGCCGTGTGACTTCGCGAGGCGCACAATGTCCGTGGGCGAAACCACCAGCGACGTTCCCGGAGCGGGTGCGAAGGCGACCGACATGGTGGCGGGGAACACGGCGAGGGCTGGATCGGCAAGGGCCAGTTCGGCCCCGGTTATGCGGTCCGCGGTGACTGGTACACAGGCGGCATAAGCCGCCTGCAACAGCGCGAAAATGAGGACGGCGCGGCTCATAATCCTTATCGCGTCAGATTGTTGACTTGCTGATACATGTCATCAGCGGCCTTCACCACCTTCGAGTTCGCTTCATAGGCGCGCTGGCTGGTGATGAGGTTGATAAATTCATCCACCACGCTGACGTTCGATTGTTCGAGGTATCCCTGTTGCAGACTGCCAAGGCCTTCGGTGCCGCCGGGAGGCCCAATGGTCGCATCGCCCGAAGCATCTGTCGGCGCATAGAGAGACCTGCCCAGAGAATTGAGCCCTGCAGGGTTCTGGAAATTCGCCAGCGTAATCTGGCCCGCGTTCTGCGATTGAGTCTGGCCAGGCAGAACGTAGCTGACGGTTCCATCCGCCGCGATATTCACCGATTGGGCGGTAGCCGGAATGGTGATTTGCGGCTGCAGCAGATCGCCATCGGACGTGACCAGAGCGCCGTCCCGATCCACGTGAAAACTGCCGGCGCGTGTGTAGGCGAGTTCACCCGAGGCGCGCTTGATCTGGAAGAAGCCCCGGCCCTGAATCACAAGGTCATAAGGATTGCCGGTCGCGGCGAAGTCTCCCTGCTGGAAGACAATTTCGTTCGACGACGCACGTGTGCCAAGGCCCAGCTGGAGGCCGGTGGGGACAACAGTGGATTGTCCGGCGGATGATCCCGGCGCCACCATGCTTTGGTAAAGGAGATCCTGAAACTGCGCACGGCGGGCCTTGTAGCCGGCGGTGTTGGCGTTGGCAAGATTGTTAGCAATGTTGTCGATGTTCAGTTGCTGAGCGGTCATGCCGCTGGCGGCGCTAAATAGGGCTCGTATCATTTTGAATTAACAGCCTCGGTTTGGATTGACAGCCTTCGGTAGTTTCATAACCTGCGGGGTTGGGGTGTGTTTGCCGCCTAGGTGGTGACGCGTGCGATCTCTTCCATCGCTCTTTTATTCAATTCGTTGCCGACACTGGCGGCGCGCTGCAGCATCTCAAACTGCCGCATGATGGCGACGAGGCGGACCGCCGATTCCGGGGCCCCCACATTGGACGTCTCGAGAGTGCCCTGATGGACGGCGGCGGTGGTCGTCTTCGGGGTTGCTCCAGGGGTGGCCACGAAATAGTTATGGCCCTCTTTATTCACCGCGCTCGGGTCAAAGGCAGTAATGCCGAGTTGACTTGTGGGCCGGCCGGGTTGCAGAACACTGCCATCCGCCTTAATTTCGACAGGCAGGTTCTGCTGGATCGTGATGGGAGTACCTTGCTTCGACAGCACCGGGTGGCCTTCCCCTGTGGTGATCTGGCCCGTGGCGGCTACCCGAAAATTACCGTTACGGGTATAGCGAACGCCCTGAGGTGTCTGTGCGGCGAAGAAGCCTTCGCCGTCGATGGCGACGTCGAGCGGATTGCCCGTGGTCTTCAGGTCGCCCTGGCGAAGATCGGTCCATTGGCTCTGGATGACCGGAAGCGTGGTCACCTGGCCGTTGCGAGCGTCCGCGCCCGCATCGGCACTACTATAAAGACTGTAGAATTCACGGTCGGCCTTGAAGCCCCCGGTCTCCACGTTAGCGAGATTGTTGGCCAGAAGCTCCAGCGATTCCATCCGCGCTCTCATACCGCTTGCCGCCGACATTGAAATGGCATCCATATAGTTTCAGCGTGTCTAAAGCAGGTGGAGGCCCGAAACAAATATTTCTTCGTAAAGTACTCAAAACTTGCAGAAGCTGGCCGATAAGACAGATGAGGACAGTTCCCTGAAATCGCCAGGAATTTGCCACAGAGCCTGATTGTCGCCAGAATCCTGGCAGTCGGACTGGTGCTAAAGCTTTGAATTACTAGGGTTGCGAAATGGCGCGTGGAGTGCAAACAACTCTGCGTGACTGGAATTGCATTTCCGACATCTGCCGCGCTCCCTTCCCCCGTGAGGGATGCCGGCCCCAGCCGCGCCGACTTCAGTACCCGAGCTTCGGGCACGGCAGCCGGGGACCCCTTTCGAGAAGTACTTCTGCAGACGCAGACCGCCGAAGGCCCGGTCACGCCGGGCCAGGCGCCAGCCAGCAATAACGTGGGCTCGGCGAAGATGCCCGGCGCGCCCGGAACAGTGGCAAGGCCCGCTTTGCCGCTGAGTCTCGATCCGTCCGAAGCGAAAGCGGACACAACTGATGCCCCGTCCACCGCTGCGAGCCGAGCGACGGTCACTGTGGTTATTCCCGTCCAGCAAGGGAAGTCCCTGGTTGCGGCGGCCTCCGGCGTTCCCGTTTGGGACCCAACGCTGGGTACCGGAGAGGCTCTCGCGAAGCCCGCCTCAGTGGCGAAACTGGCAGCCAAAGAAGTGCCGGAGCTAAGTCTCCCTGTTCCCGGGGCCAGCCAGGAGAAGGCGGCACCGCCCACTGGTACCGTTCTGCCCGATCCCGGAAAAGCCAAGAGCGCGCAGCCGGATGAGGCCGGTGAATCAAGGTTAAGTGATAAAGACCTGGGAACGCGTCCGCTGGCTATCGTCGCGCCCGTTGATGCGGTCCCACTTCCGGCTGTTCCCCTTACCTTTGCTCTCCCCCTCGCCCTTAGCGAAGCCCCAGCCGCTTCCGGGAAGCCAGGGCCCAACATCGTTCCCGGTCCGATGGTCGCTCCCGGTTCGCCGCAAGAGCTTCAGGCAGTGCCGGAAGTTGCTGTCCGGCTAATCATCAGGGCGCAAGGGGAGCCTGTGGTGCCGGCCGCAGTCGAAGCGACCCCGCCACCTGCCGTCGCACCGGAACCCCCGCGCTCGCGAGACTCCCGGCAGGAGATGCCCGACAACGCTCCAGCGGCCGAACCTGGCCAGAACCATGAGGTGGACTCGCCGGTTCGTCTCGAGTCCCCTGTCCGCCCGTTGCCCGCCCGCGTTGCAACGGAGAGCGAACCGGATCGCCGCGTCGCCGCGAAGAAGCCCCTTCCGTCAGGTGCTGAAGCTCCGCTGGAAGCGCCGGCGATCCGCCGTGGCCCGGAGACCGCGCTGGTGCCTGCTGTGTCCTCAAGCACTGCGGGGGAGGCTTCTGCTCCGCAGCTTCGGGAACCAACGGCTGCGGCTGTAGTGAAGGAACAGGTACCAGCGGAGCCTCTACCAAAGCCGCCGCTGAAAACCATGTCCCTCGAATTTTCTCCGGATGGATCCGGAGATGTTCATTTGAAGCTTTCGGAGAGGGCTGGGGAGGTCCACGTGTCACTTCATTCAAGTGACCCGGTGCTGAACCACCAACTCCGAAACGGCATCAGTGATCTGGCGTCAACTCTGGCTCGTGCCGGGTACGAAGCAGATGCGTGGACGTCGCAGGATGGCGGCGGGCGGCACCAACGGGAGCAGGCCCCGCAGCCTCGGCAACAGCAGACCCCGGCGGATCAGAAGTTCGATATCGAAATGAATCAATCACCTCAGGAGGTGTTATGACAGCAGTAGCTCATGCCACGGCGGCGAACGTGGGTTCCACGGCCACGGCCGTGTTGCCGCCAAAAGCCGCCGGCGATCCGCTGGCAAACGAAGAAACGTTCCTGAAACTGCTGGTATCTCAGCTGAAGAATCAGGATCCGCTGAAGCCTCCGGATACAAGCCAGTTCGTGGGGCAACTCACTGCTTATAGTCAGCTGGAACAGTTGATTGGCATTCGCCAGAACACCACGGCAACCGGAACCGGCACGGACGCCGTCCCTCCTGCCACAACAGCTACAGGCTCCAAATAACCAACAAGGCAGGGTGAATCATGTCGACATCATTTTCAAATGCTCTTTCCGGCCTGAAGGCCAATGCCTTCGCCATTGACGTAGTCAGCGGAAATCTCGCGAACCTGAATACCACCGCTTACAAAGAGGGCAGTGTGTCATTCCAGAATCTGGTGAATGACCTGGCCTCCGGAGGGGGAGGCGGCTCCACCGTGGGCGGCTCCACCATCGCCGTCGCCAACAGATCGTTTTCTCAGGGGTCTCCTCAATCCACTAATCAGCCCTTTGACGCGGCGATCCAGGGGAACGGCTTCTTCGTGCTTCGCAGCAAGGCAGAACAGGTCTTCTCGAGAGCCGGAAACTTCAAGGTGGATGCGTCCGGCCACCTGCTGACGCAGCAGAATCAGAACGTGCAGGGCTGGAATGCCGCCAACGGCGTCCTGAACACAACTTCCGGCGTCAGCGATATTACTGTGCCGAATTCAAGTCTTCGCCAACCGAGCCCTACCTCGCACTTCACAATTACAGCGAACATGAACGCTTCCTCGGTGGTCGGGTCAGCCGATGCAACCTTCAGTACTCCTATTCCGATTGTTGATTCCCTCGGAATAAGTCACGTAGTTACCGTGACTTATGTGAAGTCGGCGGCGAGTACATGGGACTACTCGGTCACCCTGCCGAGTTCGGCCGTGGCCGGAGGTGTCGGCACTAACACCACACTCGCCAGCGGAACACTGACTTTTGATGGGCGCGGCCACCTGGCCACGCCCATCTCCACCAGCGGACCGATCGCCGTGCCGATTTCCGGCCTTGCCGACGGGGCCACCGACATGGCCATGACCTGGAGCCTCTATGACGCCAACGGGGACCCTACCATTACGCAGTACAGCCAGACCTCCGCAAACCTTGGCAGCACGCAGGACGGCACGCCGTCCGGCCAGTTAACTTCGATCAGTATCGGGCCAACCGGGCAGATCCTGGCACGCTATTCAAATGGAGATGCGGTCGCCGTCGCACAGCTCGCACTGGCGTCCATACTGAATCCGGACTCGATGCAGGACCTCGGCCAGAACACCTTCGGCGTGACCTCGCTGAGTTCGATTCCCGCGATCGGCATGCCCGGCACAGGCTCGCGTGGCGCTATCACCGGGGGGGCCCTGGAAGCCTCAACGGTGGATATCGCCAAGGAGTTCACCAACCTTCTTACTTACGAGCGCGCCTATCAGGCAGCCTCAAAAGTAGTGACAACGGAAGACGACATCCTGCAGGAGACGGTGGCCCTGAAGCGTTAAGGAGCCCGCATCTAAAATGACAGCGCAGCAGGAAATCGAACACATCTCCGACATCAGTATCGACATAGAAGTGCAGCTCGATCAGCGGCCCATGAAGTTATCTGAAATTCTCTCCCTTGAACCCGGGAGTGTGATCGAGATGCACCGCTCAGCGGGTGAAAATCTCGACATTTTGGTGGGCTCAAAAGTAGCTGCCTACGGCGAGCTCGTAATTATTGAAAACACAATGGGAGTCCGCATAACAGACTTCCGTATTGACCGCTAACAAGCACGTGGACTCGCTCTATTCCATCATCGCGGTTGTTCTTGTCCTGGCGCTGCTGGGCGGCACCCTGGCGTTGCTGCGCAATCGCGGCCACGCGGTGCTCAACTTCAGCGCCAGGGCAAGCCGCACCAAGCAGATGGAGGTGACCGAGCGTCTGGCTCTTGGACCGCAACATGCTCTTCATCTGGTGCGGATCGGGAATCGGTCGGTGGTCGTCGCCACGTCACCCTCCAGTTGCCGCCTTCTGGATGTGGTGCCCGAGGGGAGGGTCTCCGAATGAATCCAGCCCTGATGCTTCTGGCCGCCACCAAGGCGGCTGCCGCAAAGTCCACATCGCTGCTTCCGGCCGGCGCGAAGGAACTGGGAACGCCGATGCAGATCATCATCCTGATGACTCTGCTGACCCTGTTGCCCGCCATCCTCATGTCCCTGACGCCCTTTCTGCGAATCTCTATCGTGCTCCACTTTCTGCGTCAGGCTCTGGGGACACAAAGCGCACCGTCGAATCAGGTGCTCGCGGGCCTCAGCCTGTTTCTGACCCTCGTTCTCATCCAGCCGACAGCCATGCAGGTCTACAAAGAATCTCTTCTGCCTTATGAAGACGGAAAGCTAACGCCTGAAGAGGCCTGGGATTCAGGAACAAAGCCGCTAAAGACCTGGATGGCGCGTTTTGCCCGCGAGAAAGATGTTCGGCTCTTCGTTGAAATGACACACGCGCCTGCTCCGAAAACTCCTGCCGATCTGGAGATTACTGTGTTGGCTCCGGCGTACATCCTCTCCGAGATGCGCGCCGGGTTTCAGATCGGCGCAGTGCTGTTTCTGCCGTTTCTGCTGATCGACATTATTGTGGCTTCGGTGACGCTCTCCATCGGCATGGTTCAATTACCCCCCGTGATGGTGTCTGCTCCGTTCAAGGTGCTGCTCTTCGTTCTGGTGGATGGCTGGAACCTGACTGTCGGCAGTCTGATGAAGGGGTTCTACTAATGACTCCCGACGGGGCGGCACACCTGGTGGGGCAGATGTTTCTGGCGGCGTTCTGGATCTCGGCGCCGCTGCTCGCCATTGGTTTCGTTGCGGGCATTCTCATCAGCCTGGTGCAGATCGTTACGTCCATACAGGACACGGCGTTCAACGCGATCCCACGTCTGGTGGCCTTCCTCGGTGGTTGTCTTGTCCTCATGCCCTGGATGGTCCACAAGAGCATGGCCTACACGATCGGAATCCTGGGAGAGTTGAATCGCTATGCCCGATAACTCTTTTGTCGCGCTTGGCGCTCTGGTCTCCCGGCTGGTTGAAGACGGCGTCCTCTATGGCTTCCTGTTGACGCTGGCTCGCATCTCCGGGGCCCTGGCATTTCTGCCGCTGGCCGCATTTCGTGCCACCCCGGAGCCGGCACGCATTGTCCTTGCGCTTGCCTTCACCCTGATCCTGTGGCCACAGTGGAAAGCGCCTCACGGCTTTCCGCAACTGTCCGGCATCCTCGCCGGCGTGCTGACGGAACTGGCATTGGGCTTAGCCATTGGCATCGCCGTCGCAATCGTGATGGAAGTATTTCAGGTGGCAGCGCAAATGGTGAGCCTCCAGGCTGGCTTTGGCTTTGCTTCCACCATTGACCCAACCAACGGCGCGGACTCCACCGTGCTGCTGACCCTCGCCCAGATCCTCGCAGGCCTGATGTTCTTCACGTCCGGCGCAGACCGTATGCTGATCCGCGCTCTCAGCGACAGTATGCAACTCGCGCCTCCCACCGTATTCCAGCTGAAAGCTCACTGGGCGGAGGGCATGATTCGTTTCTCCGCCTCCATCTTCAGCTCCGGGTTTCGGCTGGCTGCACCCGTAGTGGCTCTGCTGCTGTTGGCTGACGCTTCACTCGCGGTTCTGGGCAGAGTCCAGTCTCAAATTCACCTCGTCAGTCTGACAATGCCCGTAAAGCTGCTGGCGACTACGTTGCTTCTGGCCACAAGCATTGGCATCCAGCCACGCTTCTTCGCCTCCGCCATTACCCAATGCATTCGTTTCATCGAAGGCATGTTGAGGAGTTCGCACTAACATGGCGGATAACTCCCAGAAGACAGAAAAACCGACCCAGAAGCGCCTCGAAAAGGCACACAAAGATGGCGACTTCCCGGCCGCACGCGAGTTCGTCGCCTCCATTCAGTTCTTCGCGTTCGTCACCATGGCAGCCAGCTATTTCCCTGGCTGGATGCAGGACTTACAGACGGTAATGCGTGCCAGTGTGGCCCGTGCGTTCGGCCATTCACTGGGGCCGGGCGAACTGATCACGGTCTTCACCACGCTGACGGTTGTCACCATGAAGCCTCTGGCAATTCTGGGCGGACTCTTGCTGGCCCTCACCGCTTTGCTGCAATCTGCCTCCACCAGCGTGGGCCTCAGCTTTGCCCGCCTTGCGCCGAAGATGTCGCGGCTGAATCCCATGGGCAAACTGCGCGACCTGCCCTCGCACAATATGGGGAATCTGTTCCAGGCCCTCGTCATGGTCCCGGTCATGCTGTGGATTACGTGGGGTCTCGTGAAGGACAAGCTGCCCGAGATCATGCGGCTGCCTCTGATGCCCGCCGCCGTGGCTGCTAACGTCGCAGGCGGTCTGGTTCATCAGGCGCTGAAGAAAGCTTCCTTTGCCCTTGTGCTGCTGGGGACCGTGATGCTCGCAAGAGAGCGCATCCGCTACAACCAGCATCTGAAGATGAGTAAGCAGGAGATTCGTGACGAGTCGAAAGAAAGCGAAGGCAGTCCGCAGGTAAAGGCGAAGATTCGCAAGTTCCAGCGGGACCTGCGCCGCAAGAACATGATGAAAGACGTTGCCTCGGCAACTGCGATCATCGTGAATCCAACTCACTACGCGGTGGCGCTGAAGTACGATCACAGCGGCTTCGCAGCCCCGAAAGTTGTGGCCAAGGGGCGCAATTACCTTGCGGCCCGCATCCGATATCGCGCGATTGAAAATCAGGTGCCCATTGTGGAGAACCCGCCGCTCGCGCAGGCGCTCTATAAGACCGTGGAAGTGGGGCAGGAGATTCCGCCGCACCTCTACCGGGCCGTAGCTGAAATTCTTGCGTACGTCTTTCGTTTGGCAAATCCGCGCGGCTGGAGGCCTCAATGACGGCGTCCGTACCCACTCGCGATACAGGCCCCCTCGGCGGCGCGAAATTCTCGCTGAAGGCGCTCGGCGAACTCGCCGTTCCCATCTCTGTACTGGCAATCATCGTCGCCCTGATTGCACCGATGCCGGGCATCATGCTCGACTTCCTCATCGTCTGCGACATCATGATGTCCATCGTGGTTCTGATGGTGGCCCTGTACATCACGAAGCCCGCAGAGTTCAATGTCTTTCCAACTACGCTGCTGTTGCTCACCTTGTTCCGCCTCGCGCTGAATGTCTCGTCATCCAGGCTCATTCTGCTGAATGGACATACCGGGACCGGTTCGGCGGGCGATGTCATTCAGGCTTTTGGGAATTTCGTCGTCGGCGGGAATTACATCATCGGCGCAGTGATTTTTCTGGTGCTGATTGCCATTCAGTATGTGGTGATCAACCATGGCGCGGTAAGAATTTCGGAAGTGACCGCACGCTTTACGCTCGATGCTCTGCCGGGTAAGCAGATGTCAATCGATTCTGATCTGAACGCCGGGCTCATCGACGAGCCCACCGCAAAGCAGCGGCGCAAGGAGCTCGCCAGCGAAGCCGAGTTTTACGGTGCTATGGACGGTGCCAGCCGGTTCACGCAGCGCGATGCGGTCGCGGGCGTGCTTATCACAGGCATCAACATCGTCGCGGGCCTGTTGATTGGTGTGCTGCAGCATGGCCTCGACGTGATGAAGGCCCTGCAGACTTACACCGTGCTCACCATCGGCGATGGTCTGGTAACGGTTATCCCGGCGCTGATGATCTCCATCTCGGGCGGCATGATCATCACGCGCGCCAGTTCGGATAACCGCGTCGGCGTCGAGTTTCAGCGCCAGTTGTTCGGTGCCGCGCAGCCTCTGTTATTGGCAAGCGGCGTCATGGTGCTGCTCGCTATGTTCCCGGGCCTGCCAAAGAGCCCGTTTCTGCTTCTGGGGGGCGGGTTGGGGATAGTCGGGTGGAAGCTCCGCAGCAGACCGTCGGAAGCCGCGGCCGAGGTCGGTGCCTCTCCACTAAAACCTAAAGAAAATCTGGAAGACCTGTTGAAGGTGGAACTCATCTCCGTGGAGACCGGGGTCAGTCTGGTTGCCTTCATTTCCGATGGTGTGAACTCGCCTTTGCTGCGCAGGATTGGTGCGATTCGGCGGCAACTTGCTGCGGACCTTGGCTTCATCATTCCCGCCGTACGGGTTACCGATAACCTGAATCTCCGGGCACGTGAGTATTCCATCAGTTTCAAGGGCATCGAAGTGGCTCGGTTTGAGCTGCCCATGGGTTGCGATCTCGCCATCGCCGTTACTGCCCGGGAGAAGCCGCCCGATGGCCGGCCAACAAAGGATCCTGCTTTCGGGGCGGATGCGTGGTGGATTCCTTCCTCCCAGTCCGATACCGTCCGGGCGATGGGCTATACGGTGATCGATCCTCTCAGCGTCATGAGTACGCACCTTTCCGAGTTGATCAAGCGCTCGGCGCATGAACTCTTTACCCGGCAGGAAGCGAAGAAGTTACTGGATCGGGTTACAGCTGATCATCCCAGAGTCGTGGAGGATCTGGTACCGAAGCTTCTCACTTTGGCCGCCGTCCAGCGGGTATTTCAAAATCTTTTGCGCGAACGCGTCTCCATTCGCGATGCGGTATCCATACTGGAGTCTCTCGGCGAAGCCGCGTCATCGAGCCGCAATCCCGTCTTGCTGACGGAATTCGTTCGTCAGGCGATTCGCCGCAGCGTTGTGAAGCCCTATCTGAATGCCAACGGAGACCTGTCAGCCTGGTTCATTGACCCTCAGGTTGAGCGCTTCGTCGAGGGCGTTGTGGAACACGGGGAGTCAAACAGTACCGTGTCCTTGCCGCCTCACTCGCTGCGGGATCTGCTCGAACGAATCAATAGAGGCGTTGGGCCCATTGAGTCGCCCGCCGTGGTGATTACCAGTTCGGGATGCCGATACTTTATGCGGCAGATGGTTGAATCTGCCGTGCCCAACTTATACTTCCTCTCTCACGGAGAGGTCCCAGCCGGGGTGAAAGTCGTCTCCCTGGGAGTTATTCAATAAGCGATAGTCGATATCCGGGAGACCTGAAAGAAAATGCAGACCAAGACATATTTTGCAAGCAGCGTGCCCGCCGCCCTTGATGTGGCGCGGAAGGAACTCGGCCCTGACGCCATGCTTCTCAACTCCAAACCGGCGGACGCGGACGCTCGCGCCTTTGGCCGGCTGGAGGTGACTTTTGCTTATGAACCGCGAAAGATCGAGGAGCCGCCTTCTCGTCCCGATGCGCGGTTCGAAGGCACAGCACCTCCCCGCTTTGATACCCGGTCAGAACTCCGGCCGACACGTTTTCCGGTGCCGGCCGCAAACCCTTCTGCTGCCGAGGAGACGTTCCGAACCACACGCTCGTCACGTCCTGCGGGGACCGACGACATGGACGATCTCCGGCGTCAGGTGGAAGCCCTCCGCGCCGCTGTTGGAGGCCAGCCCGGGTACACGCCTCCTCCTGCACAACACCCGCATTCTCCGCCTCCTGCACCGCCATCGGCCCCCAGTCCTCTGCGCGGAGCCTGGGCCCGCGACAACGAGAGCGCGATGGTTGCACGGCTGCAGCGGAATGGAATCTCTGAAGGCCTTGCCCTCGAACTCGCTGAAGCAGCGGCCAACACTGGAGGCGACCGAGCCGTTAGCCTGCTTGAAGAAATCCGCCGCCGGATTCCTCCGGCTGGCTTTGCCGCGTGGGGCCCCGGCGAAACAAGGATCATGGCCTTCGTTGGACCCGCGGGCAGGGGCAAGACCACCAGTCTGGTGAAAATAGCCGTGAACTTTGGGCTCGCCCGGCGGATTCCGGTTCGGATCTATCAGGTGGGGGGCCACGGCGTGGGGTGTCAGGAACAGTTGGCCAGATACGCCGCCATCCTGGGTGTGCCGTTCTTTGCCTGCGAATCTTTGGAAAGCCTGAATCTGTCCCTTTCCGGAGACGGCTGGAAGGGCCTTGTCTTGCTCGATACGCCGGGGATTTCTCCCTCGGCCACCGGTGACATCCAGGAGCTTGGACGCTTTTTTACCCGGCGTCCCGAAATAGAACGCCATCTGGTACTAAGGGCGGACGCCCGATCCGCCGATATGACGTATATGGTGTCCAGGTTTTCCGCGATGGGACCGCTCCGGCTACTTTTTACCGGCACAGAAGAGAGCCTGACAACCGGTTCAATGGTGGAGACGATGATCGCCACCGGACTGGGTTCCACATTCATGGGAAACGGCCAGGAGATACCCGAGGACATCGAAGAGATCAATATCGACCGCCTGGCGCGTTCCGTCTGTGGAGACCGGGCAATGTCGGCTCCGGCAGCAGGGTAAGAGAGAAACCCCATGGCGGCTGCGGCGTACTGCATTCATCAGGAGGTAAGGTCCGATGCGGAGCGTGAAGCGCTCATCATCGAGCACTTACCCCAGGTGCGCCTCATCGCCAGGAAGATTCACGAACGGCTGCCGGAAACGATTCTCCTGGAAGATCTGCTGTCCGCCGGCGTCGTTGGCCTGATTCAGGCGATCGATAACTTCGACCCTCTGCAGAATGTCCGGTTGAAAACCTATGCGGAGTTCCGCATTCGGGGCGCGATACTCGATAGCTTGCGGGATGCGGACTGGGCGCCGCGCATGAAGCGACGTCTGGCTCGGGAGATGGAGGCGGCGGTCGAGAGTGCGGAGCGCCGTCTGGGGCGCGTGCCGGAAGAGGCCGATATTGCCGCTGAACTGAAAATCAGCGTCCCCGACTACCGCCTGCGTTTGAGCGAGGTGGCGGCCCTCGATGTCGGGGAACTCGAATTCCTGCGTGACGACAGCGGCTTGCCGGCCGCTTATCGTTTTGTAATAGATCCGGAAGAAAATTCGCCCGTCGTGCAACTGGAGCGGTCAGAGCTGGAACGTCTGATTACGACATCGATTGACAGGATTCCGGCGGTGGAACGGATGGTTCTGAGTTTGTACTTTTTTGAAGAGCTGACGTTGCGGGAAGTGGGGGAGGTCATGGGGCTTCACTTCACGCGTGTTTCACAGATTAAGTCGCAGGCCCTTCTGCGGTTGCGGAATTCGATTAGCGCCCGGTGGCCGGGCGTGAGGGCGTAGCTTCGGGCGAATCCGGCTACGGCAGGAAAAGGACAATATGGCACAGGAACAAATATCGGCGCGGTCCAGCAAGATTCTGGGGCATCTGATTTCGGCGTTGTCCGAATCGCTGTCCAGTATGACCGGGCAGGCATTTACCGTCACCCCCGGGGCTGTCGGCGAGGGCGCCGCGGAAGAGCCCATTGTCTGGCAGCAGGTATTTTCTGTGGCCTCCGAGCCCGGCGTGTGGCTGGCTGCGGGCCGCGAACTCTGGCAGGCGGCCGGCACCATGGTGCTCGCCGCCGTCGGGATCGATTCCGCGTCGGACGAGGATTGCCGGTCTACCTGGTTTGAAATTGCCGGCCAGACGATGGGCGGGCTCGCCATGCGTATCACGGGCGATGTCCAGCAGGAGGTTACTTCCGCGAAGGGCGAAGATATCGGCTCCATGCCTGATGTTGCCACCTCATTTCTTACTGCCACAAGCGGAGAGCAGAGCTGGCAGTTGAGCGTGGCCTGGTCGGGTGTTTTGCCCGCGCTCTACGCGCCCCCGCCCGCTCAGGTGACGCACGCCTCGGATGTCGCATCTTCCAAAACCTTCGAGTTGCTGCTCGATGTATCGCTTCCGGTTTCGGTTTCCTTTGGGAAGACGGTTCTGCCGATCCGGGAAGTGCTGAAGCTGAATACGGGGTCAATCGTCGAACTGAACAGGCTGGTCACCGAACCTGTCGATGTCATTGTGAACGACTGCGTAATCGCGCGCGGCGAAGTCGTCGTGGTGGAGGGGAACTACGGGGTGAGGATAACGCACCTCGCGAGCCGTGAAGACCGGTTGAGAACAGGCATGGACGGAACGGCTAAAACTGCTGCGGCTGGGCGGTAGGCTGGAAATGAAAGGTAAGTCGGGAGCAGGAAGATGAATAGTGATTCCGGTTGGTTGATTAGCGTGTTTGGCCTTGCCATAGCCATGACTTCTCTTTGGATGTTGTCGCGCGCCCGGGCCTTGTGGCAGCGTGACGCCACCGAACTTCGTTCGCAGGTGGAGCAAGTGCAGGCCAGTTGCGGGCAGGAGGTGGGCCAGTTGCGTGAGGCCCTCAATGCGCTGGAGACGGGTATGTCGGGTGCCCAGGAAGCGCTGCGCGCCGGGCGTCTGAACCTCTCCGTTCGGTCGCAGGCCCTCCAGATGCTTCGCAGCGGTTCTGCGCCCGAAACCGTAGCTTCAAGTCTGGGAATTGCCGCCAGCGAGGCACGCTTGCTCACCAGAGTGGGGCAGGTTCTTGCCCTGCCCCCGGAATCTCACCCTCGGGTCTAAAGTCGTACCCGGTTGCAGCCGATCTCCTTAACGGCGGACGACTATGACCGAGACGGGCCTGTTGCTGGCCGCAACGATTGAACGAATATTGGCCGGCGGCTGTTCCGCCGATGGCGCTGACAGCGTGGTTGCAGATGCCAGCCCCGGCGGATCCGGGCCTGGCGTCGCCCAGTTGCTGCGCACTCTGAATGAGTACCTGACACTTCCTTTGCCGCATGACCTGCGGTCCAGTGCTGTTCTGGTGGCCGATCTTTCCCGGCGTGACGACGCTCCCGGCGACTTCGGGCTTGCGCTGCAGTCCCTGCGCGTAGCGCTCGACTCTCACCTGGAACAGGAAGAGTCTGCCAGCCAGCTCGCCAACGACCCCGAGATGTTGCAGGAGTTTCTCGCTGAGTCTCGTGCCCACCTGGTAACCATTGAAGCCGGGTTGCTGCGCCTCGAAAACAATACGGAGGACGCAGAAGCTCTGAATTCGGTATTCCGTTCGTTTCATACCATCAAGGGACTTGCCGGCTTCCTTGGCGCGGCGGCAATTCACGAACTGGCTCACGAGACCGAGAACGTGCTCGATCTTGCACGCTCGGGTGTTGTTGTAGCCAATCCGGAAGTGATCGATGTCATCCTCCGCGCGGCAGATGAGATGGGCCGCTGTCTGGATAAGGCAGCTACCAGTAGCATTCGCGCCATGCCGCGCTGCGAACTGGCACTTCTGGACGAACTCGCGGCAGTTGCGAAGCGAGCCGCCGGACCTCTGGTACTCGCCGCCGAGCCTCATCCTGTAACGCTGGCGGTTCAGGTTGCGGTGGCCGCACCGGCACTAAGTGGCAAGCAAAGAACTCAGAGTTCCGCTCCCCCTCCCTCCCGGCTAACTGAAACCAGCGTCGTCCGGATTGAGACCGCCAAGCTGGAGCACCTCATCGATATGGTGGGCGAACTGGTGATCGCGGAGTCCGTGGTTCGCCAGGATCCTGCGATTGCCGCTTCGGCTGATCCGCTTCTATCCCGCAATCTGATGCAGTTAGGAAGGGTAGTGCAGGAGGTCCAAAAGACCTCCATGTCCATGCGTATGGTGGCGGTCGGCACTCTCTTTCGCAAGATGTCCCGTCTCGTTCGCGACCTGGCACGAAAGTCAGGCAAGACGGTTGAGATGATTACCGTCGGTGATGATGTGGAACTGGATCGCAGCATTGTGGAAGATCTTGCAGATCCGATGGTGCACATGATCCGAAACGCCGTAGATCATGGCCTGGAAACGCCCGCCGAGCGTCTTGCCGCGGGCAAACCCGACAAGGGGATCATTCGGCTCCAGGCTGCCCACGACGCGGGTGAGATTGTCATTCAGTTATCGGACGACGGCCGCGGGCTTGCTTCGGACAGAATTCTCGCCAAAGCTCGCGCCCGGGGCCTGGTTGCTCCCGATGCGAATCTTGACGAAGATGCTGTCTTTAAGCTGATTTTTGAGCCGGGTTTCTCCACCGCGGAAAAAGTCACCGACATGTCCGGCCGAGGCGTGGGGATGGACGTAGTTCGAAAGCAGATTCAAAAATTGCGGGGCCATATCTCGATTCACTCCACGCTCGGGAAGGGTTGCGTATTTGTTCTTCGGCTGCCCCTCACCCTCGCGATCATTGACGGTCTCGTGGTCGGGGTCGGCTCCCAGCGGCTCATTCTTCCCATGTTCGCAGTTCGCGAGATGTTCGCGCCTGAACCAGAAACAATTGTAACTTTGGAGAATCGGGCTGAAGTTGCCAATTTTAGAGGGAGGTTGTACCCGATCGTGCGGCTGTCGCGTTTGGTCCATGGTACCGAGAAATCGTCTGTTCCACCGGCTGCTGTCCTCGGAGAAGCCCTGGGCCGGAAGGGTGACGGGGTCCTGGTTGTCGTCGAAAGCCGTGATCAGCTGTTCTGTGTCGCGGTCGATCAGTTGATTGGAAAACAGGAAGTCGTGATCAAGTCGCTCGGCCCCACCTTCCGCGATGTGCCCGCGGTTTCAGGTGGTGCGATCCTCGGCGACGGCCGGGTTGGTCTGATTATTGACGTCAACTCTCTTCGAACGGGGAGAGCAGCTTGACCAGTGCATGGAGACAACTTCCGCCGCTCAATCCCAGCGATTTTGACACCGTTCGCCGGCTGGCCTTCGATACCTGCGGCATCAGCCTTCATGCCGGAAAGTTGGGCCTTGTCTCGTCCCGGCTGGAACGCCTGGTACGGAAATACAGCTTTGGGACCTTTGGCGACTACATTCGATTTCTCATGGAACGCAGGGCTGGTCCAGAGTTCAGCGAGTTCATTGACCATCTGACCACCAACCACTCCGGGTTCTGGCGAGAGCCGGAGCACTTTACCTTCCTGAAGGAGAAGATTCTGGCGGAACGGCCGAAGAGCATGAAGATCTGGTCTGCCGCCTGCGCGACTGGTGAAGAGCCCTATACAATCGCGATGTGCTGTCTTGATGCGGGTGTCCCGGGGGCTGTTTCGGCTACCGACATCTCTAATACCGCGCTGAATACTGCCGTTGCCGGAGAGTACGAGGAATCGCGCCTGAATGCCCTGCCTCCGGGATGGCGAAACCGCTACTTCGAAACGGACCGGAGAACGCCCGGAAAATGGAAGATCCTCCGAAGTGTTCGTGCCTGCGTGCGGTTCGGAACCTTCAACCTGCTTCACCCCTGCACGGAGGCCGGATTATTCGACGTGATCTTCTTGTGTATTCCGACGATGTCGATCACTCAGTCCGATCTGATGTCGATCAGTTGCGAACCCGGCGACGCAGGACTCTCTCAGTCTGAAACAGTGATCGGCATGAGTCAAGGGAATTTGCCGTTCCGCGACCGTTTTTTGC
>CAIYVZ010000207.1 GCA_903929755.1 uncultured Acidobacteriia bacterium
GACCGGACCCGCTCTCAGAGCAGAACGGCCTGGGTAAGAGAAAATCCAAGGCTCGGTCATATCCGGTAAGCATTACGGGTGGCGGGCCAGAAAAAGACATCTGGCGAATCGACGTTTACACAAAAAGCTTGACACCACCAACGCCGAGGATCTATCTGAATCCCTGTCAGAAATCGCCGAAACAGGGAACCACCACCACCTCCCCCGACCATTACAGATCAGGCGGATTGTATGATTAGCCAACGAGCATAAAGTAACCGTGAAAACAAAGCTCCTCTGGTTTCGACTCTCAATTGGCTTCGGCTTTCTGCTCGGCCTCCTGCTCCTCGGCCAGACCCTCGCCACCTATCACTATGTCTCTCGCCGCCTCGTTCGCGAGGAAGCGGGACGCGAAGCCGCGCGCCGCATGCAGGCCATTACCCGCGCCATTCGCCAGGCCGGTAATCAGGAATCCACCAAACTCTCCCCCACCCTCATTGAACTCGTTAAAGAAAACCCCGACCAACTCGCCTGGATTCGCATCCTCAATATCGACGGAAAATCCATAGCCGAAACCGACCCCACCTCCATTGAGCTAACCTATAAGCCCGACGAACTCAGTAAGCTCCTGGCCAAACGCGATCGAATCCCCGCCGAAGTCTCCACCAAATCCGGCACCGTCGTCGTCATTCTCACCCCCACACGCTTCAGTGGTGGAGGCCCTGGCCGTGGCCCCAGTGGTGGTCCCGTCGGCCCCGATCGCCCCCCAGACGCTGGCGGCAGCCCCGAACCTCCCCCGCTACTCCCTCCCCCGCTCCCCACTCCCGGTGTTGCGCTCTCCGCCCCCCCCGGCCCCACCTTCTCCGCCAACCCCGCCTCTCCAGACCCGCTCGCCGGTCGCGGCGAGCCCAACGACCCCAGCGGTCGCAACGGTCGTGCCGGACGAGGCCGCGGTGGCCGCCGCCCCCTCGAAGTCGCCGAAATCGGCATCTATCTCGACGGTGTTTCCACCACTTTCGGCCCCTTGCAGACCAGCTTAATCGTCGGCTGCGCTGCCGCCCTCGCCCTCCTCGGCGCCATGCTCCTCATCGCCCTCCGTTTCCGCGACTACATGCACGGGAAGCACATGGAAGAGGAACTCGGCCTCGCCCGCCGCGTCCAGCTCGACCTCTTCCCCACCGACGACTCCATCTCCAGCCGCCTCGGCTTCGCCGCCCGCTGCGTCCCCGCCTACCAGGTCGGCGGCGACCTCTACGATGTTTTTGAAACCGACGACGGCGAAGTTGCTCTCATCCTCGGCGACGTCTCCGGCAAAGGCCTCCCCGCCGCCCTCCTCATGGGCGTCGTTCAGGGAGCTGTCCGCGCTTCCGTCGGCACCGGCGACGCTGCCAATCACGAACAGGCCGCCGAGCGCCTCAATCACCTGCTCTGCATGAAGACGGCCCGCGAGCGCTTCGTCAGCCTTTTCTGGTGCTATTATGACCGCGATAGCGGTCGTCTCCGCTACGTCAACGCTGGCCACTTGCCCCCGCTTCTTGTCCGCCGCGACTCAGCCGGAACCCAAATCTTCCGCCTCGACGAAGGTGGCCCCGTCCTCGGGCTCCTCCCCGGCGTCCGCTTCCGCCAGGCCACCATCAACTCCCAGCCCGGTGACCTTCTCGTCGTCTTCTCCGACGGCATCCTCGAAGCCGCCAATGAAAAAGATGAAGAATTCGGCGAAGCCGGCATCGCAGCCTCCCTCGACCGCAATTGGGGCGGTAACCCCACCGAGATCTGCGCCGCCGTCCTTGCGGACGTTCGCCAGTTCCTTGGCACCTGTGCCCCCCAGGACGACCAAACGCTCCTCGTCGTTCGCCTCGATCCCGTCGCCACCGTCGTCCTTACACCGCAGATCACCTCCGCCACCACCCGATGAAAACTTTAATCTTCGATGGCGACTGCGCCTTCTGCCAGATCTGGGTCAACAACTGGAAGACCCGAACCGGCGACACCGTCCGCTACCTTCCCATCAAGGCGGCCCTCTCGAAGTTCCCCCAGCTTGCCCACGCAGACCTCAAACAGCGAGTCCATCTCGTTGTTTCTAATGAGTCCGGCGCTCAGGTCTACTCGGGAGCCGAAGCCGTTTTCCGTGCTCTGGCCTCAAATCCGCTCATCTGGCTCTACCTGCACTTTCCCGGCTTCGCCTTCCTCACCGAATTCCTCTACGGTCTCGTCGCCCGCCATCGCAACGCCGCCATGAAGGTCACGCAGGCGCTCTGGGGCGATTCCGTCGAACCCTCCGAGTACTCCCACGCAGCCCTCGTCTTCACCCGCGTCCTGTCCTTCATTTATCTCCTCGCCTTCGCCTCCATCGGCACCCAGGTCAGAGGCCTCATCGGGGAAGAAGGCATCCTCCCCATCACCACGTTCCTCGCCAACATTCAAAAGCAAATCGGCGTCGCAGGCTTCTGGCGTCTCCCTACACTCTTCTGGCTCGACTCCTCTGACCTCGCCCTTCTCACCGTCTGCTGGGGAGGCGTCGCCCTCTCAGCCATCTCCATCATCGCCAAACCCTTCTCTAACTGGCAGCGCACCGTCTTCGCCATCCTCTGGCTCTACTACCTCTCGCTCGTCGCCGCCGGGCAAATGTTCATGGGCTTCCAGTGGGACTTCCTTCTCCTCGAAACCGGCTTCCTCGCCATCTTCCTCAAGCCCGCCCGCGGCCGCGTCTGGCTCTTCCACCTCCTCCTCTTCCGCCTCATGTTCGAGTCCGGCGCCGTGAAATTGCTCTCCCATGACCCCTCCTGGGCCAACCTCACCGCCCTCGACGTCCACTTCCAGACCCAGCCCCTCCCCAACCTCGTCGCCTGGTTCGTCCACCAGCTTCCGTCGGTTCTCCACAAGGCCGCCACGGGCATCATGTTCGTCATCGAACTCGCGGTGCCGTTCCTCATCCTCGGCCCCCGCCGCGTAAAACAATTCGCCGGTCTCGCTTTCATCCTCCTCCAGACCCTCATCTTTCTCACCGGCAACTACACTTTTTTCAATATCCTGACCGCGGCTTTGTGTCTCCTGCTCTTTGACGACACGTTCTTTCGAAGCTGCTACCAGCGCCTGAAGCGGAAACTCAAACCCGTAAAACCCGTCCCCGTCTCCCATCCCACCACCAGAGTGGTCAGCGCCGCTATCGTCAGCCTCTCCGTCATCAGCCTGCTCGGAGTCTTCGCCCCTCTCCCCAAAAAACTGGCCTCTCTCGAAACCTGGGCCTCGTCCATCGGTATCGTGAACCGCTACGGCCTGTTCGCGGTCATGACGGTCAACCGTCCAGAAATCCAAATCGAAGGCTCTCTCGACGGAGACCACTGGCTCGAATACAAATTCCGCCACAAACCAGGCCCCCTCGACCGCGCCCCCTCCTGGGTAGCCCCCTTCCAGCCCCGCCTCGACTGGCAAATGTGGTTCGCCGCAGTAAGCGGTGCCAGACAAACTCCCTGGCTCATCCCCCTGGTCCTGCGGACCCTCGAAGCCTCCAAACCAGTCTTAGCCCTCTACGAATCCAGCCCCTTCGGCCCCAACCCCCCGAAGTACGTCCGGGCCCTCCTCTACGACTACAAATTCACCACCTTTACCGAACGCCGCCAAACCGGGAACTACTGGAAACGAGAACTCAAAGGTGTCTACTTCCCGCCCGTAGGTCTCCGAGGCCAGCCCCCCACCACAATGCAAAAGCCGTAATATCGATCTGCGCGCAGCGAATTCACCGTGATCCTCACATAATCACTACTGCGAACAGAAGCTGCTGGCATCCAGGCCCCACACCCATTCCCCGGACGGTACAATATTTCTTGCGTGAACCCGCGCCGTCTCCACCCACAAATAACCGCCAAATGACCACCGTCGGCCCCCTCCTCAAAACTCCCCTCAACGAAATACATCGCGCCCACGGCGCCAAAATGGTCGACTTCGGTGGCTGGGACATGCCAGTCCAGTACTCCGGCCTCGTCGATGAACACCACACCGTGCGCAAAGCCGTCGGCCTGTTCGACGTCAGCCACATGGGCGAAATCGAAATCCGCGGCCCCGAAGCCCTGCAAGCCACCTCCTTCATCACCACCAACTACACCGCCAACCTCAAAGACGGCCAGGCCCACTACGCTGGTCTCCTCTACGATCACGGCGGTTTTGTCGACGACATCCTCGTCCACCGCGTCTCCCAAAACCACTTTTTCCTCTGCGTCAACGCCGGCAATCAGGAAAAAGATTTCGACCACATCCGTACCTCCGTCGCCTCCTTCGATTGCGAACCGGAATACGCAAGCCCAAAATACGCGCAAATCGCAATCCAGGGCCCCTTCGCCCTCGCCACCGCGCAGCCCCTCACCGAAACGCCCCTCTCACAAATCCGCTACTACTGGTTCGCCGACGGTACTTTCGCCGGTGTCCCCGCCCGCATCGCCCGCACCGGCTACACCGGTGAAGATGGCTTCGAAATCTATGTTTCTCCCGATGACGCCCCGGCCGTCTGGAATGCCATCATGGCCTCCGGTGCTGCACACGGCATAAAACCCTGCGGCCTCGGCGCCCGCAACACCCTCCGCCTCGAAGCCGCTATGGCTCTGTACGGCCACGAAATCGGCGCTTCCATCTCCCCTCTGGAAGCCGGCCTCAACTGGATCGTCAAGTTCGACAAAGGCGACTTCATCGGCCGCGACGCCCTGCTTCGCCAAAAGGAACAGGGCCTCACCCGCAAGCTCGCCGGCTTCGAAATGAAGGGCCGCGGCATCGGTCGCGACGGCTACGAAGTCCTCGTAGACGGCAATCCCGCTGGCTGGGTCACCTCCGGCTCGCCCTCGCCCACCCAAAATCGCAACATCGGCCTCTGCTACGTGCCCGCCGACCGGGCCGCTATCGGCCAAAAAATCGAAATCATCATCCGCAACCAACCGGTGGAAGCGGAAATCGTCCCCACACCTTTCTACAAGAGGCCCCAATGATCTATCCCGAAAGCTACCGCTACACCAAAGAGCACGAGTGGGTTTCCGTATCTGCCGATGTCGCCACCATCGGCATCACCCACCACGCCCAGCACGAACTCGGTGACATCGTGTATGTCGATTTGCCCAAGTCCGGCTCTCACGTCGATAAAGGTCGCACTTTTGGCAGCGTGGAATCCGTCAAGGCCGTCTCCGACATCTACTCTCCCGTCACCGGCGAAGTCCTGGAATCGAACGACACCCTCGCTACCACCCCCGAGCAGCTCAACTCCGATCCCCACGAAGCCGCCTGGCTCATCAAAGTGAAGCTCGAAGGCGACAACGACCTTTCAGCTCTCATGTCCGCCGCCGACTACACCGCCTACGCTGGCGCCGAAGGCTAACCCCGAAAGTTTGCGCAGTACAGCACGACACCCCAGGGTACAACCATTGGCGAGGCATTATGCGTGCCGCTTCCATCTGCACAGGCAGCTGTCCCCCACGCGCTGGGCCAACTCCGCTGTATCAATCCCCGCGCGGCGGCTGCTTCCCCCCATCCCACAACCCCAACAAAAAGCCCTGTAATCCGCGTCCAATTCGACCCACCACCAAAACCGCAAACCCGAAGTGTGCCCGCCCTCCAAATCGCGATAACATAATCGATAACCCCAAATGCTGCGAAACTGTCTAAACGCCCTGATACTCGGCTCCCTCACGGCCCTGCTCGTTTCGGCCACCGAAACCCCAGGCACCGAAGCCGCAGGCGATTCCGCCCCCCGCGCCCCGCTGGGCAAATACACCGCCGCCGAACGCCGCCACTGGTCCTTCCAGCCCCGCACCACCCCCATAATCCCTGCCTTCACCACCCCAGCCGACAAAGCCTGGACTAAATCCAGCGGTGCTGCATCCAACATCGACGCCTTCGTGCTCGCCCGCCTGAAGAAGGAAACCCTCACCCACGCCCCCGAAGCCGACCGCACCACCCTCATTCGCCGCATCACCTTCGACCTCACCGGCCTCCCCCCCACCCCCGCCGAAATTGCCGCCTTCCTCGCCGACAAAGCCCCCAACGCCTGGGATAAAGTCATCGACCGCCTCCTCGCCTCCCCCCACTACGGCGAACGCTGGGGCCAGCACTGGCTCGACGTCGTCCGCTTCTCCGAAACCGAAGGCTTCGAATACGACAACTTCCGCCCCGACGCCTGGCGCTACCGCGACTACGTCATCCGCGCCTTCAATAACGACAAGCCCTGGGACCGCTTCATCCGCGAACAACTCGCCGGCGACGAAATCTCGCCCCAGGAAGACGAAACCCTCATCGCCGCCGGTTTCAACCGCCTCGGCCCCATCCGCCGCAACGCCGGCAACCAGGCCGTCTCCAGCAGCCGCAACGAACAGCTCACCGAAATGACCAATATCGTCGGCACCGGCTTCATGGGCGTTACCCTCGGTTGCGCCCGCTGCCACGACCACAAATTCGACGGCTTCCGCCAGTCTGACTACTACCGCGTCCAGGCCTTTTTCTCCACCCTCCAGCCCAACGACCTCACCAAAGCCACCGCCGAAGAACAGGCCGCCTGGAAAGCCAAAGCCGCTCCCTTCCAGGCCGAAGTCGCTACCTTGAACAAGGAAATCGTCCGCCGCAAAAATGCCAGCCTGCCTCTCGACGACCTGGAAGCCAAATTCGATGCCGCCCAGGAAAAGGTCCCCGCCGCTCTCCCAGCCCTCTTCACCGTCAAGAATGACCCCACCCAGAAGGCCCCCATCCACCTCCTCCCCCGCGGCGACTACGAACACCCCGGCGATTCTGTCGGCATGCGCGTCCCCGGTGTTTTCCTCCCGGAAGACGCTCCCGAGGTAGAGGAAACCCTCGAGAAGCCCCGCGAATACCTGGCCAACTGGCTCACCGACGTAAAGAATCCCCTCACCGCCCGCGTCATGGTCAACCGTATCTGGAACTACCATTTCGGACGCGGCATCGTCGGCACCCCCAACGATTTCGGCCGCATGGGCGAACGCCCCCTCAATCCCGAACTCCTCGACTACCTCGCCAACGAATTCATCGCCTCCGGCTACAGCGTCAAGCACATGCACCGCCTCATCCTGACCTCAAACACCTGGCGTCAGGCCTCCGTGGCCCCGCAGTCCGTCGTCGATAAAGATCCCGACGCCCGCTACCTGTCCCGCTTCCCCCGCTCCCGTCTCGAAGCCGAAGAAATCCGCGACTCTATGCTCCACGTCTCCGGTCTCCTCAACCTCAAACAGGGCGGTCCTGGCGTAATGACCCCCATCGACAAAGTCCTTGTCGCAGCCCTCTACACTCCCTCCCAGTGGAAGGCCGCCCGCGATACCACCGAGTACACGCGCCGGACCATCTATCTCATCGCCAAACGCAACATGGAACTCCCCTTCATGCAGGCCTTCGACGCGCCCGATAACACCGTCTCCTGCCCTCGACGCGACTCCAGTACCCACGCCCCGCAGGCCCTCGAAATGCTCAACGGAGATCTGGCCAACCAGGCCGCCGCCGCCTTCGCCGTACGCCTGTTGAAGGAAGCCGGCCCCGACCACCGCATGCAGATCAACCTCGCCTGGCAACTCACAGCCGGACGCGCCCCCAAACCCACCGAACTCAAACTGGCCTTAGACTACCTATCCAAAGGCGAAGAAGCTAAATCAAGAGAGCAATTCGCCCTGGCCATGTTCAACCTGAACGCTTTCCTCTACGTGAATTAGCATGCGAACTCAACCTCTGTCTCCGCCATCCTGCCCTCGCCCGGTATCGCTCTACCGAACCGCGACCGTAAGGGCGCGGCACGCCACCCCCCAGGGAGCCACCCAATGACCCGCCAATTTCCCCACGCCATCCCCACCCGCAATCGCCGCGAATTCGTCACCGACGCCTTCTGCGGTTTCGGCTCCCTCGCCCTCGCCGACATCGTCGCGCGCGAAGCCCAGGCCGCCCCCGCCAACCCCCTCGCACCCAAACGTCCCACCAACCCCGACCGAGCCAAAGCCAAAGCCGCCGTCTTCCTCTTCATGGCCGGAGGCCCCTCCCACATGGAGACCTTCGACCCCAAGCCCATCCTCAATAAGCTCCACGGCCAAAAGCGTCCCGCCGAATTCGGCGAAGCCAAATACCAGTTTGTCCAGGCCAACGCCACCCTCCTCGGCACCAAACGAACTTTCAAAAAGTACGGCCAGGCCGGCATCGAAGTCTCCGACCTCCTGCCCCACACAGCCGAATGCGTCGATGACATGGCCGTCATCCGCTCCGTCCACGCCGACATGGTCGTCCACTCCGCCGCCCAGTACCAGATGTTCACCGGACGCATTCTCCCCGGCTTCCCCAGCCTCGGCTCCTGGCTCCTCTACGGCCTCGGCACCGAAAGCAAATCCCTCCCCGGCTACGTCGTCCTCCCCGACCCCCATGGCGCCCTCGAAGCCGGCATCCCCATGTACGGCAACGGCTTCCTTCCCGCCGTCTACCAGCCCACCCACTTCCGTACCGGCCCCAAGCCTGTCCTCAACCTCGACCTGCCCCAGGGCGTCACCCGCGAGGACCGCGTCCGTACTCTCAATCTCATCAAAGGCCTCGACCAGGCCGACATGCGCCCCGGCGACCAGGAACTCGAGGCCCGCATCGGTGCCTATGACCTCGCCTTCCGCATGCAAACCGAAGCCCCGGAAGTCTTTGATCTCTCAAAGGAATCCCCCAAAACTCTCGAAATGTACGGCATCGGGGACCCCATCACGGATGATTACGGCCGCCGCTTGCTCCTCACTCGCCGCCTCCTCGAAAAGGGCGTCCGCTTCATCTGTCCCGTCCACGGCGGTGGCCCCGGCAACCTCCAGTGGGATGCTCACGAGGACATTGAAGAGAACCACCTCCGTATGGCCGCGCAATCCGACAAGCCCATCGCCGGCTTCCTCAAGGATCTGAAGCAGCGAGGCATGCTCGATTCCACCCTCGTTATGTGGGGCGGGGAATTCGGTCGCTCCCCCGAATCACAGGGTGGCAAGGGCCGCGACCACCACAACCTCGGTTTCAGCATGTGGATGGCGGGCGGCGGTATCAAAGGTGGACAGGTTGTCGGCGCCACCGATGATATCGGCCTCAAAGCCATTCAGGACCCCTACCACCTCCGCGACGTCCATACCACCATCCTCAACCAGCTCGGTCTCGATCAGGACGCCGTCAGCTTCCTCCACCAGGGCCGCCGCGAGCGCCTCACCGAGGTAAGGGGAAAAGTGATATCGCAGATTGTATGATGGGGCTAATGCGTCCTGCACTCGTCCTGTTCGGTCTCTCCCTGTCCCTTTACGCCCAGGACATCGTCCTGCCTGATGGCAAAGCCAAAACCCTGATCCAGAACACCTGTACCGAGTGCCATGGTCTCGACATGGTGGTCTCCTCCAACATGTCCCCGGACGAGTGGAAGACCACCCTCGATCAGATGATCAAGCGCGGGGCCACGCTCAACAAGGACGAACGCGAAGTCGTCCTCGAATACCTCACCGTCTACTTCTCCGCAGAGAAGCTCAACGTCAACACAGCCACCGCCGAGCAGTTGAAATCCGGCCTGCAACTGACCGATGCCGAAGCCGAAGCCGTCATCGCCGCCCGCAAGTCCGCGAAGATCAAAGACCTCGAAGCCTTCAGAAAAGTTAAGGATGTTGACCCCAAAAAGATCGAAGCCAAAAAGGGCCAACTCACCTTCTAGCGCGGCCGGTCACAATCCCCAAAAGTATTTCCGCACCGCAATCCCGTCATTCCAAACAGAAAAGGGCCGCCAATCGCTGGCGGCCCTTTTCTGTTTCAGGTACATCCTGCACTCCTGGACTCGCAAAATCAAGCCAGGAGGCCTTACTTATTCCGGCAACGCGAACGTATACAAAACATTCGCCGCGCTGATTGACACATACTGCTTCCCGTCTACTGCATAACTCATCGGGGAAGAAGCAATCGCGCCACCCGCGCCGAAGCGCCACAGGCTCTTACCCGTCTTCGCATCCAGCGCAAAGAAGTTCCCCTCGGGCGAGGCCGCGAACACCAGTCCGCCAGCCGTCGCCATCACGCCGTGTGCCAGGCTGTGCTGCTGCAACTCGAACTTCCAAACCGTCTTCCCCGTCTCCGGGTCAAACGCCTGAACGCCCTGCGAAGGCGGAGCCTGCCCGCCCGCCGCCGGAGCGCCGAAACCACCGCCCGTACCACGCCCCTGATACTGCCGTCCAACTTCAAACGCCTGCGGTCCCGAAGAATAATTCCCCGGGCCATCAAAGTAGCTGAAGTACATCCAGCCGGTTAGCGGGCTGTACGAAGGAGCCTGGAAATTCGACCCGCCTCCCAGCGATGGATAAACCACCGCGCCTTCCGGACTCGCACGCCAGTTCTCCGTCGTCTTCGGCTTGCCGTTTTCATCAAAACCGCTCACCCAGCTGGCCCGGACGAATGGCGTACCCGCCAGAAACTTGCCCGTCACCCGGTCCAGAACATAGAAGATGCCGTTGCGGTTCGCCTGCATCAGAAGCTTCCGCTGCTGGCCATGCCACATCCGGTCCACCAGCACCACGTCCTCAGTCGCATCCCAGTCGTGGGTGTCGTTTGGCGTGAACTGGTAGTGCCACTTCAGCTTGCCCGTGTTCGGATCCAGCGCCACCACCGAAGCGGTGTACAGGTTATCGCCCTTGCGGACGTCGCCGTTGATATCAGGCCCCGGATTGCCCGTCGTCCAGTACAGCGTGTCCAGTGTGGCGTCATAG
Source organism: uncultured Acidobacteriia bacterium (assembly GCA_903929755.1). Lineage (GTDB taxonomy): Bacteria > Acidobacteriota > Terriglobia > Bryobacterales > Bryobacteraceae > BOG-234. The sequence continues at coordinate 10,695 of CAIYVZ010000207.1, forward strand.
CTGCCGGTCAGCCACGTGGCCCCGGCGCCATGCTTCCAGCTGTCGCCCAGCCAGGTCTCGTTACCCTTTTCGCCCGGCCCCGGAATCGTGTTCCAGCGCCACAGCTTCTTGCCCGTTGCCGGTTCATACGCTTCAATGAAGCCCGGAATCCCAAACTCGCCACCGCTGATCCCCGTAATGATCTTGTCCTTCACCACCAGGGGCGGGGAAGTCAGGCTGTAGCCCTGCATCGTATCGGCCAGCTGCACTTCCCAGAGCGGAGCCCCGGTCCGTGCATCCAGCGCGACCAAAGCCGCGTCCAGCGTACCCAGAAACAGACGGTTCCCCAGAATCGTCACGCCCCGGTTTGAGCGGTTAATCTCGTACGCGTTGGTCTGCTTCTGCTTCCTGTCATACCGCCAGATCTGCCGTCCGGTCTTCGCATCCAGCGCCACCACTTCCAGCGAAGTTCCCGCCGGACCAGTCGTGTACATCACGCCATCCACCACCAGCGGAATCGCCTGCACCACGCCATCACCCGGCATCTGCACGGACCACTTCGCCTGCAATCCCTTCACGTTCTGCGTGTTGATCTGGTTTAACGCCGAGAAGTGCTGTCCAGCCAGGTCGCCCCAGTAGTGCATGTAGTTCTGCGGTTCTTTCGCCGAATCCCGCAGCCGTTCCCAGGTCACGCCCGTGCCCGCTGCCAGCTTCGTCAGATCCGTACCGTCCAGCGACTTCAGATACGCCACCACATCGCCAATCTCCGCTCCGCTCAGCCGCTTCGCATAGTCGTCCGGCATCAGCGACTTCGCTTCCACCTTCAGCTCCGCCAGCGCCGATTTCTCGAACGAATGGAACTGGCCCTTCGTGTCGAGCATCTGGATCGTGACCGTATCGTTGCCCTTCTGGACCCCGCGATACGTTGTGCCATCCTGGGTTTTCGCCGTCACCGTCGTGGGCCGCGCCGCGCCACCGCGACCCCGTCCGCCCCGACCGCGTCCACCGCCGCCAGCCGCAGCCGCTGCGGGCTGATTCGGATCGTTGATCTTGGCCAGCAACTGGGCCGCCGCCGTCTTGCCCGCAGCTGAAAGATCCGGAGCCACCAAACCGCCCTTGCCTGCCACCATGTGGCAACCGGCGCAACTGCCCTTGCCTTCGAAAAGCGCCTTGCCAGCTGCTGCATTCCCGGCCACCGTTTCCGCCCCAACCGTCGTCGGAGCCGCCACACCCACACTGCGGATGAACGAAACCAGTTGCCAGGTCTGGTCGGTCGTGAACTGCCCGAATCCAGGCATCTGGCTTCCCCGGATCCCGTTGCGGATGTTCAGAAATACTTCGCCATCCACGTTGCCGCGAGTCAGGTTCCCGGTCAGCGACGGACCGCGATCTCCGCGCGCATCGGCACCATGGCAAACCGCGCAGGCCTGGCCAAACAGCGTCTTGCCGGCCACCACAGCCTGCGGATTTCCCGCCATCGGGTTGCGGGCCGCTTCCGCACGGTCACTCTGTGCGAAGGCCGCAGCCGCTGTCACTGCGAAAAGGAGAAATGTCTTTTTCATTTACTTCTTCCCGCCATTCTGGAATATCATCGGCACAAATTCGGAAAGACTGTAGCGCCAAATCGGCCACGTGTGCTGGCCAGGCCAGGTTTTAAAGCCGGCCTTGATGCCGGCCTTGTTCAGCAGTTCCGCAAACGCCTTCGAGCGCGGAAAAACGGGGTCGCTTTCGCCCACCGCGATCCACACCGTTCCCACCTTCGCATTGAATGCCTTCGGATCCGCCAGCGTGCTCTTGAAAGTGGTCTCAAACGTGGCCTGCGGACCGGAGCTGAATACGCCCAGAGCCGAGAACAGTTCCGGATGCGTGAAGCCCGTATGGATGGTGTGCCCACCGCCCATCGACAGGCCCGCCAGCGCGCGATTCTTCTGCCCGGCGGCCACGCGGTACTTACCCTCCATCACCGGAATCAGTTCTTTCACCAGGTACTGCTCAAACAGGTCGTTGTTATTCACCGGACCACCGCGCCCGGCGGCAAGGGGCACCGCGTGCCCGGCGGGCATCACCACAATCATCGGCTTCGCCTTACCATCCGCAATCAGGTTGTCCAGAATCAGATTCGCGTGGCCCGCGTTGGTCCAGCTCTCCGGTACGTCCCCCGAACCATGTACCAGGTAAAGGATCGGATACCTCGTGTTGCCTTTCTCATACCCTGGCGGCAGATAAACCAACGCGCGTTCGGTGCGGTTCAGAACCGCCGACTTGTTCCACTCTGTCACTACCGTCCCGTGCCGCACATCGCGCATCTCCCACGGTGCGGGCGTCCCTGCCGGAATCTCCACCAGGCTGGCCGACGTCCGCTGCCGCAGTTTTACCACCGGATTGATGGGATCGGCAATCGCCTGGCCATCCAGAATGAACCAATACAGGTGTCCCGTCGCTTCCAGCGGCTGGGTCGTCAGGGACCAGATGCCATCCGCGCCTTTCGTCATCGGAACCGGTTTGCCCACCGGCATCCAGTCACCGTAGAGCGTGACTACTGCAGCTTTCGGGGCGCGAAGCCGGAACGTCGCGGTCCGGTCCGCCTGCACTTCGGGAGAAACCAGGGTGTCGGGGGGGAGCGCCTGCCCGCTGGCCAGACCGGCGAGCGCGCAGCAAATAATAGCGTGTGTAAGGAATTTCATGGGATGAAGTTAACCTTCGGAGTATATCGAAACTGCATGATCAGTCTGCTTTTGGCCTGTGCCGCCCGGGGCCAGACTCCCACCTTCTTCATCCCCTGTCACTCCACCTCCGCCGACGCGAACCGCGCCTGGGCTTGCCGCCGCAGCCGGACCTTCATCACCGCAGGCCTCTGGGCGAAGCTCCCCGCAGAGGTGCGGCCCCACGACTATGTCCTGATCCAGTTCGGCCACAACCATTGAGCCACAGATAGACCAGGCTCCCATGCGTGGCGCTGTAGCCGGCGTGGGCGGGGAAACTTCAGGGTGATGTCCACACCCGGGGCTGGTGCAGGCGCAAGATGATCCAGTCAACCCGTCAGCAACGGTACAACCCCGATTCTCTTCCGGTGCGCAACTGAACGCGCGAGTGGTTCCGGAGTGGCTGAAAGCGCTCCCGGTCAAGCCGAGGGCTGGTTACTTGAGGGCGACGCCCGCTACCGCCTGGTAGCTACGCCTTAACAGGGTCGGCGGCTGCTGCTGGCTTCGGGATGCGCCGCGTACGGAATTCGTACTTGTCGATCGTCATCGCCGTTTGGCCTCTGGCGTTTCTCACAATGCGCCCTTCGGCGACAAGCTTCAGCGGAACCTGGTTTTCCAGCAGCGCGGGCCAATCGAGAGAGACCTGAACCAACTGGCCGGCCTCGAATTTCTCGTTGCTGGTAAATAACAGGCCCTTACTGGAAATATTCAGCGTTTCGCTGGTGCCCTGGCCGGAAAAAATCGGCTGTTCCAGCGTCTGGTAGCTCACCGCCAGCCGACAAGGAAAGCGGGCGTTTGTACGGCGGTCGGCAGCACGTTTTTCGGCTTCTTCACTGCCCCGGCGGATGGCGGTATCAATGGATTTTCGCAGCGTGGGACCGTCCAGGTCTTCGTAGCAGAAAAAATTGTAGGCACCCTTGCGGACGGCCTCAATCGCCATCTCCCGTTCGGACATCGGGCTAACAACAATAGCTGGCGTCGCGGGGGCGTGTTGCTGCAGGTTCCGCAGCGTGGCAAGACCCTGGCTGTCGGGCAGCTTCAGGTCGGTAATAATAATGTCGAACGCTCGCTCCTGGAGGCACCGAAGACCGTCAAGTAAAGTCTCGACCCGGGTGAGGTCGAGTTCGGCAGCGTCCCCGCCACGAAGAATACTTTCGAGGCGGTCACCTGTGGAACGATCCGCGCTGATGAACAGTATCAAAGTTTCAGACATTTGCACCGTGCTCCCCCTCAGCATAGCGTACCTTTCGTCCCGTGACGGAAAAATCTGAGGGGAATACCTCCGGAACGAAGGGGGATACTGAAACGTTTACCCTGGAAAGAGTCACAATTGAGATCTGTTGCCGCAAATGAACCCGCCCGAATGGAGCCAAAATCGAAGAGGTATTTCTCGCGGCTGCTGTGCTTTCGGGCCACGCCCGGATTGTCTTTCTCGATGCGGCCCGCGCCGGGAACCTGGTACTGCGGGAAGAAGCGGAATCGCTGCTGGCGGCTGAAGCCGCCAGCAAGGGCGTGTTGACGGACGCAGTGCAGGGGGCGACCGCGTCTCTGGGCTATGCGGATCTGGCGGGTCACACGCTGGGGCCGTGCTTGCTGGGGCTGTGGTTACTCGGGGAAGTGATTGGCCAGGGAGGCAGGGGGTTGCCGCGCTATTTTGGCGGCGAAATAACGCCGGCTTCCAGATTACGGGCTAGTTCCAGCACCCCGGTGACGGTGTTCCAGTTCCGGGAAGTCCCGGTGGTCCCGAGGACCTTGTTCAGGTGGCGTTCTTTGAGTTTCGTCTTGCCCTGGCCGTTGACGTAATAGATGTAGAGTTCACGGCCAAGGGCGAAGACCTCCTCGCCGTAGGTTTCGACGGAGGGAACTGCGGCGCGGCCAGCGTCGCCGGGGTCCTGAAACAGAAAAGTGACGACCAGGCGCCCGGGGTTGATGTCGGCGCGCCCCGCAAACGGGTTGGCAGCGACTATCGCTTCCAGTTCTGCCACGGTCCTGAGCACTATTGCCGATTCGAAGCCACATTCGGCTTTGATGGTGGTTTCGAGTTCTTTGTGGATTTCGGCGAGGTCGATATCTTTTGTGCGGAAGATGGCATTGCCGCTCTGGAGGTAGGTAACGGTGTCTTCGAGGCCCAGCGAACCGCAGATGCCTCGCAGTTTCCCCATTTGGAGAGGATTGCTCATCCCGACGTTGACGCCTCGCAGGAGAGCCACGACCGCTTTCTTGCTAATTGCCGGGGACGTGGTGCTCACAGTGTTCATACCTTGAATGGTAACCGCCTAGCCCGAGCAGTTGCTGGCAGCGCAGGCGACCGCACCAATAGCGATAATGACGCCGATCACAATTCCAGCCACCAGAAAGCCTCGCCCTACCGAGCGGCCGAACGATTGGTGCGCCTTATCCGTGATGGACCGCACTCGGTCAAAGGGGACCTGCTGCGTGGCGATTTTGTCATTGGTCACGGCCTGTAACTCAAACCCGCTGTCGGTTACCGCGCCGAGCCGACCCCGCATCTTCGATTTGTCGGTAAGGTGAATCTCAACAGAAGACCCGGGGCGGATCAATAAGACCTGCTCCTTGATGGAGGCGGAATCGTCGGGTCTGGCCGATGCCGCCGGGGCGGCCAGCAGGATGGCAAGAAAAACTGCCACCGACCTGCGGAACAGAAGTTGAAGACATTTCATTTGGTCTCTCCTTTCGCCGGATTACCGGTAAATTCGTAACCAGGCGTTGCGGCGCGAAAGGACCCAGAGCGGGTGCTTTCGCCCACCCTCAGCCGCCGCAGACTCCCTGGCAGGCCGCAAAGTAAATCACTACAACAGCCACGATTACGACGCCCGCGATAATGAACCCACGGCCCAACGAATGTCCCATCGAGGGCTGGCTCTTATCCCGGACAGACTGTACCCGCTCAAACGGAACTTGCTGGGTGCCGATTTTGTCGCCTGAGAGGCCTTGTAACTCAAAGCCGCTGTCAGTGACTTCGCCGAGGCGCCCCTGCAGCTTCGATTTATCGGTAAGGCGAACTTCAACAGAAGAACCCGGCCTGATCAGTAAGACCTGTTCCTTGATAGAGGCTGAACTGCTCGGTCTGGCGGAGGCGACTGGCACCGCGAGCACGACAGCAAGCAAGACGGCGACCGAGCGGCGTAACAGAAGATGGAAGCCTGGCATGGAGATTTGTCCTTTCCCGCCGACTTCTTTCTGCAAACCAAATGCCAGGATTGCCGGGCGATAGAATCTTTGCAGTGCTGAAATCCGACAGCGATGCGATAAATCCTCCTCCGGGGACCTTTCCTTATACCCGAGGGATCCACGCGACCATGTACCAGGGACGTTTGTGGACTATGCGGCAGTTCTCGGGGTTTTCGACTCCCGAGGAGACGAATGCACGCTATCGGTATCTTCTGGCACAGGGGCAGAACGGGCTTTCGGTGGCGTTTGATCTTCCCACTTTGATGGGGCTGGACTCGGACGATCCCCTTTCAGAAGGGGAAGTGGGGAAGTGCGGGGCTCCGGTATCGTCGCTCGAAGACATGGAGACGCTGTTCGCCGGGATTCCCTTGGGCGATGTTTCGGTGTCGATGACGATCAATTCGCCGGCTGCGGTGATTTGGGCCATGTACCTGGTGGCGGCGGAGAAGCAGGGGGCGGAGCCGTCGCGGCTTTCGGGGACGCTGCAGAACGACATCCTGAAGGAATACATCGCGCAGAAGGAGTTTCTGTATCCGCCGCGGCCTTCCATGCGGTTGGTAACGGACACCATCGAGTACGCCACTCGGAATACGCCGCGGTTTAATCCGATTTCAATCAGCGGCTATCACATTCGGGAGGCGGGATCGACGGCGGCTCAGGAACTTGCGTTCACGCTGCGCGACGGGCTTGAGTACGCCGACTGGGCGATTGAGCGGGGCCTGGGGATTGACGAGTTTGCTCCGCGCTTCAGCTTCTTTTTCAATGCCCATAACGATTTCTTTGAGGAGATTGCCAAATTTCGGGCGGCTCGCGGGTTGTGGGCGTTGCTGGTGCGGGAGCGGTATGACGCGAAAGATGAACGAAGCTTGAAGCTTCGGTTCCACACGCAGACCGCAGGGTGCTCGCTTTCCTGGCAGCAGCCATATAACAATGTTGTGCGGACGGCGGTGCAGGCGATGGCGGCGGTGCTGGGCGGGACACAGTCACTGCACACCAATTCGCTCGATGAGGCGCTGGCGTTGCCGAGCGAGGCGGCGGCAACTTTGGCGCTCCGGACGCAGCAGGTGATCGCGTTCGAAACAGGCGTGGCGGCGGTGCCGGATCCGTTTGGCGGCAGCCACTACGTGGAGCGGTTGACGGATGAACTGGAGGCGCAGGCCAGGGATTACATTGCGAAGATCGACGCGATGGGCGGGATGATTCCGGCGATTGAGCAGAGTTATCCGCAGCTTGAGATTGCCCAGGCCAGCTACGCGTTCCAGAAGAAGGTGGAGTCGGGCGAGTCGGTAGTGGTGGGCGTGAACAGGTTCCAGAATCAGATCGATAAGGCGGAGATGCCACTGGAAACATTGCGAATCGGCGAAGAAGCGGGGCGGGCTCAGGTGGCGAAACTGGCGAGTTTGCGGGCGCGTCGGGATGGTGCGGCGGTGGCGAAGTGCCTCGAGGACCTGAAGGAGGCAGCGCGGGGTAAGGTCAACCTGATGGGCCCTCTCACAAACGCCGTTCGCCTATACGCTACTCTCGGAGAAGTATGCTTCGCGCTGCGAGAGGTGTTTGGAGCGTGGACAGAAAGACCAGTGATTTAGCTCAGTAGCATTTAGCCTAAAAGCATTTAGCCCAGTAATGAAACCGCCAATTCGAGTACTCGTCGCTAAGCCTGGCCTCGATGGTCATGACCGGGGCGCGCGGGTAATCGCGCGGGCACTTCGCGACGCGGGCATGGAAGTCATCTATACTGGTTTACGACAGACTCCGGAAATGATTGTGAACGCCGCCCTGCAGGAAGATGTGCGGGTAATCGGTTTATCAATCCTCTCCGGGGCGCACAATGCGATCGTACCGAAGGTACTTGAGTTGTTGCGCGAAAAAGAGATGTCAGACGTCAAAGTGGTGGTCGGTGGGATTATCCCGGATGAAGATGCCAGGGAACTGGAACGGCAAGGTGTCGTTAAAGTTTTTCAGCCAGGGGCTCCGCTCGAATCCATCGTGAAAATAATCGCCGCCTGCGCATAGCAGAGCGGTTCGGGAGTGTAAATGCGTCAGCGCCACTACGACAGGCAGGGCGGAGGCGATCGGCCTCAGGAATCAAGAGGCTATGCCAAAGCCGAATCGGAAAAGCATTTGAAAATAGCAGTCTTTATCGATTTCGACAATATCGAAATCGGAGTGAAGAGTACGCTGCAACGTGAATTTGACGTTTCGGTAGTGCTGGAAGCCATGAAAGAGCGGGGCGAAATTATCACCAAAATCGCCTACGCCAACTGGGGGCGCCTCGAGAATTCCACGCGGCAGCTTTCCGAATATGCGGTCCAGATGGTCCAGCGCGACCCGTCGCCCCGGGGCGACAAGAACGGCGCCGACATCAATCTGGCGCTGGATGCCCTGGAAATGGCGTTCACGCACGACCACATCAACGCGTTCGCCATTGTGAGCGGCGACAGCGATTTCATCGCGCTCGTGAACAAGCTGAAGCAGTACGACAAGACAGTCTTCGTGGTGGGTGGCAAGGCGTTTACCAGCACCATACTGCAGAAGAATTGCCACGAGTTCATCAGCTACGAATCGATGTTGGATTACTCTCGGCCTTCGCGTCAGCAGCACCAGCGGACGTTCCCGGCCGGCCCGTTCTCCACCCCGGTGGCACAGGCTCAGCCCCTGGCAGCACAGGCAGCCGTGGCTGCTGTGGTGGAAGGTGAAGAAGGTACAGCGGCAGGCGACACTCAACCGGACGATGTTCAACCGATCATCGTAATGGAAGGCGAAATAATTGCCTCCGCCAGAGCGGCGTCGGCGGTTGCTCCTCCCGTGGTTGCGGCTGAGCCTGCTCCGGTGAGCGAAAAGCGCGAATATGGCCGTGGTGGCCATCAGGGCGGCGGATACCAGGGCCGTGACCGTGGTGAAGGCCAGCAGGGCGGATACCAGGGCGGCCAGCAGGGCCGTGACCGTGGTGAAGGCCAGCAGGGCGGATACCAGGGTGGCCAGCAGGGCCGTGACCGTGGTGAAGGCCAGCAGGGTCAGGGGCAGCATGGTGGTGGCGGTGGTTCGCGCCGTCCGCCAGCTCTCGATCTGCACCAGGCCATGCCGCTCGTGGAACGCGCGTTGCAGGTTCTGGATCGGCGGGAAGTTCGGCCGCAGCTGGGGTTGTTGAAATCCACCATGCTGCAGCTGGATTCGAGCTTCAATGAACGCGCTTATGGCGCGGGTTCGTTTACGGACTTCATTGAGAAGCTCCGGAAGGCGGATTTGATTCATGTAACGGGCGGCGAAGGCCGGTACATGATTCAGCGGAAGCGTGGTCTGGCGCCCGAGAAATCAGTGCGGCCGGAAGAAGCCCTCCCAGGGCTTCGCGATGTGTTGGAAATTCATCGTTTGGAGATGGAAGACGGCGCTTCGGTGGACGATCTGCTGGGTTGGGTAAAGGAAGAAGTGCCGACGTTCGACTGGAAGGCCTATGGCTTCCAGGAGTTCACCGAATTCCTGAACTACGCGCAGGACAAGACCGTGGTCCGCATGGATCCCGACGAAGAACGTGGTCTGATTGTGTTTCTGGGTGCGGAATTCCATCCGCCGGCCTTGCCGGAGCCGGAACCACAGCCGGCCATGGACGATTTCGACGACGACGAGATTGACGAGCCTCAGCCCTTTGTTGCCGGTCAGCCGACCGCGCACTCGCCTCGTGTAAAAAAGGGCGCGAAGAAGGTTGCCGGACCGGAGATCAACGGAAACGTTGTGCCTGCGGCGCGCAAGCCTCGCAAAGCAGCTGCTCCGCGCAAGCGGAAGGCTCCGACGCCTCCCGGCCCGATGGTGTAAAGTGTCCTTCGACACTGTCCCCTTCGACACTGTTGAAGCTATCTGTGATCCGAAACGCTGCCCCGCGCCACAAGCGCTGGAGGCAGCGTTTCGCATTGCGGAGGGTAATCCGGAGTTCGATACGGAGCTGGCTGTCCTGTTGACGGCGGAATGCTCGGTGGAGAAGCCAAATTTCGGCCACGTAGAGCGGCTGCTGGAGTTGCTGGCAGCCATTGCTCCGCCAGCCCGGCTGTATCCCACGCTGCGGGCGGCGTTGGCCCATGATGCCGCCCATGTCCGGCAGAAGGCGGCGTTGCTGCTGAGCCGGAAGGTGGACAACCCGGAAGTGCTGGCCCAGCTGGCGGCGGATGGGGATCCACGGGTGCGGGCGAATACGGTGCAGGCTTTGTGGGGCCATACGGATGAGGCGTCACGGACAATTCTTGCGCGGGCGCTGGAGGATTTGCATCATCGTGTGGCCGCGAATGCGGCGTACGGTTTGTTCCTGCTGGATAAGGAAGCGCATGCGGCCAGACTAAAGCGGTTTGTGAAACATCCTCATCCCCGGTTCCGGCGGGCAGGGGCGTGGATCCTGCGAAAAATTGGGGATCCGGCGGATTTACCGCTGCTGCAGGCCCTGGTGGAAGACAAGAACGCTGAGGTGCGCGGATCGGCGTACGCGGCGCTTCTGGCTTTGAACCAGACTGCGGCGAGGGTGGCGGAAGGTAAACTGGTAGTTTGAACTTCCCTCGTGAATTCCAGATTGGCTCCATTAAGATTGCTCCTGCGACGGTGCTGGCACCTATGGCGGGGGTTACGGACACCGTTTTTCGTCGTTTCATCCGCAACTTGAGTGGCTGTGGGCTGATAATGACCGAGTTCACGAGTTCACACGGTGTGAGTGCGCAGATGCGGCATGCGGCGTCGAAGAAACCGAACCGAACGGTGGCGCGGTATCTGGGCTTCGATCCTTCGGAGCACCCGATTTCGGCACAGTTGTTCGGCGCGGATCCGGAGATTATGGCGGATGCGGCGCGGGTTTGTCAGGATCTGGGCTTCGATATTCTGGACATCAATTTCGGGTGTCCGGTGAACAAAGTAGTGAAGTGCAATGGCGGGTCGGGGCTCCTGCGGGATCTGCCGCTGGTAGCGGACATTCTCACCACGGTGCGCAAGGCGATTACGATTCCCTTTACCTGCAAGTTCCGGGCGGGCTGGAGCGACGAGGAACTGGTGATGGTGGAGATGGCCCGGATGGCAGAGGATTGCGGTCTGCAGGCGATTGCCCTGCATCCGCGGACCCGCGAGCAAGGGTACGGCGGGAAAGCGGACTGGACCCGCATTGCGGCGGTCAAGGCGGCCGTGAAGATTCCGGTGATCGGGAACGGTGATATTCTGACGCCCGAGGATGCGGTCCGGATGGTGAAGGAGACCGGCTGCGACGCGGTGATGGTGGGCCGAACGGCGGCGTCGAATCCGTGGATCTTCCGGCAACTGGCGCAGTATCTGGAGACGGGTACGTACGAGGAGCCGACGCACCAGGACCGGTACGACATGATGCGCCTGTACTACAACATGCTGATTGACCGGCTGGAAGACGATGCGCTGGGCAAGATGAAGCAGTTTGCCACCTATTTCACACATGGAATTCGGGGCGGTGCGGCCCTGCGGGTGTCGATTTATCATTCGAAGGAACCACGGGAGATTCTGGAACTGGTGGACGCGTTCTTCGCAGACGAAGTGGCTGCTGCGTAGTTGATGGTCCCCGTCTTCCTGGATGAATCCTTGGCTTTGCTGAGCCGCACGCCTGCGGTGCTGGAGGCGTTGCTGCGGGACTTGCCGGAGGCCTGGGTGAGTGCGACGGAAGGGCCGGATACCTGGAGCCCTTACGATGTGGTGGGGCATTTGATTCATGCGGAGAAGGCGGACTGGATGGAGCGCTTGGCAATCATCCTGGAGCATGGTCCGGAGAAGCCGTTTGCCGCGTTTGACCGGGAAGCACAGTTTCAGCAGGCGCGGTTGCCTTTGGGGACTTTACTGGATGAGTTTCGGGCACTGCGGGCAGGGAATCTGGCGCAGTTGCGGGAGCTGAGACTGACCGATGCGCAGTTGGCGTTACAGGGGACGCATCCGGCGTTTGGTCTGGTGACGGCGCGGCAGTTACTGGCGACGTGGACGGCTCACGATATGGCTCATTTGCTGCAAATCAGCCGGGTGATGGCCAAGAGGTACAAGCACGAGGTCGGGCCGTGGGCCGCGTATCTGTCGGTGATGAAATAGCGGTAATGAAATAGCGGTAATGAAATAGCGGTGATTCAGTGGCCGAAGTCACGAATTGTGTAAGTCCCCCGTTAGTTTCCGAGCAGATCTTTCAGCGTATAGATCTTACCGTTGGCGATCACTTGCCGGACTCGCAACGCGTTCGCTAAATCTTCGAGCGGGTTGCCTTCCACCAGGATTATGTCGGCGAGTTTTCCAGGCTCTATTGTGCCGGCGTCGAGGCCCAGGGCTTCGGCGGGCGTCACGGTGGCGGCTTTCAGCGCCTCATACGGCGACATGCCGGCCAGGCTGTAGGACGCCAGTTCTCCGTGGAGATTGAAGGCGTTCGGGGTGTCGGTTCCGGCTACGATTCTTGCACCCGCCTTCCGCGCGTCGAGCACCATTTTTCCTGCTCCGCTTGTACCGGGCGCTCCACGCCCTCCGCCACGTCCCCCGGGGCTTTGTAGCTGGGCTCGGACCCAGGCGGGGTAAAGGTTGAAGCGCGGGTCGTTGGGCAGCGCCGGGTTGGTAGCGATAAGCTTTTGTACCCCCGCGCCGATGATCATGGGGCAGAGGATGCTGTTGGACTCGCCCAGGATCTGAATCACGTCCTCATAGCTGCGTTGCTGGGGGCCAATTTTGGGTGAGTAGCCGCGGCGGCTGGTGGCTCCGGTGTGTTCGATACTATCGACTCCGACGAGGGCGGCGGGGTAGAGTTCGTGGCTGGCCACGGGGATGCCGATGCCGTGCGCGAATTCCACGGCGCGCTTCTGCTGGATGTCGGGGAGGCGGACGTAGCTCTTTACGAGGTCGTGCTGCAGGCTGCGGGTGCGCTCCAGCTCCATTTCGAGGTGGCGGGGCGTGGAGATGGCGACGGCACCCTTGTAGTAGGTGCGTTCCCAGTCCAGCATGTAGCCTGAGGCGAAGACGCGGGGGCCGGGCCGGATGCCCGCTTCGTTGGCTTCCCGGTCCTCTGCGGCCTCGTAGGGGCCTCCGCCGGGGCTGCGGAGGGTAGTCACACCGAAGGCCAGAGCGGCGCGGCGGCCCGCGGCTCCCTGGTCCTTTTGCAGGTGGGTGTGGTACTCGATGAGGCCCGGCATGGCGGTCAGATTGGTGGCGTCGATGAGTGTGCCGGTTTTATGCAGAGCAGCGCTGTGGGGCGCCACTGTGCGGATTCGGTTGCCTTCCATGACAACGTCCATGCCGGCGCGGGCGGTGGGGGCTTTGCCATCGACGAGTTGGCCCGCGTGGAGGATCGTTCGGCCCTTGGGGATGGCGGGCGTATATTTCAGATTGACGGGGATGTCGCGAGGGGCGGCGGTGTTGAGGCTGAGCAGGCGGATCTTGTCGTTCGCCTGGTAGAGGATTTGTTGGGAGTCGGCGGACCAGGCGGGATCGTGAGCGATTTCGGTGGTCAGGTGGCGAATGGGACCTTGCGGTTCTCCGGTGGGGGAGACGGGCCAGACGGCCAGCGTGCCCTCGTAGATGGCGGCCATTTGGGTTCCGTCGGGGGACCAGGCCGGGCCACAGCCGAGGCGGGAATCGAGGGAGAGGTTCGGGGCAGGGGTATACCAGTGTTCGTTGTTGGCGGGGCCGTCGCTATCGACGACGAGGATCTGGTTGGTGCCTTCGCGGAAGCTTTTGGAGTTGGCGGACAGGGCGGCGAGGGCGATGTGTTTGCCATCGGGCGACCAGGTGGGGGCACCGGGCGCGAAGATCGTGTCGTGGAGTTTGGTGGTTTTGCCCGAGGCGAGGTCGAGGATGTCCAGGCTGGCGGCTCCCCACATTTCGTTGACGTTGAGGAAGGCGATGCGGGCACCGTCGGGGGACCAGGCGGGGGCCAACGGTTGCGTGGTCAGGTTGGTGAGCTTTCGGTCCTGATTGGTTGCAACGTCGCGGAGCCAGAGTTGGAGAAGACCTCCGTTCTTGTCGGACGCGTAGACCAGGTGTTTGCCGTCGGGGGACCACGCGGGGTCGGTGTCGTAGGCGGCGTCTTTGGTTAAGTTCCTCGGCGCGCCTCCGAGAGGCATGAGGTAGATATCTCCCAGGGCGTGGAACGCGAGCGTTTTGCCGTCGGGCGAGAGTGTGGGGGTGGACGATGCCGAGGGCCTGACGCGGGGCTATGGAGTCGGTGTCGCGGAGGCGTTGTTTGTACCGTGTGTTGTTGACGGCCAGGGTGGCGGTGAAGTCTATGGTTTGGGCTTCCGGGGCGGTTGTGCTGCGGCGGCGAATGTGGCCGTCGGCGGTGTAGAAGAATTCGGTGGGGGAGACCCAGGAGACGCGGAACGGCGCGGCGTTTTCGTCAGCGGTGAGGGGCTTGTTGTTGAGGTCCTGATGGCTGACGGTGTGATACACGATTTGGCCGGACGGGCCCCAGGCGAGTGCGGTTATTGCGGTGGGTGCGGTGTGGAGTGCGCGTTCACTTGCGGTTTTGAGGGTGGTCGCCCAGATGGCCCGGCCATTCTCGCGGGTTGAGGTGTAAGCGATTTCTTCGTCGCTGGGCGAGAAGGCGGGCATGCGGTTTTCGTTGGCTCCGCGGGTGATTTGGTGGAGGGTTCCGCTGGCGAGGTCGAGGGTCCAGATGTTGTAGCTGCCGCTGCGGTCTGAGGCGAAGGCGAGTTGTTTGCCGTCGTGTGACCAGGCTGGCTCGCGGTCGTCGTAAGGTCCCCACGTGAGGCGGCGTTCGTTCGTGCCATCGCGCCGGATGGTCCAGATTGCATAGTGACCCTCGCGGAAGGCGAAGTATGCCAGGGTTTGGGAGTTGGGGGAGAAGGCGGGCTGGCGTGCATCGTCGTAGAGCCCGGTGATGCGGTGGGCGGGGCCGCCGGATGCGGGCAGAGTCCAGAGGGAGCCCTGGAGGTCGGTGGCAAGCAGGCTGCCGTCCGGTGCGGCGGTGACGGACATGGACGTGCCTTCGTGGACGGTGATGTCGAGGGCGGGGCTCGCGAAAAGTACGGCGGTTCCGAGGAACAAAAAAATCTTTAGTCGCATGTCTGGTTTGCAATATATTATGTGCCTATGCGGCGACGAGAATTTTTGGCAACTGCGGCGATGGCCGGCTCGGCTTTGGCTTTGGATGACGATGCGAAGCTGAAGCGCGTTGGGGTGATGTCGGGCTGCTTCGGCAATCTGATGACCGAGATGCGCGACTGGAGTAAGCTTTCTCCTGGTCAAGCGGGTGTCGCGAAAGAGCTGGACATCATGGATTATCCCGACATGCTGGCGGACCGCTATCGCATCCATAACGTGGAGGTCCAGCAGATCCATTTCCTGTCCATGGAACCTTCGTACTTTAAGAAGTTTTTGGGGCGCGTGAAGAAGGCTAAGTCGCGGATGATTGATATGCCGCTCGAGTTAGACGAGAAGGGTTATGCCGGCGTGTTGAGCCCCTGTTCCCCGGACAAGGCGGTACGCGCGAAAGCGATTGCGCTCACCAAGCAATGGATTGACCGCGCGGCGATGCTGGAGTGCCCGAGCGTGATGGTGAATCAGGGCACGGCTCCCCTGGAAGATACCGCGGCTGCCATCGAGGGGCTGAAGGAGCTGAGCGCTTACGGGAAGGCGAAGAAGGTCGCGGTGATCATGGAGAATCGCGGGCGGACTCCTCCGGAGACTTTGGAGAAAGTGATGCGGGCTTCCGGGACGCTGGCGAATCCGGATATCGGGAATTTCCCGGACGAGGAAACCCGGGCGCGCGGTTTGCGGTTACTCTATCCGTTATCGGTAACGGTTAGTCATGTGAAGATCAATCCGGCGCGGTTTGATTTTGGGAATGCGATTCGGATCTCGAAGGAGATGGGCTTTAAGGGCGTTTATTCGCTCGAGACGGGCGGCCCGGATCCTCATGCGGCGGTGCGGAGTTTGCTGGATGAACTGTTGAAGAATATGTAGTGCTCCGGGCGGAGGTTCACCCTGGCTTGACAAAGAAGCGCAAGAATGCAATCGTTAATCGACGATAGGCTATGGACTGCGAACCCACCTGCTGCCCCCCCGAACCCGACCCCGAGCCGCTAACCGCCCTCGAAGGTCCCGAAGCCGATGAACAACTCGGGCGTCTCGCCAAAGCCATCGGCCACCCCGCTCGGGTGCGCATCCTCCGGCTCCTTTCCCGCAAGGAAGCTCGCGTCTGCAGCCAGATCGTCGATGAACTCCCGCTGGCCCAATCCACCGTCTCCGAACACCTTCGAATCCTGAAGGAAGCTGGTCTCGTCCGCAGTTCCGAAGCCGGGTACTGCCTCAATTTTGACGGCCTCGGCCGCCTGAAAGCCCTAATCGCGATTATCTAGGATTCACATACAGGAGCCACAAATGCACAAACTCGAAGTCTTCGATCCCCCCCAATGCTGCTCCACCGGAGTCTGCGGCCCCACCCTCGACCCCAAACTCGTCACCTTCGCCTCCGACCTCCACTGGCTTGCCAACCAAAGCGTCGCCGTCGAGCGCTTCAACCTCTCCCAACAGCCCATGGCATTTACCAGCAACCCTGCCGTGAAAGGAGCCCTCGCCATCTCCGGTACCGCCTGCCTGCCCCTCATCCTCCTCAATGGAGCCATTGTCAGCCGAGGCCAGTACCCCACCCGCCGCGAGCTCGCCAACATCGTCGGCGTCGACGCCACCATCCCCAACGCCCCCACCGGTTTCAAATTGCCGGTGTTGCAATGACCCCCAACCTCACCACCCGCATCCTCTTCTTCACTGGCAAAGGCGGAGTCGGCAAAACCTCCCTCGCCTGCGCCACCGCCGTCTCCCTCGCCAGCGCCGGCAAACAAGTCCTGCTAGTCTCCACCGACCCTGCCTCCAATCTCGACGAAGTCCTCGGCGTCCACCTCTCCAACGCCCCCACCGCCGTCCCGGGAGCAGAAGGCCTTTTCGCCCTGAATATCGACCCCGAAGCCGCCGCCCGAGCCTACCGTGAACGCGTCATCGGCCCTTACCGCGACCTCCTCCCCGCGGCCGCCGTTGCCTCCATGGAAGAACAACTCTCCGGCGCCTGCACCGTCGAAATCGCCGCGTTCGACGAATTCACCAAACTCCTCGGCGATACCCAGGCCACCTCGGGCTACGCGCACATCATCTTCGACACCGCCCCCACCGGCCACACCCTCCGCCTCCTCCACCTGCCCGCCGCGTGGACCGGCTTCATGGCCAACAACACCACCGGAACCTCCTGTCTCGGCCCTCTCTCCGGTCTCGAAACGCAGAAATCGCTCTACGACGCCAGCCTCCACGCACTCACTGACCCCGCCACCACCACTCTCATCCTCGTCAGCCGCCCCAGCCGCGCCGCCCTCGCCGAAGCCAGCCGCACCAGCCTCGAACTCCTGCAAATGGGCGTCCGCAACCAGCGACTCTACCTCAATGGCGTCTTCACCGCCCAACTCCCCGCCGATCACGGCACTTACGACCCCGCAGCCCAGGCTCTCGAAGCCCGGGGCAGGGAAGCCCTCGCTTCCATGCCGCCCGCCCTCGCCGCGCTCCCCCGCACCGAAGTCGCCCTCCTGTCCTACGCCCCCATGGGCCTCGCCAACCTGGCGCACGTCTTCAGCCCCATCCCTGCGCTGCCCGAAGCCTTCGCCGTTGAACCCGCCCACCCGTCCGATCAATCCCTCGCCGCGCTCATCGATAACCTCGAACGCCAGGGCAATGGAGTCATCATGACCATGGGTAAAGGCGGTGTCGGCAAGACCACCCTCGCCGCCGCCATCGCCGTCGAACTCGCCCACCGCGGCCACAAAGTTCACCTCAGTACCACCGACCCCGCCGCCCACGTCGCAGCGACACTCGCCGGCGACGGCGATTCCAACAGTGCCGGTCTTGTGCCCAACCTCACCGTCTCCCGCATCGATCCCGCCGCCGAAACCCGCGACTATTCCCAGGCCGTCATCACCAAAGCCTCGCCCCAACTCGACGCCGCCGCCATCGCGCTCCTCGAAGAGGATCTCCGCTCCCCCTGCACCGAAGAAATCGCCGTCTTCACCGCTTTCGCCCGCACCGTGGAAGAAGGCGAACGAGGCTTTGTCGTCCTCGACACCGCCCCCACTGGCCACACCATCCTCCTGCTCGACGCCGCCGAGGCCTACCATCGCGAAGTTACCCGCACATTAAGTGACCAGCCCGACTCCGTCCGCAATCTCCTCCCGCGTCTCAGAAATCCCAACTTCACCCGCGTCCTCCTCGTCACCCTCCCCGAAGCCACCCCCGTTCACGAAGCCGCCCACCTCCAGGCCGACCTCGCCCGCGCCGGCATCACCCCCTACGCCTGGATCGTCAACCAGACCTTCACCGGCCAGCCCTTCACTGACCCAACACTCATCAATCGGGGCCGCCGCGAACAACCCTTCATCACCGAAGTTCGCGACAAATTCGCCACCCGCATGGCCACCGTTCCCTGGCAGCCCTTCGAACCCACTGGCCCCGATCGCCTGAGGCAAATCGCACACGCATGAGCAAAATCATCCTGAAGAAGCTTGTCGCCGAATTCCTCGGCACCGCCCTCCTGTTAGCTACTGTAGTCGGCTCCGGCATCATGGGCGAGCGCCTCGCCGGAGGTAACGTAGCCATCGCGCTGCTGGCCAACACCCTCGCCACCGGAGCTATGCTCGTGGCCCTCATCCTCACCTTCGGCCCCATCTCCGGAGCCCACTTCAACCCAGCCGTCACCCTCGCCGCCGCAACCCAGCGTGGCCTCCCCTGGTCCGAAGTCCCCGGCTACCTCATCGCCCAAACTACCGGAGCTTTCCTCGGAGTCGCCACCGCGCACCTCATGTTCGGAGAACTCCTCTTCGCGGCCTCCACTCACATCCGCGCCGGCAACTCCCAACTCTTCAGCGAATTCATCGCCACCTTCGGCCTGCTCGCCATCATCTGGGGCGTCGCCCGCACGCGACCCACCGCCGTCCCCTTCGCCGTCGGAACCTACATCACCGGAGCCTACTGGTTCACGGCCTCCACATCCTTTGCGAACCCGGCCGTCACCCTCGCCCGAGCCGCCACCAACACCTTCGCCGGAATCCGTCCGCAGGACGCCCCCGGCTTCATCGCCGCGCAGCTCGCCGGAGCCGCCGCCGCCACACTCCTCTTCCGCTGGCTCGTCCCGCCAACGGACCCCAAGGCCAACTCATGACCCCCAAAAAACGAGTCCTCATTCTTTGCACCGGAAACTCCGCCCGAAGCCAAATGGCCGAAGGCCTCCTCCGCCACGACGCCGGGGACAAATTCGAAGTGGAAAGCGCCGGCGTAAAAGCCAGTCTGGTCCGCCCCGAAGCCATTGCCGCCATGGCTGAACTCGGCATCGACCTTACCAGCCACCGCTCCAAAAACGTGACCGAATTCGAAGGCCAGCCTTTTGACTACGTCATCACCGTCTGCGATAACGCCAAAGAAACCTGCCCCGTCTTTTTCAGTGACGCACAGCGGCTCCACAACACCTTCGAAGACCCGCCAGCTCCCGGAATCGGTACTCTCGAAGAACGTCTTGCCATCTTCCGTCGGGTCCGCGACGAACTCCGGGGCTGGCTTCGCTCCTTCGCCACCAGTAACCACTGAGCTCGACTCAGCCATTGAGGCATGGAAGTGAACGTTCCTGGAGCGAAGCCCCACCTTCCCCGCCGCCGCTTACGCAGTCGGGAAGGGGAACAGATTACCGCGTCCCAGCAGCCAGTGGGGATCGAGTCGGCGCTTTACGTCCATCATGGCGGCCACGTGCTCGGGGGCGTACTGGAGGGCGAGCATGCCTGCCTT
This sequence comes from uncultured Acidobacteriia bacterium, assembly GCA_903929755.1. GTDB lineage: Bacteria > Acidobacteriota > Terriglobia > Bryobacterales > Bryobacteraceae > BOG-234. The sequence goes on from CAIYVZ010000207.1 coordinate 30,356, forward strand.
GCGCTTGCCCAGGCCATGCTCGGCGGAAACGGTGCCCCCCATCTCCACGGCTTTGGCGGCAAATTCTTTCAGTAACCCCGTGGCCGTCTCAGCCTGAGCCCCGCTCGCCGGCAGCATGTTCACGTGGACGTGGGCGTCTCCAATGTGCCCGTATACAACGTAGTTGCCGGGTAGCTCCTGTTCGAGGCGCTGCTGGTAGTAACGCAGCATGTCGCGATTGCGGCCAACCGGGACTGCGTAGTCGGTGCCCATCTTCATGAAGCCATGGCGGGTCACGAATTCGATCACGAGTTCGGGCAGGGAATGGCGAAATTTGCGGAAACGCTCGCGGTCGCGCGGTTCGGTGGAAAACCAGGAGGCTTCCGCCATGGCATGGGCGGCTTCCAGGCGTTCTTCCCAGCCCTCCAGCTCTTCACCTTCAATCAGGAGGGCAGCAGCCGCGCTGCGGGGAATATCGGGGAACCGGGCTCGCAGGAAATCCAGCGCGCTTTTACCCACGTACTCCAGCATGCGGAGGTTTCCGGTTTCGCGCCAGCTATCCACGGCATCCAGCGCGTTCTCGTCGGACGCGAAGAAGACGATGCCGCCGAAGAGTTCAGCCGGCAGCGGCAGCAGCTGGAGTTCGGCCTCCATCACCACCGCGAGCGTGCCCTCTGACCCGCAGATCAGGTCAATCCAGTCCATGTGGGGCTCCAGACGGTAACCCGCGGTGCATTTTCGGGTGTCCGGCAGGGGGACGAAAGGGACCGCGAAGTCAACTTTGTCTCCTTTGTGGAATTCGGCGATTCGACCGTCCGCAAAAGCCACGCGAAGCGCCTGAACGTGGCGGCGGGTGCTGCCGAAGCGGAAACTACGGGAGCCGCTGGCGTTCGTGGAGATGGTACCTCCCACCGAGGCGGTGATTTCGGTAGGATCAGGGGCGTAGAACTGTTTGCCGGGGAGCGCGGCGTCACGCAGGGTCAGCAGCGGGACGGCCGCGCCCGCGATGGCCCGTCCCGAGTGGATTTCGAGGCGCCGGAACCGTTCCATGGAAATCACCCAGCCACCCTGCGCCACGCGTCCGCCGGCCAGGCCCGTCCCGGCACCGGAGATAGTTACGGGCGTGCGGGTTGCGGTCGCTTCCGCAAGAACGGCGGAAAGCTCCGTTTCGTTTTCGGGGGTAAAGAGGCGCTCGGCATGGCCTTTATAGCCGGAAGCGTCAGAGAGGTAGTTTTCGAGGGCGGGGAGCATAAACTCTCAGACTTAGCCCTGCTGCCCGTTCCTGCTGCCCGCGCCTGCCGCGACGAAGGGTTCCAGGAAGTTGGTGATGGCTTCAAAAATGTACACGGGCGACCGGTCACCGGGGATGTGGCAATAATTACCGTTGTAGTAATGGGCCAGCACGGGTTGAGTCTGGGCTTCATAGGCCCGCAGCCGTTCGCGAATCACTTCTTCGCGGTCGTCGTGGCGGACCACCAAAAACCCGCCGCAATCATCACAGCGACCGGGAGCGTGGGGGCGGCGCGAGAGGATGTTGAACATGGCACCGCACGTCTGGCACTGACGCCGGCAAATAATCCGGCTCACCAGAACTTCTGTGGGAACGTCGAGGTGGACCACAACGGGATCGGGCATCCCGAGCGCTCTGAGCTCCGTATCGAGGAACTCCGCCTGCCCAATGGTTCGGGGATAGCCGTCGAGCATGAACCCATTCGTGCAGTCCGGTTTCTCGATTCGCTGTTTCACGATCCGGTTGATGATGTCATCTCCCACCAGACCTCCGGCAGCGATGATGGACTTGGTCTCCAGCCCCAATGCGGTACCCGCCGATATTTCGCCACGCAGCATTTCGCCAGTGGAAATAGACGGTATCGCCGAGGGCAGCCAGTCGATAATCATGCGACCCTGGGTACCTTTGCCGGAACCTGGGGGGCCAAAGAGGAGAATAACCAAACCTTTTCATCTTCCGTTAACATGCCAGGATGTGCAATCGAGGGGTAGCAATCGGGACCACAGGACCGATGCGGACCACACGATGAATCCTCGTTGTGTTCTGCTGATCGTGTGTTCTGCTGATCTTGTGTTCTGATAGAAGGACTATGACGAATCGTCGTGTCGTTCTTGCCTCGCGGCCCGAAGGGGAGCCGTCAGCGGCCAATTTTCGTTTGGAAACCACGGAAACCGGGGCGCTGCATGAGGGGGATGTGCTGCTGCGCACTCTCTATCTGTCGATTGACCCCTATATGCGGGGCCGGATGAGTGATGGGCCCTCCTATGCCGCTCCGGTTGCAATCGGCGAAGTGATGGTGGGCGCTACGGTTTGCGAGGTGGTTGAATCGCAGTTGCCGGGCCTTCAGCCGGGGCAAATCGTCAGCGCTTTCACTGGCTGGCAGGAATACGCTGTTGTCCCAGGCCGTGGCTTGCGGAAACTGGAGCCGGAGAAAGGTCCCGTTTCGTTGGCTTTGGGGGTGCTGGGGATGCCCGGCCTCACCGCTTACACTGGCCTGCTCAATATTGGGGACCCCAAACAGGGCGAGACGGTGGTGGTCTCGGCTGCGGCGGGCGCGGTAGGGGCTGTCGTGGGCCAGATCGCGAAGCTGAAAGGCTGCCGCACAGTCGGCATCGCGGGCGGCCCGGAAAAGTGCCGCTATGTTGTTGAAGAATTGGGCTTTGACGCCTGCGTGGACCACCGGAGTCCAACTTTGTATGATGATCTCAAGGCCGCATGTCCGGCCGGCGTGGACGTCTACTTCGAGAATGTGGGGGGCAAAGTTCTGGAATCTGTCCTGCCCCGCATGAACGATTTCAGCCGGATGCCCGTTTGTGGTCTCATCTCCCAATACAACCAGACGGAACTGCCGCCGGGCCCGGACAGAACCGCCGTCTTGATGCGCGCCGTTCTTACCAGGCGCATTCGGATTCAGGGCTTTATCGTCCTGGACTATGCGAGCCAAATGTCGGATTTCCTGCGTGACGTCTCAGGCTGGCTCCGGGACGGCAAGATTCGCTACAAAGAAGACATTGTGGACGGGTTGGAAAATGCTCCCGAGGCCCTTTTCGGCGTGCTGCAGGGTCGTAATTTTGGGAAGATGCTCGTTCGCTTCTAAGCCTCGTGCGTTTCTGAAAACCGTATGTCACTGACAACACTCATCAGCGAAGAGCAGATCCAAAATCGCGTCCGCGAAATCGGCGCGCAAATTAACCAGGACTATCCCGACGGTACGCTTTACCTGATCGGGATTCTGAAGGGCGCTTGCTTTTTCCTGGCCGACCTGGCGCGGACCATTGAACGCGACGCTTTTATCGACTTCATGGCGATTTCCAGCTACGGAGCCGAAAAGACTTCATCCGGCGAGGTCCGGATCGTCAAGGACATCGATATCTCGCTCGAAGGCGCCGATGTCCTCATCATTGAAGACATCATCGACAGCGGCGTGACGCTGAATTATCTGACCAACCTGCTGCTGGCCCGCAAACCCCGTTCCGTCCGCATCGCAGCCTTGCTCGATAAACCGGATCGCCGAAAACGCCACGTGGATGTCGCCTACGTCGGTTTCCGTATCCCGGACGAGTTCGTGGTCGGCTATGGCCTTGATTACGCAGAGCGGTACAGGAATCTGCGGGATGTCTGCATCCTCGACCCCGACGTATAGGCTCCAAAGTAATCTCCGGCCTGTTACGCTGGGGCTGTGAAAGTTGTTGCGGGCATTGATCTCGGCGGAACCGCCGTTAATTACACTTTTCTCGCCGGCGACGGTGCGGCGGGCGGCGAACGCTTCCTCATTGACGGGCTGTGTGAGTACCCGGCGCTGTCTCGCGAAGGTCCCGCGGTCTGTCTAAAGCAGATTGAAGACGGTCTGGCGATCGCGGCACAGAGCGCTGGCGTCCGGCTGGAAGATATTGCGGTCGTTGGTCTGGATACCCCGGGTCCGGCCAGCGCGAGCGGGGTTCTGAGCGCACGAGGTTCCACCAATTTCGTCCATGCGGACTGGAGCGGTTTTGATATTCGCGCTGCTCTGGAGGCACGCCTTGGTAAGCCGGTTACCTACCTCAATGACGGCAATGCGGGCGCGCTTTGGGGCCATTTCGTTCTTTTCGGTGCGAAAAATACCGCCACTTCGGTTTCCGCCATCATCGGGACTGGGCTCGGCGGTGGTGTCATTGTTGAGGGCGCAACGGTAATTCGAGGTCGTAAGGGCTTCGGCGGGGAACTGGGGCACGTGCTGATCCCGTACCAAAGCATCGCGGATACCGAAGGTCTGCGGCCGGAGTGCAATTGCGGCCGCATGGGTGATCTGGAAGCGCTGTGTTCCCTGACTGCGATTGAAAAATCATTGCTCCCGTACTTTCTGGGCCGCTTTCCAAGCCATGAACTGGCAGCCGTGGGCGACTTGCGGAAAGCCTCGAAGCTGGTGCGGGGTCTGGCGGAGCGGGGAGATACCATGTGCCGGGAGATTTTCCGGGTTCAGGCCCACGCCCTGGGACTTTTCTTCGACGAGATGATCAACACGTTTGATCCCGACGCCCTGATTGTGGGCGGCGGCGCGATTGAGACTTCCGGCGATTTCCAGACATGGTTCGTGGCGGAGATTCGCCACGGCATGCCCGGCCAGCGGGCGGAGCAGGCCGATATCCCGATCCATATTATGCCCAATGGCGATACCGCGGGCGCGCGCGGGGCTGCCATTGAAGCTCTGCGGTATGCCCGGACTCTTTGACGCGGGGTAGGGCAGGCACTTTTGCCCTCGTTTTCAGCCTCCCGGCAAAGACTTCCCCCCATGCCGCTCACCTCCATGTGCCGGGTACGGACGTGGGCTTGTGCCGAGTCATTGTGCTCCTCCAGCAGTACCGACCCCTGCTTTGAGCTGAATCTCAACTTCCAGGCCGCCTTCGGCGCGGTTGCGGCACTGCACCGTCCCCTGGCAGGCTTCCACGCAGCTCCTCACGATGGCAAGCCCCAGGCCAGCGCCCCCGGAAGCCCGGTTTCTGGAAACTTCGGGGCGGTAGAACGGGGCGAAGACCCGGTCCAGATCCTCCGGCTTGAGGCCGGGACCGCTGTCCCGAATCACAATCGTCGCCACCCCGGCCTGCTGCCCGCAATGAATGGAAACGGGCCCGTCGGCTCCGGCATAACGGATGGCGTTCCGGACTATATTGGAGACGGCCCGCACCAGCATGGCTTCGTCGGCCTGGGCGAACACGGGCTCCTCGCATTCCACCCGGACGACGTCCTGTCCTGTCGCTTCCCGTGCCACCGCAAGGCGAACGGCCTGACCGACATCCACGTCGCGCAGCGGACGCCGCGCCGCTTCCATGCCCGCCTTTGAGAAAGTTAGCAATTCGCTTAAAAGCTCGGACATCTGCCGGACTTCATCCTGCACCTCGGTGACGGCCCCCTGATGCTCTTCCGCCGTACGTTGTTCCAGAATGCCGAGGCCGAACTGGATGCGCGCGAGGGGCGCGCAGAGCTCGTGCGCAATGTCACCCAGGAAGCGTTTCTGGCCTGTTACGAAGCCGGCAAGGCGTCCCGTCATTCGATTAATGGCGCTGGCCAGTTGGCCCAGTTCATCGCCCCGGCCCTCCTTGAGGTGCAGCTCAAAGTCCCCCTGCGAAATACGTTCGGTGGCCCGTGTGAGCTGCGAAATGGAACGGGTCAGGCTGCGAATAAACGGGAGCCAGCATATCGCGAAGATTGTGATTACAGCAAGCATGGCGGCCAGCCAGGGCTTAAGGTCAAAGACCAGCGGGGTTCCGTAGAAAGACTTCGCCGAGATCAGCAGGCTGCCGGGCAGCGGCCTGTCTCCGTAGCGATCCGGAAGCGGCATCCGAATTCCCACCCAATAGCGGTCTCCGGCGGACACCTGAAATACGGGTGTGCCGTCGCGATTCCAGATGGTGGGGAGGCTGGGGCCTCTTCCCGCGCCGTCCTCGCCGGGAGGACCATAGCGCCCCCTCCCCGGCCGAGGCGGGGGCGCGTCGTCAGGCGACTGCGAGTTGGGTGCCGGTTGATTCCGCAGCCAACGGGGCTCCTGTGGCGGTCGCCGACCTGCTTTCCCCCGGTCCCCGGGGCGACGATTGAGTTCTTCCACAACTTCGGAGGGAAGCGTGACGGCCCGGCCCGCCTGCTGCGTACCGGTGTTGCGGAACAGGTAGAAATCGGCCCCGTAGATGGCGGCGTACCTGCCCATCAGGGCGGTTTGCTCGTCGAGGCTGGTGTGTTCCAGTTCCAGCGAAACCTGCCGCGCCACAGCAACTACCCGGTCGGTTGCAGGGGCAAACAGCAGGGTGCTGATGTCCATCCCGTAGTAGTATTGGGCCACCAGCACAAAAGCTGCCACCAGGAGTACCAGATTGGCCAGCACCAGCAGCATGATCTTCGCCGATAGCGACAGCCGGCCGCTTTTCGGTCGTGGTGCCGCTTCGCTCAAAGCAGAAGGCCGTCCCCTGGCTTTCGCATCATGTAGCCGACGCCACGAATCGTTTGGATATACGCCGGGGTTTTAGGATCGTCACCCAGTTTGCGCCGGATGGACGAGATGTGGACATCGATCGAGCGGTCAAATGCCTCAAAATCGCGCTCTGCCACTTCCAGCAGCAGCCGCTCGCGCGTCTTCACGCGGCCCGTTGCGCGGGCCAGCGCCAGCAGCAGATCGAATTCCGCGGCGGTCATGAAAACGGGCTGGCCAGCTACTTCCACGTCTCTGGAGGCGGGTTTGATGGTCACGTCCCCCACCACCACTTCTTCCGTTTCCTTTTCATCGGGTGTGACGGTGCGTTTTATGGTGGTGATTCGGGAACGGCGGATCACCGCGCGGAGCCTCGCCAGCAGCTCCCGCGTCGAGAAGGTCTTCGGGAGATAGTCGTCGGCCCCAATCTCCAGGCCAACGATGCGATCGGCTTCGTCACCGAGGCCGGTCAGCATCAGCACCGGAACATCGGACTTGGCGCGCAACTGCCGAAGAACCTCAAAGCCGTCCATTTTGGGCAGCATCACGTCCAGGATGATGGCATCGTACTCGGAGGCGAACGCCGCCTCCAGGCCATCGGGCCCCGTGTGAACTGCCGTGACTGCATAGCCCAGGCCTTCCAGATACTCCCGGATGAGGCGACAGAGCTTCAGATCGTCGTCTACCAGCAGTAGACGCGTGCCAAGAGTGTGAGTAATAATCCAATTAGAGCTGATTTTGCAGGCGGCCGTACGGGTTTTACCTAAGCTTTACATTTCTGCCCTGCTTTCCGACATCTACTTCACTACATGGCACGACACAAAACAACACTTCTCACCCTGACTTTGGCTCTGGCCTCGGGGTCCATCCTGTCGGCGCAAAACGACCCGGGGCCAGGGCGCGGCCCGCAGGGTCCGGCTCAGGCCAGACCTCTGCAGGGTCTAAACGCGAATGAACTCGCCTGGTTCAACAAGGGCGCGGAGATTTTCCGGGAGGTTGACTCCGTTTCAGGGACCCAGCCCGGGGCACCGGGTTCCGGCCTCGGTCCGCGCTTTAACGGCAATAGTTGCAGCCAGTGCCATGCGCATCCGGTAGTGGGCGGCAGCAGTCCCCGGCTGAACCCGCAGGTGGGCCTGGCCACCCAATATGGCGCCACCAACCGCGTGCCCGATTTCATTCAGCAGAATGGCCCCATCCGTGTGGTACGGCTGGTGCGCAAGGCTGACGGGAGTCCCGATGGCGGCGTTCACGCCCTGTTCACCATTACCGGCCGGGCCGACGCTTCCGGCTGCAATATCGCGCAGCCGGACTTTGCTGCGCAGGTTCAGCGCAACAACGCCATCTTCCGCATTCCGACTCCTGTATTCGGCGGCGGCTTAATGGAAGCAATTCCCGATTCCGCAATTATTGCGAATATGACCGCCAGCGCCGCCACCAAACAACAGCTTGGTATCCGTGGCCGAGAGAACCGCAACGGCAATGACGGTACCCTTACCCGTTTCGGCTGGAAGGCACAGAATAAGTCCCTGCTGCTGTTTGCGGGCGAAGCGTACAACGTGGAACAGGGGGTTACCAATGAGCTCTTCCAGACGGAACGCGACGAGACGCCCGGCTGCAACTTCAATGGCGCGCCGGAAGATCATACTCATGTGGACCAGTCCAACCCCCTGAACAGCATCAGTGACCTTACCGGGTTGATGCAGTTCATGAAGTACCTGGCGCCGCCTCCCACCAATCCGCTGGACCCCTCCGGGCAGCGCGGCTTGCAGGCTTTCAATCAGCTTGGCTGCGGCATGTGCCACACGCAGACGTTGCAAACCGGGAAGAGTTCCATTCCCGCCCTGGATCGTAAACCGGTAACACTTTACTCAGATCTGCTGCTGCACAACATGGGCGACGGCCTGGCCGATGGGATTTCGCAGGGGAACGCGTTGGGTGCGGACTGGCGCACGGCACCTCTCTGGGGTCTGGGTGCCAGGCTCTTCTTCCTGCATGATGGCAGGACGCAGGACCTTGGTGTAGCCATTGCGGCGCATGCCGGCCGTGGCTCAGAGGCAAATGCTGTTATCAACAACTACAACGCCCTGAACCCGCAGGCCAGGCAGGATCTGCTCAACTTCCTGCGATCTTTGTAGTACAAGGCCTCAGCGTCGCAGGTACGAAAAAAGGGCACCCGTTCGAGCGGGTGCCCTTTTTCAATTTAAAGAATCTTCAGTTTACAGAAGAAGTTACCGGAGTTCCACGCCAGGTTCCCTCGCCGGAGGGGTTCGGAAAGGCAGTTGGTCGCTACTGTTCCCTTCCACACGGGCGCGGTAATGGTAGACGTCGGCACAAAGCAGGTCACCCACCTCACTCTGGCTCAGATAGGCAATGGGGGCCGTTTCAGGCAAACGGAGCACAACTTGGGCAAGGCCTGCCAGCGTCAGGCTTTCCACCGGATTCTGGCGGGGCCGCAGCAGCGTTCCTGCTCCCTCAATAATCAGGCAGGCGCTCTCGGTTTCTGCCGCGTCGGCAGCGGATACGAAACGGGAAACCACGGGCGTACTGGCGGCCAGGAAGATCGCCTGACACGGATACAGAATGCCGCTGGTCACGATATTCCGGGACACGGGATCGAGTCCCAAAGAGTGCACCGCCGGGTTGGAAGGTACCTTCCAACCGGTCCGGTCGGCAATCGCAGCAAGGTCATCCCAGTTTGGCTCGGCAATCGGGCGCGGCTGGATGGCAACGCGGCATTCCACTTCGCGAAGCAGGGCTTCGGCCTCTAGTGGTGAATCGCCGCAAATGACAATTCCGTGATTGCCCAGGATGAAGACGCGAAGCTCAGGGTTTGCCGTCACCGCCCGGCGAATCTCGGAGGCCAGCGGCAGGCCCGAGGGAAGGTAGGGAATCCACTTCCACGCAATACCCGCCAGCAGGGGTTTCAATTGTTCCGCCCCATCGGCACGTACAGCCCAGGCGATCGCATTCACGGAATGTACGTGTAACACCACGCGGTGAGGAATCACGGCGTGCATCGCGGTTTCTACGGAAGTGCCCAGCGTTTGGCCACCAACCATAGCTGTCTGGCCCGCAGGGTCTGTGTTGGTATCCACGCGGCGAATGGTTTCCGCCAGGCTGACGGGCACCAGAATCTCTTCCCGGCCCGCGTGGGCCAGCCATTTGCCCGACGCTTTTATCCACAGGACATCGTCCAGCTTGACAGACGTGTTTCCTGTAGCCGCCTGCACCAACATTGGGTCACACCCAATTCGGCCGGAAACTGCCAGCAAACTATCAATCTCGGACGCTGCGCCTGTCAAAAAAACACCACCTTAACCCGGGACTACCATTTCACCTGATTCCGTAAGATTATTCAAGTAGCCCAATACGTTCGTTTGCCAGAGTGCTTTGTGGGGCAAACGCATTGCTTTGAACATCTTCTCAGTAACTGACGGAATCTTTACCATTCTATGGCATCGATTCTATAGCCGGAGATTACTCAAACGGATGTTACTCAAATTTACAAGCCCGCAGCGGAAGGTCTTACCCTGGAACCCTTCCAAACCAGCCCCCCGGCCACTAGCAGGGAAATAAGGGAAAGTATCTGGCCCACCCGGTTCTCGGTGGGGGTCTGGAACCGCAGCTGGATACTATGGTGGCCGGGTTGCGGTGAGACCAGCATGAACCCCATCACGGGGTCCTTGCGAATCGGCAAGGTCACGCCGTTCTCCTGGGCGGTCCAAAAGGGATCCCAGGTTTCCTGCAACAGAATCGATTCTCCGGGGCCGTTCGTACCCGCCACCTCCACCGCGTCGAAGCCCTGCCAGGCCACTGCAACGGGGGAGCGGCCAGCCTTTTCGGTTTCGCCGATATATTTCCGAAGCCGGTCCACGTCCAGGCCGCCGCTAATTGTGCCGGTCGCCTCGAACACCTTCGCATCCACCACGCGCCCGATTCCGGCGTACGCTCGGGGGATTCGGTAGATGATGGTGCCGTGTCCGTCGTCGAAAAGCACGGGCAGGCCGCGGAACTTGTCCGGGAATTTGTAGTCGCCGCGGTAGGCATCGCGCGATTTGCCGTCCGGGACAATCACCGCATCGGTACCCAGGGCCTGGAGCCACAGAACCGCTGGTTCTTGTTTTTCACCGGTCAGGACCTGCCAGAAAGCCATGGGCAAGAGCTGGTTCAGCATCCCCTGCTGGGACCCGCCGTCTGCCTGCGCCACGTTCGACCAGGCATTGAACCAGAACCGGACTTCGCCGGAAGGCAGCACCCGGTCGTGGGCCAGGTTCGCGGCGGCCCAGCCGGCAACCTGCCTGGGGTAAGCGTCATGCAGCGACTTCGCCTCCGGGAACGGCGCCCAGAGGTGCTTCAGGTACTTCTGCGAGGGGAAGAAAGCGGCAAGGATGATGAGGCCCGCGGCAATTCGCGATTTCGGGCGGGCGCAGACGGCGACCATCGCGGTGGAAAAGGCGACGATGATGGCCAAATCCAGTTCCGGGGCCAGGCGCTGGGTGTTTCCCGCTACCTGAAGGCCAAAGTAACTGTGGCCGAGGACGTAGAGCGCGAGGATGGAAACCGCTCCGCCACAGAAGACAGGCCATTCCCGTTCGCGCTTTCCGGCAGTGACAAAGTAACTGACCAGGCCGAACAGGAGCAGGGCCAGGCCAAAGATGATGACGGAACGGCGGTCCCCGGGTTCGGCGACCAGGCGCAGATTGTCTAAGGTGATCCCCAGATATCCAGGCGTCAGCCAGAAGGCGCACAGGCCGTACGCAAGGGCGGCAATAGCCACCGCGATCGCGGGCACGCGCCAGTCTCGTTCCCCGGTCCAGACCGACCAAACGAGGATGGGCACCAGCAATGCCAGCGACGTTGCGCCATAGAAGTTATTCGATACGACGAGAGCACACAGAACAGACGCCAGGGCCAGAAGGTCCGTTCGCCGGGTCCGCACAGCCCCCCAGATAGCGGCTAAGGCGGCAGGCAACAGGCAAAGCGCGGAGATGTGCGGGCCTTCCCCGTATTGCATCAGGACGTGGAGCCGCTGCGGCGCTCCATAGCCACTGTTCAATCTAAGCTCCGACAGGAACAGGAAGCTGGGCGACAGCAGGGCCGTTCCGGCGGTTGCCAGCCAAGCTCCAAATCGGGAGCCTGTGCCGGCCATCATCAGCCAAAAGACCGCCAGCAGGCCGCTGATGTAGAGCACTCCAACGTAGAGATGGTAGGCGCGGGCGGTAGTAACGCCCCCGGCTTTGGCAAGGAGCGCCGTGCCGTAACGCAGGGCGGGGGGGTAGATGTAATCGAAGCGGGTCCCGGTGTACCAGAGAGGCTGCCAACCCGGATGCGGCAGGTTTTCGCCCAGCATTCGCGCGTCGGAGATGAAGGTGCTCTCTATCGAACTCCAGTTATTCAGGTACTCCATGCGGAACAGCGGGGCCACCAGCATTGCCCCAAATACCAGCACCAGCGCGCTGTCGAGCCAGACTTTTTTCAACTTCATGAGGTCTTGGATAGTGATTCCCGCCGGCGGGCCGAGTGCTCAGTGGCCGACATCAGCAGCGATTCCAGCGTCGGCTGGGCTTTGATGCGCAGGAATATCTGGTACGAGAACATGCCTCGGGAAATGCCAATCAGCAGGCGATTGATGGCTACCAGCAAACGGCTCAACGCGTTGTCGCCCAGCGCGAGGGGAAATGGTCCTGGAACGCCGACTTTCTCCACGATGTCGAAGCCCGATTGCTCCACCGCCCGTTCGAAGGAGCTGAAGGTGAACAGCCGGGTGTGCGTCAGGTCCAGAATGCCCCGCTTGCCGTAGTTGAACTGGCCCAGAAGCAGCATCAGGCGCGGGATGAAGTAGCCGATGTTGGCCGTGCTCACCAGGAATTCCGCGTGCGGGTTCACGCTGAGGGCCCGGCGGAGTTCGTCAAGGAAGTTTTCCGGCCGGGCCAGGTGCTCAATCACGTCCAGCATCAGCACATAGTCGTACTGCCGGAAGTCGAGCGCCGGCAGGCCGGCATTCAGGTCGTGACGGTAGAAGTGCTCCAGCCCCTCTTCCACATCACTGAACGAGTCAATCCCGTCCACACGGCAGTTCTTTTGGGTGGCTAGAAAGGTTCCCATATAGCCCCCGGCGCAGCCGATATCGAGGACGCGGGAACCGGCTTTTACGCGTTCAAAAGCGTACGCGTGCGGACTGGCGTAGGTTAGCTTCGGCGTGTAGGGTGATTCGTCGGGCGGGGAGCAATCGAACTTGCGGTCGTAGAACAGCCCCGCCTTTTGCAGTCGGGCCTTGGCTGCCGCAGCCAGAACATTCAGGCCGTATTTCCAGCCGTTCACATGGCAAACTTCATCGCCGTAGAATGTCGGGATGGGCAGTTCGTTGATCTTCAGCCCGGCGATCATCAACTGAACAATGATCTCGGTGTCGAAGTGAAAATCGTTCGAGTTTCGTTCAAAGGGGATGGCTGCCAGGGCGCTGACCGCGTACAGTCGGTAACCGGAATGAAACTCGCTCATCTGCGAACCCAGCAAGCGGTTCTGTATCCACGTAAGCGTCTTGTTGCCGAAGAACTTGTAAAGCGGCATGCCGCCTTTCAGTGCCCCGTTCGGCGTCATCATACGGGAGCCAAATACGGCTGAGGCCTGCCCGGTACGCAGGGGTTCCAGCAGTTCGGGAAGGCACTCGGGAGCGTACTGGCCGTCGCCGTGAATCAGCGCCACGAAGTCGTAGTGGTTCTCCAGCGCATAGCGATAACCGATCTTCTGATTCCCGCCGTAGCCTTGATTCACCGGATTATAGAGCGCCGTCACGCGGAAGGGAATCGTGTCATCCAGGCTGACCGAATGGCTCTTCTCAAAGGTGGAATCCTTCGAGGAGTCATCAATAATCAGGATGTCGGTCTCGAACGTATTGAGCAGTTCCGTCGGAACGCGGTGGACGACCTTCTGAATCGTCTTTTCCGCGTTATAAGCGACAATGAAGACCAGTAATTTGGGTTTGCTGTTGGGCATCGTGCCTGATCGGTAACTGCTCAGGATACCATTTTATGGGAAATCGTCGGGTTCGTGCTAACTTTCGATACCCATTTGCGTGAGGCGGTAGCGCAGCGCATTTCTCGTGAGTCCCAACAGCCTGGCAGTCTGGCTCTTGTTGCCGTCCGCCTTCTTGAGCGCGTTCTTGATTAGTTCGGTTTCGAACTGATCCAGACTCATGCCTTCCGGCAGCCCCAATTCCGTGGTGCTGTGCCGCTGGCGCAGGTTCATGTCGAGGCGGATGTCATCCGCCTCCAGCGTTTCCCTCGATGCCATCACCATGCTGCGTTCCACCACATTCTCCAGTTCGCGGACGTTGCCGGGCCAGCCATATTCTGTCAGTTTGTCGATGGCCGCATCGCTGATGTCAAACACGCGCCCGCCCGTTTCCGGTCCCAGCTTTTCCACAAAATGGTGCGCCAGGTAGGGGATGTCCTCCTTCCGTTCCCGCAGGGGTGGGATCTCAATGGGCACCACGTTCAGGCGGTAGTACAGGTCTTCACGGAATGTGCCGTCTTCCAGCGCGGCGCGCAGGTCGCGGTTGGTGGCGGCGATAACCCGCACGTCAATGTGCGTTGTTTTATTGCTCCCGAGGCGTTCAAACTCACGTTCCTGCAGAACCCGCAACAACTTCACCTGCACGCTGGCGGGCACGTCACCAATTTCATCCAGCATTACGGTCCCGGTGTCTGCCTGTTCGAATTTCCCCGGTTTTGCCGTATTCGCGCCCGTGAACGCGCCTTTCTCATACCCGAACAGTTCGCTCTCCATCAGGTTTTCAGGAAGCGCGGTGCAGTTGATTTTCACGAATGGACGGTCTTTGCGGGGGGAATGGTGGTGGATGGCGCGTGCGATCAGGTCCTTGCCGACGCCGCTCTCCCCGGCTAGCAGCACGGTAGCCCGCGAGGGCGCTACCCGCATGATGGTGGCGAAGATCTGCTGCATAGCCGTACTCCGGCCCACAATGTTGTCCCAATGGTACTTGCGCCCCAGTTCTTCGCGCAGCCGGCGGTTTTCATCGCGCAGGTGGCGGACTTCCAGCGCCTTGTTCACCACCGTCGTCAGGTGGTCCAGCGAGAACGGCTTCAACAGAAAGTCGGCCGCTCCCGCTTTCATCGCGTCCACCGCGTTCTCTACCGTGCCGAAAGCTGTCATCACGATCACGGGGACGTGCGAGTCCTGACGCCGGATCAATTGCAGCATCTCCAGGCCCGTCATCCCCGGCAGTTTCATATCTGTCAGGATCAGGTCCGCACGATCAATCAGGGGCAGCGCCTCTTCAGCGGAACCTGCTTTCACCGGTTCGAAGCCCGAATCGAGGAGTTGCAATTCCAGGATGCGGCGCAGCTTCTCTTCGTCCTCAACAATCAGTACGCGCTTCTTCATTTCTCATTGGTCCTGGAAACACGCAGCGGTAAATACACCCGGAACGTGCTGCCCTTGCCGGGTTCGCTCTCAACAGCCATTCTGCCTCCATGCCCGTCTACGATTTTCGCTACAATGGCCAGGCCCAGGCCAACGCCGTCCTGTTTTGAGGTGACGAACGGGTTGAAAATCGTCTCCATCTTTTCATGCGGAATACCGCAGCCACGGTCAATCACCGCAATTTCGATTTCTTCATCATGCACTCTGGTCACCACCGTGATGGGGGCGCCTGCCGGGGACGCTTGTGCTGCGTTCGAAAGCAGGTTCAGCACAACTTGTTCCATCAGCGCGGCGTCGAGCGGAATTTGTGGTACATCGGGCGAGAAGTTCCGGATGATTTCCACCCCTGCATGATTCGCCGCCCGGTTGATCACCGCCGTAATGTCGGCTTCCTCACGGATCGGTTCCAGAGGTCTGGCGAAGTCAAGGAAGCGTGTAACCAGCAGGTTGGTTCGGTCCACTTCCTCGCGAATAATCTGGGCCAGTTCGCCCACCAGGGCGCTCTCCCTCGCGGCACTCCTGACCAGCAGTTCGGCGGACCCGCGTATGCTCCCCAGAGGGTTCCGTAGTTCATGGGCCAGGCCTGCCGAGAGCTGCCCCAGTGCCGCCAGTCGCTCAGACCGTCGCACCGCAGCTTCGGCGTCTACCAGGCTTTGGTTGGCGGCCGCAAGCTGTTCAGCCACCCGGTTGACGCGGGACGATTCCTTACGCACCGCTTCGCCCAGGGCGTTCACCAGAAACGCTGCAATGGCCAGCAGTAAACACCGAATGGTGAGGACGTGAACGGCTTCCGGGTCCATTCTCCACTGTGACCAGTCAATGTAAAGCAGAAACGAAAGATAGGCCCCGATAGCAGCAACCGAACCAAAGACCGTCCCTGCTACCCCCGCGTAGCTTGCGGTAGAAATTACCGGCGCCAGCAGCAGCAGGTAGTAGATGCTGTTGACACCTTCGGTAATGCCGATCAGCAGGTAGACCGTCGAGAACTGGAGCACCGCCATGGTTGCTCGCCCAACTCGGGTCCTTAGCCACTCGGACTTTGCTTCCACCAGATGCAGGGCACCGAGCAAGCCGATCAGGGCTTGTTGTACCGGTGTGTGGCCGAACCAGAGCAGGGCCCCGAAGAGGCCCGCCAGGATGACATCCTGGATCCGGAGGCGCCGGTTCAGTTCGTCCGACATGGATTTAGAGGGCCCGCGAGGCGGATTTTTTGCGCCTGAACGTTTCCCAGCATTTCAGTTACGGATTTCCCCGTTTCCGGATCGCGCAGTGTCGGTTTCAACTCAGCCAGAGGGGCCAGCACGAAGCGGCGTTCACCGTACAGCGGATGGGGAATCTTCAGGTCAGCCGTGTGGACCACCGCATTGCCGTACAGCAGAATGTCGATGTCGATGATGCGCGGGCCATCCTTCACAGTCCGCCTCCGGCCCATCTCCCGCTCCAGCCGCTGTGTTCTCTGCAGCAGTTGTTTCGGGAACAGCGTGGTTTCCACTTCGGCGCACAGATTCAGGAACCAGCCCTGATTGCTGAAGCCTATGGGTTCGGTCTCGTACACGCTCGACACTCTCAGAAGACGCACCCCGGGGCCTTCCAGTTTCTTCAGGGCCTCGCGAAGGGCTTCTTCGCGGTCACCCAGATTTGAGCCGAGGCCGAGGTAGGCGAGCTTCAAAACAGTTCCGGCTGCCTCTGCGCACCACCAAAGCGGCGGGGAACTTCAAAATAATCCCAACTCCGCTCGGTCGCCACCCGCCCGCGCGGGGAACGGTGCAGGAAGCCCAGTTGGATCAGATACGGCTCGTACACTTCCTCAATCGTTTCCGGCTCTTCTCCGATGGAGGCCGCGATCGTGTTCACTCCCACCGGGCCGCCGCCAAATTTTTCCAGGATGGAACGCATGATTTTCTGGTCGATTTCGTCCAGGCCATACCGGTCCACTTCCAGCAGATCGAGCGCGGTTTGCGCCACGTCCATCGTGATATGGCCACCGGCCCGGACCTGGGCGTAATCACGAACCCGGCGCAGCAGGCGGTTGGCGATACGGGGTGTTCCACGCGCACGCCGCGCCACTTCTTCAGCCGCGTCCGGGTCAACCGGCGTATCCAGCAATCGGGCCGAACGGTTCACAATTGTGGTAAGTTCCTGAGTGTCGTAATGGTTCAGCCGCAGGACCAGACCAAAGCGGCCCCGCATCGGCGCGCTCACCAGGCCCTGCCGCGTGGTTGCTCCAATGGCCGTGAATTTTTGCAGCGGAATGGAATGGGTTCGCGCCCCTGGCCCGGTGCCGATCAGGATATCCAGCTGGAAATCCTCCAGCGCGGAATAGAGCATTTCTTCCACGTCCGGCAGCAAGCGGTGGATTTCGTCAATGAAGAACACCTGCCGGTAACGGATGCCGCTCAGGATGCCGGAAAGGTCGAGTTTCTTCTGCAACACGGGCCCGGACGTCTGGGAAAACGGAACTTCCAGTTCCTGCGCGATGATCTGGCCGAGCGTGGTTTTTCCCAAACCGGGGGGGCCATAGAGCAGAACATGGTCCATCGCCTCCCCACGGTGACGGGCCGCGTCGATCGCGATCTGCAGATTCTCTTTCAGTCTGGTTTGGCCGGTGAAGTCCGCCAGCCGCTGGGGGCGCAGGCCGGTTTCGAAGATGCGATCTTCGTCACTCCCAACCGCTGAAACCAACCGTGAATTTGCCGCTTCCGCCATTACCGAACTAACTCCAGAGCCTTACGGAACAGGCCTTCAAAGCTCTCTGGTGCGCCGCTCGCCCGGGCTTTTCTGACCGCAGTTTCGGCGGCCGGCCGGGCGCAACCAAGGTTCGCCAGGGCGGACATCACGTCCTCTTCCAGCTGCGAGAGGGATGGCGCGGCGGGGGCGCCGTCCTCGCTCACCAGCGCCGGCAGCTTATCCCGAAGTTCCAGAACCATGCGTTCGGCCGTTTTCTTGCCCACACCCGGAATACGCACCAGCTTTTCCAGTTCGCCCCGCCGGATGGAGTTCACCAGTTCCGCCGCCACCATGCCGCTCAGGATCTTGATAGCCAGCCCGGGCCCAATTCCGCTCACGCTGATGAGTTTCTCAAACAGGTTTTTCTCGTCCTGCGTCAGAAAGCCATAAAGAGCAAGCATGTCCTCACGGACGTGCATATGGATCCGAAGCAGGGCTGGTGAGCCCGTTTCAGGCAGCAGAGAGAAGGTCGAAACCGGGATGGTAACGTCGTACCCGACGCCTCCGACATCGAGGATCGCCTGGTTCGGATGCTTCTCGATCAGGGTTCCTCGAAGCAGCGCAATCATGTGGTGGCGTATTAATTGTACATGGCCCGCCGCCGTTTTTTTGTCGATCAGATTCGAAGTGGAAGAGCGTTTATCGAGGGGGAGAATGCGCATCACCTCACCCGCGTCCTGCGAGTGGAGGTGGGGCAGAAGTTCGAAGTTACCGATAACGAGCACGTCTGGCTCGCCGAAATCGAGTCCGCCCGGAAGAACGTAGTTGAGTTTGTGCTGCTCGAGGAGTTGGCAGGGGGGCAAGACCTGCCGCCCATTACCCTCTACCTGGCGCTCATCAAGTTCGAGCGCTTCGAGTGGGCCGTGGAGAAGGCGACAGAACTGGGCGTGGCGCGAATCGTGCCGGTGGACGCCAGCCGTTCCGATCAGGGCCTCTTTGAAGGCGGCAAGAAGAGGGCGGAGCGCTGGCGCCGCATTGCGCGGGAAGCGAGCGAACAATCGCGCAGGCTTCGGGCCCCGGATATTGCCGATCCCATGCGCTTCGCAGCTGCCCTGGCCGATACCTCGGAATGCAGGGCCTGGCTCGATGAACGGCCTGGCTCGCAGCCCCTGATTCAGGTCTGTTCGGCTAACCCCGGCGCTCCCGTCGCGCTGTTGA
This sequence comes from uncultured Acidobacteriia bacterium, assembly GCA_903929755.1. Lineage (GTDB taxonomy): Bacteria > Acidobacteriota > Terriglobia > Bryobacterales > Bryobacteraceae > BOG-234. The sequence continues at coordinate 49,108 of CAIYVZ010000207.1, forward strand.
TTGGCCCCGAGGGCGGCTGGACGCCCGGGGAACGGACTCAGATGGAGCAGGCCGGCTGGTCTTCAGCGTCTCTGGGGCCCGCCATCCTGCGGGCGGAGACGGCGGTGTGTGCGGCCCTGGCCGTGGCGGTCCAGGCGCAGGCTCCTGTTTGGCTGCCACAGGTGCCCGAAACGATATAATACGGAAAGTAGTGCCCCTCATCATCCCTGCCAGTGCAACTGACGTTGTAGAAGTCCTGATTCTCCTGCTGTCCCAGTGGCCCCTGCTGTGGTTCCTGGTCCGGGATTTCAGGCCTCATGTCCCTCGCCCGGTCTGGGCGCTGATCTTCTCTTCGCTGCTAACCGTCTGGGCGGTCTGTGCCACCGGCATTCTGTTGCAAATCTTCAGCTTTTACATCCGCTCAGCTTTGCTGCTCAACGTGCGGACCCTTGCCGTGGCAATCCAGCTTGTTTGGGGCATCCTGAGCGCCTATATGGTGACGATGTACGCGCTCTACAAGGCGGTGCTTGCACGGTCCCACCCCGCGGAATTCTCTCCGGCCAGGCGAGCCGTTCTGAAAATAGCCGTCGCCGGGGCCGTTGCCGCTCCCGTCGCCGCCCTGGGCTTCGGAGCCCTCATTGAGCGCACGCGGTTCTTCGTCAAAGAAATAGATCTCCCTGTCCCCGGCCTCCACCCCGATCTGGCCGGCCTCCGCATCGTTCAGATCAGTGACCTTCATGTGAGTGCTTTTCTCAGCGTTGCCGACGCTGCCCGTGTTGTGGATATGGCCAACGAGCTTCGCGCCGACCTTGCGCTGGTGACCGGCGATATCATTTCCTCCTTCGGTGATCCGCTGGAGGCCTCAATCCGCGAACTGGGCAGACTTCGGGCAACGGCAGGCATCCTGGGCTGCCACGGAAACCATGAGATCTATGCGAACTGTCAGGGCCTGGCAACCCGGCTCGGTAAGGCGCATGGCATTGAGTTTCTCCGCGACCAGGCCAGGGAGCTTCGCTTTGGAAATGGCATTCTCAACGTGACCGGAGTTGATTTTCAGCCGAGCGGAACCCGTGCACACTACCTGAGGGGGGCGGAACGGCACGTGATTCCGGGCGTGACCAATCTGTTGCTGTCTCACTCTCCGGACGTTTTTCCTGCCGCGGTTGACAAGGGTTTTGACACAATCCTGGCTGGCCATACGCATGGCGGCCAGGTGACCGTGGAAATTCTCAACCAGACCGTGAACCTGGCCCGCGTTGCCACCCCTTACGTTGCAGGCCTCTATCGGATTGACAAGCGAAGCTGTTACGTCACCGCCGGCATCGGGACCATTGGCTTGCCGGTTCGGCTCGGGGCACCGCCCGAGATCACGCTGCTGCGCTTGCGGCCAGCCTGAGCGAAATCGCTTGAGAGATAATTGAGCTATGTTCTGCACCTCGTGCGGTACCCGGCTCAACGAATCCGCCCGTTTTTGCATTGCGTGCGGCAAACCTGCGGTTGCTGTGCCGGAGCCCGCTTCCTCTCAGGCGAATGCAGGCCCGCAGCCCAACACCCCCGCACGAAAACTACGTCGCGTCCTTGCCACGAAAAAGGTGGCCGGAGTTTGTGCCGGTTTTGCGGAATACTTTGACATGGATCTCACCCTGATGCGCCTGATTTGGGTGGGGCTGCTGCTCGTGCCCCCCCACATCGGCTTGGTGGCCTACATTATTTCCTGGGTCGTACTTCCAAAAGAGTAGGCTCTTACTTCAGTTCCAGCCGGACGACCGTTTCGAGGTGGTAGGTTTGCGGGAAGAGGTCCGCCATGGTTATCTTCGCGATCCGATACTCCGCAGTCAGTGCCGCCAGATCCCGCGCCAGTGTCGCCGGGTCGCAGGCGACCAGGACGATGGTCGCCGGTTTCAGCTCCAAAAGCCGTCCCACCGCGTGCTTGCCCAGGCCTTGCCGGGGAGGGTCTGCAATTACCACGTCCGGCGCCTGAGCTTGCTCTGCCAGGAACGTATCCGTGTCCTTTTCCTCCGAGGTGATTTCCACGCCGGCCGTCCTGGCATTCTGTTTTAAGTCTTTCGTCGCGGCCCGCCCGGATTCCACCGCGATCACCCGCCCGAAGCGACGCGCCATCGGTATGGAGAACAGTCCCACCCCGGCGTATAAATCCCAGGCCGTCCCTCCCGTCAGGTCTCCGCAGACCAGCTTCGCGAGTTCGGGCACCAGAAAGCGATTCACCTGGAAAAATGCTTTACCGTTCACCTGAAATAAGTCAGTTCCAACCCGGTAATCCAGGGCTCCGTCCACCGTGCCGGGGATTTCCTCCGCCAGCCACTCAAAGAAGCCCCGCGCCAGGGGTTTGTCTGTTTCCAGCACATTCCACTGCAGTTGTTCTTCATCGGTGAAGATCTCGATGGAACGGACAAAACCTGGCCAGCGCCGGTTACGCGCCATTTCCCGCAATGTCGTCAGGGCTTCGTTGATCTTCGGCGAGCCGATCGGGCAAGCTGTGGCAGCAACCAGACGGTGAGATCCCATCGCACGGTAGCCCAGCACGTCGTTTTCAATGTGAAACTGGACGCGGTTTCGATAACCCCAGGGTTCACCGGCCAGGACTTCGATCTGCTCTGTCCCGAACTCGATGCCTCCCCCGCGGCGCAGCGTTTCCGCCAGAATATTTCGTTTCAGGCTCAACTGCGCGGGGTAATCGATGTGCTGATACTGGCATCCGCCGCACTTGCCAAATACGGCGCAAGGGGGCTTCACCCTGTCGGGCGAGGGCTCCCGAACCTCCACCAGTCTGGCGCGGACTGCACCCTTTCGGGAAGGCTGGCGCTCCACTGTCACCCCTTCACCAGGCAGCACAAACGGCGTGAAGATTACTTCTCCGTTCACTCGGGCCAAACCTTCGCCCCCGTACACAAGCTTTTCGATTGTCAGGTCCATGTATTGGCCTCTTCATTATGATGGCCACCTCGGGATGACGGCTACCTCAGGATGACGGCCACCTCGGGACCCCAGGCCGCGCGAGGAATGTGCTACGTTCGGCAGTAATGCACTCTTACTCTGCCGGCGAACTCGCCAGCCTCCTCGGACTCCCGCTCACTGGTTCTGCCGCCGCGCTCATCTCCGGCGCCGCACCTCTCGCGGATGCCTCTTCCTCCTGTCTCGCCTTCGTGGGCGCGCCGAAATTTTATCCTCTGGCCACCGCATCGCAAGCCGGCTGCCTGCTCGCTTTATCCTCTTACGTGCCGGCGCCGGGCCAGACGGTTATCGTATCTCCGCAGCCGCGAGCCCATTTCGCCCAGGCTCTCGGGCTCCTGTTCCCGCCAGCCGAGCCGAACCCGGGAATCCACTCCACCGCTATCGTGTCGCCCGACGCCAGCGTGGATCCCTCCGCGGAAATCGGGCCCTGGGTCACGATTGGGGCGGGCACTTCCATTGGGGCCGGGGCCAAAGTGGGCTCCGGTTCTTCCCTTGGTGCCGGCGTCACGCTCGGTTCGGGATCGCTCTTGCACCCGCGCGTCACTATTTATGACCGCGTACGCATCGGTGCCCGGGCGATTCTCCACTCCGGAGCCGTCATCGGCGCAGATGGCTTTGGCTTCGAAATGTCGGGTGGCAGGTATCACAAAGTTCCGCAGGTCGGTACGGTGGAACTGGGGGACGATGTTGAGATCGGCGCCAATACCTGTGTGGACCGTGCCGCGCTGGGTGTTACGTCCATCGGCGAGGGTTCCAAGCTCGATAATGGGGTCCACATTGGCCACAACTGCTGCATCGGCAAGCATGTTGTAATCGCCGCCCAGACCGGCCTGGCCGGCGGAGTCACTATTGGCGACTACGCGATTATCGGCGGTCAGGTCGGCATGGGGGATAAGGTGCGCGTTGAGCCAGGGGCGATCATCGGGTCGGGCGCGGGTATTCTCACATCTAAGGTGGTGCGCGCGGGGGAACCGGTTTGGGGTACTCCCGCAAGACCTCTGCGGCAGTATTTGCGGCAGTTGGCCACCTTGTCCCGGCTTTCGCTGCGCGCGGCGGCCAAGCGCATACCCGGGGCTGATGCGCCTGGCCATAACCCTCGCAGCCCTGGCGTCGTCCCCACTTCAGGCACAGCTGGTGAGGAAGCTTGATTATTGCCGTTGGCGGCCACTCCCGCAATATTGGTAAGACTGCCGTGCTCTGCGGGATTATCGCGGGCCTGCCTGAGCTCGCCTGGACTGCGGTAAAACTCACGCAGTACGGTCACGGTTTATGTTCCCGCCCCGGCCACCCTTGCCAGTGTTTCGATCCACGCCAGCCCGTGGCGATTTCTGAGCAAACCTTCCCTGACCCCAAAACGGATTCCGGACGCTACCTCCTGGCTGGTGCTCGCCGCGCATTTTGGCTCCGGACCCCGATGGGTCGCCTGGCTGAAGCTATGCCCGGATTTCGCGAAATTGTGGCCTCCTCCGCAAACCTCATTGTCGAGTCGAACTCTCTTCTCGGCCTTCTTCGACCGGACTTCTTCGTGATGGTCGTGGATGGGGCGGTCGCTGATTTCAAGCCGTCTTCGGTGCGCTTCTTTGACAGGGCTTCGATTATTGTTCCCACCTCGGAGGCCCCGTTCGCCTGGCCAGAGGTTCCCGCCAAGCTCATCAACTCCAGACCGATTGAGCCGGCCCTGGCCCCGGCGTACCACAGCGACGCCCTCATCAAAATAATCAAGGCCCTGGCCCTAAAGCCTGAAGGATTTTCTTCCGATCAAACCGGTGGATGACGGCTCAACTACTGGAACACCCTGTGGTCGCGGCGCAGGCGAATATTGATCCGCGTGCGGGCAAGTACCTCACCTTGCGGCTCGGCCGCGAAGTGTTTGGCATCCCGGTACTTTATGTACGGGAAATTATGGGCGTGCAGGACATAACCGGAGTTCCCGGAATGCCCTCTCACCTGAAGGGTGTCATCAATCTTCGGGGCAAGATCATTCCGGTTGTCGATCTCCGCCTGAAGTTCGCCTTTCCCGCGGCACCTTTCACCCAGACGACCTGCATTGTTGTGGTTCAAGTGGTCCAGGAAGGCCAGTTGGCGCTGATTGGGCTCATTGTGGACGGCGTCTGCGAGGTTCTGAACTTCGCCGCAGCAGGCATTGAGGACGCGCCCGACTTCGGCGAAGATGTCGATACTCCATTCGTTCTGGGTATCGCCAAGTACAAGGGCTCGGTGAAGATTCTGCTGAAGATTGAAAACGTTCTCACTCTGCAGGAACTGCGCGGGATCCCGAGTCTGGTTCCATAGCGTCCGGCGTCCCCCCCGCTTCTATTGGCCCGCAGCGGCTTTATAAGCCTCGGCGGACTTCGTTTCGCTCCATTTGGGCAATTCCGCCCGATTCGCAATACGCAGGATTCCTGCGGCCACCCCTTTATCCACCAGCGCCATGTTCTGGTAATCCAGCTTTTGCCATTCATCGTCGGGCGCGTGATAGCCGTCGTATTCATAGGCCACCACCAGCGTGTGCGCCACAATTCCGGCCAACGCAAACGCATAGTTGTCGCTGCGGGCGAAGAACTCGTCCGCATCGCTCTTTTTGTAGACGCTAACCCCCTCCGCTTTAGCTGCTTCGGCCACGGTTGCGGGCAGATCTGAGTAAGAAGGCCCGGTAAACGAAATCTCCCGGAGCCGCGCGCCTTCTTTATCGTCGGTTCGGCCCATCTGTTCCAGGTTTACTTCTGCAACGGTTCTTGCGAGCGGAAAAAGCGGATGGCGTGTGTAGTAATACGCGCCCAGTAGCCCTTTTTCCTCCCCAAACAGCGCCAGAAACAGGATGCTTCTTTTGGGCTTGGTCGGGAGCTTGGCCAACGCTTTGGCGATTTCGATCACCGAGGCCGTTCCACTGGCGTTGTCATTGGCACCGTTGAAGATCTGGTCGCCCCCGCCCGGTTTTTTCCCAATATGGTCGTAGTGCGCGGTGAGCATCACGAATTGTTCCCTCAGCGCCGGGTCGGAGCCTCGCAGGACGCCACCAACATTCCGCAGCTTCAGCACCTCCATCTTCGGTGCTTCCACGTGCACGGAAAGCTTGAGCGTTTGGGCGGATGCCAGGGCATTCAGGGTTTCTTCGTTGCCAACCCGAATTACTGGCGCCAGACCCGCATCCAGATCTTCCAAAAAAGAAGGCACACTTCGGCCCTTGCGCCGGGCCACCAGCAGAATCAGTTTGGGGTGCTGTGCCTGCAGGCGTTGCAGGCCAGCCTCGCTCCCATACACGGCGGCGGATCCAGCAACAACTTTTCCGAGGGTACGCGGTAGTTCCCCTTTCTCAGGCAGGCCAATCAGCGGCTCGTCCGTCAGGTCAATTGCCGTTAGCGACCGTACCGACGTGGTGTCGGCTTCAAGCTGGATCTGTTGGTTGCCCGCCACAAGTCGCACCGCCAGCTTTTCCAAACTCGGCGTCACCTGACCAAAGCGGGCCTCCTGAAAGTAACTTCCGCCAGGGCCGATCGGTTCCAGTCCTGCCGCCCGGAATCGGCCCGCCAGAAAGTTTGCTGCCTCATCCAGACCCGGCGAAGGTGTAGCGCGGCCTTCCAGCGCGTCCGACGCCAAGTAAGCCACGTCTTCGCGCAGCGATTCCGCAGTGATCGTCGTGAATTCACTTATCGACGGGGCAGGGGCCGTCTGTCCTGACAGCAGAACCGAAATCCCGATGCCCGCGAACGCAACCGCTGTTCTGCCGGCAAGCCTCACAATAGAGCCTGGGCCGTCTCTCTCGCTTTGTCGAACAGGAAGCCAATTTCGCTGCCGCAGCCGAGGAATTTCATGCCGCGTTCTTTCCAGAAATTCGCCAGTCCAACGGTCCGCGTCTGCGTGCCCGGAGCAACGCCGTATTTTTCGCACGTTTCCAGAATCTTATCCATCGCCTCCACCATAGAGGGGTGCTGGAAATCGCCCGGCACGCCCATGGAGATGGAAAGATCCGCGGGTCCAATCATCACGGCGTCTATGCCCGGCACCGACAAAATCTCGTCCCTCGCTTCCACGGCGCGCTTGCTCTCAATCTGCAGAACCGTGAGCGTATTGTTGTTCACGTGCTCGATAATTTCCGCGAACGAGTGCGTCTCGTAGTCCACCTGGGGCGGCATCAGGCCATAGCCGCGGATTCCGGTTGGCGGGAACTTGGTCCAGCTCAGCGCCGTTTCCAGTAGCTTTGGATCTTCCATCCTCGGGAAAATGATGCCTTGCGCGCCGCAATCCAGCGCTCTTGCCACCAGGGCGTATTGCAGCTCCGCAACCCGGACGATAGGCGCCAGCCCGGCCATCGTTGAGACCCGGCAAATATCGTTAATCGTCTCCAAATCAAAATTACCGTGTTCGCCGTCGATAAAAGCCCAATGAAATCCAGCCGCCGCCAGGAGCCGCGGAATCTCGGCCGAGCGAAGCTGTCCAAAGTTGAGGCCAAGCTGTAATTTGCCGGCCTTAAGGGCCTGGCGAACGGTATTAGGGCGCATACGGACCACGATAGCGCGAACGCGTCTATTTTTCCGAGTGTCCGAGGTTCTTTTCGGGGGCGATCCTGTCCCGCACCCTCTTCTTCAGTTCTTTTATCTCGGGAAACCCGCCTTCGGCCGCGCGGGACCAAAGCACCGTGCCGCCGCTTCTGACCTCAAACACCCCGCCGGCACCCGGTATCAGGGCGACTTCGCCCAGTTCATCCTGAAACGTGGTCAGCAACTCCTGCGCCATCCACGCGGCTCGCAGCATCCATCTGCATTGGGTACAGTACTCGATCTCTATTCGGGGCTTCATCTTGTTCCGCGGGCGGCAACTTTAGAACGGCTTGTACCGCAGGTATTTTTTCGGTTCTTCGCGGAAATCCTTCATCAGGGCCGTCAGTTCCCGCAGCGAGCCGGTCAATGCCTCGTACACGGCAGGGTTTCGCAATAAGTCCGGCCCCGCTCCCGGGCCAGTCGTAACGGACTTCAGCAAGGCATCGGAGTCTCGGATCAGGGCCAGCATCCTGCGATGCGCCCCGTCATCTTTCAGCAACGGTCCAAGGGTGCCTTTACCCTGATTCGCCTCGGAAAGGGTTTGGCGCAGCGCCCGAAGCTGGTGAACCATCGTGTTATATTGCTCGTCGCTCGCGAAGAGGTGCCCAGCCGCCCCCTCGCCACTCTGAATTGCTGTCAGCGTTTGGGCCATGCGCGTCAGCGGGAGTCGAATTTGCTGGTACAACGCGTCCGTAAACAAAGCCTGCCCCAGCGGACTCTTTTCTGCGCTCAATGCATGCAGGGACCGCTCAAAGGCCGAAATCTCACCCAGCAACGTGACGTATTCCGCATCGCCCACCACAAATCTGCCAACCGCAGTAGTCGGCGACGATACCTCCTGCACCACCTGATCAATCTCCCGCAACCGGTTTTCAAATGCACGAACCAGATCTGCCCGGTCTGCCGCCTGCTTCAGGGGCTCACTGGTCAACGTGGAACGGGCTCGCACTACGGCGCTGCTCTTCCCCTGTGCAATAGCTACAAACGCGGGGCCAACCATCGTATCGGTAGAGATGCTGGTGATCGAGTCGGCCGGAATCAACGGAAGGTATTGCGTCCCGACTTTCATGTCGATGCGAACAGCACGCTGCGGGTCCAGCAATCCTGAGAGCACCACCTTCGAGACGCTGCCTACGTGCAACCCACTCACCCGGACTTCCGATTGGGTTGTTAGCCCGGTGGCCTCCGGCATATAGGTGTAAATAGCCGTTCTGGATACCGAAAAGCCCTTGCTCAGGCCGGACAGGAGCAGCACAACGGTGACCGCGATCACCACTGCCGCGCCAATTACCGCCAGCACGCCCAAATTACCGCTGCGCGCAGGCTTGATTTCGAGTTCAACGGCTTCCGGCATTAAATCTGCTTCGGCATAAATCAAAATCCACTGCCTGCCGTCAGTGTACCAGCGGCGCCAAATGGTAGACTACCGGAACAAAGTTATGAAAGCGCTCCTCGAAGTTTTTTACCAGCCCGGAACCTTGTTTGAGAGCCTTCCCGACAGACGGCGCGCGTGGGTGTCCCCCCTCCTGGCCTGTATCCTGGCTGTTATTGCAATCACCGCCGTCAGTGTGAACGTCATAGGAATGCGCGAGATTATGCGGCAGCGCCTCGCAGGGGCCAATCTGAATCCGCAACAACTGCAGCAGGCCCTGTCCACCTCAGATAAGCCATCGCAGGTGTACGTCAGCTATGCCGCTGCGGTCTTGTTCGTGCCCATCACGTTGCTGGTGGTGGCGGGAACCCTCATGGCTTTCGGCATGATGACAAGCCGCTCCCCGAACTTCAGTTCCATTTTCGCCATGGTTGCGTTTTCGTTCTTTGCGTACTGGCTGGTTTCCGGCCTGATGAGTTCCGCCATCATCCTCGCCACGCCCGACAGAGCTTCCGTCGATATCAGTAATGTGGTGGCCACCAATGTGGCTGCCTATATAGACCGGAGTTCTGTTTCGAAGGGGATGTACAGCCTGTATGGCTCTCTGGATGTGCTCAGTTTTGCCCTCATGGGGCTGCTGGGATATGGCTTCTCCAAACTGACCCGGGCCGGCATTTTCCTGGGTCTGGCCGCTATTGGCTCCCTTTGGTCTTTCTATGTGCTCATGAAGATGGGCGCCAGCCTTGTGTTTTAGGCACGTGTTCGCGGGCTGCGCAACATCTGGTGCTGGTTAATTGTTCTGACACTATATGGCGATTGACAACCCCAGGGGCGGGAATTTAAAATAGGAAGCAGAGGATCGTTCAATGCCCCTCTGCCCAACCCGGCTGAGTCATCGTCGAAAGTCTGTACCCTCAACTCAGACACCTGAGTTGATTCGCGAGGTGCGCCTTCTCAAGTAGTCCCTTGATGAGAACGGCTGCCTTCCCCTTCCGCGCAATCCCTCACGCCCTTTTTTCGCTTTTCTTCCCCGCTGACTGCCGTATCTGCAACACGCCGCTGGGGCGCTGGACCCGTGTCCCCGTCTGTGCCTCCTGCATAGCGGCGCCTGCCCCCCTCGAAGCCGAGTACTTCTGCAGTCTCTGCCGCACCCCCTTCCTGAATCCGCATCCTCTTGACCAGCACGGAGTTTGTGCCGCCTGCCGTTCCGGCCTGCTGGGTTTCGACCGCGCTACCAGTTTCGGCTTCTACGAAGGGCACCTGCGAGGGCTAATCCACTTGTTCAAATATGCCGGAATGCGGCCCCTGGCCCACCCCCTCGCGCAGTTGCTCGAGCGTGCCTTGCCCGTGGACGAGGCCTACGACGTGGTTGTCCCGGTTCCCCTCCACTGGAAAAAAAAGTGGCAGCGCGGGTTCAATCAGGCCGAGCTTCTGGCTCGCCACCTGGCGAAGCGTCGCCGCCTGCCCCTGCTGAAAGCTCTGCGCCGCAGAAAATCTACAGAGGCCCAGGCGACCCAGTCCATAGCTGGTCGACGCCGCAACGTGGCTGGCGCCTTCATGGCCCAGCCCGGGGTCCCTCTGGCTGGAAAACGAGTTCTATTGATCGACGACGTTATGACGACCGGAGCGACGGCGTCCGCGTGTGCCGCGGCCCTGAAGCGTGGCGGAGCAAAATCCGTATCATTGCTGACTCTGGCCAGGGTGGACAGGCGACCGGGAACGAACTAATACTTTTATTTTCAAAAATTCAGGCAAGAGGGAACCGATGCTGTCATCAAAAGGACTTCATAAACCCGTACTCGTGTTGAATGCGAGCTACGAACCCATCAACGTCTGCGCGGCTCGCCGCGCTCTGGTCCTTGTGTTTAAGGGCATCGCCGCTGCCGAGGAAACTTCCGCAAACTCGGTCCATTCCTCTCGCCGGTCCATGCGTATCCCGTCGGTCATCCGGCTCCTCGAGTACCGCCGCATTCCCTGCCAGACCCGGGCGCTCTCCCGCAAGAACATCCTGATGCGAGACCGCTATACCTGCCAATACTGCCTCAACGTGCTCCCAGCTGGCGAACTGACCCTCGATCACGTAATTCCTCGCTCTCGAGCCGGGGACTCGGGCTGGGAAAACCTGGTCGCCTGCTGTCACCATTGCAACAACCGAAAGGGCTGCAGGACTCCCGATGAAGCAGGTATGAAACTGCTGCGCCAGCCCCGCCCCTTCAGCCTGCATACCAGCCGCCATCTGATGCGCCTGCTCGGCAAAAGTGACGAACAGTGGCGCAAGTACCTGTTCTATTGAGGCGGGTCCGGTGAGCCAAACCTTTCAGTCCGGCAACCCACGTACGCTGCCTGTAGCCAATTTCCTGACATAATTAGTGACGCATTGAGAATGCGACGCATCACCCTGAACTGGCGCTTCACCGGCGCTCTGGCTACCGCGGGACTCGTCCTTGCCACCGCCTTGTCTTTCGCCATTCACGATCAGTACATCTCCACCGCCACGGTGCGCGTCGATCCCGGTCCAACAGGCGCCGCCGCCACCGCCCGCAAGGAAGTCGAACGCAGCATTCGAAACGTTTTCAGCCGCACTTCGCTCTCGAACTTTATCCAGTCCCCCAAGCTGGACCTTTACAAATCCGACCGTGCCCGCAAACCCCTCGAAGACGTCATTCGCGACATGAAGGCCAATGATCTGAAGATCACCTCCGGGTCCGCCGGCTCCTACCGCCTGGAGTACCGTGGCGAGTCGCCGGAACAGGCGCAGGCTGCCGTCAGCCTTCTGGTGACCCGACTATTCGACGAGCAAGCCAACCGCCAGCGCTCTCTCTCCTTTCTTGCCCGCGATTTTGAGCACGATACCGGGCAGACCATGCAGGTGCCTGCCGGCATCCGTCTCAGGCTGGACGCCGGAGACGGACCCGCTCTCCACACAGCTCCCATCTATCCCAATCGCCCTTTTATCGCGCTGATTAGCCTCATTGGGGGGCTGCTCGCCGCCCCCGCCATCGCCCTGATCAGCAAAGCTCCCCGCGCCTGGTTGGGTGCCGCTTCCGGCCTTCTGCTCTGCACCGGCCTCACTGCTTTCCTGCCCCTGCCGTACGAGTCCGAAGCCCAACTTGTGTTCGACAGTCCCGCCACTTTGCGGACCCTCATGAAAGACGCCCCCCCGGAAATTGTTCTCATCGCGGACAACCAGGGCACAGGCCTGACGGTTCGGGCCCGCCAAACCGACCGATTCCTGGCCCAGCAGACTGTCCATAACGCCATCAGCCGTCTGGTTGAGGAGTCCGCACGCATGCGCCCCAACCAGAATCTTGCCGCCCGAATGCTCGCTGGCCCCTGGGCCGAAGTCCTGGATCCCCCAAGCCTGCCCATCTATCCCCTCGGTGACGTCTGGCGAGATCGAATTGCCCTGGCCAGCTTCATCCTCGCGTTGCTGTCGGCGGCCATCCTCTACTACGAACGCCGCCACGCAAAAAGCACCCTGCAACCAGCCTGAAGCGGCCTGCGCAAATGAGCCTTTACCCCCGGCAACGGGCTTACTTCCCCCTCGAAGAAATCATGTAGTAAGTGAGCGAGCGCGATTTTCAATACGTGGTCGTGCCCCTCGATACTCACCGTGACCGCATCCAGCGCGCCCTCGAAGCTCTCGTCAACACTCGCCCCCACACTGTGGTCCGCATCCCCCGGGGCGCTCGCCCGAGCCGCCCTTCGGAAAGCTCCAGTAATCCTATACCTACCAGTACTTATATCGTATACTTTATGTGTAGAGCTATACGCGTATCTGGCCACTGCGCTGTTTTGCGGGTTGTCGATAAGCACGTGGGTGTTCCATCTGTTCCATTGCCATCTCCAGTTGTGATCCAGAAAGCGTTTTAATCGATATGAAATTCACTAAACGAACCAGACAACTACTATTTGTAGCCTTGGCCGGATTGGCCGGTACGATGACAGCTTCGGCGTGCGACATACTAAAGGACCCCCTCGGCTACCCCAAATGCATAGCCGATGAGGCGGTGGAAGCGGCGAAGAAATTGGCGGCGGAGGCGGCGAAGAAAGCGGATGCCGCTGCGGTGGCCAAAGGCTTTGCCAATGCAGCAGACCAGACGGCGAAACTTGCGACAGCTGGTTATTCTGACGGAACCACAGTCTTGACGAATTATGCTGATGCTGCCGAAATTGCCACGTACGACAGTGCGGCAAAGTTACAAGGCTACGCCAATCTCGCCGCTGCCGACACACAGGCTTATTCGTATGGTCGCTATGCCAGTCTCAAGGCACGCCTCATTGCGGAGAGCCTGCCAATTGTTGCTGCCGATGTCGCGAAACTCCAAAAGGCCTATAATCAAGCTAAGAAAGATGCCCTCAAGGCATACCAGGCAGCTTCCCCGTACCTCAATGTGGCCGTTGCCGATGGCACAAAGCTTTGGGATTTGATCGGCGGCGCATGCATCTCGAACGCCAAGAGTTCCGGCGCTGCTGCGCAGGTGACAGTCCAACCGGCGTTTAAGGCCATGAAGAACCTCAGTGCCTATGATATTGGACTTCTTAATCAGATCACGCGCGCCCTCATGTCTGGAAAAGACGGTGATCAGACACTCGTTGCCGCAATGAGGCAGCTTGGTAAGGATATTGGCGTACTCCAACCGGTAGTGCTGGTCCCGTACCTTCCTCCGGGCAAATCTGATATCAAGGATCTCAAGACCAAATATGGCATTACCAAGGGTTCCAAAGCGGTTTACTTCGACGATGCGTCAAGTTATGGCGCGTCGACTTGGGGAATTTCGGTTTCAGCCTCCGCCGCATGGATCGTTGGTGCAAGTCAGACGTTCTCATTCAATATGAATACGGCACCCTTCAGTAATGGCCAATACGGTTACTCCATAGCCAGTGTTTCGGGACCCACGGTTGTTCTCGGCACGAATGATGTAGTTCCGGGCTTTTCAACCGCAATCTCCCTCAGCTTGGGTACAGGAGACTCCACACTTGCAAATCAGGGTACATCCTTAGCCTACGGCGTAAGCGGTGGTGCCTTCTCGGCCGAATTGGGCTGGGTATTCCCCAACGTTGCCATGGATAGCGTCAATAGTGCATTCAATGCTGTAAAGACAGCTGAGCAGGCGATGGCTAAAAGCGCCTCAGGAAAAGACTTACTCAACGCTGCTTATAAAACGGGCAACCAGGCGTTCGACGCAGCCCTGGTTCCGCTACAATCCACTATCGGTACGTTGTGCTCCGTCCCCGGCATCTCGGCTGGTCTTGGCATAACGTTCGGGGCTGATGTCACTGCCGTTCCTGGCTACAGCAGCGTCCTCTGGAACGGCACCATCTAACTCCGGCAGCGTAGACAGTACCAACCGGCGCCGGTAACCGCGGGTGTGCTTTCAATGGCACTCTCTGTTACCGGCGCTTTTTTATGTTTCGCGCCCCACCAGCCAACTCCCGAAGTTCTGCCACGCTCTCGTACGGAACAACCTTCGCCGGGCGTCAGCATCTTCGCCGCAAGGTCCCTGCCAGAACGTCACCGAGCGTTTCCCATCATCGCCACCAAACTGTGGTCCGCATCCCCGCGGCGCTCGCCCCCGCTCTATCCCGACAGTGTCAGTAGCTCGCCAGTTCCGCCAGAACCCGATCAATATCCCCCGGCGAAATGTAGAAGTGCGGCGCAAAACGAACCCAGCCCTGCCGGGGCGCGGCGATAATCCCCTTGTCCTTCAGGTTCCGCACCATCATGGTCGATTCCACCCCGGCCTTCCGAACCGAGACGATCCCCGAACCAGTCTCCGCCGTCCGCGCGCACGCCAGTTCGTACCCCAGAGCTTCCGCGCCCTGCGCGAGTTGATCGCCAAGACCCTGCACCGCCGGGCGGATGTTCTCGATTCCCACCTCCAGCAGCAGTTCCAGCGCAGCACGAACCCCGTAACACCCGATCGTATTCAAAGTCCCCGATTCATACCGACCCGCGTCGGCCCGCAGCGTCATATCTCGCGACGCGTAGTCCGCATAGTGGGCGAAATTGGTCCAGCCGATCTGTACGGGCAGCACTTCATCCAGCCTCGATTCCCGCACATACAGCACGGCGCAGCCCTCAGGCCCCAGCATCCATTTATGCGCATCCGCCGCCAGTGAATCGATATGCGCGGCCTCCACGTCGATCGGAAACGCCCCCATACCCTGAATGGCATCCACAAAGTAGAAGCAACCCCGCCGTCGGCAGATTTCACCAATCGCGTTCAGGTCCACCCGGTGACCGTTCAGGTAATTCACGTAACTGATCGCCAGCAGGCGTGCACCCTTCGCGGCTTCATCAATCTTATCGAGCGAATCGAAGATAGAGAGCCACCGAACTTCCACACCCTGTTCCTGTTCCAGCTTCTTCCACGGGAACAGGTTTGCCGGAAACTCCTCGTGGAAGCAGACCATCACGTCGCCGCGCTTCCAGGCAATCCCGGTGGCCACAATCGCGATGCCTTCCGACGTATTCTTCGTGATCGCGATCTCGTGTGGCTTCGCGTTAATCAGGCGAGCGGTCGCGCTGCGGACGCCCGCATAAGTCGCCATCCAGTTGCCGTAGTGGAAGCTTCCATAGTCGAGCACGTCCTGCGCCAGGTGCTGCATCGCCTCGGCGCATTTCCGGCTCACCGGCGCCACCGCCGCATGGTTCATATAAGTCAGGTTCTTCGTTACCGGGAACTGCTCCCGGTACTTTTCCCACACAGGAAGACTCAATTTACACCTTCCGACAGATTCTTCATCGGCTTAATCAGGAACAAGAGAATAACGGAAAGTACGATGCAGAAGCCTGCCACAATGCCGAACAGGGCCGGTAGCGGGAACGATTCGTAAACCGAGGCCAGCCGCCCTCCAATGAAGTTTCCCACCGACGTGGCCAGGAACCAAACCCCCATCACCATCCCCATGGCCCGCGCCGGCGCCAGTTTCGTCATCGCGCTCAGGCCCACCGGACTCAGGCACAGTTCGCCAACGGTGTGCAGCAGATACGTCAGGGTCAGCCACCACGGGCTGACAGCGTTGGCGGAAGCCACCGGAATCAGAATCGCGAAGCCGAGGCCCACAAACAGCAGTCCAATGGAAAACTTGGCCGTGCTGGTGGGTTCCTTTTTTCCAAGCCGGATCCACAGCCAGGCGAACAGGGGCGCCAGGCCAAACACCATGAACAGTGAATTGAACGACTGGAAGTAACTGGCCCGGAAGAGGCCCCAGAGCGGGAAGTCCCAGGCATGCAGATTCGTGTTGCGTTCGGCGAAAAGGTTCAGCGTGGAGCCAGCCTGTTCAAACGCGGACCAGAAGAGCGCGGCAGCGATGAACAGCACGAAAATTGCCAGAAAGCGCTTGCGTTCGGCAGCGAAACTCTTCGAGGTCAGCAGCCAGCCAAAGAATATCGCCACCACCAGGAACAGCGAAACGCCGAAGATATCGGACAAGCCTTCCGCGGAAACCGTGATCAACCCGCTCGCGCTCGCCACCGCGACCGCCGCCACCACACCGCCCGTAATCATCATCACTTTGCGGAACATCGCGGCCTCTGCGGGCGTGCCCACATGGGTGAGTCCGGCGTTACCCAGGTAGCGCCCACCCAGCGAGTATTGGATTACGCCCAGCGTCATGCCAATGCCTGCGGCCAGGAACCCGTAGTGCCAGTCATAGTTCTCGCCCAGGTACCCGCAAACCAGCGGCGAGAGCAGGGCCCCCATATTGATCCCCATATAGAAAATAGAAAACCCGGAATCGCGCCGTTTGTCTTCCGCCGAATAGAGAGCCCCCACCATGGTGCTGATATTCGGTTTCAGCAAACCCGTGCCGAAAATGATGATCGCCAGGCCCGCGTAAAACGTTTGGATGCGGGGGAAAGCCAGGCAGTATTCGCCGATGGCTATCAGGATCCCGCCCCACAGCACGGCTTTGCGTTGCCCGCAAATGTTGTCTGCCACCCAGCCGCCCGGCAGCGTCGCCAGGTAAGCCAGCGCCGTGTACATGCCGTAAACAGCTCCGGCACGCGAGGTGGGGAACCCCAGGCCGCCATGCTGTACGGTCGCCGTCATGAACAGGATCAGTAAGGCCCTCATGCCGTAGTAACTAAAGCGCTCCCACATCTCTGTAAAGAACAGCGTGGAGAGCCCGAGCGGGTGTCCAAAGAACGCCTTATCCCAGCGGGAGGCGTCATGACCGGATTCTGTTGGCATTCAGATTATTCTCGCAGGTTCACCCACAGGAGATACTGGGAACAGTGATAACTGATCTGGTCCAGATCCAGCGCCTGGGTGAAAAGAAGGTGCCGGAGAACGAAAAATTCCGCCGCCACATGAAAGTCCACGATTTTCCGGAGCGCCGCTTCCGCAGCGTTGCCCTGGATTTCGAAGAGAAAATAGATTGCCGTGCCTGTGGCAACTGCTGCAAGGTGGCCGAAACCGACGTCACCAAACGTGACACGGAGCGGCTGGCGAAGTACCTGAAAATCACGCCCCGCCAGTTCACCGCACAGTACACGACGCCTTCCGCGCAGGACGAAGCAGACATCATCCTGCGCCGCAACGAGCACGGCTGTATCTTCCTCGATGGCAACGACTGCACCATTTACGATGCGCGGCCCGATACCTGCCGGGATTTCCCGCACCTCGTCCGCGGCGCCGGTTCCATCCAAAGTCGCATGTGGCAAATGGTCGACCGGGCCACCTACTGCCCCATCGTCTACAACACTTTGGAAGAGTGGAAGGTGATTGTGGGTTTCGGCAAGAAGCAAATGGGGCTGTAAACGGCAGCAGCGCCCTTTAATCGACCGGGAACCCCTGGGCTTTCAGGAACTTCTTAATCGCACCATAGACGGCCACATTCTGGGGCGCGCTGAAGTTTCCGTGCTTCCCGCCCGGTACCGTGAAGAGGTCATTCTTCACGCCCACCTTGTCGAGAGCTGCTTTCAGGCGGATGCTGTGTTGATACGGCACCGTCGGGTCCGCATCGCCATGAATCATCAGCGTGGGTGGACCACCAGCGCGCACATATTCCAGCGGCGACACTCGTTTGGCGATCTCCCCGCGATTTACCGCTGCACCCAGCCACGCCACCGTGTAGGTCTTCAGGTTCGTGCCTTCCATCAGATCGTTCACGTCGGTGATGCCGTACCAGTCGATAATGGCCGCCACTTTCGGCAGCGCAACGCCCGGGCATTGCCGGTCCAGACCTGCTGCTTCAGGGATCATGGCGGTCGTCATCGCCAAATGCCCGCCTGCGGAATCACCTGACGTCACCAGACGGTTCAGGTCGATATGGTGCTGCCGCGCGTTTGCTCCCACCCAGCGCAGCGCGCAAAGGCAATCTTCCACCGCCGCCGGAGCGGGTGAAACCTTCGCCAGCCGATACTCCACATTCACTACATTCCAGCCCATTTCGAAGTAGGGGATCAGCTTGTTCAGAACGGCTTCTTTGGTCCCGCCCGTCCACCCGCCGCCATGGATGAAAATCAACGTCGGCTGCGCATCCTGCACATCACGCCGTTCATACAGATCCAGTTTCGCTTCGTAGCCGTTGGCCACCAAATAAGTAATGTTTGGCTGGACGGCGTACCGGTTGCCGAACTCCAGGGTCCAGTTGGACGCTTGCGCAAAGGCTACAGGGGCCAGCAGTAAAGCCGACAGTAAAAAGATTCCGAAGCGTTTCATAGTTCCGCACCATTCTATTGCACTTTAGAGGACGTCGGCGGCACGCATCACCGCTTCCGCCTTTTCACGGATTCGGCGCGCCACTTCATACGGGTCCCCATTTTGGTATTTGGGATAGAACAACTCCACCGAGAGTGGCCCCGCATATCCCTTTGCCGCCAGTGCCTGCAGGATTCGGGGCAGGGGAGACACGCCCTCTCCCGGAATCTCTCGCGTCGAATTATCCAGCATCTCTCGGGGCAGATCCGGCACGTCCTGAAAATGTACGTGGTGAATCTCTCCCGCCCGAATCAGCTCCAGATCCTCGAATTTACTCAGGCCTGCCTGGAAGTGGTAGCAGTCCAGCATGGGCCGGACCTGGGCGTGCGCCGCCTCCCGCGTCATCTTCAGAACCGTCGGCAGGGTCCCGATAAACGTAGAACCCCTCATGAACTCCGGCATCAGCGTGATTGGATACTGCTTCGCGATTTCTCCCGCTTCCCGCATGTTGTCCACGCCGCGCTTGTAGTCGTCTTCGGTGTACTTACCTCCCCCAGGGCTCGGACACACCATGCGGTCTGCGCCCAGGGCAACGGCGGATTCCGCAGCCCGCTTCATGTCTTCCATAGCCTGAGCGCGCGCAGGACCCGGTTCCCACAGACCCCGCACCCCACCACTCGAAACCGCCTTCATCCCCAGATCCGAAAGCAGTCGCCGCGCTGCCGCCATGCTCTCCGCTTTCACGAACGGATCGAGGTGCGCGCCGATCACTTCCACAGAGTGGACGCCCGCCTTCGAGTAGCCTTCCAGTGACTTCCGGTATCCGGCAGCTGCCGAAGTAGTCTGGTGCAGGCACACCTGCATCTTGCCCGTGGCTGCGCGCAGGGGTGCAAGCGCTGCCAGTCCCGTAATTAGTAAATTCCGCCGGTCGATCATTCGATTACCATATCCCACAGGAGTGCAGCAGAACAGCTTGCCGCTTTTCTGGCCCGCTTTTCTCGCCCGCTTTTCTGAAGAAGTATACGCCGGAAATTCAGGCACGCGCAGTGGCGATTCTCAACCGCCCGGAAGAGCTGGCTGGACCCGCCCCCGCCGCCCCTCCAAACAGGCGCAACGGTGCTATCCTGCGTTTGCGTGACCCCGACAAGCACTCCCAACTGGTGGGCCAACGGCCTCATCTTCGAAAACTGCAATTGCCAGTTGGTCTGCCCCGGTCACATGCATTTTGACCAGTTGTGCACACACGAACGCTGCCTCGGTTACTGGGCCATTCGCATTGATGCGGGCCAATTCGGCGGCATCCCGCTGGCAGGTCTTCGCGCCGTCATTGCGTTCGATACCCCGCAGCACATGATCTCCGGGAACTGGACCGAGATCCTCCTCATCGACGAAACCGCTACTCCCGACCAACGCGCCGCCCTCCAATCCATTCTGTCCGGCCGGGCCGGAGGCCCCTGGGAAGTCCTCGCCCGCTTTGTCTCTACCTGGCTCGAAACTCGCTATCCGCCAATCGAGTTCTCGGGTGACGAGATCACGAAGACCGTTTCCATCCCCGGCCTTCTGAAATCCGTGGTCACTCGGATCCGGGGCCGCGACCGCAGCAAGCCCGTGCTGTTCGAAAACATTTTCAATCAGATCCACGCTCCCACTCAGGTCCTCGCCACCGGGGAAACCCAGTACGATGATGGCGTGATCCGAATCGCCACCACTCGAAGCCACGGCCTTTTCTCCAACTTTGAGTGGCGCGTCACCCAGCTTGAAAAAGCGGCTTCCTGACATGCCACTCGCCCGCATCCACAAAGCCATCCTCCTGGCAATGTCCGGCACCGTAATGCTCGCTGGCTGGATCTGGCTCCTTCGGTTGCCGCCCCACCACCTCCACGCAGCCCTCCTCCAACCCCACGGCGCAACGTTAGCGCTGGTCCCCTTTCTCTCCTCCGTCATCATGTGGCAGGCCATGACCATCGCGATGATGACGCCCCCCACGCTCAACTGGCTCTTCGCTTTCGCCGCCCTGTTCGGCCCCGGCGAATCCCGCCGCATGTATCTTGCGATAGCCGCCTTCGCCTCCGGCTCCCTGCTCGTCTGGCTCGGTTACAGCATCCTCGGGTCTCTTCTCCAGCTGGCGCTCCAGAATGCAAAGTTTCTCGATCACGACGGCAAACTCCCCTCCGCCGCCGCCGGTCTCGTCCTGATCGGCGCAGGCATCGTTCACTTCACGCCCCTCAGCCGTTCCTGCCTCCGCCAATGCCGGAACCCTCTCACGTACCTGATGACAAAGTGGAATAACGGTCCTCGCAGCGGTTTCCGTCTGGGCCTGACCCACGGCGCTTACTGCGTGGGCTGCTGCTGGGCGCTGATGCTGACCGGCTTCGCCATGGGCCTGATGAACCTCCTGTGGATGGCCTTCCTCACCGTCCTGGTCGCCCTCGAAAAGCTGCTGCCCTATGGCGACCACGTCGCAAATATCTGCGCCGCAGCCATGATCGCCTGGGGCGCGTTCCTGCTTTTCTAACGCAGATACCGCTTCCGCAGTACGGTTACAGGTTGTTCCACGTGCTGCTCCACGTGCTGCTCCACGTGCCCGATCATGAGGAACGCCGCGCCCCGCCAAAGTCCGGATTGTATTCTTTTGCTGCAGGGCTTCTGCGGCAGGAACGTCATCGTTCTAACCGGCTACTGGCGACGATTTTTCGCCCGTTTGCTAACCTTGAAGTTTCACCATGAAACTCTCCATTCAGGATCTTCAGCTCAGCGGGAAACGTGTCTTCATTCGTGTGGACTTCAACGTCCCGCTCGCCAACGGCGGCACCGAAATCACCAGCGATAAGCGCATCCGTGCGTCGCTCCCCACCATTCAGTACGTCCTCGAACACGGTGCCGGCGTGGTTCTCGCTTCCCACCTCGGTCGCCCCAAGGGCAAGCGTAATCCGGAAATGAGCATGGCCCCCGTCGCTGCGAAACTCGCCGAACTCCTGGGCAAGCCCGTGAAACTCGCCCCCGATTGCATCGGCGCCGAAGTCGTCGCTATGCTGCCCGCCCCCGGTGAAGTCCTCCTCCTCGAAAACCTCCGCTACCATTCGGAAGAAGAAGCCAATGACCCCGGCTTCTCCGCTGAACTCGCCAAGCTCTGCGACGTTTACGTCAATGACGCTTTCGGTTCCGCGCACCGCGCCCATGCCTCCACCGCCGGTATGATCCAGTTCGTCCCCCAGGCCGCGGCCGGTCTGCTGATGGACCTGGAACTCAAGTACCTCGGCAAGGCCACCACCAACCCCGACCGCCCCTGTGTCGCCCTCATCGGCGGCGCCAAGGTTTCAGACAAAATCGAGATGATCGAGAACCTGGCCAAAGTTGTCGATACTCTGCTCATCGGCGGCGCCATGGCCTACACGTTCCTCCGCGCGCAGGGTCTGCCCACCGGCAAGTCTCTCGTGGAAGAAGACAAGATCGATCTCGCGAAGTCCCTTCTCGCGAACCTCGGCAGCAAGCTGATGCTGCCCGTTGACCACGTCGTCTCTGCCGAATTCAAGGCGGGCGCGGACAACCAAACCGTTACCGAAATCCCGGCCGACAAAATGGCTCTCGACATCGGCCAGAAGACCATCGACGCTTATGCCGCTGTGATCGCCGCGTCGAAGACCGTCATCTGGAACGGTCCCATGGGCGTCTTCGAAATGCCGCCCTTCGACCACGGTACCGTTTCGCTCGCCAAAGCCGTTGCCAACTCCGGCGCTATCTCCGTCGTCGGTGGGGGTGATTCCGAGAAGGCCATCAAGGTCGCCGGCGTCAGCGCCCGGATCACCCACGTTTCCACAGGTGGCGGCGCTTCGCTCGAATTCCTCTCCGGCATTGAACTGCCCGGCGTGGCTGCGCTCACCGACAAATAAGCTTTTGCGATAAAGTAACTGCCATGAACCGTAAGATGGCAGTTCTCCTGTTTGTGGGGGCGTGCGCTTCCGCCTCCGCCCAGGTCGCAATGCTGACTCGCGACCAGCTCGTCAAATACACCGAGGCCTGGAAAGGGGAACGTTTCCCCGATGGCCGCCCCAAAGTGAGCGATAAGCTCATGAAAAAAATGGACGGTCTTTCCGCCGAAGAGGTTTGGGCTGTGTTGCCCGGCGAGGGCTATCGCAATCAGTACGAGGGCAACTTTCAGGTTCTCCATCCGGAGAAAAAACTGATCGGCCGGGCCTTTACCGTCCAGTTCATGCCCACCCGCCCCGACATGAAAGGGCCCAACGAAGCGGACGCGAAAGCCAAAGGTCTTCGTGACAACAGCAATCAGCGGGCCCTCGACATGCTCCAGGAAGGCGACGTCATCGTGGCCGATATCTTCGGCAAGATTGAAGGCGGCACGTTGGTCGGCGATAACCTGGCCACCTGGATCTACGCCGTCACGCACCGCGGCATGGTCGTCGATGGCGCCATCCGGGATCTCGACGGCATCTTCCCCATCAATATGGGCGCCTATTTCCGCGGCGTGCATCCCACCCCCATCTCGCCCGAAGTCATGATCACCGGCATCAATGTGCCCATCCGCATCGGCCAGGCCACAGTGCTGCCCGGTGACGTTGTCTTCGGGGACCGCGAAGGCGTCTACTTTGTGCCGCCCCATCTGGTGGAGAAAGTTTTAGATAAGGCTGATGAAACCCACATCCACGATGATTGGACGCAGGACAAGTTCATTCACGAAACCAGCAAGTACAAATCGAGCGATATCTACGGCTCGCCCCGCGATCCCAAACTGAAGGCCGAATACGCCGACTATCTGAAGAAGAAGCTCGACGAACTCCACGCCAAAGAAGGTAAGAAGTAACCGGGGGTGTCAAGTCTTTTGTGTAAACGGTTCGTCGGGCACTACTTAAATTTAACGTCTCCGAATTGATGTTGGGGTCTTCAAGCTGCTCGTTCTGTGGCGGGCATCCGCTCGGGCCAGAGAATGGCGAAGCGGTTCAGAGCTTCGCTCCAGTTTTGAATCGGCATCGTCCATTTCTTTGAGGCGTTTTGCAGAGCCAGGTACAGCAGTTTGAGCGCGGCTTCATCGGTTGGAAATGAGCCTCGATTTTTGATGATTTTGCGGAGGCTCATATTCAATGACTCGATGGCGTTGGTCGTGTAGATCGCCTTTCGGATCTCTCGCGGGTAGGCGAAGAACGGAACAATCCGCTCCCAGTTTCGCTGCCAGATCTGGCTCACCATGGGATAGGTCTCATCCCATTTTTCTGCAAATTCCAGCAGTTGATCCGCTGCGTCGGTCCTTGTGGCGGACTGGTAGATCAGCTTTAGATCGGCCGCCACCTCCTTGCGCTGCTTCCAGTTGACGTAGTTCAATGACGCCCGCACCATATGCACGATGCACAACTGCACCTGCGCTTTTGGATATGCCACCTCAATGGCTTCGGGAAATCCTTTCAGCCCGTCAACACAGGCGATAAAGATGTCCTTTACCCCCCGGTTCTGTAGTTCCGTCAGAATCTGCAGCCAGTACTTCGCCCCCTCATTCTGGGCCACCCACAGCCCCAATACCTCCTTTTTGCCTTCTATATTCACCCCGATCGCCACATAGATGGCCTTATTCATCACGTGCCCGCCGTCCCGGATCTTGACCCGGAGTGCGTCCATGTACAGGATCGGGTACACCTCATCCAGAGGCCGGCTCTGCCAGCTTTTCACTTCCTCCATCACCGCTTCGGTCACGGTGGAAATCAGCGCGGGAGAAACTTCAACTCCATATATCTCCTGAAGATGCCCCTCAATCTCCCGGGTCGTTAGGCCGCGCGCGTACAACGAGATAATCTTGTCGTCGAAACCGGTGAACCTCGTCTGCCTCTTGGCCACGATCTTCGGCTCGAAGGTCCCGTTCCTGTCCCTCGGCGTCTCCAGTTCCAGTTCCCCAAACTCGCCCTTCAGCGTCTTCTTTGTCGTCCCGTTCCGCGAGTTGCCGCTCTTGTATCCCGCCGGATCATGCTTCGCAAAACCAAGACTCTCCGTCAGCTCCGCGTTCAATGCCCGCTCCAGCAAGGCCTTCGTCAGCCGCTTCAGTAAGCCGTTCTCCCCGATTATGTCTTCGGGCTTCTTGTAGTCTGCCAGTAACTTGTCCAGCAGTTCGTTTTCGATCGCCATCGGTTCTCCTCTTTCATTTTTCCCGATGACCGTTTACACAATCCTTTGTACACCCTCAAGTAACCTCTCAGGGCCCTGACTTCAGTCGGGGCCCTTTTACCTGACATCTGCCAGACAGCCATGTTGTATCGTGGCTTATGGCAGATTTCGCACGGTTTTTCCCCGCCGCGTTGTTTCTCCTCAGCGCGGCAGTCCTGTCCGGCCAATCCGGCCCGTCCGCTTCCGCTTCCCCCAAAATCATTCAGCCCGGCCTTCCCGGCCAGCCTGGCAAAACCCTCACCCCCGAAACTGCCGCAGGTCCCCGTCGTCTTCCAGCCCCCGCTGATATTGAATTCATGCAGGGCATGATCATGCACCACTCCCAGGCCGTCGAAATGACCGACCTGATGCCCACCCACACCCACAACAAAGTCCTCCTCGCGCTCGGCCAAAAAATCAACGTTTCTCAAACCGACGAGATCGGTTTCATGAAGCAGTGGCTGCAGGAACGCGGCCAGAAGCCCGAAATGCCCATGGCGAGCATGGACATGACCAGCATGAAAGGCATGGACATGAGCCACATGCACCACGACATGCCCCTTATGCCTGGCATGCTCTCCCCCCAACAAATGAAGGCCCTCGCGAAAGCGAAGGGCGCGAAATTCGATAACCTGTTCCTCACCGGCATGATCCAGCACCACCAGGGTGCCCTAACCATGGTCGAGGACCTCTTTGATACCCCCGCAGCCGGCCAGGATGCCGTGCTGTTCGACTTCGCTACCGATATCGACAACACCCAGCTCGCCGAAATCAAGATCATGCAGAGTTTGATCAAAAAGGCCCTGCTTCTCAAGGAGAAAAAATGAAATTCGCGCTCTACCTCGCCCTGCCTCTCGCGCTCTGCGCCCAGACGCCGCCCGCTGCGGAAACCAAACCCGCGCCGCCCCCGCCCAACCCGAAAGCCACCGTCTACTTTAATCCCCGCTCCGGCCCGGATGACCCGCGCATCGGCCTCAAGGGCGGTCTCTACGATGCGGGCGAGGCCGCTTTTGGCCTGCAAAAAGTAGGCACGCTCCCCAAGCCCCCCGGCTTCGCGCCCGGCAATTCCATTCCCGCTCCCGCGCCCCCCCCTCCCGAGCCGCCGGCTCCCGGGGCGGAACCCGCCGCGCCTCCTGCCAATCCCAACCAGTACGGTTCAACCAATTCCGATCTCGCCTTCAGCGGAAACCACCTCTTCGTCGGCAACTACAACGGCATCAATCTGTACGACATCGACAGTCCCGCCAACGTGAAGCTCCGCACCTCCATCGTGTGCCCCGGCGGCCAGGGCGACGTTTCCGTCTATGGCCATCTCCTGTTCATGTCCGCCGAAGCGTTGAATGGCCGAACCGACTGCGGTACCGGGGGAATCCCGCTGCCCGCAGGCTATGTCGCGCCTCCGCCGCCACCCGCTGAACCCACCAAGCCAGGTGAACCTCCTGCTCGCGCCCGCCGTCCGCCACCTCCTCCCAGCCCCGACCGTTTCCGCGGCGTTCGCATCTTCGACATCAGCGATATTTCGAACCCGAAGCAGATCGCCGCCGTCCAAAGCTGCCGCGGTTCGCACACGCACTCTCTCCTGATCGACCCGAAGGACAAGGAAAACATCTACGTCTACATCTCAGGCACCAGTGCGGTCCGCCAGGCAGAGGAACTCCCCGGCTGTGTGGCCGAGGGTCCAGACAAGAGCCCCGATACGTCACTCTTCCGCATCGACATCATCAAGGTGCCGCTCGCCCACCCCGATCAGGCCAAAATCGTCTCCAGCCCCCGCATCTTCACCGATGTCCAGACCGGCAATATGAATGGCCTCTGGAAGGGCGGCAACCATGGCGCCGATACCCAAACCACGTCCGTTACCAACCAGTGCCATGACATCACGATCTTCGCCGCCGCAGGCCTGGCTGCCGGAGCCTGTTCCGGCAACGGCCTGCTGCTCGACATTTCCAATCCCATCAACCCGGTTCGAATCGATGCCGTCAGCGACCCCAACTACGCCTATTGGCATTCGGCGAACTTCAACAACGCCGGCACCACCGTCTTGTTTACCGACGAATGGGGCGGCGGAGCCCAGCCCCGGTGCCGCGCCACCGATCCCATGATCTGGGGTGCCGACGCGATCTTTACGCTCAAGGACCGCAAGCTCACGCTGTCTTCCTACTACAAGATGCCCGCGCCGCAGACGGAATTCGAAAACTGCGTCGCCCACAATGGCTCGCTCGTGCCCATTCCCGGTCGTGACATCCTCGTGCAGTCCTGGTATCAGGGCGGCATCTCTCTCGTGGACTTCACTGACCCGACCCGCCCCTTCGAGATGGCCTACTTTGATCGCGGGCCCATCGACGGGGCCAAACGTGCCATGGGCGGCCAGTGGTCCACCTACTGGTACAACGGCTACATCTACGGTTCGGAGATTTCCCGGGGCGTGGACGTAATGAAGCTGATTCCCAGCAAATTCCTCACGCAGAACGAAATCGACGCTTCCAATCAGGTTCACTTCGACGAACTGAATGTCCAGAACCAGCCGAAAATTGTCTGGCCCTCAAACTTTGTGGTGGCGAAGGCCTATCTCGACCAGCTGGCGCGCGGGACTTCGGTTACCGCGAAGCGCCTGGCGGATCTGAACGCGGCTATCGCGAAGCTGGAAGGTGCCCCATCCGACAAAAAAGCGGCGGCAGCCCTGAAGCCACTCGCCGCTGGTCTTGAAAAGGATGCCTTAGCCGCTAAAACTCCGGCTGATGCAATTCGCATGAAGGCGCTGGCCTCCATCCTGACGGAAAACGCCCGCTAGCGAACTAAACTACCTGTAAAATCAGGCACTTCAGGTATAGGGTCTCCGGAACTGACAACAGAACCGGATGATCCTGTGCCTGGCGCCGGACTTCCAGAACCCGTACCGTACGTCCCGCATCCGCCGCTGCCGCCGCTGCAATTTCTATCAAAGCGGCTTCGCTCATGTGATGAGAGCACGAGCACGTCACCAGAATTCCGCCCGACTCCAGAAGTCGCAGGCCCCGCAGATTGATGTCCTTGTACCCACGGGCAGCTCCGTCAACTTGCTTCTTCGACTTGGCAAAGGATGGAGGATCCAGGACGACCGTATCGAACGTCTTCCGGGCCGAGGTGTAGCTGGACAGCAGCTCGAATACATCAGCTTCCACGAATTCGATGTTGCTGAGGCCGTTCTTGTTCGCGTTCCGCTCGGCGGTTTCTAGTGATGGCAGACTGGAATCCGCCGCCTCTACCGAATCGCAAACCCGAGCCATGTGCAGGGCGAAGCCTCCGGTTGCCGTAAAGCAATCGAGAGCCTTGCCTTTGGCCCATCTTGCAGCCGCCATGTAGTTTTCACGTTGGTCCAGGAAAACGCCCGTTTTGTGTCCGGTCATCAGATCCGCTTCCAGCTGGAAGCCATTCATGGAAACCGGAACCGGCCCGTCAATTTCACCCGACAGAACCTTCGTCTCGCGAGGCAGTTCTTCCAGCGTCCGAACGGCCGCATCGTTCCGGGCCACAATCGCCTTGGGCGCGAACTGCTCTTCCAGCGCGGCCACCAGCACCGGCGTCGCCTTGTCCATGCCCTGGTTCAGCGTCTGGATCGAGATGTAATCGCCGTAACGATCCACCACCAGGGCGGGCAGCAGGTCTGCCTCGGCATGCACCATGCGGTACGCATTCGTGTTCTTAACAATGGTCTTGCGGTAAGCCTGCGCCGCCGCAATCCGTTCGCCCAGGTCAATCGGCGCCTGCCACTGCGTAAGCATGCGCAGGGCAATCTGTGATGTGGCGCTAAAATGAGCCTGGCCAAGCAGGCGTCCCTGGTGATCCAGTACACGCACCAGATCGCCCGGTTTGGCGCTGGCGAATTCCGTGACATCCGATTTGAAGATCCACGGATGCCCTGATCGGTGACGCTCCGATGCTTTTCGCGAGACGCTGACCTGAGGTTGAGAAATATGTTTCAATACTCTATCTTCTCAGGGTCGGCTGTGTAACGGGCGGGCAGGGGGGCACATGCAAAACTAAAGGTTGAAAATGAGCCATTCTTTTCGTCCCGCCCCCTTCCGTTATGCCATGTGCAACGAGGCGTTTGAAGGCCAGCCCTTTGCGGGCGTTTGTAAGCTCCTCCGGAGCCTCGGATATGAGGGGATCGAGATCGCTCCGTTTACTCTCGCTGCCGATCCCCTCCATGTTTCCCCTGCACAACGTGCCGAGTACCGGCGCATCATCGCCGAGGAAGGCCTCGTGTGCGTCGGCCTGCACTGGTTGCTGGTGACCCCCAAGACTATCCACGTCACCACGCCTGATACGAAACTTCGTACCGAGAGCTGGACGTATGTCCGAAACCTGGTGGATCTCTGTGCGGATCTGGGTGACAACGGAGTCATGGTCTTCGGTTCGCCGAAACAGCGGTCTTCCACCGGGGGCCTCACCGCCGCCGAGGCTACAAAAAACTTCATTGACGGGATGGCTTCCATCGCGGACCATGCCGCGTCCCGGGGCGTTACCCTCCTCATGGAGGCTCTTCCCAAGTCCCAGAGCGACGTTGTCACCACCCTCGAAGCGGCTGCCGGCGTCGTCCACACCATCAATCACCCGGCTGTTCGTACCATGTTCGACACCCATAATGCGGAAGACGAGACGGAACCGCACGCTCTGGTTCTGGAGCGCTGGTTTGACCTCATCCGGCACGTTCATGTGAACGAGATGGATGGGCGTCATCCCGGCACCGGCGACTACGACTTCGTCAGTCTCTTCAAGGCTCTGAAGCGTTTGAACTACCAGGGCTGGGTCTCGCTCGAAGCGTTCGATTTCGAAATCGGTGGCGAGCGGATCGCGTCCGAAACCATTGAATACCTGCGGCGTCGTGAAGCGGAGGCAAGTCTGTGAGTAGTTTTCTCGTTACCGGCGGGGCGGGTTTCATTGGCTCCGCTCTCGTTCGCGGCCTGATTGCAAAGGGTGCGTCCAGGGTTACGGTGGTAGATAACCTGCTCACCGGCCATGCCCGAAATCTGGAAGGCGTCTCCGGACCGCTGGATGTTCTTCATGTCGATATTCGCGATTACGACGCTCTCCTGGCTGCTATGCAGGGGGCGCAAGTCGTATTCCACGAAGCGGCAATTCCTTCGGTGCCTCGCTCAATTGACGATCCCGTCCCGTCTCACGACGTCAATGTGAACGGCACCTTCAATGTTCTGCGGGCCGCGAAAGAGGCCGGAGTTCGCCGTGTTATCTATGCCGCGTCTTCTTCCGCCTATGGCGACACTCCGGTGCTGCCCAAAGTGGAAACCATGCCCTCTAACCCGAAGTCGCCCTATGCCGCGCAGAAGCTGATGGGCGAGTACTACCTCTCCTGCTGGCACGGCTGTTTTGGGCTGGAAACCATCAGCCTGCGGTATTTCAACGTTTTTGGCCCGCGCCAAGACCCGGGTAGTGCCTATTCCGGCGTGCTCTCGTTGTTTATGACCGCGATTCTCGAGCGCCGAACCCCCACCATTTTTGGCGACGGCGAGACCTCTCGTGATTTTACCTATGTGGAGGACGTCGTTGGGCTGAATCTGAAGGCTGCCGACGCTCCCGCGTCAGCCTGCGGACAGGTTTACAACGCCGGTAACGGAGGCCGCATCACGCTCAACCAAGCCTGGGACTTGCTGCAGGAAATTGAAGGTGTCGTGCTGCCGGCAAAATACGGGCCCACTCGCGCCGGCGACGTGAAGGACTCTCAGGCCGACACAACCCTCGCCGTCCAGTACCTCGGCCATGCGCCGCAATACACCTTCGAGCAGGGCATGAGAGCCACGCTCGAATGGTATCGCGGCGTATGGAAGAAGTCCGCTTAGTGGTTAGCTCGGTCGCCCTGATTTTCGCGCCGTTCCCAACCTGGCTTGAATAACGGGAGATAGTTTTCCTGCTGGTACGGCACTTTTTCGATCTCTTCGATCACCAGATCCAGCCCCAGACCCGGTCGGTCAGACAGCTGAATGTAGCCATCGATCACCTCCACCGGATTGGTGATAATCTTCTTTTCCCACGGCTCGTTGAAGTCGTCGAAGATTTCATGCAGGAAGAAGTTCGGCAGCGAAGCGTTCAACTGCGCACACGCCGCTGAACATACAGGGCCCTGTGCCGAGTGGGGCGCGATTACGCCATAGTGTGCGTCCACCATGTCCGCAATCTTCCGTGTGGCGAAAATCCCCCCCAGATTCAGCGGTTCCGGCTGCAGAATACTGATCGCGTTGTGCGACAGCAGATCCGCGAACTGCTGCTTGGACGACAGGCTTTCGCCCGTGGCGATCGGCACCGGGCTCCGTCGCGCCACTTCCACCATCGCGCCCACATTCAGGTGATGCACCGGCTCTTCAAACCATGTCGGCCGGAACTCGTACATCTTCTCGGCCATTTGAACCGCTGTTGCCACGTCGAAACGGCAGTGGCCTTCAATCAGGAGATCCACGCTCGGCCCAACTGTCGCGCGCACGGCGCGGATGATGTCCAGCGAAAGATCCATGTCATACCGCGACATCTGCCGCCAGGCGTTGCCAAACGGATCGAACTTCATCGCCGTGTAACCCTTGGCGACAACTTTTTTGGCGCATTCCGAGAAATTTTCCGGAGTGCGGGGGCCCCGATACCAGCCGTTGGCGTAGGCCCGCAGCTTGTCATGGCATCGTCCGCCCATCAGGTTGTAAATCGGCTGATTGCAGGCCTTGCCGATGATGTCCCAGAGCGCGATTTCGATCGCCGAGACCGCACACATGTGGATCTGGCCGCCTTCCGAGTAAACGTCGCGCGTCAGGCGCTGCGTGATCGTTTCCACCTGAAACGGGTCCATTCCTATCGCCAAAGGCTTGAGTTCGTGGATGGCGGTCTCCACCGTTTTGGCGAAATAGTTCAGGGTGCCTTCGCCGATTCCGTGAATGCCCTCGTCGGTGGAGACCTTTGCGAAGAGCCAGTTCTTCCAGGGATTGCCGGCTATGTATGTGTCGATCGCTGTGATGCGCATGAACCTCCCATTTTATCTGGCACGGTCCGTTCCGCGCACGATCCGTCCGTTTCTTTCCTTTCCAGGTAGCGCCTGCAGCCCCAAACGTGTTAAAGCTATCCAAGTGACCTTATCGGCCGTTGACTACGTCATCCTTGTCCTCTACTTCGCCTTCGTTCTTGGAATTGGCTGGCGCCTCCGTAAATCTGTAACCTCCGCCGGCGAGTTCCTCACCGGAGGTCACAAGGTCCCGGTCTGGATCACCAGCCTTGCTTTCCTTGCCGCCAATCTGGGTGCCCAGGAAGTTGTCGGCATGGCCGCGTCGGGTGCCAAGTACGGCATCATGACCTCGCATTTCTACTGGATCGGCGCCGTCCCCGCCATGCTTTTCGTCGGCGTTTTCATGATGCCCTTTTACTACGGCAGCAAAGCGCGGTCCGTCCCCGAATACCTCCGCATGCGCTTCGACGAAAAGACCCGCGGTCTGAACGCCGTCTCTTTCGCGGTCATGACCCTGTTTTCCTCCGGCATCTCCATGTATGCTCTCGGCAAAATGTTCCAGTTGGTCCTCGGCTGGAGCTTCGATGCCAGCGTGATCTTCTCCGCCGTCATCGTGCTCGCCTACACGTACCTCGGCGGCCTCACCAGCGCCATCTACAACGAGGTCCTCCAGTTCTTCCTCATCGTCATCGGCTTCTCCCCCCTGGCCATTCTCTCCGTCCAAAGGGCCGGCGGCTGGGGCGGTATCCAGCAGCGCCTCCCCGACGTAATGACCCACGCGTGGAAACATATCGGCAACGCCCAGGACAACCCCATGGGCGTTGAAGCCTTCGGTCTCGTTGCCGGCCTTGGCTTCGTTCTCTCCTTCGGCTACTGGTGCACCGACTTCCTCGTGGTGCAGCGCGCCATGGCCGCTGACTCCATGGCGAACGCCCGACGCACCCCCTTGATCGCCGCCTTCCCCAAGATGGTGATGCCCTTTATCGTCATCCTGCCTGGCATCGCAGCCATGGCGCTCACCCAGATGCACACCGGCTACTCGCTCCCCATGAAGGGCAACGGCTACGATTACGACCAGGCGCTCACCACCATGATGGCCCAGTTCTACCCCTCCGGTATGCTCGGCGTTGGCCTCACCGCTCTCATGGCCTCTTTCATGTCGGGTATGGCTGGAAACGTCACGGCCTTCAATACTGTCTTCACCTTCGATATCTACCAGAGCTATATCAAGCCCAATGCGGGTGACAAGCACTACCTCGCCGTGGGTCGCGTTACCACCGTTGTCGGCATTGCGCTCTCCATCGCCACCGCTTACCTGGCTGCCCATTTCAACAACATCATGGACTTCCTCCAGTTGGTATTCGGCTTCGTGAATGCCCCGCTTTTCGCTACCTTCCTCCTCGGTATGTTCTGGAAGCGCGCCACCGGCCACGGAGCCTTTTTGGGCCTCGTATCCGGCACTACCGCCGCCGCTGCCACCCATGGCCTGTCCATGGCCGAAGGCAATGGCGGATGGCTTGGCAGCATTCACACCTTCCCGTCACAGATGGCCCAGAACTTCTGGATCGCCATCTTCGCCTGGAGCACCTGCTTCCTCGTCACTATCCTCGTTAGCCTGGTCACCAAAGCCCATGCCGAAGAAGGCCTTCGCGGTCTCGTCTACGGTCTTACTGAAATTCCGGTTGAGAATGTTCCGTGGTACCAGCGTCCGGCGCCGCTCGCGCTCATCGTCGCGGGCCTGCTCGTCATGCTCAATCTGATCTTCCTCTAAACAGACACGCCAGGAAACCAAAATGCTCGATCTCAGAATTCCCTCCGGCTTCTTTTTCGCCATCACTGGCGTGATTCTCATCGTGGTCAGCTTCACCAATCCCCATGCCGCGATGACCGAGGCCAACGTCGATCTCTATACCGGTCTCGCCATGCTCGTCTTCGGCGGCGCGCTCCTCGCCCTCGCCCGCCGGAGCAAGAAAGCATGAGTTCTTCCCGGATCTTCCGGGCACCTGGTCGCGTCAATCTGATCGGTGAACACACCGACTATAACCTCGGATTTGTGCTCCCCGTTGCCCTCAACCTTGCTACAGAAGTGGTAACCGAGCCTTCACCCGACGGCAACCTTCACATCTTTTCCGAACATCGGCAGGAACGCCAAAGTTTTGATCTGGCAGGTTTGGCAACCGCCCAGCCACGGAAGCACTGGACCGACTACCCCGTTGGCGTCGCGCGAGAACTTCTTGCTCTTGGTTTCCACTTGGCGCCGCTGCAACTCACCATCCGTTCTCAGGTGCCTGAAGGCGCCGGTCTCAGCTCCTCAGCCGCCCTGGAAGTTGCAACGGCACTGGCCCTTCTTCAGGGGAGGGCCCTGCCTCCCCTCGAAATCGCCCGGTTGTGCCAGCGCGCAGAAAGCCAATTTGTTGGCCTCCCCTGCGGCATCATGGACCAGTACGTCTCTGTCTTCGGCCGCCAGAACTCGGCGCTCTGCCTCGATTGCCGGACCCTCGAAGCCGACTTCGTAGAACTTCCTGCCGGTGCTGCCATCATTGCCGTCAACTCCATGGTGAAACACCAGTTGGGTGATTCGGCCTACCGCACCCGCGTCGCCGAATGCGCTCAGGCTGCGACGGCTTTGGGCGTGGCATCACTTCGCGACGCGAATCTCGATGCCCTGGGCAACGCCAACATGGCGGATAAACCCCGGCACCGTGCCTGGCATATTCTCACCGAAAATGATCGTGTCCTTCGGTTTGTCGCCGCAGCCCGCGCAGGTGACCTGAATGAAATGGGGGCGCTGCTTGTGGAGTCACACGCCAGCATGAAGGCGGACTACGAAATCACGTGCCCGGAAATCGATTTCCTCGTTGAGGCGGCCTCCGAAATTCCAGGTTGCTACGGCGCCCGCATGACCGGCGGCGGTTTCGGTGGCTGCACCGTGAACCTGGTCGATCCGGCCTCTGTCGCGGACTTCCAGACCTCCCTGTCGAACGCTTACCGGCATGCCTTTGCGCTCGTACCCGCTTTCTACCTTTGCCAGCCCGGCGACGGTGCCCGCGAAATAACGAAACCGGCGGCAGGAGTTTAAGCTCCCACCGCCGATTTGTAATGAACCTCGATTGAAAACTCAGCGGTTCGGGCGGATCTGGTTGATCCGCCCGAACCACCGCATGGTTAGTTCACCGCGAAGGTGAAGGTTATAGTCCCGGCTGCCAGTACTGTTGCACCAGGTGCAAGGGTATCGTCGGTTGCCGTTACTGTGACTGTGGTTGAAGCAGCCACCGGAGCATCGGTTGTGATGGACACCACACCAGTCGCCGGGTTGATGGTGACCCAGCCGAGGGGCAGCGCCAGGGTAGCGGCGTCCAGCGTGTAGGTGATGGTCCCGGTCGCACCGGTTGCCGATACCGTTGTGATGTTGCTCGCCACAGTAGCTGCGCCGTTCACTGTCACGGTTTTCACAACACGCAGGGCGACAACGATGTCGAAGGTTGCGGTACCCGTAAGGGGTGTTCCGGCCGTCGAGTCTGTCGCGGTAACGGTCACGTGATACGTGCCGGCCGGTGTCAGGGTGGTCGTGCCAATGATGCCGCTGGTTGTGTTGATCGTCATGCCCAGGGGTAATGTTCCGGGAGAGGTGATCGCATAGGCGTACGGGAAGACTCCGCCCACTGCGGTGGCTCTCGTAACGGTGCCCACTGCGGTACCGAAGGTTGTGTTGTAGGGAGCGGGACCCGAGGAGGTAACCACAAGGCCACCGGCCACGTTCAGCGTGAACGTCACCGTGCCCTTGACAGGGAACGTCGCGGAATCGGTTGCCGTCACCGTGACGGTATAGGTTCCGGCTGAGTTCGCTGCCGGGGTTCCTGAAATTGCTCCAGTTGCAGCGTTCAGGGCGAGTCCCGATGGCAACAAACCCGAGGTAAGTGCGTAGCGGTAGGTCGTAGTGCCTTCTGTAGCAATCACTACGTTGTTGGAGGCACTCCATGGAATACCGACAGTGCCGGAGAGACCGCCGCCACTTGGGCCAGTTACCAGCAGCCGCGGCGAAACCCACATGTTGACGCCAATCTGGCTGGTGACGCCGTTCGACGTTACCACCACCGGCAACTGCGCCGGCTGCGTGATGTTCGTTACGGTTGTCCCCGCAGCGGTCGTGTAGGAGCCGATCGTTGACGGCAGCGCCACGTTCATCTGATAAAGGCCGGCAATCGTGTCGGGCACGAAGCCCGCGTAAACAACTGTACCGGCCACGCCGCCAATAGTCACCGTCGGAACATCAGCCGAAGTGGTAATCACGCAGGGCGGCAAACGGTTGGTATTCAACAGGCCACTCTGGATGACAGTACCGTCAACGTTCGTGAGCGATGTCGAGAACAGACCGTTCAGTGTGCTCAGGTAGCTGGCGACCGTAATGCAGTCGGCGGACCACGTGAAGGCCGAACCGGCGCTCGCGTTGTCACCCGCGCTGTCGGGTACTCCCAGGCCAGTCAGGTAGAACTGCACGGTGTCTGAATCCGACCCCGTGGAGCGCATTCCTGCCGGGTTTGTGGCTGTGATCTGCGAGTAATTGGAGTTGAGGATGGCTCCGTCGCCCTGGCCATTCGCACCGACTGTGAAGAGTCCAGGGTTCGTCGCCGTGATCCTGACCGGGAACGGAATGCTGCTCTTCATGGTAGCGCCGGTGGCGTAGCCAAAATTAACCACGATATCGACAGTACTGTTGATGTAGCCAGAAAGGGCCGTCGGGACCAGCATATTGATTTGGCCGTTCGTGGCAAACAGAAGAGGTGCCGTAGCGATAAGGGACGGAGTGAGCGAGTGCGTTTGGAATACGACCGAGACAAGCCGTTGCGTCGGACCAGAAGCATCCGGACTCAGCGAAGTCGAATAACGGAACGTCGAATCAGGCGTACCGTACAGAATCTGACTGCTGCTGCATCCCGTACCGCCCGAGGAGCAGAAGCTGGCGCCAAAGATACTGATCATGTCGTAGGGCGACATAGTCGGCAGTGCCGGAGGTGTTACCTGCGTGAAAGCTGAAGCGCTCGTCACAGCCTGCACAATCGGACCGCCACTAATGGTCAGGCTTGCCGTCCCGCTCGGAATGGTGCATGTACCCCCGGCCGGATTGCAAATGCCGAGTGGAATGGGGCCACCGGCACCGGCTACAGCGAACGGAAGGTTGGCGTCGGCCACTGCGGGTACGGTGATCGTGAGAATAATATTCGACGGGTTCACCACGTTGACAGCGATGTTGGTATCCGTCACAATAGAGCCTCCGACGACCACCCCGACCTTTGTTTTCTGGTTAGGATCGGTGCTGGTAACGAACCCGGTCCCCGTCAGCGACACCGTGAACACCTGACCGGAATTGGCCGTTGGCAAGCTCGCGGGTGTAATCCCGGTGACAGTGGCCCCCGGTGACAACACAAGTACGTTGAAGGTGACAACAATCGTTGAAGCGGGGCTGCCCCACGTCAATGTTACGGTACCGGTGAGAGTGCTGCCCGGAGTAGCCGCGGCGAAAACCAGTGGGTTGAACGACACATTGATGGGGGTACCAAAGCTATACGCCAACCCGGATTGCTGGGTTGGGTTGACGATCGGAGCCAGCGTTCCACCACTGGTCGATGAGTACGAAATAGGGGAATCACTGGAAACGGCGGTGATGATGGGTGTGGGGAGTGAGGTTCCCAGGGTCCACGAGACGTTACGTGTTGTTCCCTCAGCCACTGTCAGCTTGGGCGCCTTGTTATTTAGCTGGAGCGTTACTGGCAGCGAGAGATCCGCATAGCCCGAAACCCTTACCAGAATGCTCGCTGTATAGGTTCCAGGCGCAAGCGTATCGCAGACGCTTGTTGAAGAAAAACGCAGACCCTTTGGAGTCGTGCCGTTTGTCGAATCCACAGTTAGCCAGATCGGAAGTGTTGCGGTATTCACCGAGAAGAACGGAGCTGGATTGCTGACGGAACTAAGCGTGACGTCCACCTTACCCGTATTCCCGGAACCCCGGACGTACGTCAGGGAAGGCGCCGCCGGTAAGAAGGTAACTGGTGACGGTGGCACAATTTGCAACGAAATGACAACAAGTTTGTCGGGGGCGGGTGCGTTGAGCAAGTGGAGCGTAGCGTTGGTTGTTGTTCCGGTGTTGAAGGCACCGCATCCTGCGGCGGCTTGCACCGTAAACGTAACCGCCGTGCTTGTTGCCAGCCCCCCCGTCAGCGGGGTCACTGTCAGCCATGCCGGAGGCGGTACGCCAGAGTTGTCCACTGTGAATGAGGTCCCGCCCGCAGCCGCTGAAGTTACAGACACCGTCTGCGCCAAGCCCGGCGTATACGACCCGCCAGACTTCGCGCAAGTGATCGTAACCGGTGATGCCGAAAGCCCCGATGTTGTGGCGGTCACGGTATCACCCACCGCGACTGTCACGTCATTCGTGCCACCTGCTTTGAAAGTCAGAGTTGTGGAGCCGGTGCTCGCGCCCACACAGCCATTCGCCACTACAACGGTATAGGCCAGCCCGGCCGCCTGGTTCGTCGTGCTCAACGTTGCCGTGGAAGGTGCCGTCACTACCAGGCCTGCGCCGGGAGGGGTGAAGGTAACGACAAGCGTGTTCGTACCAGTCAACAGGGTAACGGGTTTCACCACGATCGTCGCGGCGGCCCCCGGTCCGGTTGCGGTGCTGCAGGTCACCGTCGCCGTCGGCGACGCGACCGACAGCACGTTGACAGCCTGCAGTGCGGCGCTGCCTGCCGTAAGGGCCAGCAGGGCTGCAAAAGCTCTGAGGCCGTTTCTCGTTGTGTGTACTCTCAATTTCAGTGAGCCCATCAGGACTCCTTTTCTTCGTGAAAATAGTCTCGCGACATCTGCCGGGAGGCGGCCGCTCTTCAGGTCGCTGGTTAACTATCGGCCATCCCCATACGCGACTGTATGGGTTTGCTCAATTTGGTACGAAGGAAATTGTAAATACCCGGAAAAACGTTTCAACATGAAACGCAGCCCTCGTTTGGTTTCATTTCGACACCAGGCCCGACCCGCCACATCGGAACCGCCACGCGCCCCTCGCCCCAAAAGATTTTTAAATCGAGGTGAGAACTTTCCGGCCCCGAACGCACTATATAGACAATTAGGCCCATACAAGGTCGCTCCACTTACCGGGACCCGAATCCTCCGATCGGGTCCCGGATTCTCCTCCAAAACCCCCTCCCCGCAGCCCCCCTCTCATCCGTATATAATCACCAGAACGTGCTCGACAATTCCATCATCATTGCCTACTTCCTGGTCGTCTTTGGTATCGGGATCTACCACTCCAGACGCCAGCGCACCACCAGAGAATACTTCCTCGCCGGTCACAGTATCGGCTGGTTCGCCGTCGGCGCCTCCCTCTTTTCCACCAACATTTCCAGCGAACACTTCATCGGCCTCGCCGGTTCCGGAGCCTCTTCCGGCCTCGCCGTCGGCTGCTACGAATGGTCCGCCAGTTTCTGCCTCTTCATCCTCGGCTGGCTCTTCGTCCCCTATTACATGAAGTCCAAAGTCTTCACCATGCCCGAGTTCCTCGAAAAACGCTTCGACGGTCGCTGCCGCTGGTACCTCACCGTCGTCTCCCTCATCGCCTACGTCTTCACCAAAATCTCCGTCCACCTCTTCGCCGGCGCCATCCTCATGCGCGAAGTCCTCGGCTGGGACTACCTCACCACCTCCATCCTCCTCGTCGTCGCCACCGGCATCTACACCGTCACCGGCGGCCTCAAAGCCGTCATCTACACCGACCTTTTCCAGTCCTTCGTCCTCATCACCGGAGCCGTCGTCCTCTCCATCCTCGGCCTCCGCGAAGTCGGCGGTTTCACCGGCCTCCGCGCCGCCCTCCCCCCCGACTTCTTCCACATGATCAAGCCCGCCTCCGACCCCGTCTACCCCTGGACCGGCACCATCTTCGGCACCATGATCCTCGGCATCTGGTACTGGTGCACCGACCAGTCCATCGTCCAGAAAACCCTCTCCGCCAAGGACCTCGAAAACGCCCGCAAAGGCAGCTTCTTCTGCGCCGCCCTCAAGATCCTCCCCGTCTTCATCCTCGTCCTGCCCGGCCTCATCGCCAAGGCTCTCTACCCCACCGTCGTCACCGGCGACAACGCCTACCCCACCATCGTGCTCCGCCTTCTGCCCCGCGGTCTGGTCGGCCTCATGGTCGCCGCCCTCCTCGCCGCGCTGATGTCCGCCATGAGCTCCGTACTCAACTCCTGTTCCACCCTCATCACCATGGACATCTTCCGCAAAAAATACCCCAACGCGGATGAGCGTCGCCTCGTCTTCGTCGGCCGCATCGCCACCGGAGGCGTCGTCGTCCTCAGCATCCTCTGGGTGCCCCTCATCAAGTACCTCAACAATGAGATTTACCAGTACCTGCAAAGCGTCCAGGCCTACATCGGAGCCCCCATCACCGCCACCTTCCTTGTCGGCGTGCTCTGGAAACGCGCCACCTCCCGTGCCGCCTTCACTACCCTCGTGACCGGCGGCATCTTAGGTGCCGGCCGCTTTGTCCTCGACGTCATGCACGACGCCTTCAAAGTGGACCTCGGCGCTTTCAACGGCCTCGTGAAATTCAGCTTCCTCAACTACAGCGTCCTCGTCTTCCTCTTCTGCGTCATGCTGATGGCCGTCATCTCACTCCTCGAACCAAAACGCTCCGCCGAAGCCGAAGCAAAGCTCGTAGTCGAATGGGGAGGGGCAGGGAAGCGGGTCTTCGACAAAGCCGACCTCGCCTGGACCGGTATGGTCGGCACCTTCATCCTCGGCCTCTGGGTCCACTTCGCCTAAGTTCGGTCTCCGTTCTGGTTTGGAGGGCAGACCATGAACCCCTGGCTCCCCGAAGAAGGCGCCTCCGGTTCCAGCGCCGGACCCGGAGCCGCCACCGCCGCCGGCCTCGTCGCCTTCTCCATCGGAAGCGAAACCGGAGGCTCCATCGTCAGCCCCGCCATGCGCTGCGGCATCACCGGCCTCCGCCCCACCTTCGGCCGCGTCTCCCGAACCGGCGCCATGACCCTCTGCTGGTCGCTCGACAAACTCGGCCCCATGACCCGCTCCGTCGAAGACTCCCTCCTCGTCCTCAATGCCATCACCGGCCACGACCCCGCCGATTCCGGCAGCCTCCCCAGCCACCTCGACTTTGACTCGACCGCCCCCGTCCGCGGCCTCCGCGTCGGCTACCTGCCCGCCTGGATGAAAGAAGCCCCCGCCACCGACGTGGACCGCGCAGCCCTCGAAACCGTACGCCGCCTCGGCATGATCCCCACCGAAGTCACCCTGCCCGACCTCCCCTACGGCTCCCTGACCCTCATCCTCCTCGCCGAAGCCGCCGCGTCATTTGAAAACCTCACCCTCTCCGGCGATCTCAATCAGCTCAAGGTCCAGCCCCCCCGACGCCTGGCCCTCCGTCTTCCGTCGGGCCCGCTTTCTCTCCGCCGTGGACTATGTCCAGACCGACCGCCTTCGTCGTCAGGTTGCGCTCGAGCGCACAGGCCGCCCCAGCGAGCCGTTGTGCGCGTTCCCAAAAAGCAGGCCCGCATCTTCCAGGATGTCGATCTCTTGCTCGTCCCCTCCCTTCGCGACGAAATGCTCAATATTTCCAACTTCACCGGACACCCGTCTCTCACGCTCCGAGCCGGTTTCATCGAAGTCTCCGAAGCCCGCAGCGACTGGGCCCCCGACCCGGCGCATCCCCTCCCCCTCTTCACGCCCCCGCGCCGCGTCCCCCCACGGCATCACCCTCATCGGCAGGCTCTTCGACGAAGGCACCCTCGGAACGGCCGGCATAGCCCTCGAAAAAGCCTTCAACGTCGCCTCCGAGAATCCCAAAGGTTTCTAAAACGGTGGCCCAGAACCTGGCTTGCAGCGGGGGTAAAAGTGCTGATCCACCGGTTATCGGTTCCCGGCGAGGTGTAGGAACCGTTGCAGTGAAAACACGCCAATTCGCCGCGTCACCAGCCCAACTTCGAGGTCGATTCGGGTTACAATCTTCACATGGGCGTCGCCACCTTGATTTCGTTGGACGAATACCTCAGCACCAGCTACCGCCCCGATTGTGATTTCCTGGAAGGCGAGGTCATCGAGCGGAACGTGGGCAAACGAAAACATGGCTACGCACAGGCCGAAATCGCTGGTTGGTTTATCTCACGGAAAAATCAATTCCATCTCCAACCCCTTACCGAACTCCGCCTGCGGGTAACCCCCACCCGTGTTCGAATTCCCGATCTGGTAATCGCTGAAACTCCCATCCCTGACGAAGAAGTCTTCACCACCGCCCCGTATCTCTGCATCGAAATTATGTCGCCGGAAGACACCATGGCCGCACTCCAGGACCGTCTCGACGATTACCTCGCTCTCGGCGTCCCCAACATCTGGGTAGTCGACCCCTGGAAATTCCGAGGCTGGCAAATCACCGCACAAGGTTGGACCACCGTGCCCGATAAGATCCTCCGAACCGCCGACGCCCGCCTCGCCATGCCCCTGGCAGACGTGCTCCTGCCTTGATATTGCAAAGCGCAATACATTTGATCTCCGCAACAATCTCCGGGCCCGGTTCCGCGCCAACCTTCATAAACCATAAACGCAGAAAAATCCCCAGGAGCCGAATTCGGCGCCCCGCTTCTCTTTGCCGCTACCGGATCTCCCCTACGGCTCCCTGACCCTCATCCTCCTCGCCGAAGCCGCCGCCTCAAAGACCTGACCCTCTCCGGCAGCCTCAACCAGCTCAAAGTCCAGACGCCCGACGCCTGGCCCTCCGTCTTCCGTCAGGCCCGTTTTCTCTCCGCCGTGGACTATGTCCAGACCGACCGCCTTCGCCGTCAGGTTGCGCTCGAGATGGCCCGCGTCTTCAAAGAGGTCGATCTCTTGCTCGTCCCCTCCCTTCGCGACGAAATGCTCAATATTCCGAACTTCATCGGCCACCCGTCTCTCACCCACCGAGCCGGCTTCGTCGAAGTCTCCGAAGCCCGCAGCGACTGGGCCCCCGACCCGGC
>CAIYVZ010000208.1 GCA_903929755.1 uncultured Acidobacteriia bacterium
ACAACCTTCTCAACCTCCTGACTTGTGCGTCAGTGACCATTTGTGTGCGCTCCACAGCGCTTCAAAATAGTCTTCTATCGTTGTCGTTTTTTGGGGAATTTTAGTTGTCGTTGATGGGTACTTCTAATTGTCGCCAATCAGTCCGGCTCCACCTACCCTGCAAAACTCCGACGAATAGCCAGCAACGCCAGAAACATAGGAACTCCTGGAAGGAGTCGAACCGGCGGGCTTAACTTCCTCGTCAAGTAACTGCCCGGGCGCTCCGGAATAGGTCTCCCTGATACCGGAACCGTGCTCTGTGTCTGTCAACAGCGACGGTTCTGGTACCGGAGGTGCAAAGTCAAATAAACCTGGATCAACGTCAAATAGAGGCGGGACAACTCCGGAGCTCGTTTCTAGCGAGGGCCTCAAACGCGAAACAATCACGAAATCGCTTTGAGACTTCACGTATAAGAAAACTGAAAATACACCCACCCCATCTGCAATCTTCTCTATCGAGGTAAGTATTTCGGAGGCAGTTGAATAACTCTCCTGCCCTCCTGATCCAGCTCCCAGAAGAGGGATTGCAATACTATGAGCGCTGAGTCCCGCTGCAACCTGCAAAGCCTGCCCGGCGGCCAAACCCGGTGTCGGTCGCCCTGGCCGAAAAGCTGTTGCCACCACCAGATGCTTAGCCCTGATTGCGCGTTCGCTCACCGGGATCCCCACAGAGTGATCAGGCCCAAAATTCCCGACCTTCTTTAATTCCCGCCCTACTGCCTCCTCTATTGCGGCCCAGCCAATTCCAACCGCTTCACGGAGAGAATTTGCCAGGGACCCCGTCAGATGACCCTCAGCGCTCGCTGGTATAACCAACGCGTCCACTTGCAGATCCCACGGTCGATCGGTAAGCACCAAACTGACGATAGCTTTGCAACTTACTGCCAAATCCCTCGTCGGCAAACTTTGCTCCACAACGCTCATCTCGGCCTCCACAAAGTAACAGCATCTAAGTCTAACCAAACCGAGCTGGACAAACTTATCAGTCGCCGCCGACTCCAGCTACATACCCCGACTAGACTCCAACTTGGCACTTCAATTGCACAACCCTAATCACCGAACCCTGAAGGAGGTTCCTTAAAATGTCCCTTTCCATCGTGATCCTGATCATCATGACCGTCGTCGTGGCCGCCCTCGCAGGCTATCGCCAAATCATCGCTCGCAATGAGGATGACAACATCCACATGGCCGACCCCCATGGCACCATCATCGCCGAACAGAAGAAAATGGCCACCTCGCTTGCCAAAATTGACCGCGTCGGCATCGCCGTTACCATCGCCACCGCAGCCTATGGCGTCATACTCCTGGCCACCTCGCTCTACCAGAACTTCGCCCACCCGGCCGTCCAGTAACCGCGACATCGCCCAAACCTGCGCCAGTCCGCGCAGTCACCCAATTCCTTGACCCCGAGCTCCCCAAAGCTCGG
Organism: uncultured Acidobacteriia bacterium; assembly: GCA_903929755.1. GTDB lineage: Bacteria > Acidobacteriota > Terriglobia > Bryobacterales > Bryobacteraceae > BOG-234. Next base: position 1,466 of record CAIYVZ010000208.1, read on the forward strand.
GGTTTTCTCTTCCCCTCGCCTTCACGCCCCCGTACCCATAAAAGCGGTCCGCATCGCCGTGACCGCCTCTTTCAAAACCGGAAGCGTGCGCATCCTGAAGCGTATGCGAATCAAACACTACCTCCCGTCCACCCGCCGAGTCCTCAGAGATTCGTCGAATGCACTCCAGTATGTGCTCCACATAACCAACCTGTGATCTCACAACGGGACGGCTTCGCGCAAATCACTGTCGGCAATTAAAGGCCTCAGCGACCTGCGAATCACCACCTGCACCGGCAACTCCAGCAATTCCTCCAGGTCCGCTACAAGGCTCCCAGGAAACCACGGCGTCGTCGCGCCCACCACATCTACCAGGAAATCCACATCACTGTGCGATCCGGCATCTCCCCGCACAGTGACGCCCCGCAACGCGAAGGATCTCGTCGCGTTGCGCCTTCGAAGCCCCCGAATCATCAGTGACCGCCACCCCAGTTTTTTTTAACCCATCCCCTCAACAACTTACAAGCTCCGTCCCATCCAACCCCTTCCCCCACCTGCTATCTCTCAAGCCAGGAAGGGAAACAAATGCCGACTCACTCACAGCTCCTCGCGAACATCGCAAACTCGATGAATTCCACCGGACCCCGTACCGAAGAAGGGAAAGCCAAAGCCCGCTACAACGCGCGCCGCCATGGTCTCACCGGTCAGTTCTACGTCATGGATGACGACGACCGCCAGGCCTACCTTACCTTCGAAACGCGTCTCTTCAGCGACCTGAAACCCGTCGGCCCCTGTGAAGAGCAACTCGCCGTCTCCATCGCGCAGGACCACTGGCGCATGAACCGCGCCAAAGGCATCGAATTCAACACCATGGGCCTCGCCCACCACGAAAACGCCGGCGCAATCGGTGCCGACTCCGCCGAAACCGAAACCGCCGTCAGCCACGCCCAGGCTTGGCGCTCCGACAACAAGGCCTTCGCCAACATGGCGCTCTACGAACTCCGCCTCCACCGCATCATCCGCCAGAATCGTCAGGACCTCAACGAACTCCAGGCCAAACGCCAAGCCGCCGAAGCCGGTGCCCGCGAAGAAGCCGAACTTGTTCTCGCTAACGAGCTCTCCAAACAACCAGCACAACCCATCAAAGAGGACAGTATTCAGGTCCATGGTGCACAACAGTCCGGCCTTATCCCCACCTCCCTCATGGGTCTGGAAAACATTCAGGTCAATGGCTTCGTTTTTTCCATCCAAACCCTCTACCAGGAAATGGCCTGGAAACAGACCCTCGCCGAAGCCCGCTGGTACAAATCGCAAAACTGGAATCGCACCAAACAGCCTCCCTTTGCCCTCCTGCAGTTCCCGAAGGCCGCCTAAACTAAACAGAAGAGAGGACCAACCACGATGACCCCGCTCGAAATCCGTCTCGCCACCCCCGCCGACATCCCCGCAATCCAGGAAATTTTCCTCGAATACGCCCAGTCCGTCGGCAACGACATCTGTTTCCGCACATTTCAGAAGGAAGTCGATTCACTCCCCGGCCCATACGCCCCGCCCAACGGTGCTCTCCTCATCGCCGTCGCCCCTGACCAACTCGCCGCCTGCGTCGCCCTCCGCCAACTTTCACCCACCTCCTGCGAAATGAAGCGCCTCTACGTCCGCCCCGCTTTCCGCCGTCAAGGCCTGGGCCGCGATCTCACCCACCACATCATCGCCCACGCACGCACTCTCGGCTACCAAACCCTCCATCTCGACACCCTCCCCGAAATGACCGCCGCCATCACACTCTATAGAAACCTGGGCTTTCTGCCGATACTACGATATGGCGACAACCCACCCAACGCGCTCTGCTTCCAGAAATTGTTAAAATCCGTTTAGCTTAAGCAACTCTTGCAACATCCAGGGGTTCTCTCACACGTAGACAGTAGTCAACGATGGTCCGTAACGCCATCTGTATCGTTTAATGTAACGAGGGGTGAAGGATGAAACGTACCTGGGGATTCAAAAAACGCGGTTTCAACGCCGCCATCGTTGCTGTCACCGCCATCGGCATCTGGGGCCTCGTCCCCTCGCGCGCTCAGGATCCGCCTCCCGCTGACCCGCCCTCCGAAACCGAACAGCCCCAACTCGACCCCGATACACAGGCCAACCTAACCTTCGAACACGCCGACTGCTCTTTCTTCGGTACCCAGCGCGAACACTACCTCCCCCGCTTCACCGCCGAATCTGACTCAGGTCGCCTTACCCGCCAGTTCATGTCGGCCCGTACCGCCGCCACCGTCCAATCCCGCGAAACACCTTTTCAACTTTCGCTGCAGTCCGGCGCCACCAACTTAATCGACAAGTACATCCTGCAGGATCTGCAGGCCAACAACATCACCCCCGCCGGCAAAACCACAGACCTCGAATTCATCCGCCGCGTCACCCTCGACCTTGCCGGCCGCATCCCCAAAGCCGCCCGCGTCAACATCGTCGCCCAAAGCCTCAGCCCTGATCGCCGAGCCGCCTACATCGATGAACTCCTCGCCTCCCCCGAATGGACCGACAAATGGACCATGTACTTCGGCGATCTCTACAAAAACACCGCCTCCTCCGTCCAGGTCACCATCCGCAACGAAGGCCGCAACGCTCTCTACAAGTACCTCCACGATTCCCTCGCCGCCAACAAGCCCTACAACCAGATGGCGACCGAACTCATCGCCGCCCAGGGTGCCAACACTTTTGATCAGACCAACGGCCAGTCCAACTACCTCGTCCTTGGGGTCGTCGGTGGCGGCCCGGCTCAGGATATCTACGATGCCCAAACCGCCAAGATCGCCCGCGAATTCCTCGGCCTCGCTCACCTCGATTGCCTCCTCTGCCACAGCGGTCGCGGCCACCTCGACTCCCTCAGCCTCTGGGGCAGCAAAGCCACTCGCACCCAGGCCTGGGGCATGGCGTCTTTCCTCTCCCGTACCAGCGTCAAAACCGTCAACACCCCGCAGGACCCCAACAACCCTAACGCTCGCTACAACTACTTCGCTCTGGGAACGAACACCACAGACTACGCGCTCAACTCCACCACCGGCAACCGCCCCGCCCGCCAGCCCCTCGGCACCATCCGCACTATCTCCCCCGCCTACATCTTTAATAACGCGGCCCCCGCCAAAGGTGACGACTACCGCGTCGCCTTCGCCCGCAGCGTTACCGGCGACTTCCAGTTCGCCCGCGCTTCGGTCAACTACGTCTGGGCCCAGTTCTTCGGCCGCGGCATCGTCGATCCCCCCGATCAGTTCGATCCCGCCCGCCTCGATCCCGACAACCCTCCCGCCGCCCCCTGGACTCTTCAGCCCTCCAATCCGCGTCTCCTCAACGCGCTCGCACAATCCTTTATTGATAGCGGTTACGACCTGAAGGCACTCATGCGCCTCATCGTCACCAGCGACACCTACCAACTAGCCTCCGAATACCACGGCACATGGAATCCCGACTGGGAGAAATACTTCGCCCGTCACATGGTCCGCCGCCTCTGGGGCGAGGAACTCCATGATTCCGTCATCACAGCCCTCGACACCCTGCCCAGCTACACCGTCAATGGTTTCACCAACCCCTCCACCGTCTTCGGCGTCGATTCCCCCGGTTTCGGCAAAATCAGCTTCGCCATGCAGGCCCCCGATGTCGTCAATGTCCCCGGCGCCGATGCCACCGCTTTCATCGATCTCTTCCTCCGCGGCAACCGTGACGACCAGCCCCGCAAATCCGAAGGCTCCGTCCTCCAGGCCCTCGGCCTCATGAACGACGCCTTTGTCCAGAACCGCATCCACGCCACCGGCTCCGGAGCCACCGCCAGCTTCCTCATGAAGCTTATGTCCCAGTCGCCCGCCCTCAGTGACGACCAACTCATCTTCGCGCTCTACCTGAATGTCCTTTCTCGCTACCCCAGTCAGGCCGAGAGAAATCTGGCGCTCGCGCAGCTCACCAAAGGGTCCACCGCCGCCCAAAAGAAAACCAACACCGAAGATTTCCTCTGGACCCTCTTTAATAAGGTCGATTTCACGTTTAACTACTAGGCACCAGCCTGACAAAAAATAGGAACCTGCCAGATGAAAAACTTCACCACCAACGAACAGGCTCGCTTCGAGCGCCAGTTCAGCCGCAATCCTCATGCGGTCCGCATCTTCTCTGAGAAGCCCCATCTCTCGCGCCGCAACTTCCTGAACATGGCCGCCGCCGGTGTCACCGCCTCTTGGCTCGCCCCCGGTCTCAGGTCCGCGCCCGTCATCAAGTCCACCCCGGTCACCACGCAAAATAAGGCGAAGAACGTCATCTTCATCCTGCTCACCGGCGCCCCCAGCCACATCGATACCTTTGACCTGAAGGTGCTCAACGGCATCACGCCCACCACTTTCAACCCCACCACCATCAACGGCCTCGACTTCCCTGCCGGCATCATGCCGAAGCTCGCCACCCACGCCGCCGATTTCACCCTCGTCCGTTCCATGCGCAGCTGGGCCCTCGTCCACTCCCTGTCGCAGACCTGGACTCAGATCGGCCGCAACCCCGCCGGAGTTCTCGGCAACGTCTCCCCAAACATCGGCAGCGTCGTCGCCCTCGAAATGGCGGCCCAGCGTACCCCCAGCCAGATGTTCCCCACCTTCCTCGCCCTCAACGCCAACGGAGCCTCCGGCCCCGGCTACATGTCGGCCGCTTTCTCACCCTTCAAGGTGACGCCCTCCACCGCCGGCCTCCGCAATACCACCAATTCCGATGGCCAAACCCGCTTCGAACAGCGCTGGGACTTCCTCCACCACCTCGACGACCCTCTCCGCACTGACCCGAAGGGCCAGTCCATCGCAGATTTCGACCAGTTCTACACCGAAGCCAAGGGTCTAACCTACAACCCCATCGTCACCAAAGCCTTCACCTTCACCACCGCTGCTGCAGCCCTTTACGGCGGAACCGGCTTCGGCAACGCCTGCCTCATGGCGAAACAAGCCCTCACCGCCAATCAGGGAACCCGCTACGTCGAGATCATGCTCGGTGGCTGGGATATGCACCAGAACATCTACGCCAACAACCAGCTGCCCACTCTCGCCGGAACTCTGGATAAGGGTCTCAGCCAGCTCATCACAGATCTGAAAGCCAACGGCCTCTTCGACGAGACCCTGATCGTCATGTGTGGCGAATTCGGCCGCACCATCGGCAAACTCACCGGCGCCAACGGTCGGGACCACCACCCCCAGCAATTCGCCTTCTTCGCCGGAGGCGGCGTGAAAGGTGGACGAGCCATCGGAGCCACTGACCCCAGCGGTTCTTTTACCGCCGATCCCGGCTGGTCCCGTAATCGCGACATAAAACCGGAAGACATCGAAGCCACCATCTACTCTGCCCTGGGCATCAACTGGACCACGGTCCGCTACGATGACCCCTTAGGACGAGGTTTCTACTACGTGCCCAGCTCCGATACCGACGTCTACGGCCCGATAAACGAACTCTGGGCCTGAGCCGAAGGACGCCAGTCCCGGGCCAGTAACCCAACGCCGCCATACCAGTCGCGCTCCAGCTCAAATGCGACGTCGATGATGCCGGCTTCGTCCATCTCCGTCGCCTGATCGCCCATCCCAAAGGCCTTCAGCAGCAGATTCCGCCCGCCCTTGCGGACCATGATCTTCAGGTGCTTTTCTTTCCAGGGCTGCGGAGCCCCCGAAAGCCCGGCGCTCTTAAACGCAAACAGCGGTCGGGGGTTGCCCAGCCCAAACGGCGCCAGCCGTTCCAGCGCCAGCAACAGATCCTCGTTGGCCTCGCCCGGTTCCAGAATGCCGTCCACTTCAACCTGTGGCTGCATATCTTCCAGTGTCAAACTGGCTTTGGCGCATTCGCGAAGCCGCTTCCGGAACTCTTCCAGGTTCGCTTCCGGCAAGGTCAAACCGGCCGCATGAGCGTGGCCCCCGAACTTGGTAAACAGTTCCCGCATGCCCTCCAGGGCATCCAGCAGGTGGAAGGCGTGAATACTCCGCCCGGATCCCTGTGCCACCCCGTTTTCCAGGCCCAAAACCACCACGGGACGGTGATACTTCTGCATCACCCGGCTGGCCACAATGCCCACCACGCCCCGGTGCCACCCCTCGCCCCAAAACACCAGGGCGCGCTCCGAGTCATAAACCGGAGTTTCCAGGCATCGCTCCAGAATCTCGTTCACAATGGCCCGTTCCGCCCCTTGCCGCTCCGTGTTCAGCGCAAACAGTTCTTTGGCAATCGAATCCGCTTCCGCCGGGTCCTGGGTCAGGAACATACGTACCGCCTGCCCCGCCGAGTCCATCCGGCCCGAAGCGTTAATCGCCGGAGCAATCCGAAACCCGACCTCGGTCGCGTTCGGAACCCGGCTCCCAAATCCGGCGTTCTCCAGCAGCGCCTTCAGCCCCGGATTCCGCGGATCGGACAGGCCGTTCAAACCGTGCCGGACAATCACCCGGTTCTCGCCCGTCAGCGGAACAATATCGGCCACGGTAGCGATGGCCACCAGCTTCAAAAAGGATTCCAGTACTCGGTAAAGCTTGGTTTCGGGCCACCCCAAACCACCCAAAACCGCATGGGCCAGCTTCAAAGTCACCCCGGCCCCGCAAAGATTCTGGTTCGGGTAGTCGCAGTCGGTCCGGTTCGGATTTACAATCGCAACCGCCGGAGGCAGTTCGTTCTCGGGAAGGTGATGGTCCGTCACCACCACGTCGATCCCCAGTTCCCGGGCGCGTTCCAAAGCCGCTACCGCCCGGATGCCGTTGTCCACCGAGATCAGCAGCTTTACCCCGCGCGCCGCTGCTTCATCCACCGCCGCCGGTTGCATCCCGTAACCGTCGTTCAGGCGATGCGGAATATGCCAGCCCACCGAACCGCCGGCCATTTCGAGCGCCTTGAGCAGGACCACGGTGGATGTCACGCCATCCACGTCGTAATCGCCATGGATCTCCATCCGTTCGCCCGCCGAGATGGCGCGCCGGATCCGGTCCACTGCCGCCCCCATGTCCTTCAGCAGGAACGGGTCGTGCATATCGGCCAGTTTCGGGTCCAGAAAATGCGAGGCCGAGGCCGCATCGCGATAGCCGCGAGACCAAAGCAACCTGGCCGCCGCAATCGGCAGCCCCAAATCGCTGGCTAACTGTGAAAGTTCCGGAGCATCCTCGCCGGGGAAAACCCAGCGGCTAATTGTTCGAATAGTAGCCGCCGAGGTTTTCCGGTTCGCTGCCACCACCGAACGGATCGTCGTCCGGCATCAGGCCGGTCACCTCGTCGTAGGCCTCAATGAAATCCGCATGCCAGTCCGGCTGCGCGCCATACACATAGAAATGGGAGTTGAACTCAAATGCCAGTTCCAGATAGCAGACCGATCCGATATGCCGGCGGCAGGCCAGCAACCGGACTTCCAGTTCCCGCCGCTCGTCGCGAGGCAGGTCCAGGGTCTTCAGATCCTCAATCGCCTCGTCGGCTTCCGTATCCTCAAACTCGCGGTAAGAGAAGAAGATCATCTTCCTCTCCGCCTTCCGCGCCGCATCCAGAAACTGCCGGTAGTCCGGCACATTTTCCGTGTCCCACTCGATCAGGTTCATCGCGTCCAGCGTGCCGGGCGCACTGCGGAACACCGCGAACTCCGAAGCATTCAGATACTGCAGAATTTCCGTCTTTAGGTTGTCGAGATCGATGTCCACCGGAGCTCCATTTCGCCTTCAGAATACCACCGAACATTCTCACCGAACCACGGTATAGTTGAAAGCCAATAATCTGTGATAGTCTGCCTAAGGATCTGATGATGAAGCCATTGTGTACCGTATTGCTGGTAAGTGCGCTCGCGCTTGGCGGTGCAGAGGAAAAAGTGGCGCCGCTTGGCACCTATAAACCCGGCGAACGCAACTATTGGGCCTTCCAGGCCCGCAAGAAGGTAGTACCGCCCACTGTCGCGGGTGCCAAGAACCCCATTGACGCCTTTATCGCCGACGGTCTTCGCAAAGCGGGCCTGCGCTCCGCCCCTCCGGCAACCAAAGAAACCCTGATCCGCCGCGTCACCTTCGACCTGACCGGCCTGCCGCCCACGCCCGCCGAGATCAGAGACTTCGTCCAGGATCAGTCGCCCAAAGCCTGGGAAAAACTGGTCGACCGCCTCCTCGCCTCCCCCCGCTACGGCGAACAGTGGGGACGCCACTGGCTCGACGTGGTCCGTTTCGCCGAATCCGACGGCTATGAATACGACATGCACCGTCCGGACGCCTACCGCTTCCGCGACTACGTGGTGAAGAGCTTCAACGACGATAAGCCCTACAACCAGTTCGTAAAAGAGCAGTTGGCGGGCGACGAAATCGACGCGAACGACGAGACGCTCATGGTCGCCAGCGGTTTCAACCGCCTCGGACCTCTGCGCAAGAACGCCGGCAATCAGGATGTGGCCAGTTCCCGCAACGAGGTCCTCACCGAAATGACCAACGTCGTCGGCTCGGCCTTCCTGGGCGTCACGGTCGGGTGTTCGCGCTGCCACGATCATAAGTTCGACCCCTTCCGCCAGTCCGACTACTACCGGCTCCAGGGATTTTTCGCCCAGACCCACGCGAACGACCTGATCCGCGCCTCTGCCGAAGAGCAAGCCGCCTACAAGGCAACCGTTGACCCGATCCAGACCGAAACCCGCCAGCTTCAGTTCAAGATGCGCAAGGCGAATGAAGAGGAAAAAGGCAAGTTTCAAACGCAACTCGATGCGCTTGATGAGAAAATGCCCCTGCCCCTCACCGCCGTTTATGCGGTGAAGAATGACCCGAAGCAGGTAAGCCCGGTTCATCTTCTCTTTAAGGGTGATTATCTGCAGCCCCTTGATGCCGTCGGCGCGCGCCCTCTCGGGATCCTGCTGCCGGAAGGTGCGCCCGAATATTCGACCACCGTGGAAAAGCCCCGCACCAAACTGGCCGACTGGGTTATCGATCCCCAGAATCCGCTGCCTGCTCGTGTGATGGTCAATCGCATCTGGCAGTATCACTTTGGCCACGGCATCGTCTCCACCCCCAACGACTTTGGGCGCATGGGCGGAAAGCCGACGAACCCGGAACTGCTGGACTACCTGGCCAACACGTTCGTGGAAGGCGGCTGGAAACTGAAGCCCATCCACCGCATGATCCTGCTCTCAAACGCCTATAAGCAGGCCAGCGAATCGCCCATTGAGAAGGTTGCGATGGAGAAAGACGCCGCGAACGATTTGCTCTGGAAGTTCAGCCGCCGCCGACTGGAAGCGGAGGAAATCCGCGATGCCATGCTGTCAGCTTCGGGTCGTCTGAATGGCAAATATGGTGGCCACAGCGTCCTGATCCCCATCAGCCAGGATCTGGTGAAGATGCTGAAGCGCCCGCAGTATTGGGTCGCGACGAAAGACAAGTCGGAGTATGACCGGCGCACCATGTACATGATCTACAAGCGCAACCTGATCCTGCCCTACATGGGGGTCTTCGATGCCCCCGATCTCCAGCTTTCCTGCCCGCGCCGCGAGCAATCCACTCACGCCCCGCAGGCTCTGGAAATGCTCAACGGACAGCTCTCGAATGACCTCGCAAAATCGTTTGCCGACCGCCTTGCTGAAACGGCGAAGACGGACGCGGAGCGTGTGGATCAAGCCTGGTGGCTGGCGGTGGGCCGTGCCCCGACGCCGAAGGAAAAGCAACTCACCCTGAAGTATCTGCAAGAGAAGTCCGGCGATCCGCTGCGTCTGAAAGAGATGGCGCTGGATGTCTTTAATCTGAACGCTTTCCTGTACGTCAACTGAGAGAAGTGAAATGCTGATTCAACCCCATACCCGTTACCCCCGCACTCGCCGCGAGATGCTGACCGACTGTTTCTGCGGCTTCGGTACCCTGGCGTTTGCAGGCATGGCTTCCGCAAGTCCCGCGAAGTTCAATCCACTGGCCCCGAAGGCTCCGCACGAACCGGCCAACGCCAAGGCGAAGTCGGTTATCTTCCTGTTCATGGCGGGCGGCCCGTCGCATCTGGAAACCTTCGATCCAAAACCTCTGCTCAACAAGCTCGACGGCCAGAAGCGGCCAGCGGAATTTGGCAATATACAGTACCAAAATGTGAACGCGCAGTCCCGCATTCTGGGTACCAAACGGACCTTCAAGAAGTACGGCAAATCGGGCCTCGAGATCTCCGACCTGTTTCCGCACCAGGCTGAAGTGGCCGACGATCTCTGCGTGATTCGCTCCATGCATGGCGACATGGTGGTGCACTCTGCGGCGCAGTATCAAATGATGACGGGCCGCGTGATTCCCGGTTTCCCGGCGATGGGCAGTTGGGTGGTCTATGGCCTTGGCTCGGAGGCCGAAAACCTGCCCGCCTATGTGGTGATGCCAGATCCGCACGGCGCGCAGGAGGCCGGTGTGCCCATGTACACCAACGGTTTCTTGCCCTCGGTCTACCAGCCGACCATGTTCCGCCCCGGTGAAAAGCCCGTTCTGAACCTGGACCTCCCGAAAGGCGTCTCGCTTGATGAGCGCAAACGCTCCATCAAGCTCCTGCGCGATCTCAACGAAGCGGGCATGGGGGAAGACCTGGAATTCGCCGCCCGCATGTCCGCCTACGAAACCGCGTTCAAGATGCAGACGGAAGCGCCGAAGGTTTTCGATCTCAACACGGAATCAAAGGAAACGCTGGATCTGTACGGCGTGGGAAATCCGCTTACGGACGACTACGGTCGTCGCTGTCTGATGGCTCGGCGCATGGTGGAAAACGGCGTTCGCTTTGTCTGCGTCGTGTCCGGCGGTGGAGGCCCTGAAGCTGAGTGGGACGCCCACAGCGACATTGAAGACAACCACCTTCGCATGGCCAGCTGGACCGATAAACCCGTCGCCGCGCTGATTAAAGACCTGAAGCGCCGGGGTCTGCTGGATTCCACGATCGTGATGTGGGGCGGCGAGTTCGGCCGGTCGCCGGAATCGGAAAAGAGCAAGGGTCGCGACCACCACAACACGGGCTTCTCCATGTGGGTGGCGGGCGGCGGCTTCAAGGGCGGAACGGTCTATGGCGCTACCGACGATATCGGCCTGAAAGCCATCGAGAAGCCCGTCCACTTCCGGGATCTGCATACGACGGTGCTGCACCAGTTGGGGCTGAATCAGGACGCGCTGAGTTTCATGCACCTGGGCCGCAAAGAACGCCTCACCGAAGTTCGCGGCGAAGTTATCAAAGACATTATTGGTTAGCGCGTTCCCACGTGCGGCGGAAACCGGATAGCAACGACCTGCGGCAGCGGTATTTCTCGCTTTAATAGAGTGAGGAGAATATCGCGATGCAGGACGGCGTTCTGGAACTTCGGGTAGTTGACGTGTACAACAGGCCGGTGGCTAAGCCGGTGACGGTGTGGCTGAAACACCAGGTTTTGACTGATCCGCGGGAATACCGGAACCAGCCTCCGGCTATCCGGATTCCGGGGTTGTTCCGGGCACCTCAGGGTTCCTACATCCTGCAGGTGGACGCGGAATGGTATCAGTTTCAGGGCCGTAACGTAGAGATTCCGGCGAGTGGCGACCTGTTAACGGTGGTCACCATGCCGGTCAGCCTGAAGCACATCGCTCAGGTGGCGTTTCCCGATTTTACGGCGATTCGGACAGATGCCCGGAGGCTGCTCGATAACAGCGAGATCGGCGGGAACACCGGCAGTGGTATCTATTCCGCCTTTTCGGCGCTGGAGCGGGCGGGGTTTCTGAATCTTGTGGCGAAGGCTGAGAGGGTCCGGCTGCCGGACCGGGGCACGGTCCTTTCTCTGCTGCAAAACGTACGGGAGCAAAAGCAGGATCGAATGTTCGTGATGGCCGCTCCCGGATTGAGAGAGGGAGTTCTGGAGAATGTCAACGATGAAACCTTTCATCTGGTTTCCGGCACTCTCCACCATCCGCCAGCGGGGTTCGAAGCCGTGGACAGCTACAAGACTCACGACGCCCACGGCAACCTGCAGCTTACCTTTTCCACGGACGGGACGGACTGGCATGTGGATATGGACATTGACAACGCTCAGGGGTTCGATCACCTGGGACAGGTGATTCACAACGAAGTCACCCAAGCGCCAACGCATCCTTACGACATTCATGAAATCCTGCTGGAGTATCAGGAGCTGGATCCGGGATACAGTTTTGTCCTGGGCGATCGGGCGGCTGGGGCATAAAACCCCTAACAGATATACTTGACAATGAGCGACTCATATTTCATAATCAAGATGAGCTAAGCTATAAGCGCGGGGTGTCTTCAGCCTGCAGGCTCGACAAGTTCTATATTTTCAAGGAGGTCCTGACAGGGACATGGGCAAAATTATCGGTATCGACCTCGGTACCACGAACTCCGTAGTTGCAGTGATGGAAGGCGGGCAGCCGACCGTTATCGCCAATCAGGAAGGTGGGCGGACGACTCCGTCCGTGGTCGCATTCACAAAATCCGGCGACCGGCTGGTTGGCACCGTAGCCAAGCGCCAGGCGATTACGAACCCGGAAAACACGATCTTCTCGATCAAGCGCTTCATGGGCCGCAAGGCCAACGAAGTGAACGAAGAACAGAAGATGGTTCCTTACAAGGTTGTCGTTGGGGACAACGGGGACGTGCGCGTCAGCAGCCTGGGGAAAATGCAGTCACCGCCCGAAATTTCGGCGATGATTCTGACCAAGCTGAAGGAAGCGGCTGAAGCCTACCTCGGCCAGAAGGTTACGGAAGCCGTGATTACGGTTCCGGCATACTTCAACGACGCGCAGCGCCAGGCGACGAAAGACGCGGGCAAGATTGCCGGGTTGGAAGTGAAGCGCATCATCAACGAACCGACGGCAGCGGCGCTTGCCTACGGTCTGGACAAGAAGAAGAACGAAACCATTGCCGTGTATGACTTCGGCGGCGGTACTTTCGACGTTTCGATCCTGGAAGTCGGCGACGGCGTGGTGGAAGTGAAGTCCACCAACGGCGACACCCACCTGGGTGGCGACAACATTGACCAGCGCGTGATGGACTGGATCATCGACGAGTTCAGGAAAGAACAGGGCATCGATCTTTCGAAGGACCAGATGGCTCTGCAGCGGTTGAAGGAATCCGCTGAAAAGGCCAAGATGGAGCTCTCCACGCTGCTGGAGACGGAAGTGAATTTGCCGTTCATCACGGCGGATGCCAGCGGCCCGAAGCACCTGATGATGAAGCTGACCCGGTCGCGTTATGAGCAGATGTGCGAAGACATCTTCCAGCGCTCGGTGGGACCCTGCAAGCAGGCTTTGGCCGATGCCGGCATTACGCCGGACAAGATCGACGAAGTGGTGCTGGTGGGCGGTTCCACTCGTATTCCCCGCGTGCAGGCCATTGTAAAGCAGCTCTTCAATAAAGAGCCGAACAAGACTGTGAACCCCGACGAAGTTGTGGCGGTGGGCGCGGCAATTCAGGGCGGCGTGCTGGGCGGCGAAGTGAAGGACGTTCTGCTGCTGGATGTGACCCCGCTTTCGTTGGGCATCGAGACGCTGGGTGGCGTGTTCACTAAGCTGATCGACCGGAATACGACGATCCCGACCCGCAAGAGCGAGACGTTCTCAACGGCGGCGGACAGCCAGACTTCGGTTGAGATCAAGGTGTATCAGGGCGAACGTGGCATGGCGAAGGACAACCGGCACCTGGGCGTTTTCCAGTTGATCGGGATCCCGCCGGCTCCGCGTGGCGTGCCGCAGGTGGAAGTTACCTTCGACATTGACGCCAACGGCATTCTGAACGTCTCGGCGAAGGACAAGGCGACGAACAACGAGCAGAAGATCACCATTACTTCCTCTTCGGGTCTTTCGAAGGAAGAAGTGGAGAAGATGGCTCGGGACGCGGAATCCCACTCGGCCGACGATCGCAAGGAGAAGGAGCAGATTGAAGCTCGCAACCGTGCGGACGCCATGGTCTACAACGTGGAAAAGACGCTGAAGGAACATCGCGACAAGATCGGCGACGCGGATGCGAAGAGCATTGAAACGGCGATTGAAGACGTGAAGAAGGCGATCCAGGACGGCGAAGCGGAAAAACTGAACGCTGCGACCGACCGTTTGACGCAGGCAAGCCACAAGCTGGCGGAGGCGATGTACAAAGCGTCGTCCCAGCCGGGTTCGGCTCCGGGCGATGGCGGCGGGCAGCAGGGTCCGGGTGCGGGGCCGTCAGGTGGCGGATCCAAACCGAAGGACGATGTTGTGGATGCCGAGTTCGTTGATGTCGACGAAAAGAAGTAATTACAGATAATGGTAGTTGGGCGGGCGCAGGTTTCTTGAAGCGCCCGCCCAACTAATTTTCAACAGATGCCATCTCCACCCAAACACGACTATTACGAAACGCTGGGCGTACCCCGCAACGCCTCGGACGATGATCTCCGGAAGGCGTACCGGAAGCTGGCGCGCAAGTACCATCCGGATCTAAATCCGGGAGACAAATCTGCGGAAGACCGCTTCAAGAATGTTCAGGAAGCGTACGACATTCTCAACGATTCGAAAAAGCGCACCATGTACGACCAGGTTGGATTTTACTCGGACCATGGCTACCCGGGCACGGGTGGCGGCGGCGGGCGGGGTGGCGCACAGCATCCCAACATGGACTTCGGAGGTTTCGATTTCTCCGAAATGTTCAACAAGGCGCAGGCGGAGAGCAAACGAACCAGCAGCAGCGCCGGTGGGGGGACAGCCGGCACAGGTGCTTTCAAAGATATTTTTGGCCAGTTCTTTCGGGGGGGCGCACCGGGTGGCACTTCGGACAAGGAAGCTGAAAAAGGTTCGGATCTGGAATATGCAGTCAACATCAGTTTCTGGCAGGCGATCCGCGGAACCCAGACCAAGATTGACGTAACGCGTTACGAACAGTGCGTGAATTGTGACGGCACGGGCGGCAATGAAGCTGGCTCGGCGGCCTGCCCGCAGTGCAGCGGGACCGGCACGGTAACGCAGATGGCCGGCAACATGAAGTTCAACCTGACGTGCCCGCGGTGCAGTGGCAAGGGTCGGTTGAAGAACTCTTGCCCGTACTGCCATGGTGACGGACGGATCGCGCACCGGGAAGTTGTGGATATTCGGATTCCGGCAGGTGCCCAGAATGGTTCACGGCTTCGGGTGGCGGGCAAAGGCAACGCCGGGACGATGGGCGCGCAACCGGGCGACCTGTACATTACGACGAACGTGGAGCAGCATCCTCAGTTCCACCGTGAAGGTGACGATATTCACCTGAAGGTGCCGATCACGATACCGGAAGCGGGTTTGGGAGCGAAGATTGAAGTGCCCACGATGGACGGGCGCACGCTTCTGAAGATACCGGCGGGGACACAGAATAACCAGAAGTTCCGGCTGAAGGAGCGCGGCGTCCACAATTCGCGCAAAGATGCGCGGGGTGATTTGATTATTCAGGTGCATCTGGTGATGCCGGACATACGGGAAGAGCGGACACGGGAACTGCTGAAACAACTGGGCGACTGTTATCCGGAGGATCCGAGGAGTCAGTTGTGGGAGGCGAGCGATGGCCCGGCGTGAGAAGTCTAAAGCCGCGTACATGATTTCGTCAGTTGCGGAGCAGTACGGTGTGCATCCGCAGACGCTCCGGCTTTATGAGCGTGAGGGGTTGCTGAAACCGAGCCGCAGTGATGGCAACACCAGGTTATACACGGATGAAGACCTGGAGCGGCTGGAAGTGATTCTGCATTTGACGCGGGATCTGGGCGTAAACCTGGCCGGGGTGGAGATTATCCTGAACATGAGGACGCGCATGGAGGCCATGCAGCAGCAGATGGAAGACTTCGTGAGGGGCCTGAATCTGGAACTTGCCAACCGACCGACAGGCGAGGCATCCCCCAGCATGAACTCACTGATCCCGGTAGCGCGCGCGATTATTGTTGAGACGGGGCGGCGTGTGGACAGACGAACGAAATAGAAAAAGGCCAGCTACCTGGAACGGGTAGCCGGCCTTTTCTGTTTGAGGAGCTCCGTTAGTTAGAAGCTGTACTTCAGAGCCAACTGCATCTGGCGCATCGAGATCGCGGTGCCGGTGACGGTGCCGTAGCCAGCCGACATGACGTTCGAGTTCGGGATGCCCCAGACGGGGTGGTTCATCACGTTGAAGGCTTCGAGGCGGAACTGCACCTGATGACCTTCTTTGTACGGCATGCGGAATTCCTTATGCGCCGAGAAGTCGAGCATGAGGTACTTCGGGCCGATGAGCGAATTGCGGCCCACGTTGCCGAAGGTGCCCAAAGCGTTCGGAGTGAACGCCGCGGTGCTCCACCAGCGCGAAGGAACCGGGTTGTCGAGGTACGGGGAAACACCGGTGGCGTTGGGACGGTCGTAGCCGCCGCCGGTGCCGGAGCGATCCACGCCGCCAACGGACGGGGTGACAGGGAAGCCGCTCTGCATAGTCCAGATGCCGCCCAACTGCCAGCCGCCAACAATGTTATTCAGGACGGGATTCTTCACATCCATCATGCGACCCCTGCCGACGGGTATGTCGTAGAGGGTGGAGGTGACGAAGCGATGCCGTTCGTCGAAGGCGGAAAGCGCCCATTCGCACTTGCGGCAATAGCTGTTCTGCGGGAAGAGGGTGTCCTGACCCTGAACGCGGATACCGCTGGAGTTATCCTGCGACCGCGAGAAGGTGTAGGAAGTAAGCACGGTGAAGCCCTTGCTGAAACGCTTGGTCGCCTTGATGAATAAGGAGTTGTAGTAAGCGTTCGCGGAGTTATCCACCAGCTGGATGCGGCCGAACGTGGGGTACGGAGCGCGGCTGGGAACCGTGCCGGTGGTGCCGGGCGCGGATTCGTTGGCGGCGCGGAGGAATTCCAGTTTTCGGCTGAGGGAGCCGAGATAGCCGGCTTCCGCCACCCAATCGTGGCCCAGATCGCGCTGGACGTTCAGGAGATATTCCCAGGCGTACGGGGTGCGACGTTCGTACTTGTTGGCAAAGGCATACGGAATCGTGATATTGGCGGTACCACCGGCCACGCTGGAGAGTGCATTATTCCAGGTGAGGTCGGGCTGGCCGGCGGTGGCATTGACGCGAAGACGGCCGGCAATATTGCGAGCCATGTCAAAGCGGGGGTTACCGGTGTCCTGGTTGTAGAACATACCGGCGCCGGTGCGGATGACCCACTTGGAGTCGGGTGAATAGGTGATGCCGAGGCGAGGCGCGAAATCGTTCTTGTCGGTCTGAACGAGGTTATTGCCCATGCGGCCGTCGCAGAGGACGCCGATCTGCGGCCAGCGGATGCTGATGCCGGCGTACGGATCGCCACTACATGTACCTTCCCGGATGAACTGTGGGTAGCGGCTCTTGTCCGCCACCTGGGGCGTGCTGTCCAGGTAGGGCATGTAGACGGAGAAGACGTTGCGTTTGGTGTCGTAGAAAGGAGGCGTGAGTTCGTAGCGAAGACCGGCGGAGATGGTCACCTTTGAGGTGACTTTCCAGGTATCGTCCACATAGAAAGACCAACCGTTGCGAACGAAGGCGGCGTCGCCAACGGCGACGGCGGCTTCCGCCTGGTAGAGGTCGCCCAAGAGGAACTCCGCAAAGGTATTGCCGCCAGCGCCTGCTGCGCTGCGTGTTGCATTCGGCTGGAAAGTGAACTGGCCCCGCGCGAATTGGTTGCCGACCTGATTAAAGTGCTCGCGACGCCATTCACCACCGAAGCGGAAGGTGTGTTTGCCCTTGATCCAGGAGAAGTTGTCCAGGAACTGGGTGGTGTTGTTGTCATTGGCGTAAGGACCTTCGGTATCGTCACCGAAACCGCTGTATCCGGTGAGCGTGACATTCGGAATGCCCCACTGAACGGGAGGACCGCCCTTCAGGCCGGGAATGCCAATTTCCGTGACAACATCGCGATCGTTGGCGAGGAAGCGACCAATGGAATTGAAGAAGCGGCTGTAACCGAAGCGAGCTTCGTTCACGGTGGTGGCCGAGAACGAACGGGTATTGGAGACCATGTACTGTTCGAAGTTCGTCAAGACTTTGGAACCGTCCAGGCTGATACCGGTGTTGGACTGGTTCTCATCACCCCAGCTGTAACGGGCGGACCACTGGGATTTCGCCGACTCAACGAAGTCGAGTTTGGCGATGAACTGATCCTTATTAATGGGCGCGCTGCCGACCCGCTGAAAGTTCGAGCTGACACCAGGCAGGTTGGCGATAGGGTAGAAAGGCAGGAGCTTCTTCGACGTGGCGTCGAAACGGCTGCTGGGGATCACGTTGCCGGGGAAGAGTGCCTTGGTGGTGGGATCATAAATCGGCACTTGTGCGCCACCCGAGGTGAGCGCGCTGAAATCGCCGCCGTACATGGCCGCCGTGGGCACGTTGTAGGTTCCGTTGAAGTTGCGGCGCTGCTTGAACCATTCATCGTTCACCAGGAAGAACATCTTGTCCTTGCCGTTAAACAGTTTCGGGATGCGCACCGGACCATCGATTTCGAAGCCCCACTGGTTCCACTTGAACGGGCTCTTTACTGGTGCGTTCGAGGTGAAAGCATAGGGCTTTGCGTCGAATTTATCGTTGCGGAGGAATTCGAACAACGAACCGTGATAGGCGTTGCCGCCGGACTTGGTGGACACGTTGATCTGCGTGGAATTGTGGCCGAACTCGGCGGGGTAAACACCCGTCTGCACTTTGAATTCCAGGAGCGCGTCAATGGAGGGCAACACGACATAGGTGTTGAAGTTCGGGTCAGTGTTATTGACACCATCAAGCGTAAAGTTATCGAACATGGTGCGCTGGCCAGCGACTGAAATGGACTGGCCGGCACGATCGCCACCCTGCCTGGACCCAGCCTGGCCTGCTGACGGGGAAGCCGTGGTGGCGTTGGGCGTGAGCGCGACGAGCTGGAGATAGTTGCGGCCATTGAGAGGCAATTCGATGATGCGCTTGTTGTCGATAACGGTACCGACGGTGGCATTTTCGGCCTGGAGCTGGATGGCGTTGGCTTCAACGGTTACGGATTCGGAAATTTGGCCGACGGTGAGGGCGAAATCGAGGCGAACGGATTGCTGAACCTGAACCTGAACCTCTTTGGCCTCGCCGGTCTTGAAGCCGGTCTTCTCAACCTTGACGTTGTAGACGCCTGGAGGGAGAGACGGGAAGGTGTAATCACCTGAGGCCGTGCTGACAGTTTGACGACCCGCGTTGGTGTTGATATTGGTGACGGCGATGGCGGCGTCTGCAACAGCCGCACCGGAAGAATCAGTGACGCGACCGGTGATTTCACCCAGAGTTTGGGCCAAAAGCGGCAAGGACAGCGCACCGAGCAGACAGAGCGATAGAATACGTGGAACTAGTTTCAAGACAAAGACCTCCTATTACGAACGTTCTGGAAAATGATATCAAATGCGTAACAGTTTCGCAACCTACTGGTAATGAAGGGGTTAAGTAGGATTGGAGAGGCTCAGGACCGCCTCATGGTCGTCGGGACGCATGGCGGTGCGATTCTTGTGCGGGTTCATAACTATGTGCGCTCATGGCTACCGTATGAGTTCTTTCGGAGGCTTCGAGATAATCAAAGTGAAATCCAGGTGACGGCTAATTGCGTAATCCATCTTTTGAGACTTGAGGGAGGTTACTGGCGTGCTGTCCGTATTGGAATTGTGGAGTGAGGCGAAGGTGGCGGGGAAGATGATGGCGATGAGCCAGGTGGAGCGGCGGGCGTTTGAGCGTTTGGAACTGCGGATCCAGACAATTCTGCCGGAGGAGTATCAGGATTGCTACGACGAGGTGGAACCGGTGTCGATGGGGTCGGCCGGGCTGAAGTATGGGCGGGACGGCAAGGTGGCGTGGCAGGATATCTGGCAGACGTTTTGCGATTTGGCGATGGCCGGGGGGCCTCCGCATAAGGGTAAGTTGTTATTGCCGGCGACGCGGGAGGAAATAGAGGCGGCGCCGGAGCGGTACGAGGAAGTGGTGGAGGAAATTTGCCGGGGCGTGAAGCTGGTGACGTTCCTGGAGTGTGCGGCGTCGGGCGTACCTGGCTGGGTGCGGGTGGAGTGCGGGAGCGCGGTGACGGCGGGGTGGCTGGCGCGGGCGATTGTGATGGAGAATGTGTCAGCGCGATGCGAGTTGGCGGGCGACGCGACCGGGTTATTGTTGCCGGCGGGACCGGGGTTCCGGGTGGAGAAAGAGATTAAGAATGTGGTGACCGTGATGGCGAAGACCTGCCATTACTGGCTGGACCACACGTGGGAAGCGCAGAAGAGGGTGATTGGCGATTTGTTCTTGACGATTGGGGCGGAGACGGCGCTGGTGCAGCCTGCGGTGGAGGGGTTGGATTTTGAGGTTGGGGCAGATGCGGTGATGCGGGCGCGGATGGGGGATCGGATTCGGGCGGAATTGGGACTGGAGATTGCAACGGATTACTGTCCAGGGTGGTTGGGGGTGGTGTTTCCGAGTGTGAAGACTGCCATTTGGATGATGCGGGGGATGGTGGTTTGTAATGTGATGGCGCGGCGGGAGGATGTGATTTTGTTCCTGCCGGTCGGCGCTGGAGGGGATTCGGTGGTTGGCGTATTGGGGCGGGTTTTGGGGTTTGGGCGGGTTCGAGGGGTGGTATAGAGCAGTTCAGGAATGGCGGGAAGGCAATGAAACGTAAAGAATACGAGGCAGAGTTGAGCAGGCTTCAGGGGGAGTTGTGCAAGCTTCAGGACTGGATCAAGTACAAAGGGCTACGCATCATTGTCGTCTTTGAGGGGCGCGATGCGGCAGGCAAGGGCGGCACCATCCGCGCCATTACCGAACGTGTCAGTCCGCGCGTTTTCCGGGTGGTAGCTCTTCCTGCTCCGTCCGACCGCGAAAAAAGCCAGCTATATTTGCAGCGCTTCGTGGAACACTTCCCGGCCGCCGGCGAGATCGTGATTTTCGACCGCAGCTGGTACAATCGGGCGGGTGTGGAACACGTAATGGGTTTCTGCACCGGGCCCGAGTATAACCGGTTTTTGAAAATGTGCCCCGCGATAGAGAAATATGTCGTAGAGGGCGGGATTGTGATGATCAAGTATTGGCTGGAGGTCGGGAAGAAGGAGCAGCAACGCCGATTTGAGGCCCGTATCTCGGATCCGCTGCGGCAGTGGAAACTCAGCCCCATGGACCTGGAATCTTTTCGCCGCTGGGATGAGTACTCACGCGCCCGGGATCGCATGTTGAAGGCGACAGATACAGAGTTTGCCCCCTGGTATATCCTCCGGTCGGACGATAAGAGGACGGCACGGCTGAACTGCATCCGGCACCTGCTGAGCCTGATTCCTTATGACCAGGCTCCCCGGGAAGAAGTGAGTTTGCCCGCACGCCTGAAAACGGGCCGTTACGACGATGAGGCCGCATTGAAGGAGAGGCGTTTTGTGCCGGAGGAGTACGGCGAAGCGTAAGGGGGCACTGGAGGGTACGGGACTGGGTTGGGTCGTGTCCAGTGGGCGGGGCGGATTGGGACGGTCGCTTCCGACTCTCGAAAGATATCGGCAACCGCTCTCGGCAAACGGGGACTGCACCTTGGTGCACTTTCGGATATGCTTGGAACTATGGAGGGCTTCGACTATCAGATTGACTGGAACCCTTCCAAGGCTGCGTTAAATCTGAGGAAGCACGGAATTTCTTTCGATGCAGCCGCAACGGTGTTCCTGGACCCGATGGCCCGAACGATGACGGACTCTGACCATGACGATATGGAAGAGAGATGGATAACGATGGGTGTCACGGGCGGCGGTGTTGTCCTTGTGGTGGTTCATACCTGGCAGGATCTTACGGCGAATTCGGCCCGGGTACGGATCATTTCAGCTCGGCGTCCAACGGGATGGGAATTGCAACTGTACGAGGAAAACCTATGAGTGATATGAAGGCGGAATACGATTTTAGTGGTGCCGAGCGCGGGAAGTTTTTTCGGCCAGGGGCTGTCGTTCGCCTGCCGGTGTATTTGGATCAACCGCTACAGGATTATCTTTCGGCGGCGGCGGAGCGGAATGGACGCTCGCTGAATGAGTTGGTTAATGATTTGCTGAGTCGGGAGCTGTCGATTCAGGAAGCTTTGAGGTAGGGAAGGCTCAAGGTTGCAGCACCCGCGCCCAAGAACCATAGTGTATGAGGAAAAACATCGGCACTGAAGCGGGCACTGACGGTAACCTACATCAGCCAGCACCCAGAGTGTTGAATAGGACGATAGCTCCCAGCTCAGCAGCCGAGATTCTGCTGGTCGCATATACCGTCCCTACTTTGTAAGCCCACGTGACGATTGCATCGGCGTTATCTCGAATGAGGCGCGGTGGTGAAAATCGAGGTCATGAAGCGCTTTCCCTTGTAAGCGCTTACATGACACGATGCCTGGATGCTTGGGCGGCGGCCACGTAAATGACCGGGTGAGCCATTACCTTGAGGTAACAGCGGTAGCCGAGTGCTCTGCTACCTTGCGCTGTTCCCAACCGGCAGTGCGAAGGCGATGTAGCTCTTCGAGATTGCTGGTGGTGTGACTCCTCCCGGCGGCACATAGGCTCCGGCGGGGTAGGAGTTGCCTCCGGCTACTGGCAGGAGGATGAACTCTCTGCCGTTTACTTCGTAGACGGCGGGGACTCCTAATGAGCCGTTGGGGAGTTCTTTGCTGAAGATCAGCTTGCCGGTGTCCTTATCTAAGGCGTAGAGTTTGGAGTCGTTGCCAGCGAACATCAGCAGGCCTCCGGCAGTGATCACAAAGCCGCTTTTGGGGTAGGCGTTGCCGCGCATCTTGTCGGCGGGGCCGGCTTGGGGGAGGTCTCCGTAGGGGGCCTGCCATTTGATCTTTCCCGTGTTCAGATCGTAGGCCGTGATGGTGCTCCAGGGCGGGGTGATGACGTAGCTCTCGTTGCCGTAACCGGTCTTGTAACGGGATGGGGGCGGGGTCACGTCGGAGGGATAGTCGGGCTCGGTGCGGAGTCGGGCGATGGCCTGGCCAGCCGAGGCGGCGGTACCTACTGGTGCGGCGTCGGGTTTCGCGAGGAAAGACATCAGATCTTTCATGGATTGCTCGGGCAATGTGGGGAACGGGGGCATGGTGCCGCGCCCTTTGGTGATGATGGTGCTGACGGCGTCGGCTCCCTGTTTGGCGACGGCGGTTTCAATGTCGGGGCCGCGATCTCCTTTGAGCTCCGCTCCGTGGCAGGCGGCACAGGTCTGTTCATAGACAGCGCGGCCGTACTGGGGCGGGGTGGGGACTGTGGCGGCGACGACACCTCGTCCGGCGGCGGGACGGGGGCGCGCGGGGATGAGGCCTCCGTTGTTCGAGGCGAGAGATTCTCCGGCCGGGACCAGTTTGACGATGGAAGGCATGTCCTTGGATTCGACGTAGACGGTGCCGTTGGTGGGGTCGGCCCCGGTACTGAAGAAGAGGGCTCCGCCGTTGACGCTGGGGAGCTGGATGGTATCGACGCCGAGGGCGGGCGGGGTGTAGAAACCGGTGCGGGCGCTGGAGAGACGGTCCTTCCACCAGCCACGTTCTTCGGGCTTCATGAAACCGTCGTACATGTCTTTGACGGTCATGCCCTGACGGGCGAAGGGTGGGACGACGGTGGGGAAGGGCTGGGTTTTGGCGGCGACTTCACCGGGGACGTCGGAGGCCGGGACCTTACGCTCTTCGATGGGCCAGAGGGGCTTACCGGTGACGCGGTCAAAGACGTAGAGGAAGCCGTTTTTGGAGGCGAGGGCGACGGCGTCCACGGTTTTGCCTTCGTGTTTGACGGTGACGAGCTGGGGGGCGGCGTCGGGATCGTAATCCCAAAGGTCATGGTGGACGGTTTGGTAGTGCCAGAGGCGCTTGCCGGTGCGGGCGTCGAGGGCGAGGATGCAGTCGGCGTAGAGGTTGTCGCCGAGGCGGTCGCCGCCGTAGAGTTCGTATTTGGCGGAGGCGGTGGGGAGATACGCGATGCCGCGCTTTTCATCGATGGTGATTTCGCCCCAGACATCGACGCCGCCCATGTATTTGTAGGCGTCTTTGGGCCAGGTGTCGTAGCCGAATTCGCCGGGGCGTGGGATGGTGTGGAAGACCCAGGCGATTTTGCCGGTGACGACATCGAAGCCACGGACGTCGCCGGGGGGTGCGAGGTAGCCCTCGCCGGTGGCGGAGCCGAGGATGAGGATGTTTTCGAAGACGCGGCCGGGGGTGCGGGAGGCGAGGGCGGGACCGCGGTCGAGGCCGGTACGGAGGTCGAGTTTGCCGTGGTCGCCGAAGGTCTCGACGAGTTTGCCGGTGCGGGCGTCGATGGCGTGGACGAAGCCGCCCTGAGTGACGAGGATGCGGCGGTCGGACCGGTCTTTGGATTCCCAGTAGTTGGCGCCGCGCTGGCCGGAGATGCCGCCGAACATACCGCCGCGGCCGCCGGGAGACGGGAATTCATGGACCCAGATTTCTTTGCCGGTGGCGGCATCGACGGCGACAAGCGAGCCCTGTTTGGCTGCGAAATAGGCGATGTTGTCGATGACGATGGGCGAGAAAGTGTAGTTGGTGGCGTCGCCGGTTTCGTAGCTCCAGGCGACCTGAAGCTGGTGGACGTTTTTGGCGTTGATTTGTTTCAGGGCGGAGTAGTGGGAGCTGTCGGCGCCGCCGAGGTAGTCGCGCCAGGTGGTGCGGAGTGTCTGGGCGGAGGCTGTGCCGATAAGTAAGAGTGCGATCAGGGCTGGTCTCATGGCTGGCTACTTTCCTTTTGTCGTTTTAATTTTCGAGGCCGACTTCAACTGGTTCCAGAAGATAAACGTACCTTTTGCGCTGCCGGTGACGATGTCCGGGGTGCCGTCTCCGTTGAGGTCGGTGACGACGAACTGGGAGCCGACGCCGGAGCGGTTGTGGATGAGTTCGGGGACGAATTCGGCGCCGCCTTCGGCTTTCGGGTTACGAACCGTGCGGTACCAGTAGAGGACGGCGGGGCCGTCGGGGTCGGGGTCCAGGTGGCTGGCGAGGTGCGAGTAAAAGCGCTTGCCGGTGATGAGGTCGGGGATACCGTCGCCATCCATGTCGGCGAAAGCGGCTCCGTGGGGTTCTGAGAAAGTCACGCCGCCGGCATTCTTCGTGGAGAAATCGCCCATAATGTCGTGGCGGACGAAGGTGATGTTCTTTTGGGCGTCGCGTTTCTGTTCAAACCAGGCAAGGCCCCAGACGTGGGCGGAAATGGCGGTGACGACGTCAGGGAGACCGTCACCGTTCACGTCGTAGATCCCCATTTCAGCTCCCCCGTTGCCGAAGTTGGCTTCGTGGAATTTCCAGAGACCGGAGTCGGCTCCGGCGGCGGGCTGTTCCCACCAGCCGCGGGAGTTCACGACGTCCATGCGGCCATCGCCATTGATGTCCCCGACACCCATGCCGTGGGCACCGCCGAGGCCGGGTTCGGAGATATTGTGAACCTTCCAGGGGGCGGTTGGATTGGCGGGGTCGGGTTTGGCGTAGGCCATGACGGCGTTGGGGCCGGCGAAGAGAACTTCGGGCTTGCCGTCACCGTCAATATCCTTGAAAACGTTGATTTCGGAGGTGGAGGTGGGGACGACGTTGTAACGGTCCCAGCGGCGTGGCTCGCCTTTGGGGTTGACGAAGAGGTAGACGGGGCGGGAATTGACGACGAGGATGTCGGTCCAGCCGTCACCGGTGTAGTCGGCGGCGTGGTAGACCATGCCTTCGGGGAAATTGTTCGACGGGCTATAGGTGCGGGCGGCGGTGAATTCGCGACGGTCCGTGTAGTCGGGGCCGAGGTAGTAGAAGGGGCCGGAGATGATGTCGGGGATGCCGTCGTGATTGATGTCGCCGGTGGTGGCGCCCCAGGAGTAGAAAAAGTCGTTGAGGCGCTGCATGCGGAAGTTCTTCGAGACTTTCTCTGCGGGCTCGGACTTGAGGTTCAGGTCCTTTACGGAGATGTCTTTGAAGCGAACTTCGGAGGAGCCTGCGACGTGGAGGGCGACGGGGCCGAAGCCCATCATGTGGTCATTGGTGGCAGTGTTGGCGAGGCCGCGGCGATTGTTGAGGGTGGTCCAGACCATGTCGGTATCGACGATGACCTGGATGGAATTCCAGTCGTTGGGAGTCAGCTGGAGGGCGGGGGGCGCTCCTCGTCCGGGGGTACCGGCGCCACGGCCTGCAGCTGCGGGGGGAGCGGCGGCGACTTTGGCAGCTTCTGCTTTCTCTTCAGCAAGGGTTTGGGTGAGGGTGGCGAAGCCGGGGACGTGGGCGGAGCCGTTGGTCCAGGGGCCGGCGGCCATGCGGGCGAATTGGGCGGTGGCGCGGTCGAGGCGGGTGCGGGTCAGTTCCTTGCCTTGGGGGGAGAGGGTGACTTCGTAAGAGTTGAGGTCGTTGTCGGCGAGGGAGATGTAGACGCCTTTGAGGCCGCCATCGGGTGTTTTGGTGGCGCGGAAGAGGAGGCCGGCGTTGCATGGGCCTTCTTTGGCAGGCCCGGTGCATTTGAACTCGGTGGAAAACTGGGTGTCCTGGTAGCCTTTGTCGAGGACGAGCCAGCCGCCTTCGGGGGATTTGGGCGTGCCGGTGATTTCGCCATTGTTGGCAGTCCAGGTGGCGGCTCCAAGGGGTGTGAGGCCGGTGAGGGCGGAACCTTTGAAGACGGTGGTGGGGACGAAGTCGTGGGTGGCGGCTGCGAGGCTGATAGCGACGAGCGCGGGAATGAGGATTTTCTTCATGGCGAGGGGGGTCCTAAATCCTGGTCTAAGCATGGCGTTGGCGTATTACGAAACGCAGTTTGCGCTATCGATTGGATTCGTGTTGAGATTATCACGAATCGGGCTCCCGTGGGAGGGAACGTTATCCCGCAACTGCTGAAGTAGTGGTTTGGTTAAGTACCCCGCGCATGGCAACGAATATCAAGAACGCTGAGGTTGGGCTGGAACGGTGAGCCTGCGACGCACATGATGCCGCTGTCGCGTATGACTGTCTTTGTGATCCGGGATCTCTCGATGGCTGATCTTCTGGCGGCGAAATTTGGGAATCCGTCATGCGAATTCCGGGAGAGGCCTTTTGTCGGGAAATGCTATCCTGGAATTACTACCGACATGAGCATCGAACTGTCCTCCGAACTTGAGCAATTGGTCCAGCACAAGCTTGCCAGCGGACGTTACCAGTCCGTTGCTGAAGTGCTGACAGATGCTTTGGGTCTGCTCGAAGAGCGGGACCTTTACACGGTCGTCCACCGTGAGGAGATAGGGAGAAGAATTGGTCAGGGGTACGAATCCCTTCGCGCCGGGCGAGGTGTAGACGGAGATTCCGTGTTCGAGCGCATCGAGAGAGAGCTCACCGAGATGAAACCCGGGCAGGCGTGACGCCACGGTTTCTGTTATCGCCAGAGGCCGAATCGGATCCCGACGACATCAAACGGCAGGTCCTCGACGAGGGTGGACCGAGGATAGCGCTCTACGTGATGCGGTCACTTCTAAAAGGCATCCGATTGCTTGCCAGGCATCCCGGGTTGGGGCATCTTCGAGAAGATCGCCCCCAACTTGGGTGGTGTCAAGCTTTTTGTGTAAACGTCGATTCGCCAGATGTCTTTTTCTGGCCCGCCACCCGTAATGCTTACCGGATATGACCGAGCCTTGGATTTTCTCTTACCCAGGCCGTTCTGCTCTGAGAGCGGGTCC
>CAIYVZ010000209.1 GCA_903929755.1 uncultured Acidobacteriia bacterium
ACAACCTTCTCAACCTCCTGACTTGTGCGTCAGTGACCATTTGTGTGCGCTCCACAGCGCTTCAAAATAGTCTTCTATCGTTGTCGTTTTTTGGGGAATTTTAGTTGTCGTTGATGGGTACTTCTAATTGTCGCCAATCAGGCATGGAACCGACGAACTTCCCGGAGAGGGTGAAGTGGCATCTTCTGGCGCGCATG
Organism: uncultured Acidobacteriia bacterium; assembly: GCA_903929755.1. Classification (GTDB taxonomy): domain Bacteria; phylum Acidobacteriota; class Terriglobia; order Bryobacterales; family Bryobacteraceae; genus BOG-234. The sequence continues at coordinate 198 of CAIYVZ010000209.1, forward strand.
CTTCCCCTGATCGAGAACAACTACAATCTGGCCGAACTGGGTCCTCGCGGGACCGGCAAGAGCCATATCTACAAAGAGATCAGTCCAAACAGCATTCTGGTCTCCGGTGGGCAAACCACTGTCGCAAACCTGTTCTACAACATGGCGCGGCGACAGGTTGGTCTGGTCGGCCTATGGGATGTAGTTGCGTTCGACGAAGTCGCTGGCATTTCCTTCAAGGACAAGGACGGCGTTCAAATCATGAAGGACTACATGGCGTCGGGCTCGTTTGCCCGAGGCCGCGACTCCATCAACGCCTACGCCTCGATGGTTTTCGTTGGAAACATCAACCAGTCTGTCGATACCCTGGTGAAGACGAGCCACTTGTTCATCCCCTTCCCGGAAACGATGATCGACTCGGCATTTTTTGACCGGTTCCACGCTTACGTTCCGGGATGGGAAATCCCCAAGATGCGTCCGGAGTTCTTCACGAACCAGTACGGGTTGATCGTGGACTATCTCGCCGAATGGATGCGAGAGATGCGGAAGCGAAACTTCAGTGATGCCATCAACAAATACTTCAAGCTGGGTCGCGATCTGAATCAGAGGGACACGATCGCGGTTAAGCACACTGTCTCCGGAATGTTGAAGCTCCTATACCCGAACGAAGAGTACGACAAAGAAGCCGTTCGGCGCTGCCTGGAGTACGCCCTCGAGATTCGCCGCAGGGTAAAGGAGCAGTTAAAGAAGATCGGCGGAATGGAATTTTTCGACGTTCACTTCTCATACATCGACTTGGAAACGCTGGAAGAAAGATTCATCAGCGTTCCAGAACAGGGTGGCGGTTCGCTGATACCTGACGGGCCGTTAAGTCCGGGCGTCATGCACACGATTGCCACTGGCTCGGGAGGTCATCTTGGCCTTTATCGTCTGGAGACGCAAATCACTGCCGGCACTGGAACGCTCAGGACGTCTGGTCTCGGTTCCAACTCCATAGCCAAAGAAGGGATCAAGGTGGGCTTCGATTATTTCAGGGCGAACGCCAATCGTGTCAGCGCCTCCATGAAGCCCGGCGACCACGATTACCACTTGCATGTCGTCGAACTCCACAACACAGGACCGACGAATGCCATGACTCTGGCGGCATTCGTGGCGCTTTGTTCTGGTGTTTTCGGGAAGTCGATCCAACAGCAGATGGTGGTCCTCGGCAGCATGAGTTTGGGTGGAAGTATCGTTCCCGTGGAGAACCTTGCTCAGTCGTTGCAGGTCGCGTTTGACGCCGGCGCGAAACGATTGCTATTGCCTATGGCGAGTGTCAAAGACATTCCAACCATTCCGGGAGAATTATTCGCGAAGTTTCAGACTGGCTTCTACGCAGATCCAGTGGATGCGGTGTTCAAGGCACTGGGCGTCCAGTGAAGCGAGCACGCATTGCAGACGCGGGACCTGGAAGCTTGGCAGCGTATGTCAATAAGCGTGAGCTGCGGCACGCGGCACGAAGGGCTTTGCATGCCCGGCCAGCCGCACGGGTGCAAGCCCATTCGTTGTGCCCTTTTTGCCGCCGGGAACCAAATTCACTCGTGACATGTTGTTCTGTGGACAGGTCGCCAAGTAGCCTCGTCGCACTGAATACCAGTAGACACGTGGGTGACTTGCTGCTACGAATCCGGCATGAAGACCATTGCCATCATCTCTCAAAAAGGCGGAGCCGGGAAAACTACCCTGGCACTGCATTTCGCTGTCGGCGCCGGGGAACGAAACCAAAGTGTGGCAATCATTGATCTGGACCCTCAGGCCAGCGCTGCCGGTTGGAAGGATCTCCGAACAGACGAACGACCCGCGGTCGTCTCCACTCAACCTGCCCGCCTGGCCCAGGTTCTGGCTACTGCACTGAACCATGGTGTGGAACTTGCCATCATCGATACCGCGCCTCATTCAGAAAGCGCCGCGCTCTCTGCGGCGCGGGCTGCGGATTTTATCCTGATTCCTTGCCGACACCTGCCACCGGTCTGTTCGTCCAAAGCGCATGTTAACGGAACAAATTCTCTAAGGATAAAAAGAGAACGGTCGGAGCGAGCTACATCATTGAAAACAGAATTGTTAGCTGCAACTGACGTGGACGGTTAGTCCATGGAGACGGGCGGACGAAGCGGAACATGTTCCTGATCGTACCGAAGGCACGATGTGCCTCTACTTCGGCGCTCGCGAGAATTGACCCGGCTTTGCTCAGCAAAAGTGACCCACCAAAACCGCCAGCGATGCCTCTTGCCACTCGGCAAGAGGGGCATCGAACATTGGGGATGCCCGGGCAGGCCGGTATTACCGCCCCGCGGATCTAAAGACCTTGCGCGCCTTTGGCGCGGATGATATCGACCCCTGCGGCGCTTCTTGCCCGCTGGCAAGTCGCGTTCTTCGTCTGGGTCATTCTAAACGAGCACACGTGGGTCAATTCTCGTGAGCGCCGAGGGCCTCTACCTGCTTTGTCTCACAGGTCGCAGGCTCCATCACGCAAAGAGCGAACACAGCGGTCGAGAGGCGGCTTTCGGTAGTCTCGCACGATCTAAGTCCTTACGCAGCAGTGACTTGGGATAGTGCGGTTGACCGATACCCACCAATGGGCTGCTGCGATTTTATCTGACTCAGTCGTCGGTGCGGTCAGACTCAAGAAGGCGCTCGGCTAAGTCCTGACGCAGCAGTGACTTCCGAGGCGCGGTTGCCAGGCCAGTTAGATCTAGTCGGTCCAATGGGATGCTGCAGAGTCATGCCGAACATTCCCGTTCTCCGGCGGGGCGGCGACGAGTAGCTTCCGGGGTTGCGGAGTCGTCGGTTGTCATCCCCGGTTTAGAATGGCTGCATTTTCCCCGGCCAGAATGTCAGCAGTAGCCACCGCGCGGCACGCTGGATTTGACCGGATTTGACGGTCGTCAGTTGATTCCAGGTGAGAAATGGCTGACGATGGTAGTCGGTCGGCGAAGCGGAGGTAAGCGTCAGAGCAACCCCATCTGGAAACGAGGACTGTTTTCTGGTGAAGTGGTAGGGTGACCTGGGGATTTAAAGGCGGGAAGTGGTCCAGGCTGCGGGTGTGTAGTCGCCAATGCGCCGAACCGGCAGGTTTGCCAGCCCAGGCAGGACCGAGGTCAGGTATTCGCGGACAGGCACCTTCAGTCGCCGGCAGCTTTCGAGTACAGACAAGATCGCGGCTACTTTTGGCCCGGCCTGCGCGCTGCCCACGTGGATCC
>CAIYVZ010000210.1 GCA_903929755.1 uncultured Acidobacteriia bacterium
CGTTCGAAGCACCCAACTATCCAGCTTGCCAGGTCTTGTTCCAAAGCGCCAGGTCTAAAGTGAAGATTCTTAAAGATTTCTTCGAGTACCCTTTCGACGTGCCGGAAACCTTCAAGTAGGGGGCTGAACTGTTACAAAAAATGAGTTGACCGTGGGTGACGGCTGTGACATTGTTAATGTGCTGGAAAAGTCGCCATGATGCACCTCCGCACAATCTCTTCCTCCTATCGCTTTATCCTTACGGGTCTGTTGTTAAGTTCGATGCTGGCAGCCCAAACCTCCACAGGTACGGCAACACTGGTCGGTAATGTCACCGATACTTCCGGGGCCGTAGTGGCCGGAACCAAAATCAAAGTGCTGGACCTCGGCAAGGACTTTCTCTCCGAGACAGTTTCGTCTGCCGAAGGCACATACTACGTTCCGAATCTGAGCCCGGGAACCTACAGGATCACCTTCGAGATGAATGGTTTCAAGTCTCTGGTTCGCGACGGTGTTCAGCTTCGCCTCGGGGAGACGCCCCGTATCGACGCGCAACTCCAAGTCGGCAATATTTCGGATTCGGTGAAGGTAACTGGCTCCGCCCCTTTGCTGGAAACTGAAACGTCGTCGTCCGGCCAGATCATGGAAGGTGAGCAGGTGGTGAAGCTGCCGGTGATGCAAAAGGGTCTGAAACGCATGACTCTCTACATGCCGGGCCTGAACGTTGTCAACGGCCTCCACGCCGATGGGCAGCGGGAGCGTTCCCTTGGCATCATGCTGGATGGCGTCAGCGGCAAAGAGCCGGTTCGCGGAGCGGTGAATGACGACCAGAAGATCATGACGGGAACCCTGGACATGATCCAGGAATTCCGCATGTTTACCACCGGGCTTCCTGCGGAATTCGGACATGCCGCCGGCGGTGTTCTGTCCGCAGTTTACAAGAGCGGAACCAATGAACTCCACGGGTCGGCCGAGGACCGGTATTTGAATGGCGCGCTGGTCCATCGCCAGTACTTTGATCAGCTGAAGCGCTGCGACGTGGGGCTGCCCTGCAACCCGTGGTCGTATCACGAAATGTCTGCCACGGCGGGCGGCCCGGTCCGCATCCCGAAACTCTACAATGGCAAAGATAAAACTTTCTGGTTCTTCGGGTTCCAGCGCCACCAGGAGCACGTCTCGGAAACGGCCATCACCAACGTTCCCACTCCCGAGATGTACAACGGCGATTTCAGCCTGGGCGGACGCGGCTATCCCCTCTACGACCCGGCCACCACCCGTCAGGATGCCGCCGGCAAGTGGATTCGCGACCCCTTCCAGGCGAACCAGATTCCGGTGAGCCGTTTCGATCCGGTTTCTGTGAAACTGCTTTCGAATAAACCCTGGCCACAGGCGAATCGCCCCGGCGTGATCACGCCCACAGGCGTAACGCAAAATGAGGTCCTGCCCACGCGCGGTGAGTATGTCTTCAATCGGTTCGATACCAAGGTGGATCACCAGTTCAGCGTGAACAACCGTCTCTTTGGGCGGGTTTCCAGAATGATTAACCGTGCCCCCGGGCGTTATTCAACCGATATCACGTGGGATATTTACGATCCCGTCATGGTCCAACCCAATGACTTCACCAATGTCGTGATCTCCGATACCCACACTTTCTCGCCAACGCTGATCAACGAATTCCGCATTGGCGTCAACCGTCGGCACGAAACGAAAGATCCGGTAACCTACGGCCAGGGCTGGGCCGCAAAGCTCGGTATCACCAACGTGGATGGCTCCACGTTTCCCAAAATTGTCACAGGCTACAACGGCAACCCCGGCGGGCGCTTCGCCAATATTGCCGAAGACGCCACAATTCAGGATAATGTGACGCGGGTTTCCGGTCGCAGCACCTGGAAGATGGGTTATGAGCTGATACGGACCCGCTACAACGCCCTCGTCGAGGCCCTTCCTTCAGGAACCTACAACATGGGCGGGACAGAGCTGCCGTTCACGCCCAACACCGGTAATACCTTCGCCAGTTTCCTGCTCGGCAACGTGGCGAGCGCTCAGTTTACCCGCAACCAGGCCACCTGGCTGCCGCGCTGGTGGGGCCATTCTTTCTATGTCCAGAATGACTATCGCCCCATGAAGAACGTGACGGTAAATCTTGGGCTCCGCTGGTCGTATGAATCTCCGTTCTCCACCAAGTACGGGCAACAGTCGCAGTTCGATCCGAACGTCAACGACCCCATTACGGGTCTGAAAGGTGCCATCGTCCACAAGCCCGGTCCGCTCGCGGCAAAGGATCTGAACAACTTCCAGCCCCGTATCGGACTCGCGTGGAGCTTCCGCCCCAACTTTGTCTTCCGTGCCAGCTTTGGCATGGTATCGGTGGACCTGATGACGAACGACATCAACCAGAACTTTGAAGAGTATCTGGCCACAGCCAACGTACAGGCACCGACCGGCGATCCCCGGACTGTGTTCAAGCTCTCCCAGGGGGCGCCGACCATCGCTTTCCCTGCCGCGTCGGATGGCAGCGTTCCCTATGTGGGGACCAACTACTCCAGCCGCAACGCCACCTGGTATGACCCCCACATGCGGACGCCTTATGTGATGAACTGGTCCGGCGGCTTGCAGTGGCAGTTCGCGCGAAGCTGGCTGATGGATGCGCAGTATCAGGGCTCGGCCGGTGTGAAATTGATGAACACCTGGAATATCAACGTGCAGCCCATCAGTTTCTTCCCCTTGGGCGACACCTCAAAGCTCGACACCATCCGCAACAATTTCCAGAGCTACAAGCCGTATCCCCAGTTCGGCAACGTGAACCTGGTCAGCAATTTTGGCCACAACACCTACCACTCGGCGACACTGCGGATGGAGAAGCGGTACAGCGGCGGCCTGACTGGAAGCTCGTTCTACACCTGGTCCAAGACTCTCAATAACGCCGATGACGATGGTGTGGTGACGGGCATCAGCTACTTTAACCGCAGCCTTGAAAAAGGCCGGGCGAACTATGATGTGCACCATCGCTGGGTCTCTACCGTCACCTACGAGTTGCCCATCGGGAAAGGCCGCAAATGGATGAATCGGGGCGGTCTGGCCAACACACTGCTCGGCGGCTGGGAAGTCGTCTGGGTCCAGACCTTCCAAAGCGGCCCGCCGTTCACCGTAACTTTCGCTGGCAGCCCTTCGGTTTATCTGCCCGGAGTGGGCAACCGGCCGAACCAGATCCTGGCCGACGATGTCGTCAAGCTGGATCACGTGGATATCGGGCCCAACCGCTTCCCCTTCTCCGCACAAAATCGCTACCTGAACATCAACGGCTTCGCCTATCCGGCCGCCTACACAATCGGCACGCTGGGCCGCAATACCCTGCAGGCTCCAGGTATCATCTGGCCGCAGTCTTCGCTGCAGAAGTCCTGGATGCTGAGAGACCGCTGGCGATTTACCCTCCGTGGCGACGTGAACAACGTCATCAAGTACCACAATTTCAATCCGCCCAACTCGGTCTATAACAAGACCGACCCCTCCAGCTTCGGTACCTTTACCGGCACACGAGGCAGTTTCTCCGACATCGGGACAGGCCGGTGGCACACCATCATCGTAGGGAGGGTGGAATGGTAACCCGACGGACGGCACTTTCCACCCTGGCGGGCACCGCCTTCACCCCCTTCGCCGCCCGCGCGGCAAAGAAGGCGACGGCGTTCGCGCTGATCGGCGACCGATATCACAACTCGGACTATATCCGCACTGGTCTGACGCGGACGATCGCAAAGGACATGGGCGTTTCGGTCGATTTCACCGACGAAACTTCGCTGCTGAATGCGGAGACGCTGGATGGGTACAAGGTTCTGATCATTCTGCGCGATGGCATGATCTGGCCGCAGGGTTATGGCGGGGACGAAAGTACGAATGCCGCGTGGGTGGCGACGGGGCGTCCGAAGCTGACCTTCGACCCGCCGGTGCCCCCGAGCAAAGCGGAATCGCAGTTTTGGATGAAGCCGGCGCAGGGGAAGGCAGTTCGCCAGTTCGTGGAGAACGGCGGCGCAGCGCTGTTTCTGCACAACACCACGCATGTCGGCCTGTCGGATCCCGACTTTCGCCATGTGCTGGGCGCGGCGTACACGGGGCATCCGCCGATCCGGACCTTCAAGGTGAAGGTGACGAATTCGGAACATCCGATAACGCAGGGTGTCCGCGATTTCATCATCACGGATGAACAGCACTATATGACTTACGACAAGGACCCGAAGTTTCTATTTCTCCAAACGGTGAACGAGGACGGGTTGACGTACGAGAAGCAGGGTGCGACGGCTCATGCGGGTTGGTCTTATGATTACGGCAAGGGGCGGGTGGCGTATCTGTCGCCCGGCCATATGCTGAGCGATTTGTGGCACCCTTCGGTGATCCGGCTGCAGCAAAATGCGCTGCGCTGGGTGATGCGGCAAAAATAAGAAGCCCGCCGACAGCTGAACACTGTCGGCGGGCTTTTGGTCTTTAGGGCACGCCGTTCGAGCTTGCCGGGCACGTGCAGCGCGATCACGGCGAGCAGCCGACCATGTTTTCGGAAACGGGCAGAAAGCGCGTTATCTCACGGTACGTGCCGGGGTCATAGTGCCCTGGTCGCCGATAAAGACGAAGCCGAGGGGCTGAGACTGGCGGGCGCAGTCGGTGGCGGGACGCGGGGTGCGCGCCTGGCCGGGGTGAACCCTCCATGGCTCCAGGCTTTCGGCCATTTTTACGGGGACGGAGGCGTGGGAACCAGACAAGTTGCCATCGGTACTCCGCCTCCTGCTCCCGCACGCCTGCGATATTCTTCTGACTACAGGTCAGTCATAATATGGTCAGGACGCACTATGATCTGCAATGAACAGGATCTCTCCCCTAACCAAAAAAATGCCATTGAAACGCTCCTCGGGCGCCGTGTCCAGCAAGGCGAAGCTGTGAGCGTCCGCATCTTTGAGCCGGCCGCAGTTTCGCATCAGCGGAAGCTGGAAATCGCTGAGGAGCTCAGGAAGTATTTCGCCGAAGTGGATGCGTCCCGAAGACCGGTGTCGGAAGAAGAGGCCGAGGACATAATAACTGAGGCGATGCGCAGCGTTCGCCCGGGCTACAGTCCTGTTCAGTGAGAATCGTACTTGATAGTGCCATCCTCGTTCGCGGACATGGCAACTCCAGCGGGCTCGCCAATGATCTGCTCCTGCGCCTCATCGGGTCCGATCACGTTCTGGTTCTGTCGGACGAGATGCTCTATGAGGTGGCAAGAGTCCTGCGTTACCCGCGGATGTTGGCGCTGCACGGCCTGTCGGAAGAGCGCATTTACCACTACATCGGCTGGCTAAGAGAGGCTGCCGAGATCGTGGTGCCCAATCCCTTCCTGATAACTCCGATTCGCGATCTGAATGACGCGGTGGTGATGCAAACGGCTGTCATCGGAGAAGCTGATGTTATTTGCACGAAGGATCGGGATTTCTTTGAGTCTCCGGCGACTGACTTCCTGGCGAAGGCCGGGATAGTGGTGTTGGATGACATTTCGCTGATTCGTCGTTTGCGCTCCTGATACTCCGCTCACGCCCTACCCAACCCCCGCGCGGCAATGTTGACGATGTCGCCCGCACCGCTGCCTCCACAGGTCCCTCAGTCGCCCTTGGGGACGGAAAAAGTCATGCACGATTCTCCCTGGATAATCCGCGTCGGATCTCAGTCCATTGGATCGGGAACGGCTGTCCGGTCCGACACGCAACAGGGTGGCGCTATGCCAGTCTCGCTGCAAGTCCTGCGCGTAATCAAGGGTGATGAGGCCCTTGCAGGCACACCCATCTCAGCTCTCTGGGCGAACGGGACGGCGATAGCTGGTGGAGGATCCCAATCTGGCGGCGTCTGGTTTCTCCGCCGGGCTGGGCAGGCCTGGAACGTGATGCCGGTGGTGCAAGGCGCGATAGACCTCAGCATGACATACTATCCCTCCCCGGCGGGGCCAATCGACAGCGCCTACGCCTATGACCAAAACGCCACTGAGCAAGATAAACTTGCCGCAGAGATAAGCTCGGGGATTGAGGCCAGCAGGAGTTCTGTTATCCAGTTCAACTTTTTGTTCGAGAGCGGCCTTCTCGATGATCTGAACTCTCAGCCGGTATTGCTCCTTTACAAGCGGCTCGCTGGATCGCTTTACGCTGACAAGAGGCTTTTGGGTCTCAGTGGGCTGATACGGCAGGGGGACGCGACGGCGCTGGAGCGTGCCGCTCAGACGGCCGCGGCAGATCAAAATAATGCCGCTGAAGCCGCATTGCTCTCAAGCGTCCGGGGGTGGTTCCGCAATACGGATCCAACGGCGGTTGCAATTCCTGGTGCCGCGGCGACCAACTCGTCGAACGGGAACATGGCATTTCGGCAGGCTGCTGCCCACGCCCTTGCTGCCATCCACACCGCCCCGGCCTTGCCATTTATGGCCGCGCTGCTGGACGATCCCGACCCTGGTCTAAGGGTCGAGGCGGCAGGCGGAATCGGATCGTTCGCCAACGGGCTGGCGGTCCAGACTCAAGCCGGTGTGCCGAGTCTGGCCCACCTACAGTTCCCAGCCGTTGCGGCATACAAAAACTCAGATACGGTAGCTCATTTCGCCTTGGGGCGAGCCATTGCCGACAATGAGAGCTTCTATGTATCCTTCTGGAGATCCTGGTGGTCGCAGAACCGCGTGGGTTTGGGGTACTAACAGGGTGTTCGCGATTTCATCGACCAAAAATTTCTGTTCCTGGAGACGGTGAACGCGGACGGATTGACGTACCAGAATCAGGGTGCGACGGCTCAGGCGGGCTGGTCTTACGATTACGGCAAGGGGCGAGTGGCCTACCTGTCGCCCGGCCATATGCTGAGCGATTTGTGGCACCCTTCGGTGATCCGGCTGCAGCAGAATGCGCTGCGCTGGGTGATGCGGCAAAAATGAAAAGCCCGCCGGCAGCTGAATACCATCGGCGGGCTTTGGGTTTTTCTGAAGCGGTTTAACTGAGAACCCAGCCCTTGCGGAAGTTGGGCTTCAGGTACTTGTTGGCTTCGGGGTTATTGCTGAAACGGCCCTTTACGGCATCCCATTCGAGCTTGCCGGGCACGCGCAGAGAGATCACGCCGAGCAGCATCCACTCCACGAACGGCACCGCGTTGTTGAAGTTGGAGCAGGCCGGATCGCCACCCTTGCAGGCGCGGATCCAGTCACCGTAGTGGCCGGGCGAGCGGGTGAGGCGCGGCTCCGGGAACTTGTAATCCACCATTTTTTCGGAAACGGGCAGCAGGCGGGTCATTTCGCCATAAGTGCCGGTGGTCATAATGCCCTTGTCGCCCAGGAAGACGGAGCCGTTGGGCTGAGACTGGCGGGCGTCGGGGGCGATGGCTTCGGTGTAGCGGTCCATGGTGAAGACCTGTCCGACGTAGCCGGTTGCCGGGCGAGGGGTGCGCGCCTGGCCTGGGGTGAACGGACGGGAGGGCAGATCGCCCAGCAGTTCGCCGGCGGGGACGCCTTCCACCTTGGGGGCTTCCTTCAGGCCATCGTGCCAGAAGAGTTTCACGGCGGGCATGTTGCCGCGGGCGGGGAAGTCGTAACGGATCACCGACTTCTTCGGGTACATGAAGTCGCTGGAGCCTTCCTTCAGGATGCACTCGACTGAGGTGGGCGCGCCCAGTTTCAGTGCCATGTTCGGAGCGCCGAGGATGTGGCAGGCCATGTCGCCGACAGCGCCGCAGCCAAAGTCAAAGAAGCCGCGCCAGTTGAAGGGCTGGTAGAAGTTGCCGTACTGGTTGGGGTAGCCATCGCCGCCATCTGTATAGGGGCGCTCGGCGGCAGAGCCGAGCCAGAGGTCCCAGGCGAGGGTGTCGGGCACCGCGGAGGCGGCGGGGAGGGAGGTGAGGCCCTGGGGCCACCAGGGGCGATCGGTCCAGGCGTGAACTTCGCTCACGTTACCGAGTTGGCCATCCCAAACGATTTCGGCGGCCTGACGGGTGCCTTCATTCGAGTAACCCTGGTTGCCCATCTGGGTGGCAACCTTATATTTGGTTGCTGCGTCGAGCATGGCGCGCGCTTCCCAGACGGTGCGGACGAGGGGTTTCTGCACGTACACGTGCTTGCCGCGTTCCATGGCTGTAATGGCGGCGGTGGCGTGCATGTGATCGGGGATGGTGACGATGACGGCGTCAATGTCCTTGCCCTTTTCGTCCAGCATCTTGCGGAAGTCTTTGAACTTCGGCGCCTTTTCGTATTTTTTGAAGGTGCCGGCGGCGCGCTTGTCGTCCACGTCGCAGAGGGCGACGATGTTCTCGTGCGAGCAGCCCTGAATGTCGCTTTCGGCCTTGCCGCCTGATCCAATGGAAGCGATATTCAGCTTTTCATTGGGGGATTTGTACCCCATCTGCTTGAGGGAAGGGGTGGCGCCAAAGCCTCCCGTGGGAATCGCTCCGGCGAGCAGGGACCCGTAAAAGAAATATCGTCGTGAAAAATTTTCAGCCATAAAATCTCCCAGGGGGACTAACAAGATCCGCCTGCACAAATTATATGCCTGACCACGTGTTAGCCTAACGAGAGATCTCGCAAATGGCAGTACAAATTCTATTACAGGGCAGACTCGCAGGTGTGGATGATTTCCTGCTTGCTGCCCCCGCGAAGCACGACAACCGGGCCTTTGAGGCTCGCCTGCAGTGGAGCACGCTGCTGGGCGAGACTTTGCCCCGCGCTTTGCTGGCTCATCTGGAACTTCCTTCGCTCCTTTTGGGGACTGCGGGGGGCGGAAACTTTCTGGTGATTCTGCCGGATGCGACCCGGGCCGAAGAAGCGGTGGCGTTTCTGCATCGAAGTAATACGGTGCTGCACGCCGCTACTGGCGGGCTGGTCAGCATCGTGTGGAGTTCTACTGAGAACCTGGGTGACTGGACGGTGGTTCGCAAGCGCCTGGCCGAGGGGTTGCGGGAACAGCAGAATGCCGCAGTGGCTGGCGCTGGTTTCTTTGATGCCTTTGTGCCGCAGGCTGCTTCGTCCGATGTAATTCCGAAGGGTCTGCGCGATGCTGCGGGCGTTGGGTGGAGTTTTGAGTTTCCCGCGCTGATTCAGGCCGAAGGCGGCGAGCACCGCTGGGATCTGGGGCGCCAGGCGGGTACGGATAATATTTCCGTGCCGAGGCATTCGGCGAGGAACGGCGACGCTCCGGCGTCGGCTCGTGAACTGGCGAAGCGGGCGAAGGGTACGAAAATGTGGGGCATCCTGCGGGGCGAGATTGATGGCTTTCAGGGCCGTCTGCGCCGTGCTGCCGGGGTGGAAGAGCATGTCCAGCTTTCCGTACTGTACAAACAGTTTCTGGCGGGCGAGATTGAGTTGCTCTGCTCGCAGGCCGAGTACTTCCAGAAGGTGAGTGTGCTGCGCGCCGGGGCTGCGGATTTCGCCATTGCGGGCTCGTGGGATGCGCTGGCTTCTTTCGCGCGGGACCTGCAGCGCGTGTTTGCAGTGTTCGCGACCGAGAATTTGAAGGAACTGCTCGGGGCGGAGGCGAAGTCGGTAACCATGTCGCTGACGCTGGCCGAACCGGCTGACGCGATGGCTGGTGTTTGGGAGTCGAGTGCGCGCGATCTGGAGATCGCGAAGGCTGCGGACAAAGATTGTTTCTATCTGCTGGGCCGGGTTCTGGAATGGAAGCAGCTAAAGAACGCTGCCGAATTGCGGGAAACGGTTACAGAGATAAATGAAGATTTCCGGGGCGGCGCGGACTTTTTGGCGCAGCTTCGGAACCTCTACCGCAAGGTGGAGACCGCAGCCGTGAATCCGGTTGCGGGCGATCAGGAGCGGCTGGCTGCGAGGGCAATGCGGTTTCAGCGCCGGTTCGCCAAGGTGGGGACAAAGCGGGAACGTCAGTTCCAGAAGCTGCGTTCGCACCTGATGCAGGAAATGGCCGGCCGGAATCTGCGGGGGCGGCTGCGGCTGCGTCCGGAGGGTCTGGTGGCGCTTGAATGGGCGCGGCTGGCAGAGGATTAGACTGCAAAGTGGATTTGAAGTCAGGGGAATTTGAAAATGGCTGAAGAACAAAGCGTTAGCGTAGGTCGGGGAAGTCTGGGCGAAGCTCTGGGAGCTGCGTTGGGCTCGGTTGTCGTTTCTGCGCCAAAAGAAGCTCACAAAGAAGCCGACGTGACGGCTGCGGAGCCAATAGCGGCGGAAGCGAAATTGGCGGATGCAAAAGCCGATGCCGGAACTGCTGCTCCGGCGCAGGGTGCACGTCCTCCCCGCGAACCGCGTCCCCCACGCACGGGTGCTCCGGGTGGTCAACAGGCGAATGCGCCGGGTGGCCAGCAGGGTAATCGTGCAGGTGGCGGCAATCGGCCTCCCCGTGAGGGTGGTAATCGTCCGCAAGGGGATCGACCGCAAGGGGATCGACCGCAAGGTGATCGGCCCCATGGTGATCGTCCACAGGGTGGCCGGCCTGGTGGGGATCGTCCCGGCGGAGATCGTCCCGGCGGAGACAGGCCTGGCGGAGATCGTCGTGATTTTCGTCCCGGTGGCGGGGATCGCACTGGCGGCGAACGTCGTGACTTTGCTCCCGACATCGAAATCGAGAAGCTGATTTCGGACAGCCTCTACCTGGACAACCAGGCGCACGTTGTTGTCAGCCGCATGCGTGATATGGATTCGGGTACCCGCAGCCAGTTGCGCCGCCTTTACAGCGCGGTGCGGCGTGCCACGCGGGCTCCGGAGAATGAACGGCAGCACGAATTCGTCATGCTGCGGGCGCGTTTGGCGTACACCATTGCGAGGCACGGACTTCGCAGTCTCGACCAGCTGGAGCGGCTCCTTTTGCAGGTAACGCGTAAGAACGAAGCTCGTGGTTATGAGCGGTTCCGCGACCTGTTTGAAGCGATTGTCGCGTACAACGAATAAGAAACCAGGCAAGCAAAATGAGCGCTCACACTGCACAAACGGAATTGAAGCTGATCGGCAAGCTGATCCTCGAAGGCGAACTCTGCTGCGAGAGTGGTTTGCATATTGGGGCGGGCAAAGGCTCGCTCGAAATCGGCGGCGCGGACAACCCTGTCGTGAAGGATTCGCATGGCCGGCCTTACGTACCTGGCAGCACGCTGCGCGGCCGTATGCGCGCACTGCTGGAGCAGGCGACCGGCGCAGCTATCCCTTCGGAACTGGTCTATATTTCGAAGCGCAAGGGCCAGGAAGTTCGCATTCACCAGAGCGACCGTCCGGACGATGAAATTTGCCTCCTGTTTGGCCGCAATCCGGGCCGGATGGAGAAGGTTGGCGGCGGCGATCTGGATGGCAGCGTTGCCACTCCGGCGCGCCTGAGCGTGTTCGACGCTCCGCTGGTTATCGAGAGCATTACGCCGCAGATGCGCGAATCGCTGGATGATGAACTGACGGAAGTGAAGAGCGAAAACGCCATTGACCGCATCACGTCGCAGGCGAATCCGCGGACGCTGGAACGTGTGCCGGCTGGTGCGCGGTTCAAAGTCCGCATGGTGTTGGACGTTCTTTGCCAGGAAGATGCCGTTTTGGCCAGCCTGCTGGTACAGGGTCTGCGCCTGCTGGAAGACGATACGCTGGGCGGTGGCGGTTCACGCGGCAGTGGCCGGGTTCGTTTCGACGGCCTGAAGCTGGTGTGGCGTGGTCGCGAGTATTATGCCTCGGGCGCGAGTGAACGCGAGATCGCTTCGGGTGCGGACGTAGCTGGTCTGCAGGGCAAGCTTTCGGAGATCGGCGAGCTGGTCGCGGCTTAATTCCCCATGGCGCTGATTGAAGTCAGGCTGCGACCCACGGGGCCGTGGCGCACAGGATATCGTGGCGACCGGGAACGCGTCGATGTGGTTTACCACAGCGATACGTTGTTCTCCGCCGTTACCCATGCCATGCGCGCTCTGGGTTGGATGGAAGAGTGGCTGGCCGCGACGGTCGGCGCAACGGGGGAACCGGCGGTTCGTTTGGGTTCGTTATTTCCTTTCGTGGGGAAGACGCGCCTGATTGCTCCGCCGCAGAGCGTTTGGCCGCCTTCCGGGCGCGGGCAACTGCATTTGAGTGGCGCGAAACTGGTGCCGCTGGAAGTTCTTCGTCAGGGTATTCAGGACGAGGCTCGCTGGGAAGTGGATGGCGAGTGCCAGTGTTTGCTGCCTGCGAATGGGACGGCTCCGTTCCGCATTGTGGTGCGTGAATCGGCTGCGGTGGATCGTCTGACCGGGGTTGCGGAAGGGCATAAGACAGCTTGTCTGGAGTTTGCTCCGAATTCCGGTTTCTGGGGCGTGTTTTCGGCTGCGGACAAGGTTTGGGAATCGCGCGTGAAGTCGGCGTTGCGGTTGCTGGCGGATTCGGGCTTTGGTGGTGAACGTTCGCGTGGATGGGGCCGTTCTGCAGAACCTCAGTTCAACGACGCGTCGCACTTATTCCCCGCTGCGAGTGAAGATACGGCGGCCTGGTGGCTGTTGAGTTTGTATTCGCCGGATGCTTCGGACGCGGTGGACTGGACGAAGAGCCAAAGCTCCGTGACGGTTCGCGGCGGCTGGACGGATAGTTCGGCTGGTGTGGGATTGAAGAAACAGGTTCGGCTGGTGGAAGAAGGTTCCGTGCTGGCTGCGCCAGGGTTGCGGGGCAGGGCAGTGGATGTGGCGCCGGAAGGCTTTGCACATCCCGTGTATCGCGCCGGATTTGCGTTGGCGGTTCCTGTGCCGGTGCCTGCGGAAACGGCTTCTAAGAAGAAGCCTGTCAAAGAAGAACCCAAGGCCGAAGCTGTGGTGACGGAACTGGAAGTTGTTCCCGTTGTGGAAGTGGCGGAGCCTGTGGTGCTGGAGTTGGTCGAGGTGGGCGCTGCGGAAGTGCCGGTGAGTGAGGCCGTTGAACCGGTCGTTGCTGAATCGGTCGTTGCTGAACCGGTCGTTGCTGAACCGGTCGTTGCTGAACCGACCGCGGTTGAACCGACTGTGGTTGAACCGACTGTGGTTGAACGGGCCGCTGTTGAACCCGCTGCTGCTGAACCGAGCGTTGCTGACGCGGTTGTTACTGAGACGGCTGCTGCTGAACCGTCGGTTGCTGCCGCGGTCTTAGCTGAAGCCGTCGTAGCCGAAGCGGCTGTCGCTGAATCGGGCGTTACTCCAGTAACCCTGACCGAATCCGTGGCTTCTGGGCCGGTCGCCGCTGAAGTACCGGCGGCTACTCCTGAACCACCCACTGAAGTCGTTGAAGAGGTGCAGGCATGAAGTACCGTGCAATGGTTCTGACGCCCACTTTGGTGGGCGATGGCAACCGTCTGGCGCCAATCGACTATATGGTCTGGCGCGATCAGGTCAACGTCCTGGACCAGACCAGAATTTTCAAGCTGCTGGCCCGCGGGCCTCGGCTGGAAGGCTATCTGCAGCAGTTGAGCAGGGCTACCCGGCTCGATTTCGCGTCCTGGGGCGGCTTTGCTCAGAACTACGCTGACCGGCATATTCCATTCGAAGATGCATCGTGCACCCCGAACTGGAACGCTGCCACTACGGAAAGCCTGTTCATCCCGACGTTCGCCGCTGCTGCTTCCGGGCCGTACCTGCCGGGTGCCGCGATTAAGGGCGCGTTGCGGACAGCGTACGTATTTTCGCGCGTGAAGCCTGCCGCGATCAAAGAACTGGCAGAGAGAATGGCCGGCGATAAGCCACCTCGCCGGATCGCGGAGCAACTGGAACACCAGACCACGGGTCAGGGTGGTTCGGACAGAATGCGGGCGGTTGCCGTTTCAGATTCCGGCGTTACGAAGCGCGATCAGTTCAAGGTCTATATGTGCAAGACCTCGTCATTGATTCCGAAAGGGCCGACGCAGTTCTCGCTGGGCTGGAAGCAGACCGAGTTCGCCGAGATGGCGGCTCCGGGAACGATGTTCGAAGGCTCGTGGCGCGAAAATGAATTTCTGAATCGCGAGGAAGTCCGGAAGTCTCTGAACTGGAGCAAGCCGGTGAATCACCAGATGCTTTTCGAGGCGGCGAATCAGCATGCCGCGAAGCAACTGGAGATTCATGCGAAGTACGCTGAGATTGCCGGGATGGCCGATCTGGCTGCGACTGTGAAGGCCCTGCAAGGGCGTCTGGAAGCTGCCCAGAGTGCTGGTTCCTGCCTGCTGGCACTGGGCTGGGGCGCTGGGTTCCTGAGTAAATCTGCCGCCATTGGGGCGGACGAAGCGGATCACCGCAAGCTGCTCGGGATGCTGCCGATGTATTCGCGTGCCATCAAGAGTGGTCTGCCTTTCCCGAAGACTCGTTGTGTAGTGTTCATGGGGAACCGTCCGGCGGCGTTGCCCGGCTGGGTTGAACTCCGCGTCGACTGATGTTCTCGCGGCGCAGCTTTTTGGGTGACCGAGGTTTGGGACAGCGAAGCCAGCCACAAGGCATCACTTGCCCTTCCCGCCGTGAAGGCCTCGATTGCGAAGGGGCGTCCTTTGATTGCTTCCTTTGGGGAATATCACGCCACCGAGCCAATTGGGTTTCACTCAGGTAATTAGGTTGGGCCATACTGGCTGATAGACTCGGAGACCCGAGGGTTAAGCCATGTGGAACGATACGGAATTACAGCACGATGTCGAGATGGAAGTCGGCTGGGAACTTAGTTCCGGACCAAGGCACATCAACACTATGGTCAAGGGCGGCGCCGTTGACCTGGCTGGCCAGGTGGATACCTACTGGGAAAAATGCGCAGCCGAGCGTGCCGCCTGGCGTGTAGCCCATGTCAATGCCGTAACGAACGGCATCCGCGTCGTCATCCCCTTCGATGCGCTGCGTGACGACGATGATGTGGCCCTCTCCGCGATGAGCATCCTCGAATGGAACGTTCTGGTGCCCGCCACGGTGGAAGTGAAAGTGGTGGACGCGTGGGTGACGCTGTCCGGAACTGTGGAACGCCAGGAGCAACGGGAAGAGGCTGCCCGCGCGCTCACCCCGTTACGGGGTATTACGGGGATTCGTAACGACATCGTGGTGCGGGCTGCCGCGACGAATCCCGCGCCCGCGAACGCGAAAATTGCTATTGAAGCTGCGCTGAAACGGAATGCCCTGGTAGACAGCAATCACATCAAGGTTCAACTGGTACACGGCGCTCCAAGCCTGCGGGGTATTGCCCGTTCACGCGCAGAGTACGACGAAGCCATGCACGCAGCGTGGTCCGCGCCTGGCACTACCAGCGTGGAAGATCACCTGGTTATCGGGACACTTTAACAGCACTTCGCTAACAGCACTTCGCTTTGGAGTACTTCTGGCGGAAGCGCTCGTCGCTGAATTTGCGCCATTCCACGGGCGTATCGGCAACGCCGTGGGCGGCCAGATGGCGGGCATACGCGTTCTGGTCGCCGATTTCTTTCAGCAGGTACCAGAAGCCTTTCAGAAACGCTTTCATATCTGATCCGCGCTGAGCTGCGTTTGGACGAACGGGGTTTCCAGCAATTCGCGTTTTGTGCTGCCGCTCAGGATGCCGAACCAGAGACGCAGGCTGTCGGCGAGGACGATGGCGACGAGGATCATGAAGGTTCCGCAGACCACAGCGTCCAGCTGATTATTAAAGATCAGCGTGGCGGTGGCGGTGGTTTGGGGGCCTTTGGCGATCTGCTCCGCCTGCGCGAGGAAGCCGACCCGGGGCAATGGCGAAAAGATCTTCTGCCAGGCAGCTGTGAACGTGACGGTCACCAGCCAGACCATGGGGACGATGGTGATCCACATGTAGCGTGGCCCGTGCATTTTGAGGATGATTGTTGTGGCCACGGCCAGCGCAATTGACGCCAGAAGCTGGTTGGCAATGCCAAACAGAGGCCACAGCGAGTTGATGCCGCCGAGAGGGTCGCGCACGCCCTGAATCAGGAAGTAGCCCCATGCGGCGACGATTACGGCGGAGGTGGCAATCACGCCGGGCATCCAGCTGGTGCGTCCAAGCGGCTTCGAAATGTGTCCCAGAATGTCCTGCAGCATGAAGCGGCCCACGCGGGTCCCGGCGTCGATGATGGTGAGGATAAACAGCGCCTCAAACATGATGGCGAAGTGGTACCAGAAGCCGAGCACCGCCTCGCCTCCACCCCCGCTGGAAAAGATGTGCGCCATACCAAGTGCGAGGGAGGGCGCGCCTCCCGTACGGCTGAACAGCGTGGTTTCGCCCACACTTTTCGCCAGCGAGGCCATGGCGCTGGCGGAGACCGGATAGCCCCAGTTTGTGATAGTTGCGGCGGCGGCTTCGGCGGTCTTGCCGACGACACCGGCGGGCGAGTTCACCGCGAAGTAGATGCCCGGCTGCATGGCGCAGGAAGCGATCATCGCCATAACCGCTACGAAGCTTTCGAGCAGCATGGCGCCGTAGCCTACGGGCAAAATGTGCGTTTCGCGGGAGATCATCTTGGGCGTGGTGCCGGAGGAGATCAGCGAGTGGAAGCCGGAGATGGCGCCACACGCGATGGTGATGAAGCAGAACGGGAAGATCGTACCGGCGAACACCGGACCCGTGCCATCTACAAAACGCGAGAACGCGGGCATTTGCAGTTCCGGCCGGACGAACAGGATACCCAGCGCCAGCATGCCGATGACGCCGAGTTTGACGAAGGTACTGAGATAATCGCGGGGCGCCAGCAGCAGCCATACGGGCAGGGCGCTGGCAAAGAAGCCATAGATGATGATGGCGATGGCGATCCCCATCGCTGAGAACGTGAACGCCGGGGCGAGGCTGGCGGATTCGGCCACCCACTGGCCACCTAAGACAGCGGCCAGCACGAGGGCGAAGCCGAGCGCCGAGCATTCCAGAACCTTGCCCGGACGCCAGTAGCGCAGGTACAAACCCATGAAGACCGCAATCGGCATTGTGGCGGCGATGGTGAAGGTGCCCCACGGGCTTCCGGCCAGCGCATTAACGACGACCAGAGCGACAACGGCCAGCAGGATGATCATGATCAGCAGCACGGTGACCAGGGCGACTGCGCCACCGACCTTGCCGATCTCCTCGCGGGCCATCTGGCCGAGCGTCTTGCCGTCGCGCCGGACGGAGGCGAAGAGGATGACGAAGTCTTGTATTGCGCCGCCGAGCACCGCACCGGCGATAATCCAGAGCGTGCCGGGCAGATAGCCGAACTGGGCGGCCAGCACGGGGCCAACCAGCGGTCCGGGGCCAGCGATGGCGGCGAAGTGGTGGCCGAAGACGATCCACTTGTTGGTGGGCACAAAGTCATGGCCATTTTCGAGGCGTTCCGCAGGCGTGGCGCGCGCGGGGTCCAGCGCCATTACTTTGGCGGCGATGAAAGCGCCATAGAAACGGTAGGCGATCAGGTAGGTGCAGACGGACGCGATCACCAGCCAGATCGAGTTGATCGATTCACCGCGGGACGACGCAATTGCGCCCAGCGAGATGGCTCCGGCGGCTGCCAGCGTGATCCACAGAAGAGTTTTGAGGAGGCGCATGAGAGTTCAGATTGACAGACTCAAGTGTAACGAGGCAAGCTCTCTGGCGAGCGGGCGGGGACCCGCTGCAAACCTTGTCCAATTCCTGTGGCATAATTGGGTCACAATTCGGGTACAGGAAAGGGCAGATTGTATGAAGAAAGCTCTGGTATTGATGATGGCGGCGGCGCTGGCCGCGACGAGCGCGTTTGCTCAGGCAGGTGGTGGTGCGGCTGGTGGCGGCGCTGCCGGCGGCGGTACGACAGGCGGTGGTACGGCTGGCGGTGGGGCTTCCGGTGGCGGTACGACGGGCGGAACCACCGGCGGTGTGGGTGGCGGAACCTCGGGTGGCGTTGGCACGGGAACGTCGCGTATTCCCACCAATAATGGGACGCAGGGCAATACAAGCCAACAGCCATCCACCCTCGATTTTCCGCGCACGATTTTTCTCAGCGGCAAGGTGATGATGGACGATGGTTCCCCGGTGCCCCCGAACGTGACCATTCAGCGTCTGTGCACTGGCACTCCGCAGTCTGTTGCCTACACGGACAGCAAGGGTCATTTCAGCTTCCAGTGGGGCCAGTCGAACGGCATGATGGTGGATGCTTCTCAGTCCTCGATCGGCGGTTTCGGTGGAGGCAACAGAGGTTCCTCCGGTTCCATGGGGGGCAGTTCCAGCGGGCCTTCTATGTCGGGATGTGAGCTGCGCGCGGAACTGGCCGGCTACCGGTCGGACCTGGTGAACCTGTTTAACCGGCAGCAGATGGATAACCCGGATATCGGCATTATTGTTCTGCATCGTATGGGGAACGTGGAGGGTGTGTCGATCAGCGCCACTACCCTGAATGCTCCGAAAGATGCCAAGAAGGCTTATGAGAAGGGGCTGCAACTGGTGCTGAAAAGCAAGCCGGAAGATGCGCTGAAGGAATTCGACAAGGCCGTCGCGGCGTATCCGAAGTTCGCCGATGCGTGGGTAAATATCGGCAAGATTCGCCTTGCGCAGAAGGACGAAGCGGGTGGCAGAGAGGCTTTTCTGAAGGCGATTGAGGCTGACGGCAAGCTGGTGATGCCGCATATCGAACTCGGCATGATGGCGGCTCGGGGCAATAAGTGGGACGAAGCGGCTCCCTATCTGGAAAAGGGCCTGAAGCTGGATCCGGTGGATTATCCTCTGGCCTGGTATGCCAGCGCGGCGGCGAATTTCAACCTCAAGAAGTTCGATGTTGCGGAAAAGAGTGCCCGCGAGGCAATCAAGCTGGATCCGAAGCATAGAAACCCGCGTTCGGAGTATCTGCTGGGCCTGATTCTGGCCGAGAAGCATGAGTATCCCGGCGCTGCCGAACAGTTGAAGAGCTATCTGAAATTCTCCCCGAACGCAACCGATCTGGATACGGTGAAGGACCAGATTGGCCAGATTGAGAAGTTTCTGAAGGAAACAGACGCGGTGAAACAGCCGTAGACGGCTGCTTTCGGAGGCTGGGCGGTCTAGCCGTGGCCGAGTTTCATGGCCCAGCCGATACCGAACAGGGCGACAACGAAGCAGCCAAAGCAGTACAGGCCGTAGTTCACACGCTCTTTCTGCGTCTTCTTCGTGGTGATTCCCATCACGACGGAAGCCAGGATGGAGAACAGGAACGCCGCTTCAAAGTGCGAGAGGTTGATCTTTGGCATGCGAGTTAGTCCTTCTGCCCCGTGGCGATTTCCCAGGTATCTACCATGGCCAGAATATTCAGCAGACCGGCTGAAACAAGGAACTTGGTGCCGTAATCGTGCACCGCGCCCGCCATATCCGGCTGCGAATAATCGAACATAGCGGCCAGCAGGTACAGGCCACCGGTGGCCAGATCGCAGGCCCAGCCGCCGTAGTTAATCAGCGAGGTGAGGTAGTCCGCGCCCTTCTCCGGCGTGAACATATTGCCACGCATGAAGAGACCAAACAGGAACATGATGGAGACAGACAGGAAGATAAGGATTCCGCGACCCGACTTCTTCAGCATGAAGTGCCCGGCGCCCGGGACGATCCAGGCGGCGGCGACGGGCAAAATCCACGCCGTCACTGGGGTTGATGCCGCCGGGGCGGTTTGTGTTGAGGCTGCCATTCAGTTGTAAATACGAGGGTATCACGCGCCGGGTTCAGGCCTGGTTGTCGCCTACCGTTCGCCCCACTTCAGTTTTTGCCGCAGAACGTCGAAGAAGGTCATGTGCGGCGGCGTGATCAGCAGGACATCGAAGTTCGCGGTGGCGCACTCTACCGTATCGCCCGCTTCGAGCGGACTGCCGACCTGGCCATCCACCGTGAGGTACGCTTCTTCCTCAGCTGCCTTGTTCACGACGCGGACGCCCATCTCGGAAGGCACAATTACCGGTCGGTTCGTCAGGGTGTGCGGGCAAATCGGCGTCAGGCAAAGCGCGTTCACGCTGGGGAACATAATGGGGCCGCCGGCCGAGAGCGAATAGGCTGTTGACCCCGTGGGCGTGGAAATGATCAGGCCGTCGGCCTTATAGGCGCAAATGAAGGTATCGCCCGTCCACATGTCCAGGTCGACGATGCGGGCGATGGAGCTTTTGGCGATGACAACGTCGTTCAACGCGTGATACTCGGCCACCTTGATGCCGTCGCGAATCAGCGAGACGCAGAGCATCTTGCGGCGGGTGATATCGGCGGCTCCGGAGAGGGCGCGTTCCAGTTCCTCAAAAAAGTCGTCTACTGTGATGGAGGTGAGGAAGCCGAGGCCGCCCAGGTTCACGGCCAGCAGGGGAATTTGCCGGCTCCCCACGGCGCGGGCAGCGGAAAGCAGCGTCCCGTCGCCACCGAGGACTATGGCCAGATCGCAGCCATCGGCGACGTGCTGGCGGTCCAACCCCA
This sequence comes from uncultured Acidobacteriia bacterium, assembly GCA_903929755.1. Taxonomy (GTDB): domain Bacteria; phylum Acidobacteriota; class Terriglobia; order Bryobacterales; family Bryobacteraceae; genus BOG-234. The sequence continues at coordinate 20,219 of CAIYVZ010000210.1, forward strand.
TCAGCATGCCGGCATAACGGGCGGTTTCGCTGTCGAAACGCGCCTCGATCCCGCGCTCGGAAAGCCAGCGGAGGAGTTCGGGGACCAGTTTGACGGCGCGGGGGGCATTCGGCTTCGAGAAGATCCCAACCCGGCGGACGTTCGGCGTCAGGATTAGTTCGGCCTGCATCCGTTCAGTTCTGACTGTTGTTGGTGATCCGGCGGCCATAAAGTAAGAATTCCTTGTTTCCTTCCGCACCCGTGATGGGGCTCTCCATGATATCGGTTTCGAAGCCGAGTTGCTCCACACACGCCCGAACTTTCTGGCAGCATTCTTCGTGGAGCAGCGGATCGCGGACGATTCCGCCCTCTCCAACCATACCCCTGGCCACTTCGAATTGCGGTTTTACGAGGACGACCATCTCGCCGGAGTCCGGTTTCAGGGTGGCCGCCATGACGGGGACGATCCTGGTGGCGGAAATAAAGCTGACGTCGCAGACGGCGAGGTGGAGGAACTCTCCCAGGTCGGCGGCGGTCATGTGGCGGGCGTTCACGCCCTCGCGGACCACCACGCGGGGGTCGCTGCGGAGGCGCCAGTCGAGTTGATTGGTGCCGGAATCGATAGCGTAGACACGAACGGCTCCGGCCTGCAGCAGGCAATCGGTAAAGCCACCGGTGGAACTGCCGAAATCGCCGCAGACCACGCCTTGCGGGTTAATCTTCCAGCGGTGCATGGCACCTTCCAGCTTCAGGCCGCCGCGGCTGACAAAACGAAGCCGTTCCGTGAGTTCCACGCGAGGGTTCTCGGGCAGGATCTGGCCGGCCTTTTGCGCTTTCTGGCCATTGACGAAGACGGACCCGGCCATGATGAGGGCCTGCGCTTTTTCGCTGGTTTCGGCCAGGGAATGCTCCACCATCCAGCGATCAAGTCTTTCTTTTGCCATGAACTGTGTGGTCAGGACTTCCGGAGTACGATCAGGTCTGCTATCTGGTGCAGGCGAAGTGCGCGGTCGCCGAATAACTCCAGCGCGGCGTGCGCCCGGGCGCATTCTTCCGCGGCCATGGTGCGCGAGGTTTCCAGACCATAAACGGCGGGGAAAGTGATCTTGCCCTGCGCCGCGTCTTTGCCGGCGGTCTTGCCCAGGGCTTCGGAGGATTCTTCCACGTCGAGAATGTCGTCCACAATCTGGAAGGCCAGGCCGATGTGTTCGCCGTAGCGGGAGATGGCGGTCATTTGGGCGGCATTAGCGCCGCCGCACACGGCTCCCATGCGGACACTGGCGCGCAGCAGGGCTCCGGTTTTGGCGCGGTGGATGCGTGCCAGCAGTTCTTCGGTTGGGGGCAGGTGTTCGCTTTCAATATCGATGACCTGGCCGCCGATCATGCCCTCATCGGTGCCGGAAGCGAAGGAAAGTTCTTCCATGAGCGCCACTTTGCGGGCAGCGTCCAGCTCAGTGGCGCGAGTGAGCGTCTGGAACGCCAGGGTCAGCAGGGAATCGCCGGCCAGTATGGCCATCGCCTCGCCGAAGATCTTGTGATTGGTCGGTTTGCCGCGGCGATAGTCGTCATTGTCGAGAGCCGGAAGATCGTCGTGGATGAGCGAGTAGGTATGGATCATCTCGAGCGAGCAGGCGGCTTCCATCACGCCGGGAGCGGCACCAGAGAGGGCCGCGGCGGCGTCGAGACAAAGCACGGGACGGATGCGCTTGCCACCGGCGAAAAGGCTGTAGCGCATGGCCTTGTGGATCGTCTGGGGCAGCGTGGTTTCGGGCGGCGTCAGGCGGTCGAGCGCGGCATCCACCTCGGCCTGGCGGAGTTTCAGGTGTTCAGAAAGCGAGGTCATTTCTCAGGCCGGAAGGGTTCTGTCTGCATGGCTCCGTCTTTGCGGATGAGCATTTCCACGCGGGTTTCGGCTTCTTCGAGTTGCTTGCGGCAGGCATCGGAGAGGGACATGCCACGGGAGAAGAGATCGAGCGAGCGTTCAAGCGATAAATCGCCTGATTCCAGCTCACGGACCACTTTGTCCAGGTCGTCGAGAGAAGCTTCGAAGGTTGGTTTGGCGACGCCCGAAGGTGCGGCCTGGGGAGTATCCGGCATTCGTCCTATTCTATCCGGCGGCTGGTGTTGTTGGTTTGCGTTAAACTCTCCCTTGGCTCAGATGAATATTTCTTCACGTCGTTTCGCTCTCTTATTTCTCGCGGCAAGCGCCGCTTTCGGTCAGGGTATACCCCAGAATCCGGCCTATGTTCCGGGGCCGGATGCCCAGGTGAAGCCCGGCGTTCCCAAAGGTAAGGTGATCAAGTTCACCTACGACACGAGTCCTGTGTTGCCGGGGACATCGCGGGCGGTTTCGGTCTACATTCCGGCGCAGTATGACGGCTCCAAGCCCGCCTGCGTGATGGTCTATCAGGATGGCGCGGGCTATGTTTCGGAAACGGGTGGGAGCCGGGCCACCATCGTGATGGACAACCTGATTGCGGAGGGTTCCATGCCTGTGACGGTGGGAATCTTTGTCGATCCGGGCGTTACCGCGGGCCTGACGCCCGATCAGATGGCGCGCTACCACCGCAGCCTCGAGTACGACGGTCTGGGAGACCGGTACGCCCGGTTTTTGATTGAAGATCTGATCCCGGAGGTGGAGAAGCGGGCCAGCGTGAAGATTTCGACGAACGCGGATGACCGCGGCCTCATCGGCGGCAGTTCCGGGGGCATCGCCGCCTATGTTGCCGCCTGGGAGCGGCCGGATTCGTTCCATCGGGTTATTAGTTATATCGGGAGTTTCACGAACCTGCGCGGGGGCGATACGCTGGCCTCCTGGATCCGAAAATTCGAACCCAAACCGCTGCGCATCTTCATGCAGGACGGCAGCAACGACCAGAGCATCTACTCGGGCTCCTGGTTCCTGGCCAACCAGGAGATTTACGCTTCGCTCGAATATGCGGGTTACGACGCGAAATTCGTGATCGGCACCGAAGGGCACAGCGGTCGCCACGGCGGTTCGATTCTGCCGGAGGCGCTGCGCTGGGCATGGCGCGAATATCCGAAGCCAATTGTGGCATCGAAGGGTGGCCCCGGGGTGCGGCAATACGTAACGGATTTCCTCGATCCGGCTGCGGACTGGGAATTGGTGGGTCAGGGCTACGGTTCCGTGGAGGCCACGGCCGTGGATAAAGCGGGAATCCTGCATTTCTCCGATACCAAATCCGGCAGAATCTACCGGTTGGGTGCCGATGGCAGGCCAGCGGTATTCAAAGAGAATTCCGTGTCAACCGGCCTGATGTTCGGCCCGGACGGGCGGCTTTATGCGGCGCAGCCCTCGAAGAAGCGCATTGTTTCGTGGGGCTCGGACGGAACGGAGCAGGTGGTGGCGCAGGGCGTGGAAGCTCATGATTTGGTGGTTACCAGCAAGGGGCTGATCTACTTTACCGATCCCTCTGCGCGCCGCGTCTGGTTGCTGGATACGGACAAGAAGAAGCGAGTGGTCTTCCAAAGCACTGCCGACAACAACATCGGGTACCTGGCCGGCATCCAGATTTCGCCCGACGAGCATCTGGTGAACGTGACGGATCGGGATTCGCGTTGGGTTTGGTCCATGCAGATTGGCGTGGATAACGGGCTGCAGCACGCGATGCCTTTCCATCATCTGGAGTCGCAGGATGACACGCAGGTGACGCGGGCTGCGGGGATGGCAATAGACACTACGGGCCATATGTTCGTTGCGACCACGCTGGGAATTCAGATCTGCGATCAACCCGGGCGCGTGGTGGGGGTGGTTCGGAAGCCGCAACCGGGGCCGGTCAGCGCCGTGGTTTTCGGCGGCGAAGGACTGCACACGCTGTACGCGACGGCGGGTGACAAGGTTTTCGCCCGGAAAATGCGGCGTACCGGAACGCTCCCGTGGCAGCCAGTGAAACTTCCGAGGCCGCAATTGTAGATGATGGGAACTTTCCCTGGGCGGGAGGCAATACGCTATGAAAACCAGCATGCGGTTGAGCGACGAAACACTCTACCGGAGAATGAAAGCCGGCGACCGGGAAGCTTTTGCCGAGCTTTATGACCGGCGGGAAGCCGCCCTTTATCGCTACGCCCTGCACATGACGAATAACGTGCAGGCTGCTGAAGAGATTGCCCAGGAAGTTTTCGTTCAGCTGATGGGGCCGACGACTCGGTACGACGAGACACGGGGGCCGCTGGAAGCGTGGATGTACGGTGTGGCCCGGAATCTGGTGCGGGTCTTTCGGCGACGCGGTGCCGTGGAAGAGCAAGTGGACCGGGCGGTTGAAGACGATATTGTGGGTGGCCTGATTTCGGACGAGAGTCTGGTGGCGTTGCGGTCGGCAGTGAGCGAATTGCCGCCAAACTATCGCGAAGTGGTGGTTCTGTGTGATCTGGAAGAACGAAATTACGATGAGGCCGCAAGCCTGATTGGGTGCCCGGTCGGCACCATTCGCTCCAGGCTTCATCGTGCCAGAGGTTTGCTGGCGGGGAAATTGAGACGGTATCGGCCCGTTGCGGCCGGAGGCGGAAATGACGCGGCAGGACTGTAACAACGTAATTGCCGATATGGTGGACAGCGCCCGGGCTGGTGGCAGGTTGTCTGCCGACTCGCGCTCGCACCTGTTGGTGTGCGCCGCGTGTGCCGATCGCTGGGAAGCCGAGATGGTGCTGACAGCCGGTATGAGTGAGTTTCGCGCGCTGGTGCGGAACCAGCCTCCTTTCGGCCAACGGTCCCGGCTGCGTTCGGAATTGCTGGAGCGCTTTGACCGGCAAACGCCGCGTCACTCGGTTCGTTCCTGGTGGGGCCTGGCAGCTGCGGCGGTATTGCTTTGCATGGTGGGTGGCGGCATCGCTTATCGGTTTGTTATGGCTCCGGCAGCGGAAGTTGCTGCCGTGGAAGATATGTCGGACGCCCAAACGGAGGCGCAGGAGGCCGGCTTTATCGCTGTTCCCTATGTGCCGCCATTGGCACAGGGCGAACTGGTTCATGTGGTTCACATGCAGTTGCAGCCGGCCGAACTGGCCAGCCTGGGTGTGAATGTGGATCCCACGCTGTCGACCGACATGCAGGCCGACATCCTGGTGGGGGAGGACGGATTTCCGCGCGCGGTGCGGATCTCTGAAGAAGCTACAGGTGAGGGGGGCTACTAAAATGTCTAAGGCAAGAATGATAAAACGAGTGGTTGCTGGTGTGGTTATTGGTTCTGCTTTCCTGCTGGCCCAGGGGCCTGGCGGGCCCGGTTTCGGGCGAGGTGCGGGTGGCGGACGTGGTATGGGGATGATGGGCGGCGCAAGCGCGTACGTGACGGGCGTACCTTTTTCCGCGGTTCAGGTGGTCCAGACGCAGGAATCGCTGATGGACGGGAATACGATCACGAAGAAGTACCAAACCAACATTGCGCGTGATGGCCAGGGTCGGGTGCGGACGGAAGAGACGATTACGCCCCGCTCCGGTTCAACGGGGCAGACACAAAGCATCGTGACGATTCTCGATTACGTGGCGCAGACCCGCTCTGTGCTCGATTCCTCCACCATGACGGCGTGGCAGTCGCCCTTGCGGGTTCCCTCGGCCAACCGTGTTGCCGGTCAGCGCCCCGCCGGGACCGGGTTTGCTCCCCGTGTGGCGGGTGCGGGCCCGGAGAATGCTCCGAACATTACGCGTACCACCATGGCTCCTCAGGTGGTGAACGGCGTCCTGGCCAGCGGGACCCAGCATCTTGAAGTAATTCCCGCCGGTCAGATCGGCAATGAGCGAGCCATTCAGATCACTCGCCAGACCTGGGTTTCCAACGAACTGAAGGTTCCGGTGCAGATCCGCAGTTCCGACCCCCGGTTCGGTGTCACGTCGATGGAGCTGACCAATATTGTGCAGTCGGAACCGAACGGCTCGTTGTTTATTGTGCCGGCCGGATACACGGTGAAACAGGGTCGTGGCGGACCGGGCTTTGCCGGGCCTGGCGGACCGCGTCCTGGGTCGCAGAACCGTGGCGGCAGGCCTTCCAGGTAAGCCCCACTCAGTCCATCGCTGATTTTCGAAGCTGCCAGCCCGAGTAGCCGACCATGGCGAAGAACAGCAGAAAGCTGATGCCGATCACGACGATGCGGCGCTGCGGGCTGAGTTCGGTGGCGATGACATCCGCGTTCAAATCGGTGCTCAGGTTGAGAACCACCATGGCGGGGGCAGCGCTTGACCGGTTTTTGATAACCAAACGGTAGGCGCCCGCGTCCTCAACCACGATGCGGAAGCTGCCGCTTGCACCCTCGGGGGTGGCCGCCAGCGCCTGGTGCGGCATCCCGCGCAGCATGGCACGAAGCGCCGGGCGGGGCATCAGTTCCATGTGGACTGCGTTCGAGCCGGGGGCGGTTGGGTTTTCTGCTACGCGAAACGCTGCATCCACTCGGAGCGGAGTTTGCGGGACATGGAGATCGATCACCCGGAATTCTCCCGGAGGGAGTAAGAACGGCGCGTTGTCCGCCGTAGCCGCGTTCAGGGCTAAGGCCGAGAGAAGCGCCACCACAGCCAGGCCAAACCTCATTGCTGGTGCACGATCTTTCCTCCAACCACCGTCAGGGTGACGTGCGTCTTGAGGATCTCGGGTGCCGGAATCGTCATAATATCGGAGGAAAGCATCACGAAATCAGCCAGTTTGCCTGCTTCGAGACTGCCCTTTGTGGCTTCCTCGAAAGCCGCGTAAGCACCTTCCAGAGTGAAGCTGCGGAGGGCTTCTTCACGCGTCAGGCGCTGGTCCGGAAACCAGCCTCCGGCGGGATGGCCCTGTTTGTCTTGCCTGGTGATGGCGGCATAGAAGCCGTCGAGAGGGTTGGCCAGTTCCACGGGGAAATCGGAACCGCTGGCCAGGTGCACGCCGAGCTTGATCAGGGTCTGCCAGGCGTAGGCTCCTTTTACACGTTCGGGACCGAGGCGGTCGCCAGCCCAAGCCATATCGCTGGTGGCGTGGGTTGGCTGCATGGAGGCGATGATGGAATATTTCTGGAATTTGACGAAGTCTTCCGGGGCGATGACCTGAGCGTGCTCCACGCGGAAACGCTTGTCGTTGGGGCCCTTCAGCGCGGAGGCATAGGCGTCGAGCGTTTCGTGGTTACCGCGGTCGCCGATGGCGTGGGTATTTACCTGGAAGCCACGTGCGGCGGCTTTGACAGCGACGTTTTCGATAGCGTCCTTGCCCGTGATCATCAGGCCGCTGGCGGATTTTTCGTCGGCATAGGGGGAGAGCAGTGCTGCCCCGCGCGAGCCGAGAGCGCCGTCGGCATAAGCCTTAATACTGCGGATGGTGAGGAAATCTCCAATTTCGGGGCCGCGCGCGAGCCAGGTGGCTACCAGAGCTGGTTCGTTCGCGAGCATGGCATAAACCCGTACGGGCATCTTGCCCTCCGCCAGAAGGGAGTGGTAGGCAGCGATTTCCGCGTTGCCGACGCCCGCATCATGCACCGAAGTCAGGCCCAGACGCGCACATTCTTCCAGGGCCCGCGCAAGCTGGCGATGCACTTGTTCCGGCGAGGCTGCCGGGATTTTCCGCCGGACGAGGTTCTGCGCCGTATCCACCAAAACGCCCGCTGGTTTCCCCTGCGCGTCGCGAATGATGCGACCGCCCGCGGGATCTTTCGTATTTTGGTTAATATCGGCGGCGTCGAGAGCGGCGCGGTTCGCCCATGTGGCGTGGCCGTCGATACGGGTGAGCGCGACGGGGTTCTTCGGGGCGGCTTGCGTGAGGGAGTCGGTGGTGGGGAATTGTTTGTTGACCCAGAGGTTCTGGTCCCAGCCACGCCCGACGATCCATTCGCCCGGGGCGGCCTTTGCGGCGGCGGCTTTCACTTTGGCTGCGATCTCCGCCTCGGAAGTGACACCGCGAAGATCCAGGATTTCGAGCGACGACCCCAGACCCTCCAGGTGGCCGTGCGCATCAATCAGGCCAGGGACGATGGTGGCGCCTTTGGCGTCAAGGATGCGGGTTTTTGGGCCTTCCAGCGCCTTCAGATCGTTGCCAACGGCGGCGATTTTCCCGTTGCGGACGGCGATTGCCGTGGCGCGGGGATTTTTGGCGTCCACCGTGTAGATTTTTGCGTTTTTGACCACTAAATCCGCAGTTTGAGCGGACAAGATGGTCACGATTCCGAGGCTCAGAAAGACAAGTCTTAATCGCATACTGTATTATCGCCTGTTGGGCCCTTTTCCATTATTTCGCAGGGCTAAAAAGCTATGAGAACACTGGTAACAGGCGCACAGGGTTGTATCGGATCCTGGGTCGTCAAAAGACTGATCGACGCTGGCCACGAGGTGGTCACGTTCGATATCAATGAATCACTTGCCCGGCTGGAGATGATCTCCGACGCGTCGGTGGCGGCGAAAGTGACCCGCCGCGTTGGCCGGATCGAAGACACGGCCGCAGTGAAGAGCCTGGTGAAGGATGAAGGTATCACGCACATCTGCCACCTGGCTGCCGTGCTGATGCCGTTCTGCGCGAAGAACCCGGTTGAGGGCGCGCTGATCAATGTGGTGGGCACGCTGAATGTTTTTGAGGCGGCGAAGGATGCGGGGATCACCGGCGGGATCGTTTATGCGAGTTCCTCGGCGGTATGGGGGCCTACCGATGAATACGGCGAAGGCGAACTCACCGAAGATCTGCCGACGAAGCCGAAGACTCATTACGGCGTCTATAAGGCTGCGAACGAAGGCAACGCGCGGATTTTCTTCGCGAATGACGGCATTTCCAGCATTGGTCTGCGCCCGTGGACGGTGTTCGGCCCTGGTCGCGATTTCGGTCTGACCGCCGACCCGACGCTGGCGATGCGGGCCGTGGCGAACCGTGAGCCGTTCCAGATTCGCCTGTCCGGCCACATGGATCTGCAGTATACGCAGGACGTGGCCGATATCTTCATCCAGTGCATGCTGAGCAAGACGGAGGGCGCGCATGCGTTCAATCTGCGCGGCGAAGTGATCTCGATGGAAGGTTTGGTTGACATGCTGGATGAACTGCGGCCGGAAGCGAAGGGCCTGATCACGGTTGCCGGCAATCCGGTGCCGGTGGCTTACCGGATGAGCGACGCGGCCCTGGTTGCCACGGTGGGTGAAGTTCCGCGTACGCCGCTGAAGGAAGCGGTGCTTTCGACGATCAACAAGTTCGAATCGTTGCGGTAGTACGCGCGTTTTGATCCGGTCGCTTGGTTTCTGCCTGTTTGGGCAGGAACGGGCGGCCGGATCAACTCCTGCGCGATAATCGGCTCAGGTCCGGAGTAACCTCTTTTTTCATGTCCCGAATGATATTTCGAGCCCTGGTGGCGATCACGCTGGTGGTTATGTACTTCGCGCGGCGGTCGGGCGGACATATGGGCCCGTGGACCTTTCTGCCGTTTTACTACTGGTTTCTGGCCTCGGTCGTCATTTTTGGGGCGTTTGGCGTGGCTGCTGCGTACCGTGCGTGGAAAGAGCCTAACAACCGGCGCGTGTTATTGTTTGACGTGGCGCTGGCGGCGATCTGGATCCCCTACTGGTTCGCCAACCTTAAGTAAGCCTAAGAAAACAGGCTGATTCCAGCCACGCCGACGGCCCCGGCTTCGATGCACGAGGCGGCATTGGCTTCGTTTATTCCACCCAGCGCAAGCACCGGAATCGGGGAAAGCCTGGCGAGTTTGCGCAGTTCGGCCAGGCCCAGCGGGCTTCGGGAATCGACCTTCGACAGCGGCGAAAATATGGGAGAAAGCAGAACGTAGTCCGCTCCTTCCGCTGCCAAAACATCGTCCAGGTTATGGCAGGCGACGGTGATCAGGAAGCCGTTTGGTACCAGTTGACGCACTAGTTTCGCCGAGACTCCGTTCGATTTCAGGTGAACGCCAGCCGCACCGGTTGCGAGCGCCACATCCAGTCTGTCGTTGACCAGAATTCGCCCCGGCAGCTGCAACGCCAGGGCTTGCCGGACATAGACGGCGAGTGCCTTCGCGGTGAACTGTGGCTCCCGAATCTGGATCAACTCGGCGTGAGGTGACAGGCAGGAACTCCCCATCCCGTTCGTGATCTGGCAGCGAATCACAGAACTTTGTAGTACGCTTCGCCATGGCAGGCACGGCAAAGAATACGGCCGTTGTGCTCCACAAAGCGCTCAAAATTAATGCCTTCGCCGCAGGTTTCGCACGTGTGCTTCGGGCCTTTGTAGCCGGGGAAATCTTCCGGGCCTAAGGCAACCGACACCCACTGGTGCGTAAACAGCGATTCGACCGGCATCTCGCGATAAGCCAGCATCTGCTGTTCGTTCTTCGCTTCGACATGCGGGTACAGGAGGCGTGCTTCCTGCTTTGATGAATCCAGCGCGGCGACTCGAACCGCGCGGTTGTCGCGAAGGTCGATGAAGGTGGCGGCCACCTTGCCGAAGTCTCGGAACTTCAGGGCGCGCTTGCCCAGGCGGCAGCCAGTGACCACGGAAATCGCATCCGTCATACAACGGTCAATCTCAACAAACGTGACCAGACGCTTGCGGTCCGCCCCGCGGGGATCGGAAATCTCCAGCAGCGACAAACCATGGATCGCCATCCGCAGGCCAAGAATCTGACCCGCGCACAAGTGTCCGTGTGCCTCGGCGGCGAGGCCTTCATACTCGGCTAGGGTCTTCAACGGGCGGCACCTTTCGGGCGTTCGAAATCCAGCCGCCCGGTGCGGTGGGCTTCGCTCGCATGGCGCTTCAGATCGGCGAAATTGAAGCCTGCTGAAGCAATCGCAATCGCGCCGCCGATGGCGAGGGGCAGCGTCTGTAACAGGAACATGATTTCCGCCAGGATCTTCGCGTCGGGTGTCTCGGTGAACAGACGCTGCAGGCCGTACACGACGGCAGCCTGGAAAGCGCCCATGTTCGCGGGGGCGTTCGGCATTAGCGTCCCCACCGACTTCACCACCACCAGGAACGCCATAGCGCTCAGGGAGAATTCGAAGGCGTCGGCGCGCGCAATCGCCCAAACGGCGAAGACCTGCAGCGCCCAGTACAGGGCGCTGATGCCCATCGCGTGGCCCAGTTCCGTCCAGTTTCCCAAATTGTGAACGCGTTCCAGCAGGTGGCTGAAACGCGCCGCCCAGCCGGAGTTGCTGACGAACGAATGCGCATGCTGGCGCCGGAACAGAACCCACAACAACAGCAGGCCAAGCGCCACCATTGTGCCGCCAAAGATCCACATCACGCGATTGACTGCGACATGCGTGGGAATCTGCCAGGTGACCAGCAGGTAGATGATCACCATCCACAAACCGTCCATCAGGCGGACGATGAGGTCTGAGGTTAGAGTCAGCGACAGTGGCACGCCCGTCTTGTACGAGAGCAGGAAGCACCGGATTACTTCACCGGCGCGGGCGGGCAGAAAATCGTTGGCGAAGAGGCCGACAAAAACGGCCTGTACGCACTTGCCGAGCGGGGGCTTGCCGACGGGACGCAGCACCGCGGCCCACCGCCATGCCTCCACCACATAGATCAGGAATTCAACGACGATGGCGACCATCACCCAGCGCCAGTCCAGCGTTCTGAGGTGTTCCCCCAGTTGTGCGAAGGGGAACTTAAAAAGGACCCAAGCCAGCGACGCAGCGCCAATGGCATAGCCGATGGCTGGGATCAACCAACTGGGAAGTTTCTGCCACGGTTGAGTTGTCTCGGAAGTCATGATGGCCCGGAATTGTCCAGCGCCTTCATGATAGCGCCTTAATTTTGGTGCCCTGTTTTGCATTACAACTTGCCATGGAGGGGTCTGGCCTGAGAGTATTGTTACCTTGAACCTCATCCTGCTTGCATTCGGCGCTGTCGCCCTCCTCCTGTTTCTGATAATTGTGCTGAGGATGCATGCGTTCCTCGCCATGCTGATCTCGGCTTTTGCCATGGGGCTGGCGGCGCATATGGCTCCGGCCGTGGTCCTGAAGTCCATTCAGGCGGGCTTTGGCGACGCGCTGAGCACGATAACCGTGGTACTGGGGTTGGGCGCCATGATCGGCGCGTACCTGGAACATTCCGGTGGTGGCCGGGCGCTGGCGGACTGGCTAATCGATAAATTTGGCCAGGATAAAGCCGCCTGGGCTCTGATGCTGGCCGGATTTCTGGTGGGGCTGCCGATTTTCTTCGAGGTCGGTTTCATCATCATGGTGCCGCTGGTTTATAACCTGACCCGGGAAGGGAAGCGGTCGCTGCTGGTGTACGGTTTGGCAGTGACGGCTCCGCTGACGATTCTGCATTCGCTGGTGCCTCCGCACCCCGCGCCTGCGGCTGCTGCGCAGTTGCTCGGCATCGACTTCGGCACGGCGGTGCTGTATGGCACGCTGCTGTCGATTCCGATGACCCTGGTGAGCGGCATGTGGTACGGGCAGTGGATCGGGAAGCGGATCAACGTGCCGCTGCCTGCCGCCGCGCTGGAAGTGCCGGTGGCGCGCGACAAGAATCCACCTGCGGTGTTTGGCGTGGCGGTGTTGTTGCTGTTGCCTGTAATCCTGATTGGCTGCGCGACGTTGTGGCCGAAGGTTCCGGTGATGGTGCTGATCGGGCATCCGTTCTCGGCGCTGCTGATCACGCTGCTGGCTTCCATGCTGCTGCTGGGCACCGCGCGGGGGCTTTCCACGCAGAAGCTGACGGATCTTGCGAATAAGGCCGTGGGGCCGACCGCTTCGCTGCTGCTGATTATGGGTGCGGGTGGGGGGCTAAAGCAGATTATTGTGGATTCCGGCGCGGGCGCGATGGCGGGGAAGATGATGGCGCAGGCGCATATTTCGCCGTTGTGGGCGGCCTTCCTGATGGCCGGAGTTTTGCGGCTGGCGCAGGGGTCGGCCACAGTGTCGATTATCACGGCGGCGGGCATTATTGCGCCGATTGTGAAGGGTCTGCCGGGGTATCGTCCGGAACTGCTGTTCCTTGCGCTGTGTTGCGGCGGGACGGGGTTTTCTATCGTGAACGATGCCGGGTTCTGGATTGTGAATCAGTACTTCGGGTTGACAGTGGGGCAGACGCTGAAGACGTGGACGGTGATGAAGATGATCTCGGCGTTCGTTGGTTTTGGGATTGTGCTGGCGATTAACGCGCTAACGTAACGGCATGCGGGGGCTGCTATTGCTGTTGATAGTCGGTCCACCAGCTCCGTGTGCCGATTGCGTCTGTTCTCATTTTCGAGTACTCTTTGGTAGTCGCCGCCAGTGAATTGAGGCAAGAAGCACACGCAGGTCATTCTGGGAACGAAGAGTGTTCGTATGCCCCGGCCCCCCTCGCAGGAAATCAAGACAGGTACCTTGCGTGCGATCCTCAAAGATCTGGGGCTCAGCGAAGGAAAGGAATAAAAAGCGAATGTTGTCCTGGCAGGCGTTATTTGAACCGGCCGAAGAAGGCGGTTTTGTTGTGACCTTTCCGGACCTTGGACATGGCGCGACACAAGGCGAGACGGAAGCGGAAGCGCTCGAAATGGCAGCGGACTTTCTGGTTTGCGTCATCGCGGACTACATCTACAGTGGAGAACCATTACCGGAACCAAAGAAGCGTACCGGGAAGAAGTATCGTTCCGTGCCGCTGCCCGCGCTGGCGTCCGTGAAAGCGGAATTGTACAGGGCTTTCCTCGCATCCGGTGTCCGCAAAGCAGAACTGGCCCGGCGTCTCGGGACCTCCAAAGGAAACCTGGACCGACTGTTCGATCCGACCCACAGCACGCGCCTCGAACATCTCGAAGCGGCCTTCCTGGCTATCGGGAATCGTCTGGACATTGGAATTCGCGAAGCAGCTTGAATTGCCAGTGCCGCCCCACCAAACCGGCGCGGGTTTTTGAATCGGAGCCGGGTGGCCACCGGCTGGGCGCTTACCTGGCTAGCGAGCGGGGGGCAGTAGCCTGGTTCCAGGTCCGCCGTATTTCGGCGAGTTCGGCGGGCGTCGTATTTGGCGGGCGCGAGAACTTGGCCTTGCGTAACATGAGTCCGTAGAATCGGGCCGCATCGTGGGGGGCTTGCGCCACGACTTGTAAGTCGGGTACTGTTCCATCGCCGCGAAGATGCACACGGATGAACTGGATTTCGATCCCGGCTTCCGAAGTCAGGGGCTTCAATGAAGGGTCGGCGACGATGGATTCCGGGCCGAACACACCCCGCAACTTCGTTTGACATATACTGAATCCCGTCCTGAAGGGAGATGTGTCAGATGAATCGAATTCCATGCAGAATTGTAATTGGAGTGTTGGCATCACTGTTCGCGGCCAGTGGGCTTTATGCCCAGGCCGTGGCGAACGCGGAGATCCATGGTTCCATTACCGACGCCAGCGGCGCCGGTGTTCCGGATGCCCAGATAAAGGCGACGCAGACTGAGATGGGCCGGGTGACCTCCACGGTTTCCGGCGCCGACGGCTCCTACGTTCTGACCAATCTGCCCGTCGGACCCTATAGGTTCGAAGCCAGTTCGCCGGCGTTCAGTACCCATGTGCAATCGGGCATCACCCTCCAGGTGGGCAATAATATTCAGATCAATGCTGTACTGCAGGTCGGCAAGGTGAGCGATACAGTTACGGTCTCCGAAGCCGCCGCCATGGTGGAGACGCAGGACACGTCGGTGTCGCAGGTGATTGACCAGCGGCGCATTGCCGATCTTCCCCTCAATGGCCGGCAGGTTACGGACTTGATCCTGCTGTCCGGCGGTTCGAATATTCCACCCAACGCCGCCAGCCGTGTGGTCACCACCCATGACTATTCCTCTGCGGTGGGCATCTCAATTTCCGGTGGTCAGGTCAACGGCAATAACTATCTGCTCGACGGCGGCGATAACAACGACTCTCACTCGAACGTCAACCTCCCGTTTCCATTCCCCGATGCCTTACAGGAGTTCAGCGTACAGACGAGCGGCGTCTCGGCGCGGTATGGCCTGCACCCTGGGGCGGTGGTCAATGTGGTGACCAAGTCGGGCACCAACCAGATCCACGGGAGCTTCTTTGAATTTGTGCGCAACGGCAACTTCAACGCGCGCAATTTCTTCGCGCCCACGCAGGATTCGCTTCGCCGGAATCAGTTCGGTGGCGCAGGCGGCGGCCCCATTAAGAAGGACAAGCTTTTCGTCTTCTCCGGCTACCAGGGAACACGCGCCCGAACCGCGCCTCCGCAGAGTATCGCGTTCACCCCGACGCAGGCCGCGCTCTCCGGTGATTTCAGCGGCCTCGAAGCGGCGGCATGCCAGTCGAACAAGAAGGGCATCCAGCTCATTGATCCCACCGGGGGAGCGCCCTTCGCCAACAATGCGATACCCGTCTCCCGCTTCAGTGTTCCCGCTATGGGATTGCTGAAAAATATTCCGGTGGCAGCTAACTCCTGCGGACAAATCAACTACTCGGTGCCAAACCCCAACAACGAGAATCAGTATGTAGGCCGTGCCGACTGGCTGCAGAATACGAAACATACGATCTACGGCCGCTACTTCATCGCCGACTACGACAATCCTCCGTTTTATACCAACAGCCTGTTGACCACCACGCGTTCGGGTCTGGAAATGAGGTCGCAGTCCATCACCCTTGGCGACCAGTACACAATTACGCCGACCATCGTTAACGCTTTCCATGCCACCTATGCGCGGCTGTCCATCAATCGCGCCGTCACGCCCGAGATGCCCAATCCCGTCTCGCTGGGCGTAAATATGTTCAACGCTTATCCTCACTTTGTCGATTTGTCGGTATCGAATAAGTTCACCATCGGTGGTGGCTCCAATGCACCCGCCAACTTTACGCGCAACCAGTTCCAGTATGCCGACGATATGGATATTATCCGGGGGCGGCATCACATGAGCCTGGGCTTCGAGATGCTGGCCATCCAGATGAACGAAGTCAACATCGGCAGCAGCAATGGCAGCTGGACTTTTAACGGATCGCTCTCGGGCGATGCTCTGGCTGATTTCATCCTCGGTCGCCAGAGTTCGCTCTCGCAGGGCAATCCCGTACAGATCGCGCTCCGCCAGCGTTACTATGGCGCATACTTTCAGGACGATATTCAGGTTCGCAAGGGGCTGAACGTTCACTTCGGCGTGCGGTGGGAGCCGTCTCTGCCGGAGCACGACAAGGCCGGCCGCGGCGACCATTTCTCGCTCGACGCCTTCAAGGCGGGGCAGAAATCGAGTGTCTATGACAATTCGCCCCTCGGCCTCCTGTTCCACGGCGACCCCGGGATTCCCGCCGCTTACGCCAACGGCAGCTACATTGACTTTGCGCCGCGCGTGGGCCTGGCCTGGGATCCGAACGGCGATGGGAAACAAAGTGTCCGAGCCTCCTGGGGTATCTTCTTCGATACTCCCGAGTCCTACACGATGCGGGATTTCGGCGCGTCGTCGCCCTGGGGGAGTACCGTTTCGCTGATCGCTCCGGTTGGAGGTTTCGCGAATCCGTACGCGGGCTTCCCCGGCGGCAATCCGTTCCCCACGCCCTACCCGCCCACTAAGTCGACTCCCTTCAGCCAGTCCGCGCAGTACATCATGGCACCTCTGAATCTGCACCACATGTATATGCAGCAGTGGGATCTGAGCTACCAGCGGCAGCTTGCAAAGAATCTGCTGTTTTCGGCTACATACATCGGTAATAAGTCCACTCACCTCCGCGCTTCGCAGGAACAGAATCCGGCCGTCTATATTCCTGGCGCTTCCACCACCGGTAACACAGCGCAGCGCCGGATGCTGTATCTGCTGAATCCGAAGGCGGGCGCGTTTTATGCGAACATCACGAGCATTGACGACGGTCTGAATGCTAACTACAACGCGCTCCGCGTGAACCTGGAGCATCGCTTCAGCAATCACTTCACGGCGCTCGGCGTTTACACCTGGTCGCACTGCCTGCAAAATGCCGAACCTTTTGGCAACCGGAATAACATCGGGTCGAGCAACTACCAGAATCCGTACAATCGGAATGCGGATTATGGCCGCTGCGATTCCGATGTCCGGCACAGTCTGAATACGTCCTTCGTGATTGACGGGCCGCGCTTTGCCAACAAGGCGCTGGACTGGATTGCCGGCAACTGGCAGCTTGGTTTCCTGGTGTCGGTCCATACGGGTTTCCCGTTCAACGTGGTCACCGGCGTGGATAATTCACTCACAGGGGTCGGGCAGGATCGCCCGAACGTTGTCGGCGCACCATACGTGAAGAACAACGCAACTCAGGTTTGGCTGAACCCGCTCGCGTTTGTGCCAAATCCGCTTGGCACGTTCGGCAACACCGGCTATAACGCGGTTCTTGGCCCCGGCTTCTTTGATCTGGACACGAATCTGAAGCGCATCGTCCGGATTACGGAAAAGCACAAAGTGGAGTTACGCTTTGAGTTCTTCAACGTTCTGAACCATACCAACTTCGGCAATCCGGTGAACAGCCTGAAGTCAACCGCATTCGGGGTGATTCAGAGTTCGTCCGACCCCAGAATCCTGCAGCTTGCGGCTAAGTATTCGTTCTGACGACGGAATACGATTGTGCAGTAACCCCGGCGAACACTATGAAGGTGGCCACTGGCTGGGAAGTTTCGCGGTTTATCTGGTTAGCGGGCCGGGGTTTGCAGTAGCCTGGTTCCAGGTCCGCAGCATCTCGGCGAGCCGGGCGATGGCCATGGGATCTTCCCCAAAGCGGGCGGCGTTGTAAACAGCTGTGAAGCTGGCCACGCGCCGGTCGGGGACGGTGGCCGCGAGTTCCGCAGGCGTCGTATTCGGCGGGCGCGAGAGCTTGGCCTTGCGCAACATGAGCTCGTAGAGCCGGGCCGCGTCATGGCTGGAAGCTTGCCCGGAAGCTACGCGCCTGAGCCAGAAGAAGTTCCGCAGCGTGTTCCAAAGCCAGCCCGAATTCCACAGCAGAAGGCCAAGTGCGGCGAGGCCGCCGATCCAGGCCCAGTTGTCTTTCACGAAATCGACAGGGTGGAAGTCGGGGGGCCTGGGCGATCCGTGGCGGCTTCTGCTCAGGAAGGCCTGGAGCCGAGCGGCCAACGTTGCCTGATGTCCGAGGTCATACGCCAGAACCCACTGCTGCCACACGGAATCCGCCGCGTCAAAATACATGTTCAACCGACTCAGGATGCCGGACGAGGGTGCTGCTGTGGAAGGTGTCGGGTCGAAAGTCACCCAGCCGCGATCCGCGAACCAGCCTTCCACCCAGGCGTGCGCATCGGACGCGCGAATGACGTTCAGGCCTGACACCGGATTGAAGTAGCCGCTTTGGAAGCCGGTTACTACTCGCGCCGGGATTCCGGTGGACCGCAGCATCACGGCCATTGCGGAAGCGAAGTACTCGCAGTAGCCTTTCCGGTCCACGAAGAGAAAGCGCGCCAGAGGGTCGCGGCCCCGAATGATGGGGGTATCCAGCGTGTAGAGGAAATCCTGGCGGAGGTGTTTTTCAATGCGCTGGGCACGTTCGAGTGGCGTGCCTTCACCGGACCATTCCCGAGCCAGCGCAGGAATGCGGATATCAATCGGCGGCACAGCGAGATTCCGGCTGCGCTCGCGGTCGGTCAGAGGCTCGGGCAGAGGCTGCGCAAGCAGGGACGACACCTCGTAATGCAGCGTGTCGTTAGTGGGTGGAACAGCCTGCCAGGCGTTTCCGGCGCGGCGGATGAGGCGCTGAGTCGGCGGGGTTTGCCCCGGCAGACTGATGTACTCCGGAATGCCGGCAATGAAGAGCGTGCCGTTGGTGGAGGCGGTCGAGTCTACCCTATAGAGCAGTCTGCGGCCATCGCGCCGTGAACGTTGCAGGCGGTCGGCCACCTCGGCCATACCGTTGACAAAGGGGACGGGTTGCGGGGCCAGCGGCGTCGGTTCAAACCAGCGGCGGCCATCGAAGCGGCTCAGAGTTGCCCCGCGCCATTTCATTGTGAGGGGTAGGGGGCGGCCGTAGGACTGGATATGGATGACGGCGCGGTCGTCCTTGCTGATGGCTCCGAACGTCCCCAGGTCGATCACGCTGGAGAAGCCGGTGAGGCGGGCCGCTCCCGGGAAAAGGACGGCGGCGGCGCGCGCCGTGCGGGGCACGATGAGGAAGAAGAAGCCGCTGATGGCGAGGATGCCCGCCAGCGCAACTCCGGCGATGCCCGCCAGGCGCCAGGTCAGCGTCCGGGTGGGGGCCGCGATGAGCGTGTTCCGGGCCAGCCCGGCGCGAACCTCCCCGCTGGTGAAGACGGCGACGGCGAAGAAGAGCGCCAGCGCGAGCCAGATGAGGAAGCTGGAGTGCCAGGAAAGCAGCGCCGCCGCCACCAGTGCCACGAAGGCGACGAGGCCGGTGTAGGGGAGGTCCCGGTCGCTGCGGCCCGTGAGGATCTTTACGGCTGCCAGGAAGCAGACGCCGTGGATGGTGGCGGTAAAGAAATCCCGGGAGATCCAGAGGAAGTCCACCGGGTAAAAGAGGACGTAGGCGAGTGCGGCGATGGAAACGGCGCGCTGTGGGATTTCAAAATGCAGCCAGCCTGTAAGGACACAAACGCGCAGTAAGAGGGCTGCGCAGGTGAAGGCGATGGTGGCAGCGTCCAGCCGACTGGTACCGGCCAGCGCAAAGAAGCCGCTCGCTACCAGTCCGAGGAGGGCGAACTGGAAGTAGCGGTCGACGGAGCGGAAAACCGGCGCGGGAACCACAGGTTTAGTTTAACTTCGCACAAATGCAGTACCCGAAAACCAGCTATGATGTGAGACGTGCGTTTCTGGATTCTATGCCTTACATGCCTCAGTCTGTGTGCTCAGCCGCAACTACAGTTTGAAGTGGCTTCGATCAAGCCATCCGGGCCTGGCAGCGTGCGAGGGTCTGACGGTGGACCAGGCAGCGGCGACCCCATCCGCTACGTATTTGGCCAGGCCACCTTGAAGGATCTGATTGTGACGGCGTGGAATCTGCAGGAGTTTCAGGTATCTGGTGCCGCGTCACTGGAGCGGGCTGCCTTTGATCTGAACGCCACCGTTCCGCCGGGTGGCACGAAGGCAGACTTCCGGATCATGCTGCAGAACCTGTTGCGCGAAAGGTTTGCCCTCGTTACGCATCAGGAGACCCGGGACTTTTCCGGGTATATCCTGACGAAGACAGGCGCGCCGGGGCCTCAGTTGAGTGAATGGGTTCCCGGCTCATCGGCTCCGCCTGCGCCAGAGGGATGGCCCGAGCTTCCCGAGAAGCGCCCTGGGCTTGTTCAGCAAAACAGGGCGGGGGATGGCTACGTGCTGGGGCGGCTGCGAGGCCGGGGGCAGCCGATTTCAGCCCTTGTCGAAATTTTGCATTGGGCAACTCTCAGCCCCGTGGTGGACAGAACTGAGATGCCTGGCCGCTACAATATTTCACTGGAATACTCGATGGAACGGTCGGGTGGCCCACCCGATGTCAGCGCAGACCTGCCGGTGGCCCCGACGATATTTGTGGCTGTTCAACGGCAGCTTGGGTTGAAGTTGACGGCTGCGAAGGTGCCGTTCCCGGTGATTGTGGTCGAGTCGTTCGACAAGATGCCGAGCGAAAATTAAGCCACATGAAAACGTTCCGGAATGAATGGATTCTCGAAGAGCTTCTGGAGCATCCAACCTACGTCACCAGGCGGATGTTTGGCGGACTTGCCGTGTATCTGTTTGAGCGTCAGATGCTGGTGCTTGTGGAGCCGACAAAGTCCGGTCGATGGACCTGGCACGGAGTCCTTGTCTGTACGGATCATGCGCATCACTCTTCCCTTCAGGCTGAATTTCCGGCGTTCCGGCCACACCACGTGCTGGGAAAGTGGCTTTTCATCGATTCCGCAGACGACGACTTTGAAGCAACGATGGCAGCGGTTGTGAAGCGAATTGCCGCCAATGACCGTAGACTCGGTATCGTACCGAAGCCTCGGAAATCGGCGCGGAATTAATCGTCGTCGAGGTTGGTGTCGCCGACTTTAAGGACGGCAAGGAAGGCTTCCTGCGGGATTTCCACGCGACCCACGCGCTTCATCCTCTTCTTGCCTTCCTTCTGCTTTTCGAGGAGTTTACGCTTCCGCGAAATGTCGCCGCCGTAGCACTTGGCGATCACGTTCTTGCGCATGGCCGCGATGGTTTCGCGGGCAATGATCTTGGTGCCGATGGCCGCCTGCAGCGCGATTTCGAACATCTGCCGGGGGATCAGCTTGCGCATCCGCTCAATGATGAATTTGCCGCGTTCGTAGGCGGAATCGCGGTGGACGATCATGGAAAGCGCGTCCACTTCTTCGCCGGCGATCAGGACGTCGAGACGGACCATGGGCGACACGCGGTAGCCCGCCAGGTGGTAGTCAAGGGACGCATAACCACGGGAAACAGACTTCAGCCGGTCGTAGAAATCGAGCACGACTTCGTTCAGCGGGAGTTCGTAAACCAGCATCACGCGGCCGGAGCCAATGTATTCGAACTTCTTCTGAATGCCGCGCTTATCTTCCACCAGAGCCAGAATGCCGCCGATGTACTCCTCGCGGGTAATCACAGTGGCCTCAATGATGGGCTCTTCAATCTGCTGGATGGAAGTGGGATTCGGGAAGCGGGTGGGGTTATCCACTTCCAGAACTTCCCCGGCAGTCGTTGTGATCAGGTACCGCACGCCAGGTGCGGTGGTGATCAGGTCGATGTTGAATTCCCGTTCCAGACGTTCCTGGACGATTTCGAGGTGGAGCAGGCCCAGGAAGCCGCAGCGGAAACCGAAGCCGAGGGCGACGGAACTTTCCGCATCGTAGGAAAGGGCGCTGTCGTTGAGTTGCAGTTTTTCCAGCGCGTCGCGCAGCAGGCCGTGCTCGTGCGATTCCACCGGATACAGGCCCGCGAACACCATGGGGCGCACTTCTTCAAAGCCTGGCAGCGGTTCCGTGGCCGGGTTTGCAGAGTCGATGATGGTGTCACCGATCTTGGCGTCGCCCACTTTCTTGATGTTGGCGAAAACGTAACCGACTTCACCCGCCGAAAGCTCGGGGAGGGGAATTGCCTTGGGTGATTGATACCCCAGGCCTTCCACTTCGTACTGCTGGCCGTTCGAAAAGAACTTGATCTTCTGGTTCAGTTTCATCCGGCCATCCAGCACGCGGACCAGGATGATTACGCCGCGGTATGGATCGAACCAGGAATCAAAAACCAGGGCGCGCAGCGGCTTTTCAGCGTCGCCCTTGGGGTGCGGAACTTTTTTAACGACGGCTTCCAGGATCTCGTGGATGCCGATGCCCTGCTTGGCGCTGGCCAGAACAGCTTCGGACGCATCGATGCCGATGACGTCTTCTATCTGTTCGCGGATGCGCTCGGGGTCGGCGGCTGGCAGGTCGATCTTGTTGATGACCGGGATGATTTCCAGGTTGTGGTGCAGCGCGAGGTAGGTGTTGGCCATGGTCTGCGCCTCCACTCCCTGCGACGCATCCACTACCAGGAGCGCGCCTTCACACGCCTGCAGGCTACGTTCCACTTCATAGGAGAAGTCGACGTGGCCGGGCGTATCGATGAGATTGAGTTGGTACATAATGCCGTCATCGGCTTTATAGTCGAGACGGACGGCGTGGGCTTTGATGGTGATGCCACGCTCGCGTTCCAGGTCCATCGAATCGAGGACCTGGGCCATCATTTCACGTTGTTGTAGCGCGCCGGTTACTTCGAGCAGACGGTCGGCAAGCGTGCTCTTGCCGTGATCGATGTGGGCGATAATGGAGAAGTTCCGGATGAATTCTGGGGCCATGCGGTAAGATGGGGCTGAAACATCAATTATCCCATATATATCGATTCAGGGCACTTATTCGTTTTCGTTCATGAGCATCCAAACACGTATTTTCGAAGGCGAACTCTCGGCGGCCGGGCTCCGGCTGGCCATTGTGGTGAGCCGTTTCAACAGTTTCATCACAGATCGCCTGCTTTCCGGCGCGCTCGACGCGATCCAGCGTTCGGGCGGCGAGGACGCTCAGGTGGACATTGTGCGAATTCCTGGCGCCTGGGAATTCCCCATTACCGTCCGTGCGCTGACCGCGACGAAAAAATATGACGCCGTGATTTGCCTGGGCGCGGTGATCAAGGGCGATACTCCGCACTTTGACTATGTGGCGGGCGAAGCGGCGGGCGGCATTGGTGCCGCGGCGGTCGATTCCGGAATTCCCGTGGCGTTTGGCGTGTTGACCACGAACACGGTGGAACAGGCCGTTGATCGGGCGGGGGCGAAAGCGGGCAACAAGGGTTTCGATGCCGCTATGACCGCGATCGAGATGGCCAATCTTTTGCAAAAACTACAGGCAGGCAATTAATGGCCCGCCATCGCGCTCGTCAACAGGCGCTGCAGATGTTGTTCCAGTGGGACCAGCGGCGGACTCCGACTGAGGAGATTGTGGGGGGCTACTACGGCTCCTTGCTGATCAGTGACGACGAAGATCCCACGCCTCCGCGCGACGAGTTTGCTGAGGAATTATTCCGGGGCGTGGTGCGCGAAGCTGCGTCTATTGACGAACTGATCACCAAACATGCGGCGCACTGGAAAATCAGCCGGATGCCCGTGGTGGATCGCAATATCCTGCGGATCGCGGTACATGAAATGCTGACCACGGACACACCTCCGCCCGTGATCATTGATGAAGCGCTGGAATTGGCGAAGCGGTTTTCGTCCGATGAATCGGCGCACTTTGTGAACGGCGTGCTGGATGCGGTGCGGCGGGAACGTGTTGTTCCGGGCCTCGAAACCAAGCCGGATTGAGCCCGGTAATGATTCTCCATGCCCACCCTTGACGCCGTGCTGGCCGCAAGCTAAGGTGGGCTCATGGCCGATCAGAACCGGGAACCGGGTTGGGACGAGCGCATGGAAGCCATGCGCATGAATCTGGAACTGATGGGGTACCGGATCGAGGACTCCCGAAAAGAGTCTCAGGCCCGCATGAAAGAGTTCCAGGAAAACATCGACGCGTCTCGTAAAGAGTTCGACGCGCGCATCGAAGAGTCCCGCAAAGAGTTCCGCGAGGAAATGGACGAATCCCGCAAGGAATTCCGTGAACGCAGCGGTGTCCTGATGCAGGCGGTCGAGGATCTGATGGTTGCCAGCGGGGCGATATTACGGCGCGTGGAGAAGATCGAACCCCGGATCGCGTAAGACTCGCCGAGCGTTAGGCGAGGTTGAGGGCCTGGCGGGTGGCACCGTGCGACGCGCCAATTTTTTCCTGCAGCATCATGATGGCGTGAATCAACTGCTCCGGACGGGGCGGGCAACCGGGGACGAACACGTCCACCGGAATCACCTGGTTTACCGGGATCAGAGCATAGTTGTTAAACACACCCGTAGACGTCGCGCAGGCGCCCATCGAGATGACCCACTTCGGTTCCGGCATCTGTTGATACAGGTGACGGACGACCGGGGCCATTTTGTTCGAAACACGGCCGGCGATGAACATCAGATCGCTCTGGCGGGGCGAACCGCGGAATACTTCGGCGCCGAAACGGGAAATGTCGAACCGCGAGGCCGACATCGACATCATTTCGATGGCGCAGCACGCCAGCCCGAAGGCCATGGGCCAAATGGAGTTCTTGCGGCCCCAGTTGATAACACTGTCCACGGTGGTCATGACAACGCCGGACTGCAGCAGCTGTTGCTCCAACGTTTCGTTGTCGATGTGGGCAAAAATTTCAGTGCCGGTGCTGGCCATGGGCGCGGTCAGAATGGGGGACGACATGCCCACTATTGTGGCACAGGGCCATTTATCGGTCAGGCGCCGAGCAGTCCGGCCAGTTCCGGAACGCTGTTGACGACCAGATCGAAGTCGCCAGGCTTCGCTCTGTCGGCCTTCGCTGCATCGCCATATTCCCGAGGCCGGTAAATGAAGGCGGTCTGCAATCCGGCCTCCCGCGCCGCTTTCAGATCGTTTAGATGAGCCGCTGCCAGCATTGTCTCGGAGGGTTTATTTCCCAGGATCTCGGCCGCCATTAGGTACGCTTCCCGGTCGGGCTTGTAGTGCCGGGCAAGTTCCGCCGAGAGGACCACATCCCAGGGCAATCCCGAGAACTTCGCCATGTCATTCAGGAGCGAGACATTACCGTTTGAAAGGGGCCCGATGGTGAATTTCTGCTTGATGCGTATGAGGCCGGGCACCGAGTCCGGCCAGGGCTTCAGGCGATGCCAGACGAAGTTCCAGTGGCGTTTCTCGTCTTCGGTCAGGCCGCTGATGCCGAACTCCACCAGGAGGTCTTCCAGCACCATTCGATGGAGCTCATCCAGCTTTTTCCAGGGTAGCTGGCCCTGCCGAACCTTATCCATCGAAGGCATGTAGCCCGCCCGCCAGCGATCGGCAAACTTCGCCCAATCTATGTGCAGATCCCTGGCCTTGCCCCAGGCAGCGCCCTCGGCCACAATTGACCCGCGCCAGTCCACGATAGTTCCGAAAGTATCGAAGAGGACAGCCTTTGGGCGGAGCGGCGCTGCGTGGGCGGGCAAGGCTGCGAGGGTGGCCAGGCCGGACACTGCCAACAATGACTCCCGACGATTCATTCGCATATTCTATGCCAGCGGTCACTGAAACAAAAGGGTTCGATATCCTGAAAGGGCTTATGCGCCTCATGACTTTCCGCTACGGCGGCCAGGATCACGCCGGTGTGGTTACCCCGGATGGTGTTGTACCTGTTCTCGAGATCAATACCAAATACGATCTGCACGTTCCGAACAGCCTGCTCGAGATTATTCAGCAGGGTATTCGCGAGATACCAACTTCTGGTGTTTCGGCCATTTCGCTGGCCAAGGTGGAGCCCCGCCTGCCGTACGCGGTGCCGCCCAAGATTTATTGCATCGGCCTGAACTACAAGTCGCACGCCGAAGACATTGCGGAGAAACAGCCCGAAGAACCGGGCAGCTTCATGAAGCCGGCGTCGTGCATGTTCCAGCCAGGTGGCAACATTGTTCTGCCGCCCACTGAAGTTTCTAACGACGTGGACGCGGAGGGCGAGCTCGGCGTCATCATCGGCCGGACCTGCCGCTTCGTGCCGGTTGAGAAGGCGCGCGAAGTGATCTACGGGTTCACCACGACTCTCGATCTTACCGCGCTCGACGTCCTCCGCAAGAACCCCCGCTACCTCACCCGAGCCAAGAGCATCGACACCTTTTTCAGCTTCGGCCCCGTCATCGTGACGGCCGACGAAGTGAACGACATCGACGGTCTTGAAGTGATCACCGAGCACAACGAAGGCATCTGCTCCCGTGATTTCGTGCGCAACATGAAGCACAAACCGCTCAATCTGATCTCGTTCCACAGCGACTTCTTTACGCTCCAGCCTGGCGATGTTATCTCCACTGGTTGCCCGAAGGGCGCCCGTATCAAAGCCGGTGATCGTGTCCGCGCCCGGATTGAAGGCGTTGGAACCACTTCCGCGAATGTCACCCAGGGTGAGCGCGTCCCGTTCGGCTTTACAGCTTGACCTGCATCAAAGACTGCTAGAATATGACTGTGCCCTCCGGCCTCAAACGCTTGATTCTGTGGGATTATCCCCGCGGCGTCTGGCAATACGACATCGTGTGTGCCGCGATCCTCGCGTTTATGGCATTTACGCCTCGCGAGTGGTTTCGCGACCAGCCGCGGATCGCCCATTCCAGCCAGATTACGTCGCTGCCCGGTCATGGGGAGCAGATGTTCTGGATTGAACCGGAACTGGTGGCTTCCGTTCCTGAACCCCAGCGCCTGCAGGTATTAAGCCGAATTCTGACCCAGCGTACGGGTAAGAAACAGGTTGTGGTGCGGGTGGATCCGATTATGGATGCCGAGCAGGAGTTGAAGGGCTACCTGGCGTTTGGTACCCCTTAAGAGCCTTATGGCCGTCTCCCTGTCTGTGAAGCTGTCTTTCGCATTCTTCTGTGTATCTGCCGTTGTCCCCCTCAGCGCGCAGTCGCTTGACAGCGTCTTTTCTCATCTGGACAAGTCGGCTGAGGGCTTCAAGACGTTGTCGGCAGACATCAAACAGACAGCCCATACCGCTATCGTGAACGACGATTCCGCCGAAAGCGGCACCATTCGTCTCAAGCGCGTCAAGGCGGGCGAAACTCACATTCTGGTCGATTTCACTACGCCTTCCGCTAAAACGGTTTCGATTGCGGCTGGTGATGTCAGCATCTATATGCCGAAAGCCAAGACCGTCCAGATTTATGACCTGCGCAGCAAACGCAGCATTCTGGAGCAGGGTATGCTGCTCGGTTTTGGCGCTACCAGTGCAGAGATCAAGGCCGCGTACGAGGTTACTTACGTCGGCCAGGAGACCATTGCCGGCCAGGCTGCCGGACATATCCGGCTGGTTCCGAAATCGAAGGAAGTGCTGCAGAGCCTGAAGGCCGCCGACCTCTGGATTTCGGATTCCCTCGGCGTCCCGGTGCAGCAAAAATTTCTCACCTCCGGCACCGGCGATTACACGCTGATTCTGTACACCAATCTGAAGATCAACCCGTCTTTGTCCGATAAAGATCTGAAGCTGAATGTGCCGAAGGGTGTCCAGACCCAGCAAATCGGCAAATAACACTCTGGGCGCGGATGAAGCTCAACGCGAAAAGACTCCCGTGGCTCGACTGGATGCGCGGAATCGGCGCACTCATCATGCTCCAGGGCCACGTCTTCCACTCGTTCATCCGCAACGACCTGCGGCATGACGGCCCTTACCTGATCTCGCAATTCGTCGGGGGCATGCCCCCTGCACTCTTCCTTTTCCTTCTCGGCGTGACGTTCAGTTTCCTAATGGATAGCCAGATTCGCCGAGGTGCGGAGCCCCTGGAGCGTGTCAAAGGTGCAGCCAGGCGCTCCGGCTACCTCTTCCTGGCCGCGTTCGCCTTCCGGTTGCAACTCTGGCTCGTCTCCATCGATAAAAGCCCCTGGACGGACCTGCTGCGCGTCGATATTCTCAATGCGATGGGGATGTCACTGCTGCTGCTCTCGCCGGTGGCCGCGTTCACTACGAAGGAGCGAATTCGCCTGAGTGCGGTGTTGGGCGTTGCAATCGCCTGCGTCGCTCCGTTCGTTTCGGCGATTCCGTGGGGGCCGGTCCCGGGGGGCGTGAAGTATTACTTCATCCCCGATCCTTTGAATTTCGGCGTCTTTCCCTGGGCGGCCTTTGTAGCGTTCGGTTTAAGCGCAGGCAGTCTGCTGCGGAGCCTGAGACCGGAGGAAACGGACCGGGCGATGCAGTGGTTTGGCTGGGGCGGGCTCGCGATGGCGCTTGGGGCGTGGGGCATATCCAATATGTCGCTCAGCATCTACCCGAATGCAGATTTCTGGCTCAACAGTCCGGGCCTGATCTTTATTAAGCTCGGGGTGGTGTTGATTCTGATGTCGTTCTCCTGGGCCTGG
The DNA here is from genome assembly GCA_903929755.1 of uncultured Acidobacteriia bacterium. GTDB lineage: Bacteria > Acidobacteriota > Terriglobia > Bryobacterales > Bryobacteraceae > BOG-234. Next base: position 48,432 of record CAIYVZ010000210.1, read on the forward strand.
AATCTGGGCCTTGACCCTGCGAAGTGGAGCCTGGTCCGCCAGTTCGGGACCACCAGTTTACTGGTCTACTGGGTCCACGTGGAACTGGTTTATGGCAAGACATTCTGGTACTTCAAAGAACGCCTGACCGCAGGGCCCACGGTGGCCATGGCGATCTTCATCATTGTGCTGATGCTGGGTCTTTCGCTGCTGCGCACCAACTGGACAGAGGTAAGGGTCCGGTTCTTCACCCCCGAGCGGCGCCCAACTTCGGTATCCTGAACCTGCCTCATCCTACAATGAGCGGATGCGAGGCATTTTCACTGCAAGCTTGCTGCTGGTAACGCTGCTCCCCGCGCAGGAGCGGCCTTCGTCCTGCAACAGCTGCCCGACGTGGAACGCGGCCCAAACACCCTTCCGCCTTTACGGCAACACGTACTATGTGGGGACTCATGGCCTGAGCGCGCTGCTGATCACGTCGGAGAAAGGCCATATCCTGATTGACGCCGGGCTACCCGAATCCGCACCGCGCATCGTGGAGAACATTCGTGCCCTGGGTTTTCGAGTGGAGGACATTCAGCTGATTGTCAATTCACACGTTCATTTCGATCACGGCGGTGGCCTGGCTGAACTCCAGGAGCTAAGCGGGGCCCGCGTTGCCGCCAGTGCCTGGACGGCCGACGTGATGAGGCGGGGACTCGTCCCCCGCGATGACCCGCAGTACGGCGCCATTATCGCCTCGCCAAAGATCGCGACCAAAGTGGAAACTTTCAAAGACGGCGAAACCCTTACTCTCGCTGCCCTCGCTGTGACGGCTCATCTTACCCCGGGGCACACACCTGGCGGCACCAGCTGGACCTGGAAAGCCTGCGAAAACAACCGCTGTCTGAACTTCGTCTATGCCGACAGCCTGACTGCCGTCTCCGCTGAGGGCTACCAGTACAGTCAGCGCAAACAATACCCTCACGCGGAGGACTTCGAAAGCAGTTTCAGGTTTCTGGAAAGCATCCCCTGCGACGTTCTTGTCACCCCTCACCCGGAAGCCGGAGAGCTCTGGGATCACCTGGCGATGCGACCAACAAATCCCAACGCCCTCGTGAATCCCAACGCCTGTCGGAGCCTCGCTGCGGGGTTGCGCGAAAAGCTAAGACTGCGCCTGGCCGGCGAAGTTACAAAGTAGTGTGCGGGACTTAGTTGGTAAGGTCAGGATTTCTCAGGCCCGGATAGCAAAGCAAAACGGGCGAGCCGGTTGTCACCGAATCGCCCGTTGCGGAAATCTGGAGCCACCCGTCAGAATCGAACTGACGACCCTCTCATTACGAATGAGATGCTCTACCAACTGAGCTAGGGTGGCCTCGTGTGAACACGAACTTATTCTTTTATAACACACAGTTTTTCACGCTTTCCCTATGCTCTAATGAGGGGGCGTGCGACCTGAAAGTGGAGTCCCGTGGAGGTTTCTTTTTTGTTGCGTAAAGCCTAGCGTATAGCTACGCTAGGTTCAGGAGGCTCTCATGATTACTGCATTGCCGGCATTGGAAACAGAACGCTCCGAGATTCAACG
>CAIYVZ010000211.1 GCA_903929755.1 uncultured Acidobacteriia bacterium
CAAACCCTTCCATCGCCCCGCTTTCCACCCAAACAACACCCCTGCGATTCCCCTCAATACCGACTGGACCGTCCCAGAACCTCAAACCCGCCCCCTCTATCGCTTTTCGATACACCACCGCTGCTGGTTGCGGAATCGCTGTCTGTAAGTTCCATTACTTGCGAGGCATCCATCGGTTATGGTATCCTTGACTGGCCTGGGCAGTACCAAACCTATCGGAGCGCCATAGAGGCAGAAGCGTCCCCATTATTGGTGACGGACTGGCAGCAGCAAGTTGTGAACACTGCTCTTTCTCGATCTGGACGAAAGTTTTGATGCCGCCACTGCACTCTGTTGTTGGAAACGAAAAGGAGAAATCCAGCATGAGCACTGTTTTAGACAATCCGGGCATTCTGTCCGATCAAAAGGCAGGCAAGATCATTCGCAGGTACATGTTGTGGGCTGCCGGTGCTGGTCTGGTTCCCGTGCCGTGGGTGGATATGGCAGCGCTTGCTTCGGTCCAGGTGAAGATGTTGCACGCTCTCGCCCAAAATTACAAGGTTCCTTTCTCTGAATCCGGTGCCAAGACTGCCATCGGGGCTTTGGTGGGAAGCGTCCTGCCCGGCCAGGCTGCGAGTGGGTTCCTTGGCGGCTTGATCAAGATGATTCCCCTGGTCGGCTTTGTGATAGTTCCCGCTTTCGCCAGCACCAGCACCTACGCGCTTGGCAAGGTATTCGAACAGCATTTCGCCTCGGGCGGGACATTCCTCACGTTCCAACCCGAAGCGGTGCGCAAGTATTACTCGGCGAACCTGGCGAGCGCTCCCGCCGCCTGAGGACTTACTCTGCTGCCGAACTTGAAAGCAGACGGCGCGGCTGAACAGTCCTTCCGCTTCTAAACGAAACAGTACGCGGAGCTTTAATGACATTATTTAGCTTAATCAACCGTGAGTCACCAGTCTCAGTCAAGAGGCTGGTGACGATGGCCGCGCTTTCAGGACTTGCCAACGCAATGGTGCTGGCTGTCATCAATTCTGCTTCTGGTGTCGGGAAACAATCCTTCACCAGTTTTCGTTATGTCCTCCTGTTTTCAATCACTGTCACGGTTTACATTCGGGCCCAGTCGTTTCTGATGGTCCGTTCTGCAGTTGTTGTGGAGACCATCTTGCACGGCATGCGGTTGAGATTCATCGATCTCATCCGTCGGGCAGACGCACTTCCGCTTGAACAGATTGGCCGGTCGAGCATCTACTCCGCGATCTCCGGGGAGTTGGTGGCGATTTCGCAGGCGACAACAGAAATTGTCACGGCGAGCCAAGCCGCATTAATGGTGACGTTTGCCATCGCGTATCTGTCAGTTCTGTCATTATGGGCTTTCTTTATCACGCTCATAGTGGCTGGAGTTGGGGTGTCGATCCACCTCGGCAAATCCCGCCAGCGTGAAGCGGACATGCACGAAGGCGTCCGGCGCGAAAATGGATTCCTGGATAGGTTCACCGAAATGCTTGACGGGTTCAACGAAGTCAAGCTCAACCGGCGGGTTGCCGAAGGGCTTATGCGGGATCTCACCACCTCATCGGACGCGTTGCGAACCATCAAGTTGAGAGTGTCCCATCAATTCAGCGGACATTTTATCTTTTCGCAGTCGATCTTTTATTTTCTTCTGGCCTGTATCGTATTTCTGCTCCCGCGGTTGAACGAGCACGACCCCATGCTTCTGACGAAGGCGACGTCCACGATCCTGTTCATCATCGGACCGCTGACTTCCATCATGGCCGCCATCCCAACATTCACGATGGCGAACGTAGCGGTTGCCAACATACACGACCTGGAAAAACGACTGGCCAGTGCCATGGAGGCGACCACCGCACCGGGGACGCCTACGCCATTGACAGCGTTTGAGACTATCAGACTTGACCAGATTGCATTTCACTATACGGACCAGGGCGGATTGCCCGCCTTTGGCGTTGGACCGATCAATCTGGAGATCAAAGCGGGGGAAACCGTTTTCATCGTGGGCGGCAACGGCAGCGGGAAATCTACCTTTTTGCGCCTGTTGACTTCGCTCTACTACGCGAAGTCGGGCACAATCCAGCTGGACGGCGCCCCATTAACTGCGCGCAATCTGCAGGATTACCGCAGCCTGTTCAGTATAATTTTTACGGACTACCATCTGTTTGCAGAACTTTACGGCGAGAAGCAACCAGACCGAGACTTGGTCGGAGCTTTGTTGCAACGCTTCGAACTGCATAGCAAAGTCGTTCTTGAAGGTAATCGGTGGAGTACAACATCCTTGTCCACCGGCCAGCGCAAGCGCCTCGCATTGATCGTGGCGCTTCTACATCAAAAACCAATTGTTGTACTCGACGAGTGGGCCGCTGATCAGGATCCCGGATTTCGGAAATATTTCTACGAAGTTCTTATTCCGGAGCTGAAAGCAGCAGGAAGGACGATCATCGCGGCGACTCACGATGACCGCTATTTCTACCTCGCAGATCGCGTCTTACGGATGGAATACGGCCAGTTAGAGCCCTGGGATGGTGCCTTGCTAATGGCGAATCCGGATGATATTGCTCTCTTGTAGGGCTCACAGTCAAAGATCAAACCGCGTAGCCTTTGACTAAGCTTCGGAGCGCTCTCCGGTAGACTGCGACTCACTTCTATTTCTTTTGCGAGTGCGGTCAGCGCAAAGCTATCTTCCCCACTGGAATTCAGTAATCTGTGATACACTCAAAATGTCTAAGATGAAGTTGACACTTTGACATTAAGCTAGCTTTTTTCGAGCTAAAACTCCCAAAAAGGCCCTAAAGCGAGGAAAATATGTTTTCATTTAAAAGCGAACCGAAGAAGTTTGACTCAGCAGAAGCCCTCATCAAGCGGTATACCTGGTGGTCGGTGGCAGCGGGTATCGTGCCAATTCCGTTTGTCGACATTGCAGCACTGACAGGCGTTCAGATCAAGATGCTTTACGATTTGTCGGCCCACTACGGAGTCGAATTTCAAAAGAGCAGAGTCAAATCGTTCCTCACGGCTCTCGTCGGGGGTGTAGTACCAGCCAGTTTGGTCAAGGCCATTCCTTTTCTGGGAACGGCGGCTGGTATGTTGACCGTACCGATTCTCGCGGGTGCGTCCACGCACGCTGTTGGAACCGTCTTCAATCAGCACTTCGCATCGGGCGGAACATTCCTGGATTTCAACCCGGAATCCGTTCGCGGGTTCTTCGAAGAAGAGTTCAAGAAAGGGAAGTCGGTCTCTGAGGAAGCCCTTGCGGATATCAAGAGCTCGGCTGGTAACGCTTTGAGTTCTGAAGGTGCCGCCCCAACCGAACCCATCACCGTCCCCCCAACCGAACCCGACGCACCGAAATCCAAGCGTAGCATCTAGTCGTACAATCGTGGCACCAGCTTTCCAAACTTGGGGAAGCTGGTGCCAGTTCTCATTGACCTAACCCGGCGTAGCCGAAACCAAACTGGGAAATCAGTTCCAGTGCCGAAATGGGCATCGAACTACTGACTGAGCGTCACAAAAAGCAGATTGCCGGAATTCTGAGTTGATGGCGGGCGTAGTCCATCGAGAATGTTTCAGCGGTACCGTATCCCACAGAGTAGTCCTGTACTTTGTTGTTTGGTACCAGACCGCTGTGGCGGTCGTTAAAGTTCCCGGGCCGGCTGAAGAAGCTCCCTCGGGAGAAAATCGACTGGGAAGTAATAATTGGTGGCCGTCGCAGAAATCACCGCGTGATACGCCGCTTTCCCGCACCCGTCGCGCCGCCCGTAAAACTCGAGTGCGGCGCGCGCAGGTCCGAAGTTGGTTTGGACGTGGTACGAAGAACGCCGCCGTGGCATTGCCCTTGCGAGGCCGAATGTCGGCCATTACGCTATCCGCAGGATCGAGGAAATGAAGGCCAACTTCACTTTGATCACCCAGAACGTGGATGGGCTACACGATGTTGCCGGTTCCAGGAACGTAATCAAGCTGCACGGGGATATTTGGACTGCGTGCTGCATGCAATGCGGAGAGGAACACATCGACCGCAGCCAGCTCGACGACCTTCCGCCTCACTGCCACTGCGGGGGCATGCTTCGGCCCGGCGTGGTGTGGTTCGGCGAAGAACTACCAGAGGGGGCGATGGAGCAGGCGGAGAAGGCTGTCGGTGCCGCTGACGTTCTGATAGTCGCTGGAACCTCGGCGAAGGTCTACCCGGCGGCAGGACTCATCCCGATGGCCAAAGTGGTGATCGAGATCAATCCAGAAGAGACGCGTTTCTCTGATCGCGTCACCTATTCGCTGCGGGGAACCTCAGCGGAGGTCCTCCCTCTTCTGCTTGCAAATTACTGACGTGGGTTTCGGATTCCGTGCCAGCCATCTGGGTGTACGGAAACTGTCGCCGCTGAACCATTTCTTTCAGGCGGCAAATAAAAAAAGAAAACTGTATAGACTCGCCGCTTCAGCTACCCTGCCTCAGGCGGGTCGCTTGCACACGATTGCACTGGCATGCGCGGATTGACAAATCAGGTGGTGGGGGCTCTCATTCGTCAACGGGTAGGTTGATCGGTTCCCCGCTTTCAAAGTTGTTGACACGCGCCGCGCCTCCAAAGGCTGAACATACCTGTCAGAAGCGATTGCGCCAGCCCGCCCACACGACTAATGATATTGATAAAACAGCTACGGCAGCCCTGAAAGAAAACGGTGCATAGCCCGGATTGGTAAACATGACAAGCGGTACCAATACGCCGAAAAAAGCAGTAGCCAGGTACAGATTTAGTTTCATTTTTTTCTGGCTTCAGGGATACCGTTTCGAGCCGCCAGAAGCAAATATCTTCTGGCTAGCTCTTGCTTGCCCCGTGACTCGCCATAGAGGACCGATAAATTCCACCAGGCCATAGCCAGACGCTGCTCCGCAGCTTTGAGGAACCAGACTTCCGCCTGAGCGAGATCCCGCGGGACGTTTTCTCCATTCATGTACAGCAGGCCGAGATTGTTCTGTGCAACCGCATGTCCCCGTTCCGCCGCCTGCCGATAAAAAGCGGCGGCCTGCGAGGTGGATTGCGGTACCCCATCCCCGATATTGTATTTCAGGCCGAGCCGGAACTGCTCTTCGGCAGTTGGAGTATCTGTCGGCCGCCCAGGCGCCGGGGCTATAGGTATCGAGGCCGGAGCAGTCCGAGGTTGCGTGAACAGTCCGGGAAACTCAATCCGGCAAAGGGACCAGTCGCCCGCGCCGTCCTTCTTCACCAGATCCTCGGACTGCAGTTGGCCACTCGCCTTCAACTGCTCAATCTGCCCGATCATACAGGGGCCGTCAATCGACCCTTCGCGCTGGATCAAATACGTCGGATTGGCAATAGTATCCACGGTTTTCTTCTGAGGCAATTGAAGCGTATGCTTCCTCTACTCTAGCGTCTGGTTTCCGACTCGCATTCGCCGTTCCGCCACCAGCTTATTTCGCATTTTCTCCAGTTGTTGAAGCTGCCACCCCACCAAATCGTCTGGGCTTGCCCGCATGCCGGACTCGAGTTCGTCCAGAACAGTTTGATCCGGATGCAATTCTCCCACCCGCTCAATCAACCATGCCAGCGTGCCGCCATCCGTGCCCGCCGCCACCAGCAAGCGGTGAACAGCTTCCGGCGATGCGGTCCCCGCCGCACCTGCGCCGAGTTCGCGCACCAATTGCGAGCGAAGAGTCTGATCCTCCAGCAGGAGAAGCGTGTGCATCGCCCGGTGGGCATCCGCAGGGGCCCAAAAGCGTACCAGTTTTGCCAGCACAGGATCCCGGAACTGGCTGAAGACGACGGCCGACAATTGCGCGAGAGCCGCATCGCCGTCCCCTGCTGCAAGTTTCCACTCGGCCAGGGCGGCATGAACCTGATCGACAGCCGTGGAATCATCGGGGTCGGTGAAGCGCTGGAGCCAGCGGTCGAGGGCGGCGAATTCACCCAACCGTGCCAGGGCGAGACAGAGTTCCGCAGCGGCGGGGCGAAGCGCCGAGCCCCGGTCTGCATGGTGTTGCTCGATTGCCGCCAGCCAGGTTCGCGCCCATGTCTGTTCCGGTTGTGACGCCTGATCGTCCGGAAGCGCGGCGCTGGCACCCCCGATCGCGCCGGGGGAAAGCTCGGCAGGCGGGATGGCGTCGATGCGACGTTGCAGCAGGTCGAAACCGCTCTCCCGCTTGGTGGTCAGGAACCAGTCTTTCCAGGGTTTCACCGGGAAATCCGGGGCGGATTGCAGAAAAGTCTGGAACTCGTCTCCGGTGCTGGTATCGCCCAGCAGGGCAAAAGCGCGAGCGAGAGAGGCTGCGAAAACTTCTGACTCCGGTAGATTCTCCCGGAGGCTGCTCTTCGCCTCTCTCAGCCAAGCAGCAGCATGCCTGGCGATCATCGGGAGATCGCGACGTTTGCCTGCAAGATCGGACAACAGTTCATCCGCTATTGAGGGATGGAGATGTTCTTCGGTTATTTTTCGCAGCTGAAGACACCCGCGGAGTGTTTCGAGCGAGCGGACGCGCCGACACCTTTCCAGATTCAGGCTTTGTAGGCCCGGCAGCCCTTTCAGCGGACGCAGGTCGCTCAGCGTTCCGCAACCGCCGACGTCCAGACCCTGTAGGCCCTTCAGACTCGCGAGTACGCTCACGTCGCTCAGACCGGAGCAATACCTGAGATTCAAACTCTGCAATGCCGTCAGACCCGCCAGTACGCTCAGGTCGCTCAGAGATTCGCCGGAGACACTCAAGGTCTGCAGTGCCGTCAGGCCAGCCAGTGGGCTCAGGTCGCTCAGAGATTCGTAAGCGTCAGAGCAACCCCATCTGTAAACGAGGACTGTTTTCTGGTGAAGTGGTAGGGTGACCTGGGGATTTAAAGGCGGGAAGTGGTCCAGGCTGCGGGTGTGTAGTCGCCAATGTGCCGAACCGGCAGGTTTGC
>CAIYVZ010000212.1 GCA_903929755.1 uncultured Acidobacteriia bacterium
CTTCTCTTCGGCTTTACTTCTTTATGAAGTAGCCTCAGAGGTTTGCGTTCGGAGCGTTTCCGCTTTTCGCGCCGCCCGTCTGTCGGGCACAAATGAAGAATAGCATTTGATCCCGGGGAGCGCAAGCAAAGGAGACGAAATAGTTTGAAGTTTCTACCCAACGTATTGAAAACAAAGGGCTATTAGATACCGAAATTGAAGTCACTGTTGTCCGAAACAAGGTGAAAGTTAGCCGGCCCGACGGGAGCCAACGCAAAAACAACCCCTCCTCTAATTGTTCCGGCACCGGAACCGTCTTGACGGGGCTGGTCGGTGGCCGAATCCCACCAGGTGGGCATAACGAGGGGTACCGGGAATAGGCCTGTCTAATGAACTGCTTCAGGCTTTTCCGCGAGTCGGGTTCGCGGCACTGGTAAAGAAGGAACGCGCCGAGCGTACCGCAAAAGGGTTCAGTGGCGGGGCATATTGGGTAGCGATGCTGGTCTGCCAACTCGCTCGCGGCGATTCGCTGCGCGAGATTTCCAATTGGCTTGGCTGCTGCCTCGGCAAACTCGATCACCGCGGTATCAACATGGCCCCGAATAAGCCCACCCTGGTCTGCGGCGCTCAGCATCGGCTGGCTGCGCTGTATGGAGAGTTGTTGGAAGTTCCGCCGCGCCAAGGGCGGCGTGAAGGCGCATGTCCTGTTGGATCACGCTGCCTGCCGACGTAAAGATGGCCGACTCCTTTTCGTTCAACCAGGTTCCCTCATCGCTAGCGATTGCGACTATAACGACTACTCGATGTTCGACAAGAGGACCGCGCGGGAGACCTGTTTCGACATACGGCTGAAGGAATGCCGTGTATGAAGTGGTGGGGGAATGCGCCGTGCCGTAAATTCCAATATCGGCTGATTGTCGACAATTAGAATTGCCGGACGTCGGGCGCTTTGGATCGCTTACAAACGGTTACTGACGAACAAGTCAGAAGGTGAAGGAAGTTGCCTAATTCAGAGAAGAACAAGGAAGTTACGGCGCCAAAAGCGAGAACGGACCCGCAGACGGCCAGATCCGGACCTTGCACCGGCGATTGAAGCGGCGGCGCGCAACGGAGGAGGCCAAACCGGAAGTCTTCTTTGTGCAGCAGCATAGAGCCGGAAGACAGGACTGAACATAAAGCACTTGCAAATCTGTCACAGACCAGGTCGGCTTCGACCTGCGCCCATGGTCAATGAATAACGGGAGGGGCGAGCGGGAGTTCACAACGCGCTGCAAGGTGCTGGTCCGGCATTAGAATATGACGGGTCAGAAGCTCCAGACTGCCAGGCCGAGTCGGAGCGGCGATGTGGAACACGGTCATTACCGGCTGAAGTGCGCAGTGAGGCAGGCATTGATGCTCCGCGACAACCGCGGCGTTGGCTGCGTCGCCGAATACAACGAGTGTTGGCGTTTTCTGCCCACGCAACTGAATGTTGGTCGCCTCGAGCGACTAGGGATTGAGATCCAGTACCTTGCGGCCACGGCCGGCAGGTCGGCTGGAAAGTCTGAAGCGGGAGCGGGCGAAAGTAGATTCCGGCAGCCTGATCTACGTGGACAACAACGCTTATTCAGTACATAGCCGCCTGCTCGGAGCAAGAGTCGAGGCTCGGATCGTCACCGAAAAGATCAAGGGTTTAGTCGGTACCAGCGAGAATGCGCTGCGCATCCGGATTTGGTCAGTTCTGATCGCTATCCTCCTGCTGAATTTGCTGGACCACCTTTCCCAGACCAGGTGGTCGTTGTCAAACCTCGTTTCCATGCTGTGGATGAACCTGTTTACCGATCGTCACTGAACCGCCTGGCTGGGCAATCCATTTGGCACACCACCGATTCCCTGCCCCGAATCTCAACAACCTATGCTCGGGCTTGCTTGATTTGGACGGCCCCCCTTACTGAGAACTCGAAGAACCTGATTTCCCGGAGATCTCATTCCCCGGCCTTAACGCTTTTGTTTTCAGCGAGCGCCAGCCTGGCTCAACGCTGTCGTGGACAGCAGTGTTCCTTCTTCAGGTCCTTCACGGCCATCGTGTAACGCGAGGCGCTTTCCTTGCGGCCCTTGGCATCCACCAACGGCGGCAGCGCCACGTCCACTATCAGGTTTTCGCGCTTTTGCAGGAATTCGTGGAGCAGGGGGATCAAGGGTACCGGTGACGACGGGATAGCCGTCCGCCGCGTTGACGCTCTGTTTTTGAAAAGCCCGGCGAAGTCCGCGCGCTGTATGGGCAAGCGCTGCTTTTTCCGTGGAATAAAAGTATGCCCCAAGCTTCCCTCAGCGAGAATCTGCGTCAGGTTCGATTCTTGACACCGCTCGAAAGGGTGGAGTTGCTACAGGTTTTGAAACAGCTGGACAGCAGCCCGTCGCCCGTCCCCATCGCTGCATTCGCCGACATATGGAAAATTTGCGCATCTTCCCAATTCGAGCGAAGCTTTCATTCGCCGGAAGGCTGAAGAGATTGATCTCGAAGATCGCCGGTTTCGGCAGTGATATACATCCTCGACGCCAGTGCGATGATCGCGGTGCTGCGTGCGGAAACTGGTGGTGAGGTCGTTGTTTGGCGGATGAAGTAATTGAGTCCCTTCGATTATCCAACGTCTGGTTTCGCTCGGATTTGAGCCAGGGATTTTTGGATTGAAGTCGGGGTGCTCAAATCTGCGGCACGCAGAGTGTCGCTCGCCGACTGCTGCGCGTTGGTGTTGGCTCGGCGGCTTGACGGAACGCTGCTGACGTCAGATCACCACGAGATGGATTCATTGGCCCGCGAGCACCGAATTCAGTTCATCCGATGACCGCTACTCTCTGGAACGCTCTCATCCCTTATGCGGGGGTGCTCGTCTTTGGCTTCCATTGAGAACTCGACAAGCGGGAGCTTGAACTTTGTATTGGCACACCAGAAAAAAGGGGCGGTGCCTCGGCACCGCCCCTTTTCACTCATTACCGAACCACGAACTAAGCCGTGCGATTCACCTGCGAATCGTCGCCGCTCGCCAGAATCGCACCCTGCGCGGCCGCCAGACGGGCGATCGGCACACGGTACGGAGAGCACGACACATAGTCCATGCCGATCTTATGGCAGAACTGCACCGAGCTCGCTTCACCGCCGTGCTCGCCACAGATACCCACTTCGAGGCCCGGACGTGCCTTGCGACCCGCATCGACAGCCATCTTTACCAGCTTGCCAACGCCTTCCTGGTCAAGAACAGCGAACGGATCAGCCTTGAAGATCTTTTCCCGCTCGTATTCCTTCTGGAATGCCGTATAGTCGTCGCGGGAAAGACCCATTGTGGTCTGCGTCAGATCGTTGGTGCCGAATGAGAAGAACTCAGCCGAACCGGCCACGCGGTCAGCAGTGAGCGCCGCGCGGGGGATTTCGATCATCGTTCCAACCATGTAATGAACGTTGATCCCAGCCTTGGTGAAAACTTCTTCTGCCACGCGGACAACGATCTTCTTCTGGTGTTCGAATTCTTCCACCGAACCAATCAGCGGAATCATCACTTCGGGCAGAACCTTCACGCCCTTCTTCGCAACCTGAACGGCTGCTTCGAAGATGGCGCGCGCCTGCATTTCGGTGATCTCGGGGTAGGTGACGCCGAGACGGCAGCCACGGTGGCCGAGCATCGGGTTGAATTCATGAAGCTCTTCCACGCGCTGCAACAGAGCGGGCAGTTCCTTCTTCAAATCCTTCACCGCCATGTTGTAACGGTTGGCGATTTCCTTGCGACCCTTCGCGTCCACGTACGGCAGCAGAGCCACGTCAACCATCAGGTTTTCGCGCTTCGGCAGGAATTCGTGGAGTGGGGGGTCGAGCGTGCGGATGACGACGGGGAAGCCGTCCATCGCTTTGAAGAGGCCGGCGAAGTCAGCGCGCTGCAGGGGCAGGAGCTTCTTCAGGGCTTCACGGCGGGACTTTTCGTCCTTCGCAAGGATCATAGCCACCACCAGCGGCAGACGATCTTCGGCGAAGAACATGTGTTCGGTACGGCAAAGGCCAATGCCTTCGGCGCCGAACTGGCGGGCAACCTTCGCGTCACGGGGGATATCCGCGTTGGCGCGAACGCCGAACTTGCCGCGGAACTCATCGGTCCAGCCCATGAACTTGCCGACCGAGGAGTGGCTCAGGTTCGGTTCCATGGTCTTCGCCTGGCCGAGGTAAACATCACCCGTGGTGCCATCGAGCGAAACGAAGTCGCCTTCCTTCACCGTGATGGTCTTGCCGCCAACAACCGCGGTGAAGACCTTCTTCTTTTCATCGATGCGGATATCGCCGGCGCCGACGACGCAGGGGCGACCCATACCGCGCGCCACAACGGCGGCGTGGCTGGACTTGCCACCGATGGCGGTGAGAATGCCCTTGGCGACGTCCATACCGTGGATATCGTCCGGCGTGGTTTCCTTGCGGACCAGCATGACGGGGCCATGGGCGGACATAACAACGGCTTGTTCGGCGGAGAACGCCACGCGACCAACAGCGGCGCCCGGTGAGGCGGAGATGCCGGTGGTAACCTTCACAACGTCGGACAGGGTCTTGGTGTCGAAGACCGGGTGCAGAAGCTGATCGAGCTGAGCGGGGGCCACGCGCATGATGGCTTCCTGCTTGGTGATCATGCCTTCTTCCACCATGTCAACGGCGATGCGGACAGCGGCCGGGCCGGTGCGCTTGCCGTTGCGGGTCTGCAGCATGTAGAGCTTCTTGTCCTGAATGGTGAACTCGAAGTCCTGCATGTCCTTGTAGTGCTTTTCGAGGTCGGTGGTGATCTGCACCAGCTGCGCGTAGGCTTCGGGCAGCTCCGCTTCGAGCTCGGAGATGGGGCGCGGGGTGCGGATGCCGGCGACGACATCTTCGCCCTGGGCGTTGATGAGGAATTCACCGTAGAAGACCTTCTCGCCGGTGCCGGGGTCGCGGGTGAAGCCGACGCCAGTGCCGGAGGTATCGCCGAGGTTACCGAAGACCATGGCCTGCACGTTGGCCGCAGTACCGATGTCGTCCGGAATCTTTTCCATCTGGCGGTAGTAGCAGGCCTTGGGGTTCCACCAGGAGCCGAACACGGCGCCGACGGAGAGGAAGAGCTGTTCCAGCGGGTCCTGGGTGAAGGGCTTTTTGGTTTCCTTCAGGATCAGCTTCTTGTAGTCGGCGATGATCGCCTTGAGGTCGGCTGCGGTGAGGTCGGCGTCGGACTTGACCTTCGACTTGGCTTTGCGCTCGTCGAAGATGTGGTCGAACTTCTCCATTTCGATGTCGAGGGCGACTTCGCCGAACATCTGGATGAAGCGACGGTAGCAATCGTACGCGAAGCGTTCGTTACCGCTGCGGGCCGCCAGACCAGCCGTCGTCTCGTCATTCAGGCCGAGATTGAGGATGGTGTTCATCATGCCAGGCATGGAGAACTTGGCGCCGGAGCGGACGCTGAGGAGGAGGGGATTGGTGTTGCTGCCAAGCTTCTGGCCCATCTCCTTTTCCAGCTTCACAAGGGCCTTTTTCGCTTCAGCCTTGACGGCCTCAGGAATCTGCTTGCCGCCGGTTAAATAGGCGGTGCAGACGTGCGTCGCGATGGTGAAGCCAGCCGGGACCGGGAGGCCGGCGCTTGACATTTCCGCGAGGCCGGCACCCTTGCCGCCGAGAATATCCTTTAACTTGCTGTCGCCGTCGGCTGTGCCGCCGCCGAACGAGTAAACGTTCTTGCTCATTTGTTCTCCATTGTTTGAGAGGATGTTACGATTTCGGAAAAATCCGCGATGGTCGAAAATTCGGCCAGCATGGTGTGAAGCAGAGTGAGGCGGTTCTGGCGGAGGGCCGGGTCGGGCACGTTCACCATTACCTTGTCAAAAAACTGGTCAATATACGGGCGCATAGACGCGAGCGCCTGCACCTTTTCGCGCCACGTGAGGGTTTCAATGCGGTCCCGCGCCTCTACGATTGCCGAAAAGAGAGCCGATTCCGGACCCTCTTCCAGCAGTGCGCCGTTGACCCCGGCGGAGTAGTTTCCAGCGCCAGCCTGGCGCAGAATATTCTTGATCCGTTTGAAGCCCGCGGCCACGGGTTCGAAGTTCTCAGTGGGACGAACTTCGCGGATAGCTTCGAGGCGCTCTTCGGTATCGGTCAGGTCATCCCAACCGTTGGCGAAAACAGCGTTGACTTCGTCGTACTGGAAGCCGCGGATTTCGCGGAAGTAGTAGCGGACGCGGTCGAGCAGGAATTCTTCCAGCTGGGCGTCGCCCCCCAGCAGATGCCGCAGCGGGAGGCGGAGTTTGCCTTCCACCACGATTTTCACCAGGCCCTGAGCGGCGCGGCGCAGGCCGAGGGGATCCTTCGAGCCCGTCGGGACGAGGCCGACTTTGAAGCAGCCACGGAGCGTGTCCAGTTTGTCGGCCAGCCCGACTACTTGGCCCGCAAGGGTGCGCGGGATGGAGTCTTCCATGCTGACGGGCTTGTAATGGTCGTAGATCGCGGTGGCGACTTCCGGATGCTCGCCCTGCGCTTCGGCGTAGAGGCCGCCAATTACGCCCTGGAGTTCCGTGAACTCCTTGACAAGTTCGGTGGTCAGGTCGGCCTTGGCGAGGCGGGCGGCGCGCACGGCGTGGAACTCCGATTTATCGGGATTGAACGCGTAGCGAACCTTCGCGTCTTTAATTTCGGCATCCGTGACCGCATGGCCGGGATGCGCCACGTACTCCTGCAGGATGAGCGCGAGTTCGGTAACGCGCTCAGTCTTTTCCAGATAGGTGCCGAGCTTGGCCTGGAAGGTAACGTTGCCCAGATCCTGCACGCGGTCTTCCAGCTTCTTCTTCTGGTCGGTATTCCAGAAGAAGCGGGCATCGTTGAAACGGGCCCGCAGTACCCGCTCGTTACCGTGGCGGATGAGGCCATCCGGATCGCCGTCGGTGTTGGTGACCGCGACGAACGTTGGTGCGAGCTTGCCATCCGGCGTTTCCACCGAGAAGTACTTTTGGTGGTAGCGCATCACGGTGATCAATACTTCCTTCGGCAGCGTGAGGAACTCGGTGTCGAAGGTGCCGGTGATCGGCGTGGGCCATTCCGTGAGATTGACCAGCGTGTGGAGCAGCGCGTTATCGCATTTGTATTTCGTGGGGACCGCGCGGATGCGGGCTTCGCGTTCCGCGGCCGAGAGAATAACGAAGTTTTCGCGCAGCTTCTCTTCGAAGTTCTCGAAAGTGACGGGGAAGCGGGCGGCGCCGAGTTTGCGGTGGCCGCTAGACTCATTACCGGACCAGACGCCGGCGATTTCGAACGAGATGACATCGGCGCCGAGCAGCGCCACGACCCAGCGGATGGGCCGGATGAAGCGTGCGCCACCTTTGCCGGGCCAGTACATCGTGCGGGGGAAAGGCGTCTTCAGGACCATCTGCGGGATCGCTTCGGACAGGATGCTGAGCGTATCAACACCGGTGGTCTTGCGGACGAAGCTGAACTTTTCCACCTTGCCATCGGAGACCACTTCCAGGTCTTCCGGCGACAGGCCCTGCTTCTTGGCGAAGCCGGCCACAGCGGCGGGAGGCGCGCTTTTCGCGGGGCCCCAGACGCGTTCCTGGGAATCCGGTTCGCGTTCCAGAATGCCTTCCGCACGAACTACGAGGCGCCGCGGCGTGGCGTCAGTGCGGATAGTTACATCGCCCAGTTGGCGATCTTTTGCCAGCGTTGCGAGGGAGTTCGAGAGATGTTCCAGCGCGCCTGCCAGCAGCCAGTCAGGAATTTCTTCGCAGCCAATTTCAAGGAGGAGGTTCATTACGCTGCCACCTCCGCTGCCACAGGGTTATCGATGAGCTGTTCCTGGTTCACCCAGGCTTCCGCCACACCAACCGCCAGTTTGCGAATGCGCTGGATCATGCCGGCGCGTTCGGTGACGCTGATCGCGCCCCGCGCATCCAGAGTGTTGAACAGATTGCCGCACTTCAGAACGTGATCGTAGGTGGCGAGCAGAGGGTAGCGCTGCTTCTCAGGGGAATCCGCGTAGCCGTCAATCAGGCGCTTCGCCTCCCCCTCGTGAATCTCAAAAAGCTTCCAGAGCGTGGGAACGTGGGCGGCTTCGAAGTTATAGACGGAGTACTGCAGTTCGTCTTTGAAGCGAACGTCGCGGTACTTCACGCCCTTGGTCCATTCAATGTCGTAAACGCTGTCCACACCCTGGAGGAAGGCGGTGAGGCGTTCCAGCCCATAGGTGATTTCGGCGGGAACCAAGTCCAGATCAATGCCACCGCACTGCTGGAAATAGGTGAACTGGGTGATCTCCATACCATCGAGCATCACCTGCCAGCCGACACCCCAGGCACCCAGAGACGGGTTCTCCCAATTGTCTTCTTCCAGCTTGAGATCGTGTTTGCGGAGGTCGATCCCGATGGCTTCAAGGCTGCCCATGTACAGTTCGATGACGTCGGCCGGGGTCGGCTTCAGAATCACCTGCAGCTGCATGTGCTTGTAGAGGCGGTTCGGGTTATCCCCATAGCGGCCGTCGGCGGGACGGCGACTGGGCTGCACGTACGCGGTGCGCCAGGGTTTGGGGCCGAGCGCGCGGAGGAAGGTTTCGGGGCAGGAAGTGCCTGCGCCAACCTCTACGTCGAAAGGCTCCTGAATGATGCAGCCTCGGTCGCTCCAATATTGCTTCAGGCGGAATACATTTTCCTGAAATGTCGGCGGTCTGGTTTGGGACATGGAATTAAGCAGCGGTCTCCAGCACGGGAAGTGTGATGAGTTTGCGTTCAATGTGCGCTTCCATCTGTTGCGCCAGGAAGCGGCGGAGGTTGGAGGCGGTCGATTGCGTCCAGACACGTTCACTCAGCTGTGCGATGGGAGTGCGTAAGATTTCGTCAGCGATGATGCGGGATTCGGCGTCGAGTTCCCAGGCTCCGCGAAGGTCGAGGGCGCGGCGGCACGTGTTGCAGCAGAGCCCGGCGCGGTTGCGGATGAAGAAGGCGCGTTCGGGCTGTTCGGGATCTTCGAGCCAGCTGCCGCAGGAAATGCAGACGTGGAGTTCGGGGAGCAGGCCGGCGAGGCGGACGGTCCAGACGCTGAAATAAGTGACGGCGCGCCAGACGGAGCCGGGGCTTCGGGATTTCAGATGGTCGAGGGCGGCGCCCAGCAGGCGGAAGTACTTTTCATTGGGTTCGGCGGCCGGCAGAATTTGTTCGGAGACTTCAGCGAAATAATCGAGAGCGCAGGCGGCGCCGAAATCACCGAGGAGGCCGAATTGCGAATTCAGCACCTCGCATGAGTCCAGATTTACCAGTTCCCGATTCTCACGCTGAAAATATGACATTCGTATGTGCGACAGCCGTTCCAACCCGGACCCAAATCCGCTCTTCGGTCGCCGGGCGCGTTTGGCGACTCCCCGCAATTTACCCAGATCCCGCGTCAAAAAACTCACGATGAGATCGCCCTCACGGAAGGGCCAGGTTTGCAGAACAAAAGCTTCGCTCACGCGAGCGGGCATAATAAGGAACTAAGCGGAATATCCAAGGTTAACATGCGTTGGGCTTGCTGTTGTACCGTGGGGGCGGTAAGCTGGCGTCAGCAAACCAATGAAAATGCGTAATTCCATCTCCCGTCGCCGCTTTCTGGGCACAGTTGCGGCAGTAACCGCCAGCTCTCAGGCGCAGACAAGCAAGCCGCCCAACATCGTTGTGGTGATGACGGATGACCAGGGTTATGGCGATCTGGCATGCCTCGGGAACCCGGTTGTGAAGACGCCGAATCTGGATCGCCTGTATGCCGAGAGCCGCCGGTTTACCGATTTTCATGTGAGCCCAACGTGCGCCCCGACGCGGTGTGCCCTGTTAACCGGCAGGCATGAATTTCGGTCCGGAATCACGCACACAATTCTGGAGCGGGAGCGGATGAGTCTGCAATCGACCACGCTCGCTCAGGTCTTACAGGGCGCGGGGTATTCCACCGCGATCTTTGGGAAGTGGCACCTGGGCGATGACGACGCCCGGCAGCCCGGCAAGCGCGGCTTCGGGGAGACCTTCATCCACGGGTGCGGGGGGATTGGGCAGGATTATCCGGGGACCTGTTCGGATGCCCCGGGCAATACATACTTTGATCCGGTAATCCGGCACAACGGCGTGTTTGAGCGGACAAAAGGCTTCTGCACGGATGTGTTCTTCGGGCAGGCGCTGCAATGGCTTGAAGCGCAGCGGCACTCGGAGAAACCGTTCTTCGCTTACATTACGCCCAACGCTCCACACGAGCCGTTGTCGTGTCCCGCGGAATACAAGCGCATGTACGAAGGCCTGGGTTTGCCGGAGGCAACGCAAACTTACTTCGGGATGGTGACGAACATCGACGATAACGTGGGGAGGCTGCTGAGTCGCCTGAACGACTGGGGCCTGGACCGGAACACGTTGTTCATCTTTATGACGGACAACGGCGGGACCGGGGGAGTGAAGGTTTTCAATGCCGGGATGCACGGGGCGAAGGCAACGCCGTGGAATGGCGGGACCAGGGTGCCGGCGTTCTTTCGCTGGCCTGGGAAGATCGCGCCCGGCGATGCGGGGCAACTGGCAGCGCATATTGATTTGTTCCCGACGTTCGCAGAACTGGCGGGGGTGACTTTACCCAACAGCCTGAAGCTGGATGGCCGGAGTCTGGTACCGCTGCTGTTCAATGAGAAGGCTCCCTGGGAGCACCGTTTGCTCTTCACGCATGTGGGGCGATGGGCCACAGGAAAGGCGGCGGACGCGAAGTATCTGAATTGCAGTGTCCGGAGCGACGCGTACAACGTGGTTCGATTGAGTGCGGCAAAGCCCTGGGAGGTGTACGATCTGCGGACCGATCCGGGCGAGACGAAAGATCTCGCCGCCACCATGCCGGAATTCGTAGCGCGAGTGGATGCGGCATACACGGCGTGGTGGGAATCCGTGCTGCCGGCGCTGGAAAATGAGAATGCCGTGCCGCCCAGGGTTGCTCCTTATAAACAGGCTTACTGGAAGCAGTTCGGCGGGGGGCCGGGTGTGATTCCGTAATACCGGGGATTTCCGAATGAGCCCCGCTACACTTGAAGTTCCAGTGCCCGGCCCCAGCCATTTCGCGCGACTTGCCCTGCTTGGCCTGATCCTGCTGGCCAATGCTTTCTTTGCTGCCGCAGAGGTGGCGCTGCTTTCCGTTCGCGAATCGAAGCTGCGGCATTTGGCGGATGAAGGTCATGTGGCGGCGCGCATGGCTTTGGCTTTGCTCGAAAGGCCGGAGAAACTGCTTTCCGTCACACAGGTCGGTGTGACGCTGGCCAGCCTCGGGCTTGGCTGGGCAGGCGAGGATACCCTGTACGGAATCTTCCTCGGACTGTTTAGCCCTCTGCTGACTCCCGCTACTTCATCCATCCTGCACGGTGCTTGTTTTGTCCTCGCGTTCCTTTTGATGACTTACTGCCACGTCGTCATCGGCGAGGTGGTCCCGAAGAATCTGGCGATTGAAAAAGCCAGTGCGCTGGCCGTGATCGTCGCTCCGGTGCTGACCGTGATCTCCCGGGTGATGTCGCCGTTCGTCAGCTTCATTGAAGGGTCTTCCACCGCCATCACGCGCATGCTGGGTCTCAAAGCGGATCATCGCGGCGGCGGGCATTCTGCCGAAGAGCTGAAGCTGATCGTCAGCTCCAGCCGCTATTCTGCCGACCTGCCGGAACCGCAGGAAGACATGATCCACCGAATTCTGGATCTGAAAGATCTTTCGGTTCGCGAACTGATGAAGCCTCGCCGGGATATCGTTTCAGTGGCCCACAACGCCACTTTGGATCAGATTCTGGAGACTATGGTTTCCAGCCAGCATTCCCGGCTGCCGGTGTGGGAAGGCCAGCGCGAGCAGATCGTCGGTATCGTCTTCTTCAAGGACATGCTGCGGATCTGGCAGGAGCGGCGCACCGCTCGCCGTCAGGGTCGGCCGCAGACGGTTTTCCATCTGCAGCGCGTAATGCGCAAGCCTCTGATGGTCCCGGAGACAAAACCTGCGCCGCAAATGCTGGACGAGTTTCGCTTAGGCCACACACACATGGCCATGGTGGTGGATGAGTTCGGCACAGTGACGGGAGTTCTGACCGTTGAAGACATTCTGGAGCAGATTGTCGGCGAGATTCAGGACGAGTTCGACGAGAAGTTGCTGGTGCCGGATGAGACGTTGATGGTGGTCGATGTCGATGGCGCAACCACCATCGTCGATCTGGAAGCGGCCTACGGTGTGGAACTACCGACGAACGCGGGGTTTGAGACACTGGCCGGTTACATCCTCTATCGTTTGGGGCACATCCCGAAGGTTGGCGAAACTGTGGCATTTGAAGATCGCGTTTTCACCATCGTTTCGATGGAGCGGAACCGGATTGCACAGGTTCGGATTGAGAAACAGGTGGCGGATGCCGGGAATTGACAATGCTGGGAATTGATGCGAAAGCCGCCCGCGCCACCTGGACCGCGCTGGGGCTGCTGCTCCTGCTGGGCACCGTCTATCTGATTCGCGACACACTCCTTGTTTTCGTGATTGCGATGATGTTCGCCTACCTGCTGTATCCCCTGTTCGACTCGCTGCAGGAGAAAGCCGGAGCCCGAACCCCGGCGTTGGCGTTGACGTTCGTCCTGGTTCTTGGCGTCATTGCCGGCCTGGGTGTCTTCATCGGCTCGCATGTTGGAGCTGAGGCGAAACTGCTGGCCGATCAGCTTCGCAGGCCGGACTTCCAGCAGCAACTTGCCGACTTCAGGATCTTCGACATTCCCGTGGGCGAACAAATCACCGGGCACTACAGTGAGATCGTTGCCGCTGTACCAGCGCTCACGCTGAAGGTAATCGCGGCATCTTCCAACCTGATAGACCTGATCCTGATCCCGATCCTGAGTTTCTTTATCCTCAAAGACGGCCGGGACTTGCGCGATTCCCTGATTGACGTGTTCGCCGAAAAGCGCGCCACCCTGGAGCTGTTACTTGCCGACGCCCACACGCTGATGCTGCAGTACATGCGGGCGCTGCTGCTGTTGTGTCTCACAGTACTGGCGATCTTCAGTCTGGTCCTGCACCTGATGGGCGTGCCCTACGCGATTCTGCTGGCGTCCATCGCGTTCATGCTGGAGTTCATCCCCATGGTGGGGCCACTCGGGGCAGCCGGGATCATCCTGACGGTTAGCTACTTCAGCGGCTACCCTCACGTTTGGGCGCTCGCCGCATTCCTCGGCGGCTACCGCCTGTTTCAGGACTACGTGCTTTCTCCACACCTCATGAAAAAAGGTGTGGAGTTGCATCCTCTGGCAGTGATCTTCGGCGTACTCGCCGGAGGCGAGATTGGCGGCGTGGCCGGCATCTTCCTCAGCGTCCCGATTCTGGCGATGTTGCGGCTGCTGTATCACCAGCAACGTAAAGTTATCTCGCCCTGATTTATTTCACGACGATATTCACCAGCTTGTCGGGCACGGCGATCACTTTCACAATCGTCTTACCTTCGAGCGCGGCGATGACCTTTTCATCGGCACGGGCGGAGGCTTCGAGCGCGGCTTTGTCCAGCCCGGTGGGCACAGTAAAGCGGGCTCGGATCTTGCCGTTTACCTGCACCGGGATTTCGACATCGGTTTCGCGGGCGAGCTCCGGGTTGAACGCTGGCCAGGGCTGGCGGAAGACCGGACCTTCCTTGCCCAACTCGGCCCAGATTTCCTGAGCGAGGTACGGGGCGAACGGAGCCAGCAGGAACACAAAGATGGTGATGACCTGCTCCATCGCGGCGGCAGAAATCTTCGCTTCTTCGGAGTAGAGGTCGTTCGTCAGCTCCATCATGGCTGCGATGGACGTGTTGAAGTGCCAGCGGGAGTCGAAGTCTTCAGTCACCTTCTGCAGAACCTGGTGGGCTTTGCGAAGAACCTTCGCGTCGGCCGTGCCATCGCCTCCGGGTGTCCCGATATTACGCGTTGCGTAGCGGTACACGCGGCTCAGAAAGCGGTAAATCCCTTCCACGCCGGCATCGATCCAGTCCACGTCCTTCTCGGGCGGCGCGGCGAACAGAGCGAACAGGCGTGCGGTATCGGCACCATATTTATCGGCGACATCATCGGCGGGAACCACGTTGCCGACCGACTTTGACATCTTCGCGCCGTTGCGGATCACCATGCCCTGAGTGAAGAGCTTTTTCACCGGCTCATCAAAGGTGATCAGGCCCACATCGCGCATCATCTTGGTCCAGAAGCGCGAGTAAATCAGGTGGAGAATGGCGTGCTCCACGCCGCCGATGTACTGGTCAATGGGGAACCAGTAATTGACCTTTGCGCTGTCGTAGGGCGTGGTGGAATTCTTCGAGTCGCAGTAACGGTAGAAGTACCAGCTGGAATCGACGAAGGTGTCCATCGTATCGGTTTCGCGCAACGATGCCGCGCCGCACTTCGGGCAGGGCGCGTTCACGAATTCAGGCACGTCGGCCAGCGGTGACCGGCCCTTGCCGGTAATCGCAACCTGGCGGGGCAGCAGCACAGGCAACTGGTCGTCCGGCACCGGAACCACACCGCAGGTGGTGCAGTGGATGACCGGAATCGGGGTGCCCCAATAACGCTGGCGGGAGACGCCCCAGTCCTTCAGGCGGTAGGTGATGGCGGCTTTGCCGAACCCTTTTTCGTCCGCAAAGGCTGCCATTTCGCGGCGGGCATCGGCGCTGGTCTTGCCATTCCACGGACCGGAGTTTTCCACGATACCGTAATCGCCGCAAGCCGTCTTCAGCGGGAGTTCGGGCAGCGCCCCATCCACCGGACGAATCACCGGGCGAATGTTGATGCCGTACTGCGTGCAGAATTCAAAATCGCGTTCGTCGTGGGCGGGGACGGCCATGATGGCGCCCGTGCCGTAACCCATCAGGACGAAGTTACCCACCCAGACCGGTACGGACTCCCCGTTGAAGGGGTTCACCGCCTGGAGACCCGTATTGAAACCTTCCTTCAACACATCGCCGGGGCCCTGGTTCGCACGTGCGTCGATCATCTTGCGGGCCTGTGATTTTTCATCCGCGCCCAGCTTGCTCACCAGTTCATGTTCCGGCGCGATGATCATGCAGGTTGCGCCGTAAATGGTATCGACGCGCGTGGTGAACACGCGTACCGGACCGTGGCCTACAACTTCGAAATCCACTTCAGCGCCTTCGCTGCGGCCGATCCAGTTGCGCTGCATGGTGAGGACGCGGTCGGGCCACGAGCCTTCCAGCTTGTCGATGTCGTTCAGCAGTTCCTCGGCGTAAGCGGTGGTGCGCAGGAACCACTGTTCCAAGGCGCGCTGTTCCACCGGCGTGCCTGGATGGCGCCAGCAGCAGCCATCCACAACCTGTTCGTTGGCCAGCACGGTGGCGCAAAGGGGGCACCAGTTCACCAGCGCCTGTTTACGGTATGCCAGGCCTTTTTCCAGCATGCGGATGAAGAACCACTGGTTCCAGCGGTAGTAATCGGGTTCGCAGGTGGTAACTTCGCGGTCCCAGTCGTAGGAAAACGCGAAACGGCTGTGCGTTTTCTTCATCTTCTCCACGTTGGAGAGGGTCCAGTCGCGAGGGGGGCGGTCGTTCTTGATAGCGGCGTTTTCGGCGGGCAGGCCAAACGCGTCCCAACCCATGGGGTGCAGCACGTTGTAACCGCGCATCCACATGTAGCGCGCCAGGGCGTCACCGATGGAGTAGTTGCGGATATGCCCGATGTGGAGCGCGCCCGAGGGGTACGGCAGCATCTCGAGAACGTAGTACTTGGGGCGCGAGGAATTCTCCTCGGCCTTGTACAGGTCGGGGTCGCTACCCCATTGGTCGTGCCATTTCAGCTCGATCTGGTTGTGGTCGTATATCTTTTCGGGCATTTCGCTACTGGTCCTAGTTTTGCAGACTCACGGCCTTGGGGGCACAAGAACTTCGCTGGTGAGTCTTTCCAGGAACATACGCGGAGTCACTATTTTTATTTCATTCCACTGCGCCGGAAAGTGCCGGGTGTTTCCAGTCACCAGATAGTCCGCCTCCGCAGTACGTCTTCATACTCGCAGCAGATCTCCGCGCTTATGTAAAGCTGAACTGCCCCGTTGACGGCCAGGAGAAGGGCGTGTGCCGACGGCCCGAGAGGCTGCAACAACGCTGAAATGACAACGTTGGTGTCCAGAACCCCACGGATCATGAATCGGCGGCACGCCAACTCTTCCGCACTTCCTGAATCTCCGCATCAATTTCTTCCAGCGACAGCCGATCCGTACCATTGTCGGCGGCACGAGTCCATGATTCACGCAGCCATGCGGGGGCCAGATCGTGTTCCAACATGCGCCGAACATATTGCTCGCTCGAAATACCCTCGCGTGCGGCTCGGGCGTTGAGTCCCAGTGTCTGCTCTTCCGGGAGATCAATCGTCAAGGTCATCGCGTTACACCAGTTTCTTGATTCAGTATGACGAACATTCGCTACTTCAAGTGCACCGGTTGCGTGAACGCTCCGTTGCCCGCCGAATCCCAAATGGCAAAACGAACCCATTTCTTACCCGTGGCGTCAAAGGGGATGTGGAACTTGTGGTTCGACAGAGGGGCCATATCGGCCAGATCGATGATCTGCCGGTCCACCTTCTTGCCGTCGCTCCAGACGACTTCGGCGAACTCGGGCGGGAAGGTCCATTCGGCTTCCGTATTAAAGAAGCGCTTTGCCCCGGAGCCTTCGAGTGCCCAGTTCCGCAGCAGAACCTCGCCGCTGGAGATGAAGTAATCGCCGGCGCGCATCGCATCCAGCACCGGCCCCCAGCCTTCGTCAAACCGGGGAACCTTGTTGAGCTTCACGTAGTTCACCACCAGCTGCGGATACGTCTCGTCGTCCGGGAACTTCATGTACGTGTCGCCTTCCGCGATCATGTATTTCGCACCGGACCAGTTGTTCATATCGTCCAGCAGTTCCAGACACCTCACCTCGCAGAGACGCTTTTCACTCTGGTCAACCGGTAAAGACTGGTACGACCCGCCCAAGAAGCGGTCGCTGTTGAAGAATGCGGTGTCTTTGGTGGCGTCGGGATAACCGGCCGAACCCTTGGTGCGGGGGTGCGTTTGCCAGACAAAGCCCTGCTCCTGTTTGAGCAATTCCAGTTCGTTTTCGGCGGTTGAGGTGTGATAGACCTTGCCGTAGGGGGCGAGCGTCTCGGTGAAGGGTTTGGCGTTCGGATTCGCCGGTTTGCGCTCATGCGTGAAGTAGACCGGCTTCGGGAAGGTGAACATGTAGTGGCCGCCGAAGTTGGCGTCGGGCTCTTCGCCGGGGATCAGCAGAAAGTCCTTATCAGAAAAGCGGCGCGTGCCTTCGAAGTAAACCTTCTGCTCGTCGAGCCGGACCTTGCCGGTGTCGGTAGCGTGTGAATCGCTGTGGAAGTCCGCCAGAATGGCAATGTTGATACCCAGCGAACGGAAGACCTGGAGCCAGGTCGGCTGGTAATCCATGGTCTTTGCGTCGGTGAGTTGCTCGTTGAGATGGAAATGGAAGTGGCTTACCAGAACCTTGAAGCCTGGAAGGGGCTTATACACGTCGTCATGCGTGTACGCCATCACTTCTTCCTGGGTGGCCTTGCCGTCCTTCGGGCTCAGGTAGAAATACATGGCCATACGCTGCCGGGTACCAGGAGGTGCGTTGTAGAGCGCGAAGTTATCCAGGTGGCCGCGCGCTTCCCCCACGCGCCGGTTCCAGACGGCATCGGAAATCCCGCCTGGCCGGAAGCTTTCTTCATGATCCGGCTGGTGGACGCCCAGCGCGAACTGGCCCTCACTGTCCTTGCGGTAATAAACGTAGCCGAGGTTGGTTTCAATTTCGCGGGAGAAGAAGAACTTGTGCGACGGCGGAAGCACCGCCAGCGCGCCCCCGCCCGTTTCCAGCAGCGCCAACCGATTGCGCGCCTTCAGGCCGACGGCCTCATCATTCACCGAGCCGCCAAAAGCATACTGCTGCCAGCCCCGTGAGGTGTCGCGCCAGATCACCTTCGAATCATCGTGAATTTCGAAGCCTTTCAGCCCGCCCACGTATTTGTACGCGACGGAATCCTGGTCCGTACTGGCGATCACCTCCTGCCGCAGCAGGTTGGAGCCGCGATAAGCGGTGTACTGCAGGGAACCGGAGAAAAGCCCCAGTTGCACGCCCGGGAAAGACACTTCCACACGTCCGCCCAGCGTCGTCACTTTGCAGCCCGTCAGGTTCCAGGCCGCCCAGTCGCGACGGATCTCTTCAGATTTGCGCGGCAGGTCCAGATTGGTGTTTCCCCGCCCCGGAATCATCAGCGGCGCATCCCAAAAGGCGTTCCATTTCTCCTTCGCGATCAGTTCCGGCGAGATGGCGATCCCCAGTTCCCGCAAAGGCTGCATTTGTTGTTCGGAAAGACGGCGTTTACCAGTAGTGACCTGATACTCGGGGGAAAGATCGTGGCCGAGGACAATCCACTTGCCGTTTGCCGCACGGACCGCAAGTTCCCTCACCACCGGTTTGCCATTCACCACCGCCAGGTCGGCGCGAAGTTGCTCATTGCGCTCGCCGGTCCAGGTGATCTGCGCCCCCTCGGGACGGCCTGCCACACTCAGACCCTGTTGGGCTTTGTAGCTGGTCATGTCGCAGGGCGCGGCTGCGGCGGTGATGGAAAAAACGAAGCCAAATGCCAAATTGCGAAGTCTCATGCAGGTCTCCTTAGCGGTAATTCTTGTCGTCCAGGTGCGTGAAGTCCACGCCGTCTTTCATGATGCCGATGGTGACGATCCCGAAAGTAAATACCTCGGTTCCGGGCTCCAGATGGCCACCGAAAGCTTTGTCGGGTGTGGCGAGCGTCATGTGGGCGTGGATTTTGCCGTCGATGATGTAGCCGTTCATGGAAATCAGGTCTGCCGGGGCGTTCGCGTTCTTCTCGAACATGTTCTTCGACGGCAGCTCGCGATTGCTCACCTGATGGAGGTGATAACCGCGCACCGACCCGGCCCCGGCCAGAATTACAGCGTTCCTGATCTTCTGCTGCGCCACCATCTTCTCCAGGCCAGCCAGCATATCTGTCCCGAACTTGAAGCGCAGCGTGATTACCCGGTCAAACTGACCGTCAATCGCGTAGACCTCCGGGATCTTGTCGCTGTTCGGTTTCAGGTCGTCAGCCGGGTTCGGCGAGCGGTTCGTTTGTTCGCGGCGCGTCTCCTGGGCGAACAGCGCGGAGGCAAGGGCGAAAAGGAGGACCAGATTTCTCATCGGTTCCATTCTATGCGGTTTGAAAACACCGCTAAACTTTTAAGATGCGTACGCTGACTTCCGCCCTCGCCATCCTGTTGATCTCGCAACCGCTTTCCGCCATTCAGGTCTGGACCCTGAAAGCCACCCCGCAAACGGTCGTCATCGGCAACTATTCCGCGGCAACCCCGCCCGTCCTAACCATCAAATCCGGTGACATTGTGGAAATTGAGACGGTCTCGGGGAATCCCGCGGCGCTGGTCCGCATGGGTCTGGCCGAGAAAGACGTGCCGCCTGCCCTTGTGGCAATCGTTCGAGACGTGAAGGGCGGACCCGGTGGCCATATCCTCACCGGGCCAATCGCCATTGAAGGCGCCGAACCAGGCGACACCCTGGAAGTCCACATCGAAAGCCTCAAACTGCCTGTGCCGTGGGCCTACAACAGCTTCCGGTATACCAGCGGGTTCCTCACTGAGGACTTTCCCGGGTCCGCCTCCAAGCTGATTCCGCTGGACCTGACGCGGAAGGTGGCCAACTTCGCGCCCGGCATCGAGATCCCGCTCCGGCCCTTCTTCGGCAGCATGGGCGTGGCGCCGCCTCCCGATGCGGGCCGCTACAACAGCGCGCCTCCCTGGCAGCACGCGGGCAATCTGGACAACAAGGAGCTCGGCGCTGGAGCCGTTCTCTACATTCCCGTCTGGGCGAAAGGCGCACTGTTCCAGGTGGGCGACGGTCACGCGGGGCAGGGCGACGGAGAAGTGGATATCACTGCCATGGAAACCGCGCTGAACGGAACATTCCGTTTCGTGCTTCGCAAGGATCTGCACCTCAAGTGGCCCCGGGCGGAAACGCCGACTCACTACATCACGATGGGCATGAACGAGGAGCTGGTGGATGCTACGAAGCAGGCGGTTCGCGAAATGATCGAATTTCTGGTAACGGAAAAAGGTCTGTCACGCAACGATGCGTACATGCTTTGCAGCGTGGCAGTCGATTTTTCCATCACGCAGTTGGTGGATGGCAAAAAGGGAGTCCATGGCATGTTGCGGAAATCTCTGTTTACCGGGCCATCAGCGCAGAAGTGACAAGGTTTCGCGGCCTTTACCGCGGACGAGCAGCGACATTTTCAGCCCCCGGCTTTCCCAGGAACGGGCCACGCGCATGGAGAGTATTTCGCCGATGCGTTCCGCGCCGAGTTGCGGTTCGTAGCCGTAAGTCGCGTGCATGAACCAAAGAACCGGACCACTCGACAGAATATGCAGCGGATCCCACTCGGTGTTGTAGACGATGAGCACGTCGGGCCGGTTCGTGGCAAGCTGCGCAATCGTCGAAGCACGGAAGTCCTTCAGTTCAACTACTTCCCGCGCCTTTTCTACAAAGCCCAGTTCTGGTTTGCGCAGCGCATCGCTTACCGGAAAAGTGGTGGCAATCACGCCGGGAATAAAGTAGGCGGCGTTGGTTGCCTCCGCCTCCAGTTGCGTAAAGCTCACGAACGCCAGGTTGTTTTCAAAAGGGAACGGGTAGATGGGGTTAATGAAGTTCGCGGCGATGAGAGACGCCAGCAGCCCCCCCAACACCAGGCGTCGTGGCGTGCTGCCCAGAGCGCGCAGAGAAATGGCAAACGCCGCATAGACAATCGGCAGCACCGGCAGTAGATAGCGTTCCAGCACCGCCCCGCCCAATACGCTCACCATCAGGACCTGGGCGGCCACCAGCGACCCCGCAATTTGCCACGAACGACTCTTCAGCAGGGGCATCTTACGCCAGGCGACCAGTAATGCGACCGTCCCGAAGATATGTCCGGAGCCCACAAACAGGTAGTACAGCCGGCGCAGGATCGCGAACGAGAGACGCGCGGGGTGCAGAGGGTAAAAAACGTTGTAATCCGTAAAGCTGGAACTGCCCAGCCAATGGCCGGTCGATGTTTTCAGCACCACGAGCCAGCCCAGCAGCGTGATGAAGGGCATCGCGAACCAGGCCGCGTCGCGGTACCGTTTCTCAGCAACCAGCCACCCCGCAAAAATCAGTGGGGCAACAATTCCGGTCTCTTTAATAAGGACCAGCACAATACAAGTGATCGCCGAATCGCGAAATCGATTTTGCAGAAAAAGCAGCAGCGCCAGGGCCATGGCCACCATTGCCGGCATATCCAGTTGAGCCAGCATCGCTTGCGCAAAGAACAGGGGCGAGATGCAAAGCAGTACCGGCGACACAATAGCGGGCGCCCCCGGACTGCCGCGCGAGAGGTCTATCGACAGCAGGAACGCGAAAAGCACGCCGAATGCCGCAATCGCCAGCATGGCCAGGCGCGTGGCGATATTCGAGTACCCAACCACCTTCCATACGGCGGCCAGGTACCCCATTACCAGAGGGGGATGGACGTTGGGGAGGGTACTGGTCGGAATCCAGTGGTTGCTGTGGAGTATGTCCAGCGCCGCCGGGACGAACTGGCCCGCTTCGTCCCAATAGTACGGAGTTTCGAAGAGGGGTCCGTGTGCCGCGATCAGGAAAACCGCAAACACCAGCCAGACAATAATGTAGGATTGCCGCCGGACACCCAGTCTCGGCGGCGGACCCTTTGGCTTTTTGGGTCCCGACATGAGTCGCGCCAATTCTCGGTTAAAGAGTTCTGGGGCCGCGTCTACGCCGAACAACGCCGGAAGCGCTTCGTTACTGGATGAAGCCGGAACCGGCTTTGGGTTCGAGCCGGATTTCGCCGAATGCGGATTCATACTGTGAGACGTTCTGCTGCAGGAGTCCGAGCAGCGCTTTGGCTTGCTGAGGGCTTACGTAGATGCCCTGGAAATTTTCAATGTTTACCGTGTCGCTGGCAACCTGGTCCAGCTTGCCGAACATGAGAACAAAGTCCCAGAGACTGACCCGGATCTGGACGCTGTTCGCGTAGTTGTCCCGGTAGTCTTCTGATTTCGCGACGACTATCTTCGGCTGGGAAGGTTGCATTGCAATTCATGGTAACAAGGAGGGCTTTCGCGCACGCCGTTTCATTGGCACGCTGCTTGACCCCCGACTGGAATAGAATAACGACATCAGTATGAAACACGATCGTAGAGAAGGGTCCCCCTCTGTCCGCTGGTTTTTGCAAAGGCCTCTGCAAATTGTGGCGCTGTCCATTGTGGCGCTGTTGGTTGTTTCCGGTTTGATGCGGGGTGCCGACACAACGCCCCCCAGCGCGACCGCGACTTTCGAAAAATATTGCATGCAGTGCCACGGCAAAGAGCCGGGCATGGGCGGCGTCAGCCTGCGGGCTATGGCGGCTGGGCCTATGACCGACGCGGCCTTCCCCAAGTGGCAGCGCGTTGTTCAGGCTCTCGACGCCAACCGCATGCCCCCCAAGGGTATGCCGCAGCCGAGTGAGCAGGAAAAGCAGCACGCGCTGGCGTGGGTAAAGCAAGAACTGACCTCTTATGCCAATAAAAATGCCGGTGACCCGGGCAAAGTAACGGTCCGTCGGCTTACGGGTGCCGAGTATGGCTACACGCTGAAGGACATCACCGGACTGGATCTGGACCTGACCCGTGATCTCGCGAATGATTCCGTGGGCGGCGAAGGCTTCATGAACTTTGGCGATGTCCAGTTCATGCAGGACGCCGGCATGGAGCGCTATCTGGAAGCCGCTAAAATTGTGGCCGATCACGCGGTCATCGGTGCAGGCCCCATCGAGTTTTTTGCCGATCCAGGGCAGACCGGGTTTGAGCTTTCTGCCATCACGCGGCTGAAGGATATTTACGGCAAGTACGGCCTGCGCACAGTATCGGGCGAAGGCGGCATTATGTTTGGCCTCGACAAGTACACCCGGGCGTTTTACATCGCCTGGGAATACCGATATCGCAACGAACTGGGGCAGAAGGCCACGACGCTGGAGAGCCTGGCGAAAGCTGAAAATCTGGAACCACGCTTTGCGCAGCATGTTTGGTCCGTGCTGAACCGGCCAACGCTTGGTTATCCCCTTTCGGAAGTGGCCGCACGCTGGAAGAAATTGCCGCCCCCCACAACCGACCTGAAGGTTAGTACTGGTCTGGCACGCGCCGGAGCTGAAGATATACAAAAATTCGCGACCACCTGGCCGAGCTGGCTCTTCGTCCGTGGCGACGTGGCTGCCGGTGGTGCGGGCGATGAAAGCCCCCTGCAGTTTAACGACAAGAGCCTCGCGGCCGAAAAAACGCATCACTTTACCCTCAACGCCTTTGGTAGTGCGGGGCGCGGACGCTCCATGAGCGCCGGGCCGCACAAGGTTTATCTGATTGTGGCTCCAGTGAACCCGGGGCTCACGGCGAAACAGACGGTCATCTGGCGAAACCCGACGGTTGCCATGCGGCCGGTACCGGCTGGCCGTGGTCCGGCCCCGGTTACCGGAGCCGCCGCTGCCGGAACGGTGGCTGACCCTGCCACGCAGGCTCAGATTCAGGCTCTCCGCGGGCGGGGTGCTGTGAGTCCCCGCGTGCCGCTGAAATCAGTTCTGGATGCGGCGACAGTGGCGCGTCTCGGCTTCGGCAAGAGCCACGACGATGTCAAGCTGGGCGAGAACGATTTCGTCTCCGACGGCTCGGTTTCATTTGACGTTCTGGTTGCCCCGGATTCGATTGGCTTCGATGTTCAGGTAGACGCGGAAATCGGCGGCCAGCATGACCAGGTCCTGCGGCTGACCATCTCGGACCGCGCAGACGGTGGCGCCGCCCGCGGCACTCCGCCCCACGCAATCCTGGGAGATCCCGAGTCTGCCGTCTACAAGACCTTCAAGGCCGGGGTGATGGAGTTGGCGACACTCTTGCCCCCGAACTCCCACGCCGAGCCGACGCCGGCCGACAAAGACCCGCCTCCAGCCCCGTTTGATCCGACTTTCAACACCCCGGAACACGACGCTTTCGATACCCGCGTGAAGTATCTGCGTGACGACAAGTTCGTCTACGACTACATGATCGACGACGCCACCCGGAAGCGCCTGACCTGGGGGTGGGCTGATCTGAAGACATCCTTCGAGTACTACGATGCGTATCTGGATATGTTGGTCCAGAAGTATAAGTACGACTTGAAGGGCACAAAAATGGCGACCCTGACCAAAGTGCAGGTCGATGCCATGCCCACCGAGCTTCGGCAGTGGGTGGGCCCACTGCGCAACGATTACCTGGAGACCACCGCCACCGAGGCTGCCGGGAAATCGCAACATATTGAAGACTGCCTGAAATTCGCCAGTCAGGCGTGGCGCAGACCGCTCACTGACAAGGAAAAAGAGAGCCTTCGGGCTTTCTATCGGACGACGCTTGCCGAGGAAAAGGATCACAGGAAGGCGATCCGTGCCGTCCTGACCCGCATTCTGGTGTCCCCCGGTTTCCTGTACCGGGTCGAGTTGGCGTCTGACGCGGCTGGCGTGAAGCCTCTGAACGACTGGGAACTTGCCGGCCGTCTCAGCTACTTCCTCTGGTCTTCCGTGCCCGATGAAGAACTTCGCCGCGCCGCTGGCGCCGGGGAACTGCGGAGTTCCGCGAACGTGCAAAGCCAGGTTCGCCGCATGCTGGCGGACCCTAAGGCTCGGCGTCTCTCCACCGAATTCTTCGGGCAGTGGCTGGGTTTCTACCGCTTCGACCAGTACAAAGGTGTGGATACGGGGCGCTTCCCCGAGTTCACCGACAAGGTTCGCGCGGCCATGTACGACGAATCCGTATCATTTTTTGAGTACGTGGTCCGTCAAAACCGACCCATCAAAGATATTCTGTTCGCCGACTATTCCTTCCTGAATCAGCCGCTCGCCAAGTACTATGGCGTGCCGAAAGAAGTAAAATCCGACGGTGCCGTAGAGAAAATAGATGGCGCGAATGCCTTTAAACGCGGCGGGTTGCTGCGTCTGGGGGCTATTTTGACCGTGACGTCCGCCCCGCTGCGGACCAGTCCCGTGAAGCGTGGCGACTGGGTGATGCGCCGCATTCTGGGAACGCCCGTACCTCCGCCCCCCGCAGATGCCGGCTCCATTCCGGCAGATGACAAGCTGTTCGGCGCGATGACGCTGCGCGAAAAACTGGAATCCCATAAGCGGAACGCCACGTGCGCGGGTTGCCACACCCGGATCGACCCTCTGGGCTTTCCTCTGGAACACTATGATTCCACAGGTCGCTGGCGCGACAAATACGTGGACGGCAAGGATATCTACGACGGCGGCACGCTGCTGGATAAGACCGAAATCTCCGGTGCGCAGGGCCTGATCGACTACCTTCGCACAAAGGAAGCCCTGGTTCGTCGCCAGTTGGCGTTCAAGCTGATCGGCTACTCGCTCGGCCGCACCGTCCTCCCCTCCGACACGCCGCTGATTGACCAGATGGTGGCGGCTGGCGGCGACAGCACTTTCGCCGATCTGGCAGCGCAGATTGCCACCAGCAAGCAGTTCCGCAACCGTCCGGCCCGGGAACTAACGCCGGCGACGAAGCAAATAGCAGCAAACGTGAGAAACTCAGGCAAGGCAGGTACGGAATAACCATGGCAAAGAAAGCAACTTACTCATCACGCCGTCATTTTTTGAGAGGCGCGGGCGTTGCCCTGGCGCTTCCATGGATGGAGTCCCTGCCCTTGCTGGGAGCCGATACTCCGGCGGCCGCCAACAAGCCTCCACAGCGTTTTGCCTACGTTTATTTCTCGAATGGCGTGGAGCCTTCCGAGTGGTGGGCAAAGGGCGCAGGTTCTGCCATGCAGTTTGGCCCCGCGGCGGCTCCGCTGAAGCCAATTGCGGACGACATCGTCTTCCTGCGCGGCCTCTACCACCAGCATGCGCTTTCTTCCACCAGTCCGCACCTGGGCAGGATGAACATACTTTCCGGCGAAACCGTCAGCCTCGATCCGAACGTGATCAGGGTCGGCACGTCCATGGACCAGATCATCGCCCGTGAAATTGGTTCAAAGAGTAAAGTTCCGAGCATGGCGCTGGGCATTGAGCCAAACGAACTACGTCTGGAAGACGGCCTGTCCATGCTTTACGGCTCCTGCGTCTCCTGGACGACGCCCACCAAGCCGACCCCCAAGGAAATTTATCCTTCACGGACTTTTGATCAGTTGGTGGGCGATGGCCAGGGCCGTCGTCTCGACAAAAGCATCCTGGACGCCGTGCTTTCCGACGCCCAGGGTCTGCAGCCGAAGATTAGCAAGGGCGATAAGCGCAAGATGGACGAGTATCTGGAGTCCATTCGCGATATCGAAAAGCGCATTGAAACCGCCGGGAAGCAGGAACGCATTGAAGGCTGGCGTCCGACGCTGGAAAAAGCGAACATGCCACGTCCGGCGAATGAACTACCCCAAAATGTGCCAGATCACATGAAACTGATGCTGGATCTGACGGTTTTAGCGTTCCAAATGGACAAGACCCGCGTTCTGACGCTAATGCTGAACAATGATCTGTCGCAGATGAACTTCAAGTTCCTGGAAGGTGTCCGCGGTGCCCTGCACCTCGATTTGACCCACAACGGCCATGCTCCGGAACTGGAAGCGATGTATTTGAAAACAAACCAGTTCCACATGCAGCAGTTCACCTATCTGGTGCAGCGGATGAAAGCGATTGATGAAGGCGGCACGTCACTGCTGGATAACAGCCTGCTGATGACCAGTTCCAGCCTTTTCGATGGCGATGCGCACGGCGCAGATCAGTTGCCGATCGTGCTGGCCGGGAAGGCGGGCGGGTCCCTCAAGACCGGTCGCATCCTCGATTACCTCGATAAAGGTAACGACAACCGCCGGGCCTGTAGCCTGTACCTGTCCGTAATGGACCACATGGGCGCGAAACAGGATCGCTTCGGCGATACGGACAAGCGTCTGGAAGGCCTTTGGGCTTAATTAGTTTGAGGAAATGCAAAGGGGGCGGTCACCGGTTGGTGATCGCCCCCTTTGCATTTGGGTTCGTTTGTTCTGTTTACCGGGCGGCGAGTAAAGCGCGAAGGCGGCGAGCCCGTTCCGGAGCCCGCAGCTGACGGAGAGCCTTGGCTTCAATCTGGCGAATCCGCTCGCGGGTTACATCGAACTCCTGCCCGATCTCTTCCAGCGTGTGTTCGCGTTCGCAACCGATACCAAACCGGAGGCGAATTACCTTCTCTTCCTTCGGCGAGAGCGTCTTCAGAATGCCTGCGGTCTCGTCCCGGACGTTGGTCTCGATAACCGCATCCACGGGGGAGCCCACCCAGCGATCTTCAATCAGATCGCCCAGCGCGGATTCGCCATCGCGGCCAACCGGGGTTTCCAAAGAAACCGGGTCGCGCGAGATAGTCTTCAGTTTCTGGACTTTTTCCACCGGAATGTCCATCCGGCGGCTGATTTCTTCGTTCGTCGGGGTCCGGCCGAGTTCTTTTTCCAGTTCGCGGGAGGCACGGAGGAACTTGTTCATGCTCTCGTTCATGTGGACGGGGATACGAATCGTACGGGACTGGTCGGCGATGGCGCGGGTAATGGCCTGCCGGATCCACCAGGTTGCATAGGTGGAGAACTTGTAACCGCGACGATATTCGAACTTGTCGGCCGCGCGCATCAGGCCGATATTGCCCTCCTGGATCAGATCGAGGAGGTGCAGGCCGCGGTTGACGTACTTCTTGGCCACGGAAACCACGAGCCGAAGGTTGGCTTCCACCAGATCCTTCTTGGCGCGCTCGGCTTCCTGCTCCCCATGGCGGATCACCATCAGCGTATGCTTCAGCTCTTCGAGCGAAGCCCCGGCGGTGGTCTCCCGCTTCTTGATTTCGCGTTTCAGTTCGCGGATGCGAGTCTGCTGCGCGGCGTTCGGGCGGGTTTCCAGCTTCTTCAGTTCCCGGTCCAGGTGGTTCAGTTCCTCCACGGCGCGTTCGATTTCGCGCGTAAAGTCCCGCCACCGAAGCAGCGTCCACGGCACACTGCGGATCGCGAGTGAAGTCTCCACCAGGGAGCGGTAAAGCCGCATCACCAGCTTGCGCCGGGCCTTCTTCTGGGCGGCGGCAGACGCCAGAAGCTTTTCGTGGTGCACCACGGCGCGCTTGTGCGAGGACTGGATGTCGTTGAAAAGTTTGAGAACTTCGGTTCTTTTCTTGGAGTCCGCCGGCAGACCTTCTTCCATGTCGCCGCCAATATCAACGTGATTATCCAGATCGTCGGGATTACGTTTGAGCGTTTCCGCCAGTTCCACAATAGCCAGCTGAACCAGGGCGGAGCGGCTGATCGCGCGGTGCATCCGAACCTTGCCGCGCTCCATCCGGCGGGCCAGATCCACTTCGCCTTCGCGGGTCAGAAGTGGAACGGCGCCCATTTCGCGCAGATAGACGCGAACCGGGTCGTCTGTGTAAATAGACTCCTCCACCTGCTGGTTCGGGTGGAGGAAATCCGCTTCCGCTTCGGGATCGAAAAACTTTGTTGCTTCTTCGTCGAAGTTAATCCCAAGCGGTGCTTCTAGAAACTGATCGTCATCATGGTCCATACGAAACGCAAACCTCCCGGATCGGTAATCAATGCGCGGCGCTCTGCAATAGCAGACGCGCCACGGCTACCGCGGCAAAATATTTTTTTTAGATTGTAGGTGGGCGAAAACGCCACTATGCCGCAAATGCGGGGTCGGGGGTCGATTGGTGCACAGCGTGCGCGCAGACCTCCCAGGTTTCAAATATATCACAAATACCCTATCGGGGTAAAGGCTTCATTTCTTTACACACATTCACGTTGTTAAGTCCCCGTAACAGTAACAATCAGAAGAGGGGATCGTCTCACCCTAGGTAAGCCCTTTGTCGGGCTCACGAGCAGTCCCGGAAAAACTATGCAAAAAACTTTCAATAGCTTCGCTGTGCGCCTGGCTCCCATCTTTCTGATGGTTTTTGGAGCTGCGCAGATTCACGCTCAGAACGCGGGCACGGTGCGTGGATCGGTCACTGACCCCTCCGCGTCCCTTGTTCCTGGCGCAAACATTCAACTTACAGGTGGTGGTACCACCCGCAGTGCCAAGTCCGACGGGCAAGGCAAGTTCACCCTGACAGTTCCCCCCGGCACCTACGCAGTCCGTGCGGATGCCAAGGGCTTCACCACATTCACCAGCCAGACTTTAACTGTCGCGGCCGGTCAGGTTACCCCCCTCGACATCGCCCTGCAGGTTGCCACCGAATCGGTGCAGGTGCAGGTGCAGGACGAAGCGGCCGGTGCGGTCACAACCGATCCGTCGCAAAACGTCGGCGCCCTGGTGCTGAAGGCCGATGATCTCGAATTCCTTCCGGACGACCCGGATGACCTCCAGTCGGATCTTCAGGCTCTGGCCGGTCCCGCGGCGGGTCCGAACGGCGCCCAGTTCTTCGTTGACGGGTTCAGTGGCGGCCAGTTGCCCCCGAAAAGCTCCATCCGCGAGATCCGCATCAACTCCAATCCTTTTTCCTCTGAATTCGACCGCCCCGGCTTTGGCCGCATCGAAATTCTGACCAAGCCCGGTACCGACAAGTTCCACGGTGGTGGCTTCGTCAACCTGGGCGACAAGCTCTTCGACAGCCGCAACCCGTTCCTGACCACCGAACCGCCGCACTACAGTTCGCAGATGCTCTCGTTTAACATCGGTGGTCCGCTAAGCAAGAAGGCCTCGTTTTTTACCGATTTCAACAACCGCAACAACTCGGAACAGTCCCTGGTGAACGCCACGGTCCTCGATTCGAGCTTCAACACCGTGAAGAACAACCAGGCGTTCGCCGTTCCGGCCAAGAATTTCGGCCTCAGCCAGCGTCTTGACTACCAGCTCAATGCCACCAACACCCTGGTAGGCCGGTACAACTTCAACCACTCCACCAGCGTCGGCGGCGTGAGCGGGTTCAGCCTGCCTTCGCAGGTTTCAAACTCGACAGGCAACAACCAGAACGTTCAGATAACCGAGACCTCGATTCTTGGCACCAGAGCCGTTGACGAGACTCGTGTTCAGATCTCGCGCCGCACGCAGGATTCTGTCGGTTCCGGCCTGCTCGGCCCCACCATCAACGTGCAAAGTTCGTTTACCGATGGCGGTTCGCCGCTGATCGCGAACTACACGCACACCAGTGATCTGGAAGTTCACAACATCATCACGATGACGGAGGGTCGCCACACGCTGAAAGCTGGCCTCCGCGCTCGCTACGACTCGCTGGCGAACAATTCCACGTCGAACTACAACGGCACCTACACCTTTACTTCGCCGAACTCTTTGGCCACCTCTGCCGGTTGCCTTGCCGGCATCGCTAGCCCGACGTCGCTCGATGTCTACCGCCAGACCCAACTCCTGCTGAAGCAGGGTTCTTCGATGGCGAACATTCTGGCACAGGGCTGTGGCCCCACGCAGTTCACGCTGAACTCCGGTGTCCCGCTGGCCAGCGTCAACCAGTTCGATATGGGCATCTTTATTCAGGACGACTTCCGCCTTCGCCCCAACCTTACGCTCAGCGGCGGTATCCGCTACGAATGGCAGACCAACATTGGCGACCATCGCTCCATCGCCCCCCGCGCGGCCATTGCCTGGGCCCCGGGGTCCAAGGGTGGCAAGCCCGGCAAGACGGTTGTCCGCACGGGTTACGGCATCTTCTATGACCGGTTCAGTGACAATAACTACCTCAATACGTTGCGCTACAACGGCACGTCGCAGCTCAACTACAACATCAACAGCACGCAGAACCCGGCCACCGCGGCTTTGGCACTGGCAGCCTATCCGGCTGTTCCTTCCACCTCATTGCTGACCCTGCAAAACCAGGCCATCTATAAAGTGGACCCCAGCTACGTGGCCCCTTCCATGTTGCAGTTCGCCGTCAGCGTGGATCGCTCGCTGCCCGGCCGGACCTCGGTCTCCGTTAACTTTGTGGACACCCGCGGCGTGCACGATCAGCGGACCCGCAACATTAACGCCTACCTGCCCGGAACGTATGACGCAGTGCTGCGGACCGGTATTCGTCCCTTTTCCGGCGGCGATATCTACGACTACGAATCGACGGGTAATTACAAACAGCGTCAGATCATCGTGAACGCGAATTCGCGCTTCAACAAGCACTTCAGTATGCAGGGTTACTACTCCTACGGCCGGGTGAACAGCAATGTGAACGGCTTCCCGAGCAACCAGTACAATACGTCTCTTGATTGGGGCCGTGCCTCTTACGACATTCGCCACCGCGTGAATTTCGGCGGCAACGTTGGCCTGCCCCTGAAGATGACGCTGGCGCCTCTGGTCACCATTAGCTCCGCGCCTCCATTCAACATCACGACGGGTACGGACTTTAACGGTGACGGCATCATCAACGACCGTCCTTCCTTCGCAACTTCAGCTTCGAACCCAAAGAACGTGAAGGTTTGGAATGGAGTTAGTCTCAACGCAGCGCCCCTGCCTGGTGAAACGATTATTCCGATCAACTATGGCACTGGCTTCAGCCATTTCACTGCCAACCTCCGCCTGAGCCGGACCTTCGGCTGGGGTGAGCGGGCAGGCAGCGCCCCGAATCCTGGTGCTGGTGGCGGCGACGGTGGCCCTGGCGGCGGTGGTCCCGGCGGCCCTGGTGGCGGCGGTCGTGGCGGCGGTGGCGGTGGTCCCCGGGGTGGTGGCGGTGGTGGCTTTGCTGGTGGTGGCGGACGCGGTGGCTTCGGTGGCTTCGGCGGCGGCAGCACCGGCAAGAAATACAACCTGACCATGACGCTCTCGGCCCGCAACGCTCTGAACCACGTGAACTACTCGTCGCCGACCGGTTCTCTGAACTCACCCACCTTCGGCCAGTCACTGTCCTCGGATAGTGGTGGTGGCGGCGGCCGTGGCGGTGGCGGTGCTTCCGGCAACCGCAAGGTGGAACTACAGCTTCGCTTCCAGTTCTGACCAGCGCAGCAAGTACAAGAGATGGGCCGATCCGTAAGGGTCGGCCTTTTTCTATTGACGCACAGGGTTGCCCCGTCAGTCTCCGGCGCCCCACCAAACATGTCGCGGCCAGGCCGTGGTGGCTGTCGCAGCCATGGCTTACGCGAGTTCGCGCAAGCCGGCAGGTTAGGTAACCGGGCCGGGGTTGAACATCGCCAGGGTGTTATGGAGCTTCCACTTCTCGGCCCAGGTCTTCTTGCGACCGCTGGCGACGTCGAGAATCATCTGGAACAGCTCCGCTCCGGTCTGCTGGATGGTTGATTCACCGGTAGCGATGCGGCCCGCATCCAGATCGATCAGGTCTGGCCATTTTTCGGCCAGAGCGGTCCGCGAACTGACTTTGACCACCGGCACCAGTGCGAGGCCATAGGGGCTGCCTTCGCCTGTTGTGAAGACGTGCAGGTTCATGGAAGCTGCCAGTTGCAGGGTGCCGCAGATGAAGTCGCTGGCAGGCGTGGCTGCGAAGACGAGGCCCTTGGCGGTAACTCGCTCTCCGTGTGAAGCCACGGCGCGCAGCGCGGTAGTACCGGATTTCGCCACAGATCCCATGGCTTTTTCCACGATGTTGGCCAGGCCCCCGCGTTTGTTGCCAGGCGTGGTGTTGGCGCTGCGGTCAGCGCTGCCCTGCGCCAGGTATTCGTCGTACCAGCGCATTTCGCGGATGAAATCCCGTGCGATTTCGGGCGTCGCGGCACGGGCAGTTATCAGGTGCGCCGCATCGCGAACTTCCGTCACTTCAGAGAACATCACGGTCGCCCCGGCGCGGACCAGCAGGTCGGTCGCTTCACCCACGGCGGGATTGCAGGTGACACCCGAGAAAGCATCGCTGCCTCCGCACTGCATCCCGACTACCAGATCGGAAGCCGGGCAAGTGACACGGCGGCGTTTGTCCAGTTCCGCCAGCTTCTTTTCGGCGGCTTTGAGGATCGCGGCGACAGTTTCGCCGAAGCCATGTTCGTCCTGGAGCCGAATGAGGTTCTGATCTTCAAAAATCGGCAGGTCGGACGAAAATAACCGCGCCGGTTGCAGCTTCTCGCACCCCAGGCTAACCACCAGAGGGGAGCCGCCAATATTGGGATTCCTACTGATATTGCGGATCGTCCGGATCGGGATGGCAGCACCGGGAGCATCAATCGCTACGCCGCAGCCGTACGTGTGCGTGACAGCCACAACGTCATCCACATTTGGGTACTTCGGCAGCAGTTCCGCCCGAATGCGAGCAACGGCATAATCCACCGTAGGCGCGACACATTGAACCGTCGTGGTAATGCCCAGAATATTACGCGTTCCCACGGTGCCGTCGGGATTCCGATACCCCTCAAAAGTCATACCTTCCAGGGGAGGTAAATCCGCCGGAACCGCAGTGGAGAGGGGAAGATCCTCCAGCGCCGGAGCCTCCGGCATCCGCATGGAATCCTCGCGGACCCACTCGCCCTGCCGGATCTTCCGGTTCGCATACCCAATCGGCGTGCCGTAGCGCAAAATCGCCTCGCCCGGCTCCAAATCAACCAGCGCAATTTTATGCGATTGCGGAATCGCTTCCGCCGCCGTCAGACCCGAAGCAAACGCCGCTCCAGCCTGCACGCCTTCCGCATTCACAACAACGCCGACATTATCGGCGGCATGGATTCGAACGTAAAGTGGCTGCATGGTGCGCGGAGTTACCCGTGCATCTTTCGGTAGGTTTCGAGACACTTCTTCGCGGTCTCAAACTCCCCGAATTCGCTGCCTTCCTGCTCGATCAGCACGTACTCCAGGCCACCCGTCTTCAAGCCCGCCGCCAGCACTTCCTTCCACGGCACCGCGCCTTCCGCATACAGCGCCCGGTAGCCCTTTTCCTTGTTCCACTCCTTCAGGTGCATGCACTGAATTCGTCCGGGGTTCGCATTGATCCACGCCACCGGGTCCGAGCCCATTTCCACGCACGTTCCAAGGTCGAGTTGCAGGACGAAGCTCTTCGGCGTGTTCGCCGCAATCACTTCAATTGGACGCTTGCCTTCCACCGGGGTGAATTCCAGCTGGTGGTTGTGATACCCGCCCCGCAGTTTCCCGGCAGCCAGCAGTTCATGGCCCTTCGTGAAGGTCTCGGCCACGCCCTTCCACGCATCCAGCGTCTTCGGTGACCCCGCGCTCGAAACAACCACATATCGCGCGCCCAGAATATTGTTCAGATCAATCGCCTTCTGCACATTTTCCGGCTTGTAGTTCGTAATGGAATTATGCGTGGAGAGGCACTTCATGCCCACTTCGTCCAGCAATTTGCGAACGTCCTTCGCCTGATCGAGACTCCACTGGTAGTAGGGAGCGAAAAACTCCACATCCTCGTAGCCAATCTTCGCCACTTCGCGAATGGTCCCCATCAGGTCTTTCGCCTGCGCCTGGCGGACGGAGAACATCTCCAGCCCAACCGGGATCTTTTTACCCTGAGCGTTGAGAGAAAGGGCCGAGCCCAGCGCGGCGGCGCCGAGTGTGGATTGCAGGAAGTTGCGACGATTCATTTTGCGGTTACGGAGCCTCTAAAGCGCAACAGTATCACGCCCGCTACTCTGGTGGCGAGTGCTTCCTGTAGACGCAATCCTGCCTGAGATTCTCGCGAACCTGCGCCGTTCGCCTTCGCTCGTGATAGAAGCGGCGCCCGGCGCCGGTAAAACCACGCGCGTTCCCCCTGCCCTGTTGTCACTCGGCCCCGACGACGTTCTGGTGCTGGAACCCCGCCGCATCGCAGCCCGCATGGCGGCGCGCCGCGTGGTGGAGGAGATGGACGAAACCGTGGGTGGCACGGTGGGCTATCAGGTTCGCTTTGAGGACGTGTCCGGGCCGCAGACCCGGCTTCGCTTTCTCACCGAAGGCGTGCTCACCAGGCGGCTCATCTCCGATCCGGAACTGAGGGGCGTTTCCACCGTTGTTCTGGATGAATTCCACGAGCGCCACCTCGATACCGACGTCGCGCTCGCCCTGCTGCGGCGTCTGCAACTCAGCACGAGGCCGGAGCTGCGGATCGTCGTCATGTCCGCGACACTCGATCCCGGGCCGGTATCCAGGTTCCTGGGCGATTGCCCGTGCGTCAGTTCCGAGGGCCGGTTATTTCCGTTGACGGTCGGCTACACCCCTTATTCCCCGGCACCTCTCGAAGAACAGGTCACTTCGGCGGTGGAGCGGCTCGTGGCCACGGCGGAAGGCGATATCCTGGTCTTCTTCCCCGGTTCCGCCGAAATCCGCCGGGCCGCCCGGGCCCTGGAACCTCTCGCGCAACGCCAAAATCTGCTGGTCACACCGCTTTTCGGAGAGCTAACGCCCGAAGAGCAGGACCGCGCCGTCGCCCCAGCCTCCCGCCGCAAAATCATTCTCTCCACCAATATCGCGG
The DNA here is from genome assembly GCA_903929755.1 of uncultured Acidobacteriia bacterium. Classification (GTDB taxonomy): domain Bacteria; phylum Acidobacteriota; class Terriglobia; order Bryobacterales; family Bryobacteraceae; genus BOG-234. The sequence goes on from CAIYVZ010000212.1 coordinate 35,363, forward strand.
AAAGCTCCATCACCATAGAAGGGGTGCGCGCCGTGGTGGATTCCGGCCTTGCGCGAGTCGCTTCCGATTCCCCGTGGACTGGCCTGCCCTCACTCGAAGTTCGCCGCATTTCCAAAGCCTCCGCCGACCAGCGCGCCGGACGGGCTGGCCGCACCGGCCCCGGAACGGTGGTCCGCCTGTTCACCGCAGAGGATTTTCACCGCCGGGCACCCCGGGACATCCCCGAAATCCTGCGGCGTGAACTGTCGCAGATGTGCCTCCAACTGGAAGTGGCGGGTATCCACAACGCCGCGGACCTGAACTGGCTGGATGCGCCCACGCCCGCAGCGATGGAGGCTGCCGAAAACCTACTGGATCGTCTCCGCACCCGCGGCCGGGAGGCAGAACGGGCAGCGCGCCTGCCGCTGCATCCCCGGCTCGCTCGCCTGGTGCTGGATGCCGAAGCGTACGGCGCCGGGCAGCACGGAGCCCGGGTGGCAGCCCTGCTTTCCAGCGGCCAGAGGCTGCAGTCTTTAGACGACGAGCCCGATTACCGCTCCCGCGCCATCATCGGGCAACTCCGCCGCTACATCAAGCCGGGGCGCGTATCGGACGATAACGCCATCGGCAAAGCCCTTCTCGCCGCCTTCCCCGACCGCGTGGGGCGAGCCAGGCCCGGCGGTACTGTGCTGCTCTCCAACGGCAGTTCCGCCACCATGCTGAAACCGCCGGGCGAGTTCTTGGTTGCCGTGGATCTGGAAGAGCGCAATGACCGGCCTGCACCCCTCATCCGGCTGGCGCACGCCATCGAACCCGAGTGGCTGCTCGACATCTTCCCGGACCATGTCACCGACCGGACCCAGTTGGAGTGGCACCGGCAAGGTGAGCGTGTGGAAGCCGTCAGCGCCATGCTCTACGATTCGCTGGTTATCGATGAGACGCGCGGCGCCATGCCCGACCCGGAAGCTGCCGCCGTACTCCTTGCAGCTAAAGTTTTAGAAGCCGGGCTGGAACGGTTCGTGGATCCGGCAGCGCTGGTCGCCTTCCAGGCACGCGTCGATTTCGCGTCACGGCACAGCTCACTGCCCGCACTGGACCCGGCGGCCATCACCAAAGTCGCCGCCGAACTCTGCTACGGCCTGCGAACCTTTGCCGAATTCTCGAAAGTCAGCGAAAACCTGCTGCCGGCGCTGGAGCGATCTCTCGAATCCGGCCTGCTGGATCAGGTGGCCCCGGCGCGCCTTCGGCTGCCCAGCGGGCGTATGACCAAAGTGAATTACGAAGCCGATAAGGGGCCCTGGGTGGCTTCGCGACTGCAGGATTTCTTCGGCATCACCGAAACACCGAAAGTCGCCCGGGGCAAAGTCCCGCTGGTGATTCACCTGCTGGCCCCAAACCAGCGTCCGGTGCAGACCACAACGGATCTGGCGGGTTTCTGGGAGCGCCTCTATCCTCAGTTGCGCCGCGAACTGGGTCGACGTTACCCGCGCCACAAATGGCCGGAAGATCCGCTAAAACCCGACTTACTTTAGCGGTGTCCCAAAGACGGCCCCGCGCCGCACCCACTCCCGAAGAACCTCGATCTCCTTCTTCGGCAACGGGGGCCCCGGTGGCATTTGCACCTGGCCCTCATGCCGCAGCGTCTCTGTCAGGCGGCTTTCATCTGGTTTCCCTGGCACAACCACGCGGCGCAGCGTGGCCGTGTCCTGAAACGACAGGCCCGCGTTGTTCAACTCCCTGTTATGGCAGGGCAGGCACCGTTTCGTCAGAATGGGCGCTACCTTCCGCTCGAAGAATTGCTCGGGCGTCTGGGCAGCCAGCAGCGCCAGCAGAACAACCGAGATCACTTCTTTGCGCCGACCCCGAATTGATTCCCGGCCTTCGTCACCTTGCCGTTCACCACCGTCACATCCAGCATCTTCTCGCTCTGCACCGCGTGGCCGGCCTCGTCGGTCAGCGTGGCGATAATCTTCTTCGTCGCAGAGTCGAAAATCTCGCCGGTGGAGGAGTACGCCGTCTTGCCGTCCATGCTGAAGCTCACCCAGCCCACGCAGTCGCGGGCTTTCAGGCTCTTCACCTGCTTCGGGGGCATCACAGTCGCGTCATAGACGTGGATCATCTCGTTCGCGCAATCAGCCAACCAGAGTTCTTTTTCATCGGGCGTCAGCGCGATGCCGTGGGCGGGGCAACCATGCCGCTTCACGGGACCCTGCTTCACGCCTTCCACTTCCACATGCGCGATCTTCTTACCCGTCTTCACGTCGCCCACTTCGAAGCCGAGCAGGCCATTCACGTTCACGAACACCAGCGAGTTATTGCCGTTCACAGTGAAAGGTCGGATCACGTTCTCGAAAGGTCCCACCGTTGCCGAAACCTTGTTCGTCTTCGGGTCAGCGATGGACAGCGAGGTCGATTTCAACCCCGCCAGGTAAACTCGCGAGCCATCCGCCGCAAAGATCGTGTTGTGCGAACCCGACTTCGTCTCAACCTCCGTGATCACGTTGCCGTTCGCGGCGTTCACCACATGCCACTTCGGGCCTTCCAGCTGCGGCGCATAGATGATCTTGCCATCGGGAGAGAGCGCAATCCGGTCCACGCCGCCCTCGTAGGCTTTATCCCAGATCCGGTTCCCGCTGATCATGTTGATGGCGATGATGCGGTTCAGCGACGACACGTAGATGATGCCGGTCTTCGCGCTGGCCGCCACGCCCTTCACGTTCTCGGGCTCTTTGCCTGCAGGGACATCCCACGTCGCGATGCGCTTCACGAACTTATAGCCGTTATCGATGTCGAAAACAGAGATGCCCACCCCGCCGTACTCCACATAATTGCGGGTTCCGGGGTTGGCAACGTACAGAAAATGCTGCTCGGCGGCCGAGGCTGCGAACGAACAGAAAAGAGCAAGCGTACAGGCGATTTTCAGCATAGAGAGTTCGCCTGAAGCATATCAGAACCGGCTTTTAGGCGGAAGCGCCCTGTCCGATCTCGTACTTTGCCAGAATCTCCGGCCACAGACCCCGCGCCTGGAAGATCAGTTCCACCGCGTCCCGAACCGCACCCGTGCCGCCCACGTTCCCGGTAATCCAGTGCGCTTCGCCCTTCACTTCAGGCCGTGCGTTGGCCACTGCAATGGCGAACCCGACGCGATGGAACACCACCACATCGGTCAAATCGTCGCCAATGTAGGCCACTTCATCGCGTTCCACGCCCGCATCCGCCATAATCTCTTCGATGATCGGGATCTTTTCGGTGTAACCCTGGTAGACGTAGTGCATCTTCGACTGTTTCGCGCGCTCGTCGGTGGCCTGCGAAATCCTGCCGCTGATCACGCCCGTCCGAATGCCTTTCGCGTGGCACCACTGCAGGGCGATGCCGTCCTGGGAGTCAAAGCCCTTAAATTCCACCATTTTGCCGTCCGGACCGGGGATGAAGTAAAGTTTTCCATCGGTCAGAACGCCGTCCACATCCATTAAAAGCAGCTTGATTTTCGCCGCGCGCGCCATTACTTCGGGTGTCGCCATAGGTTCAGACCCGTTGTAACACGCGCCGTCGCTCTCGCCGCCCGTTTGGCTCGACAGCCCGTGGCGTATCCTCGAAGAATGCGCCATGTAAAGCGTTGCGCCATTACCGTCCATGCCTTTGGGCTCTGTAGCTTCGGGAGTATCCGTTGGCAAAAATAAGAACTGGTGTGTTCGGCTGGGGTGTTGTTGCGCCCAAGTCGCCCAACATCGAAGCTTTTGAACACAATCTGGAGTCTTCCGAGAGCTGGCTTTCTCCGTTTAATGGCTACGGACCCGATAATTTTCTTGTGGGCCGGCCGGAGTTTGATTTTGAGGCCTATGCGCCCTGGATCAACCAGCGCTGTACCCCTCGCCACTTCCACAACCTGAAAGAGAAGATGGATATGCCGGCGCTCTACGCGATGGGCGCTTTCATTCAGGCCATGGGGCAGAATCCAGGCCTCGAAACCGAACTCAAGGAATTGGGGCAGAAGGCCCACGTGTACGTGGGTACCGGCCTCGGCAGCATCGCCTCCATCCACGATGCCGGCGTCGTGCTGCATGAGAATCAGCGAAAGTGGGACCGTTTCTGGGCCGCCCCCGTGCGCAATCCCGCGCTTCGCGACCACCAGGCGAACCCGGTCCCGGGCGCTCCGGTTGACCCCGCCTCGCTCGAAGGCGATGAACGTGACGACGCACAGCGCCTCTGGAATGCCTTCTGGGCCGCGCGCTCCGCCAGTCTCGAAGAATATCTGGCCGAACTGGCCGTCATCGAAAGCCTCACCATTGAGGGCGATGTGGCGCAGGGCAAGCTCAACGCCATTCGCGAAAAGGAAAAGCAGCGCGGGCGGTTGCAGGAGCGCTGGGGAGCCCCGGAGGCTCCCTGGAAAGTTTCCGCCAACCTGATCTGGAATATCAACAACGCGCCCGCCGCGCAGATCTCTATCCTGGCCAAAATTCGCGGTCTCGCCTTCTCGCCCGTCGCCGCCTGTTCCACTTTTGGTGTGTCGCTGCGCCTGGCGATGAACGCCATCCAGTCGGGCGAGGCAAAACTGGTGGTGGTTGGCGCTACTGATCCGCCGCCTCATCCCCTCACCGTGGGTTCTTTCTACAGCGCCCGCGTTCTGGCGGCTGATAAGACCCTGTCACGCCCGCTGACCCGCCTCCAGGGCACGCACGTGGCTGGTGGCGCGGTTGTCTGGGTTGTTGGCGACATGGAGTATTGTATGGCCAAGGGCTTCAAACCGCTCGGCATGGAGCCACTGGCAGTTGGCGTCAGCTCCGATGCGCACCACATCATCACGCCGTCTCCCGAAGGGCCGAAAATGGCGATGATGCAGGCTTTGGGCGAGGCTGGAGCCGTTCCGTCCGATGTCGCCACCTGGGATCTTCACGCCACGGCAACACCAGGCGACTACGGCGAAATCTCCACCTTCCGGTCTATTTTCTCGGAATCGGTGTTGGTGACAGCCCGCAAAGGGACCTTCGGCCACGGCATGAGCGCCGGCGGCGGCTGGGAACTGACGGCCCAGTATCTGGGGTATTCCCGAAAGAAGCTGTATCCCACCACGCTCGATGCCGGTTCGGTGAATCCGGGCATCTCAGCAGTTCACAATAATGTGGTCTTCGACACGGCCTGCGACGCACCCCAGGGCCTCGGCGGCAAGCTTTCCATGGGAATTGGCGGCATCAACGCCTGCGTACTTTCCGGCCCGCTGCCGGAAGCGTAGGCGAAGCCGGGTAAGCTCTGAGCGTGGTCGTCAAACTGCGCATGTAATGCACCCACCGCCGTTGCACGGGCGGCGCTCTGACGGGGAGACACTCCGCTTGGATGATGTCCTGCAATCGGAGGTGGCAGACTTCAGACGGTGAGAGGGATTGGGCACCAAGTATGGTGAAGCACACTGGCGAACCCGGCGGCTCGACAATTATCCGAGTAGAGGACGGCACGCCCGAACGATCTGGACACTTCACAGAACGCAGTTTCGTGGAGAGCGTAACGGGGAATGGGCCATCGGCGGCCAACCTGTACGCTCAGGTAGCACTCCGTCTATTCCGCCGACCACCGAGGGCTGAACGCAGTCGGCGGCGCTTTCATCCGCTCGATGAGGCCAGGGCCTGTTGGAAAACCCGACAACATGCCCGCTTGTGTTCCCGAGACCAGTGTTTCCCCCTGCCAACTGGAGTTGCTCTTGAGCCAGTTCTGCGGGCTGAACACCTTGCCGGCGGTCTGAGTCTGAATGAGCGCGTTCTGCATGGCGTTCTCGACGCAGGTAGCTGCCATGGAAAGAATGTCGCTGGCCTGTTCCAACGCTTTCGTCGTGGAGGCCGGTGCCACGACGGACTGGGGCTGCTTGTTAATGGCGGCAATGAGAGACGATACCGCGAAAAGGATGTGGTACTTGACCTGAGACCGGCAGGCCCGCAACTCGTTGTTCATATTCAGACTCGGCCACGCTTTCTCGATAGCGTGTATCCAGCCGTTCAGGGCAGCTATGTTCTCGGGCGGATAGGCAGTGCGGAACAACGTCTTGTAGCACTCGTCAAAAATCTTGTTCTCGTTGTGCGAGATATTCGTAAGCGTCAGAGCAACCCCATCTGTAAACGAGGACTGTTTTCTGGTGAAGTGGTAGGGTGACCTGGGGATTTAAAGGCGGGAAGTGGTCCAGGCTGCGGGTGTGTAGTCGCCAATGTGCCGAACCGGCAGGTTTGC